>JAYRWH010000051.1:0-12572 GCA_041918155.1 Ilumatobacteraceae bacterium | reverse complement strand
GCCCCGTCGGGAGGCCCGCTGTGGAACATCGCTTCGATGGTGTTGCGCAGCCGGCCGTTGAGCCCGATGCCGGTCTCGGGGTCGAACTTGGCGTGCAGGTTGAACATGCCGTCCTGATCGAGCCACGTCTTGGCTCGGGCGGCGGCCTTCTGGCGCTCCAACCTGCGCAGCCCGTCCTCGGTGCGGACCTCGCGTACCTTGCGGGCCAGCCAGTCGCGGAACGTGGACTCGTCCGACGAGCCGGCCTTGGCGCGGATCTCGTCCCCGTGGGCCGCCAAGCTGGCCCGATCCGCGGCGGACAGATCGGCGAGCGCTCGCGCGACCGCGTCGACATGGGCTTCGGTGGTCTCGCCTTCGGCCAACGCGTCAGCCAACTGGGGGACGTCGTCACACGCCTGTTTGCGCTTACGCACGTTCGACGCCCGAGAGGCCGTCGACTTGGTGTGCGCGGCCAGTTCACCCTCGGTATCCGCCGACAGCTCATCCAACCGCTGCGTCACCCGCAACTCGCGCTGGGCGAGCATCGCCCGCACCGACGTGATCGCGGCCAACTCGGCGCGACAGGCATCGACATCGGGCAACCGGCCCCCCTCGATCAACCAGCGAATACGCCCGACATCCATACGAACAACCGTACGCAGGGGGTGTGACAGAGTAGATGAGAGCGGTGCTGTCGCCGGGAGCGTTGCCCTGCCACCTACCGGCACTTGGTGGGCGGTACGTGGCGCTCCCCAACGCTTCTAGGTCACCGCCCAGACGTTGTGTCGCTCTGGGCGGTGGCCCAGAGGCCCCGCCCCCGCCGGATGGGTGGCGATTGCCGCCCCGCGCTACCGAACCGTCCAGCCGCCGTCGACGATGATCGTCTGGCCGGTGGTGTAGCGGCCGGCGTCGCTCACCAGCCATTGCACCGCGCCCACGCAATCCTCTGGCACGCCGTCGATCGGCAGGGGCGTATGCGATCGCAGCCACTCGACCTGGCGCGGGTCGTCGTACGACTCGGCGGTGATCTCGCTACGGAAGAAGCCGGGCGCCACCGTGTTCACCCGGATGGAGTGACGCGCCCACTGCACGGCCAACTCGCGGGTGAGCCCGGAGAGGCCGGTCTTGGCCGCGGCGTACGACGCCTGGGGGATGCCTTGGATACCGACGTGCCCGCTGATCGAGGAGATGTTGACGATCGAGCCGCGCCCGACCTCGCGCATGTGCGGGAACACGAGCTGCGCCAGCCGGTAGGGCGCGACGAGGTCGAGTTGGATCGTGCGCTGGATCGAGTCGAGCGGATCCACCTCGGCCTTGTGGACGCCGTCGATCCCGCCGGCGGCGTTGACCAGGATCTCCGGTGGCCCCAGCGCAGAGGCGACGGCGGGCACCACGGCTTGGATTGCGTCGTCGTCGAGCAGGTCGCACGCAAACGCCCCGGCGCCGCCGCCGATCTCGCCGACCAGCGCCTCCAGCCGCTCGCGGCGGCGCGCTACGACCGCCACCTGCGCGCCCGCGCCGGCCAACGCGCGGGCGATGGCCACACCCAACCCCGACGATGCGCCGGTGACGATGGCGACGCGACCATCGAGGCGGAATGCGGCGAAGGGATCGATCGGGCCGTCGTTCATGAGCACGATGCTTCCATCTTCGGTGCCCCGCCGCGGGACGCAAAGCGCTAGAACAGGTGGCCGTATGGACTACGACCTGGTCGCCGCGACGTCCGCACTTCGCTCCGAGCTGCGCGGCCTGATCCGCGAGCACATCCCCGCGGACTACCTCGGGGCGTTCACTCACGACCCCGCCGATCTGGAAACCGCCCAGCAGTTCTGCCGCACGCTCGCCGAGCGCGGTCTGCTCTGCATGGCGTGGCCCGAGGAGTACGGCGGCCGCGCCTCCTCGCCGTGGGAGCAGACCGCGGTGCGCGAGGAGATGTGGGCGTTCCACGAGCCCCGCGGCGCGCAGTACATGGGCGTCAACTGGGTAGGCCCCACGATCATGCGCCACGGCACGCCCGCGCAGAAGGCGCAGCACCTGCCGCCGATCTCGCGCGGCGAGGTGATCTGGTGCCAAGGGTTCAGCGAGCCCGATGCGGGCAGCGACCTGGCCTCACTGAAGACCACCGCCCGCCGTGACGGCGACGAGTGGCTCGTGAGCGGCCAGAAGATCTGGACCTCGTACGCCACGATGGCGCAGTGGATCTTCCTGCTCGCGCGCACGAGCACGACCGAGCGCAAGCAGCACGGCCTCACCGTGTTCCTGGTGCCGATGGACCGCCCGGGCATCGAAGTGCGCCCGCTCGCCACCATGCTCGGCCCGCACCACCTCAACGAGGTGTTCATCGCCGACGTGCGCGTCAGCGAAGCCGATGTGCTCGGCAAGATCGACGAGGGCTGGTCGATGGTGCAGGAGGTGCTTGCGTTCGAGCGCCTCGGCATCGCCCGCTACGCCCGCTGTGAGCGACTGCTGCGGATGGCACCCGCCGTGCTCGGCGACGCGTGGGACACCCTGCCGGCGGAACTGCACGATCGCTGGGCACGCATGCTCGTCCACTGCCGCCGCGCCCGCCTGCTCGCCTACCGCGTCGTCGCGCTGCAGAGCACGGGGCGGGTCAGCCCCTCGGACACCGCGGCCTACCGCATCGCCGTCACCAAGCTCGATCAGGATTCAGCCGAGGTGCTGATGGAGATCGTCAACGGCGCGGTTAACGCCGGCCAAGTCGTCCAGTTCCGCCGGGCGGTGGAGGATCACTGGCGCTATGCGCAGGCGTCCACCGTGTCGTCGGGCAGCATCGAGATGCAGCGCATCCTCATGGCCCGCACGCTCGTGAGCCAGGCGGGGGCTCGCTGATGGACACCGAGTTCAGCGCCGAAGCGATCGAGTACGGGGCCCTCGCCCAGCGGGCGCTGGAGGCCGCCGGCGGCGACGAACTCGTGCAGCGCGCCGAGCGCGCGCCTGAGGAACGCGAGGCGCTCGTCGCACCGGTGCTCGCCGAGCTGGGCGCGTGGGATCTCGACCCGCGCAACAGCACCGACGAGCTGGAGGCCGCGGCGACCTTGTGTCGCGCCACCGGCCACTGGGCCACGCCCTACCCCGTCGCCGCGCGGATCCTCGGAGGTTTCGTCGTCGCCGCCCACGATCCGGCCGCGCCCGTGGCGGGCCTCGGTGGGCGCTGGGCCGCGCTCACGCTCGACGGGCGCGCCAGCGCGGGCACGGCCCGCCCCTCCACCGTCGCCCCGCGCTACTCGGCGTTCGTCACCGGGCTCGACCTCGACCCCTGGTCCGCCGCCGGTGCGGCCAGCAGCGACGTGCCCCTCGCGCTCGTGCTGCCGTGCTTCACCCTGCTGGGCATGCTCGACCGGGCCCTGCTCGTCACCCGCGAGTACGTCGTGCAGCGCCGCCAGTTCGGCCAGACGCTGTCGTCGTTCCAAAGCGTGCAGTTCCAGCTCACCGACGCCGAGGTGGAGCGCGTCGGCCTGGAGGAGCTGGCCAAGTACGCGCTGTGGAGCATCGGTGCGGGCCGCCCGGACGCACTCGCCGACGCGCTCGCGCTGCGGGTCGCGGCGATCGAGGCCGCGGAGATCGTGTTCCGCGTGGCCCACCAACTGCATGCCGCGATCGGTTTCTGCGACGAGACGGTCGTGTCGTGGCTCTCGCGCCACAGCCAACCGCTGCGCCGCCTTCCGTTCGGCCTGTCGGCATCGCGCGAGGCGCTCACCAGGGTAGTCGGGCGGCGCGGCCTGTCAGGATTGTTCGATGACTGACCTCGCCGCCTTTCGCGACGAGGTGCGCGAGTGGTGTCGTACTCATGTGCCCGCCGGCTGGCGCGCGGCGCAGACGGGTGTGCCCGAGGCCGAGTTCGTGCGCTTCCAGAAGGCGTGGTTCGCCGAGCTGCGCGCCGCCGGCTGGGCCGTGCCGCACTGGCCCAAGGAGTGGGGCGGTGGATTGCCCGTGCCCCAGCAGGCCGTCCTCTACCAAGAGCTGGCCGCGGCCGACGCGCCGCGCCTCGTGCTCGCGTTCGTGTCCATCCACCACGCCGCGGGCACGCTGCTTGCGGCCGGTACCGACGAGCAGCGTCAACGTCACCTGCCAGCGATCCTCGACGGCGAGATCTGGTGCCAGGGGTTCAGCGAGCCCGAGGCCGGCAGCGACCTCGCCGCGCTGAAGACCTCCGCGCGTGCGGTGGATGCCAAATCCGGACGCGAGGGCTACGTATTGAACGGCCAGAAGCTGTGGGCCAGCGGTGCGTTGCACAGCGACTGGTGCCTGCTGCTCGCTCGCACCGATCCCGATGCGCCCAAGCGCGCCGGCATCTCCTACTTCCTCATGGACATGCGGTCACCCGGCCTCGACGTGCGCCCGATCCGCAACGCCGTCGGCGATTCGCACTTCTGCGAGGTGTTCCTCGACGACGTGTTCATCCCGTCGGAGCACCTCGTCGGCGCGGAGAACGCGGGCTGGCAGGTCGCGCAGTCCACGCTGAGCACCGAGCGCGGACTCACCATGCTGGAACTCGCCGAGCGCCTGGCCAACGGCTTCCGCTGGCTGCTCGATACGTGCCGCGCCGGTGGCCTGCTCGGCGACGCCCTCGTGCTCGATCGCCTGGCCGCGTTCGAGACCGAGCTGACCGGCCTGCGCGGTCTGTGCCGCGATCTCGTCGAGCGCTCCGAGGCGGGCAGCGCCGGCCCGGCCGACGCCTCGATCGTGAAGCTGTACTACAGCGAGTTGCTGCAACGGATGACGGACTACGCCGCAGAGGTGGCCGGGCTCGCCGCGCACACCGATCTGCGCAAGTCGCAGTCGAGCGGATGGGAGTCGGGCATGTGGGTGCTCGACTTCATCGGCTCGTGGGAGTGGACGATCCCCGGCGGTGCCAGTGAGATCCAGCGCACGATCATCGGCGAGCGCGGCCTCGGCCTGCCACGCGAGCCCGCAGGGTCGGCGTAGTGAGCGACCTGGCCGAGTTCCACGACGAGCTGCGCGCGGTCGCGCGCGACCTGCTCGCGAGCGGCGCAGCCGATTGGGCCCAGATCGTGCAGGCCGGCTGGACCGGGTTGGAGGTGCCCGAGTTCTGCGACGGCTCGGGGGCGACGTTCGCCGAGCTCGCGGTCGTGCTCGAGGAGATCGGGCGCACGGCATCGGGCGTGTCGCTGCTCGGCACGACACTCGCACTGGCCGCGACCGACGATGACGATCTGCTGCGCGCCATCGCCGGCGGCCGGTGCGTGGCCGTGAGCCACGAGCCACGCGCCTTTACTGTGTCCGCACGCGGTGATGGCATCCGCCTCGACGGCCGCGCCGAGTTTGTTGCCGACGCTCCCGGTGCCGAGTCGGTGCTGCTCGTCGCCAACACGCCGCAGCCCGCCGTCGTTCTGCTACCGACCACCGCAGTCGGCATCACCGTGACGGAACAGCCGCTGCTCGACGAGACCCGCTCGTTCGGCGTCATCACCGCCGACTCCGTCGTGCTCGCCGGCGCCGACGCGACCCCGCTCGTGAACGGTGTGCAGTACCTGCGCGACCGTGGCGCGCTCGCCATCGCGATCGACAGTCTCGGCATCAGCGAGGCGATGACGACGGCCACCGTCGAGTACGTGAAGGTGCGCGAGCAGTTCGGTCGCGCGATCGGCTCGTTCCAAGCAGTGAAGCACGCGTGCGCCGACATGGCGGTGAAGAACGCGGTCGCCCGTGTGCTCGTGACCGGGGCGATCGATGCCCACGTCGCTGGCGCCCGGGATGCCTCGACGGCCGTCTCGATGGCGAAGTCGTACGCATGCGCGGCCGCCGTGGAAGTCGTCGGCAAGGCGATGCAGCTGCACGGCGGCATCGGCTACACGTGGGAGAGCGGGGTGCACGCCTACCTGAAGCGGGCCACGCTCAACCGCAGCCTGTTCGGCAGCGTCACCGACCACCGCCGCCGCGTGGCCACCCGCTACTCGTAGACGACCGGCCCGTCAGGCCGGGGTGGCCGAGATCGAGGTGATCTTCGCGCCCTGGGGGATGGTGTCGAGCACGAGGGCCTGCACGAACCCGATCGCGTCGGCTTCGCTCGGCATCGACACGTGCTCGCTGAGCTGAACCGTCTTGGTGCCGTGCGCGTGCGTGGCCTCACCGAAGTGGTGGTCGAGTTCCTTCATCAACGCCTCGCTCGGTGGCTTCTGCAGCGTCACCACGACATGTACCTCGTAGCCCATGCGTGCAGTCTGCACCATCGCTCAGCCGCCGCGGGCGTCGATGAGCGCGCGGCGGTTCACCTTTGTCGCCGCGCTGCGCGGCACGGCCTCCACGAACTCCACGGTCTTGGGCACCTTGTAGGGCGCGAGGCGCCCCTTCGCGTAGGTGATGATCTCCTCCGCAGTCGGTGGCGCGGCGTGGTCGCGCGGCTCGATCACCGCGTGCACGCGGCGTCCCCACTCGTCGTCGCGCAGCCCGATCACCACCACGTCGGCGACCTCGGGGTGGTCGATCAACGCGAACTCCACCTCGGCCGGGTACACGTTGGCGCCACCGCTGATGATGAGGTCGACCCGGCGATCCACCACATAGAGGAAGCCGTCGGTGTCGAGGTAGCCCATGTCGCCGACGGTCTGGAAGCCGTCGTCGGTGCTCGGGATGGTGGGAGCCGTGCCGAGGTAGCTGACGCCACCGAAGAACGGTGAGCGCAAGTAGATGTCGCCGATCTCGCCGGCCGGCAGGTCGATGCCCTCGCCGTCGATGATGCGGATGTAGGTCTCGCGCAACCCGCGCCCCACGCTTCCTTCGTGGTCGAGCCACTCGTCGGCTCTCAGGCCGGTGAGGCCGAGCCCCTCGGTCATCCCGTACGTCATCACGATCTTCTCCGCGCCGATGAGCCCGATCCAGCGGTGCACGAGCGAGGGCGGCATCGGCGCCGCCCCCTGCAGGATCCAGCGCAGGCTGGAGAGTTCGCGCCGATCGATGTCGGGCAGGTCGGCGATGCGCTGCAGCATGGTGGGCGTGGCGGTGAAGGTGGACACGCCGAGGCGCTCGATCGCGTCGACGGCGCGGGCCGCGTCGAACTTCTCCAGCAGCACGATCTGGTCGCCGTTGAGCAGGCTGAACAACGTGGAGAACCCGTTCGTGTGATACATCGGCGCGAGCACGAGAACGCGTTGGGGCCGCGGCACCGGAGACCAGGCCTCGATGAACGGCGAGGCGAGCCGAGCGTCGTACTCGCCCTTGCGCTCGGTGACGATCACTTTCGGCGTGCCCGTCGAGCCGCTGCTGCAGATGCCGTTCAGGTGTGGCGAGGTGGCGTCGTCGAGGGCGGGGACGTCCCTGGCGGTCGTGGCGTCGATCCACGGCAGGTCCTCGGTGTGGAGGAACACCTTCGGCGCGACGACCTCCTGCAGCCGTCCAAGTTCCCACTCGGGCACGTCCCAGCGCACCGGCACCGGCACCGCCCCGAGCTTCCAGGCGGCCAACGTGCTGAGCACGAACTGCACGGAGTTGCGCAGCCCGATGCCGAGCCGGTCGCCGTGCCCCAAGCCGCGGTCGCGCAGCGCGCCGGCGAGCTGGCTGGAGCGCCGATCGAGCTCGGCCCATGTGAACGACGCCTCGCTGCCGTCGAGTGCGAGATGGGTGAACACGACCGTGTCGGCCTGCTCGGCGACGAGTTGGCGGATGCGGTGCGGGATGCTGGCCATGGCGTCGCGACTCTACGCCACCTGTGCCGACACGGCCTCGACCAACGACCCGCGCGCCGACGCGGCCGAGCGCGCCGAGGTCGAAGTGCACTCCAACCGCAACTGCACGGCTTCACGATGGTCGGGCTCGTCGCCGGCCCCGGGTGAGCCGAAGGCCGGCCCGGCGGACATCACTCAGTCGACCGTGATCATGATCTTCATGCCCGCCGCGTAATGGCCGGCCTGGTGGCAACCGATCTCGTACGTGCCCGGGGCGTCGAATGTGTACGTCAGCTCGCCGCTCTCGCCAGGCTGAACCGTCACGGCATCGCCGTCGCCGTGGCTGCCATGGCCCATGTCCATGGTGCCCATCGACTGCATCTCCTGCTCGTGGTCGGCCTGGGCAGCTGAGTCGCCAATGAACGCATCATGGGGGATCTGGCCGTTGTTGGTGAACCGGAACGTGACCGGTTGCCCGACGGCGAAGCGGAGGCGGGTGGTGTCGTACTTGATGTCCTCCATCGCCACCTCGGTCAGCTTCGCGGCGCCGGCAGCGGCCGTGGTGGCCGGCGCGTCGGTGGTGGCCCGCTCGTTGCCGCACGCGACGACGAGGCCGATGCTGGTGGCGAGTGCTAGCAGGCGGTGACGATTCATGGCGCTGATCATCGCACAGGCCCCCGCCCATGCGGCCTCGCGACCTTGTTCGGGCAACCGCGCTCAGTGATCTTTTGAGCGTGCTCCGCGAAATTCCTGTTGATTGGTGTGGTTAACTATCTGTGCACGACGTTCTCTTCGCAGCGGGAGATACGAGTTGAACTTGAAGTCAGCGGCACGCGAACTCGGTGTTCATTACCAGACCGCATATCGCTATGTGCGGTCGGGGGAGTTGGTCGCCGTGCGGGTGGGCCCCGGCTACGAGATCTCGGAGGCCGCGGTCAAGGTCCTCAAGGCGCGCCTGGCGGCGAGGGACGTTGCCTCGCACCAAGCGCCGCACGACGAGTCGCACCCAGTGCTGACCATCGAGCAGGAGATGGCCACCCTCACCGAATCGTGCATGCTCACGGCGCAGCCGGTGTTCGACCTCGTGACCCGCTGGCTGGCCACCAACGTGGGCGACATGTCGGCGCTTCACCTGTTCAGCGAGGACGGGGTGTGGCTGCAGGCGATGTCCTCGTTCGATCCCGACCCTGCCCGCCGGGCCGTGATCGAGGCCTTCAACATGTCGACGATGATCCGCGTTGCCGACGCATTCGGGTCGACGCACATGCTCGAGGGACGCACCGTCGCGGTGCACCACGTGAGCGTCAACGATGCCATCCGCTTCCTGCCGGAGCGCTTCAAGGAACACGCCGATCGTCTGATGGTGCAGTCCTTCGTCTCCACACCCGTGAAGAGCGCCCAGGGCAAGGTTCGCGGTGCTCTGTCGGCCGCCCGCTTCACCGGTGGTCGGCCGTACACCGAGGAGGAAGTCGGTCGGATCGAGGAGCTCGCCGCCGGCATCGCCCAGGCCGTGGAGCGCGTCGAGCGATTCAGCGCCGCGTGGGTGGCTCGCGACAGCTTGTACGACAGCCTGGAGCACCTGTTCGTGCTCGAGCCCTGGCTGGAGCTCGAACAAGTCACCGACGTCGTGCTCGATCTGCTCGATGACGAGTTGGCCGAAGCCGTGTTCGACACCGACCGCCGCCTGGTCGCGGCCAACGATGCGTTCCTCGCCCGGTTTGGCTTCACCGAAGCGACGACCGACACGGTCGTCGTCGGTGCCGGGGCGGTCATTGCGTGCCACTCGGAGGATGTCGACTCGATGTGGACCCGCCTGCTGTCGGGCGCCAGCGACTTCATCAACACTGATTCGGGTGGCTGCGTCGACTGGCCCGATGGGTTGCGGATCCATTGGGCGGTCGTTCGCCGGCCCGATGCGACCCCGGCCGCGGTCGTCGCCGCGTGCGAGCCGGGGCTGCCGGCGGTGGAGCTCCTCGGGCAGGCCGACGCCGCGGCGCTACCTCCGTGTTGGGGCTTGTGCATCGCCCCGAGAGCCACCGTCGAGGTCGTGATCTGAGGCAGCGGTCCCTTTGGGGGCCACGCAGAGTGCCGAGTAGTCTCTGAGCGTGGTGAAAGCGCAGGGACCGCGGGTTGCAGCGCCCTGTGAACGCATCTCCGTTTCCCAGGAGGTTGCACACCCGTGAGCGAGCCGTCGTCGTCCAGGCGTCGTCTGCGGGCGGTCGTCACCCCCGAGTCAGCGCGCCACGCTCGCGAGTTGGCGCTGGGCGGCAACTTCGATCAGGCGCTGGCCCTCGCCCGCGAGAAACTCCAGCACGACCTGCCGATGGCCGAGGTCTTGACGGCGCTCTTCCTGCCGGGGTTGCGCGAGGCACGCGATCTGTGGCATGTGAACTGCATCACCGCGGCCGATCAGGAAGCTGCCACCCGGGTGTGCGACTTCGTGCTCGACCAGGTATGGCCCACCAGTCCGCCGATGGCCCATCGTGGCTCGGTGATCATTGCCGCGCCCGAGGGTGAACGACACACGTTCGCGGCCCGCCTCACCAGCCTCGGGCTGTCCGTCGAAGGGTGGTCGGTGCTCGACCTCGGTGCCGATGTGCAGGTCGCCGATGTCGAGGCCGCGCTCGCTGCGGCCGCCGATGTGAAGGGTCTGATAGTGCATGGCACCTCCACCGCGTGCCTTCCTGCAGCCCTGGCGATGATCGATGCCGCGACGCGGCAGGGCGCCGGCGTCGTGGCCGCCGGGAGCGGCTTCGGAGAGATGGGCCGCTACGGGTGGATGTTGGGTGCCGCGGGCTGGGCGATGCAACCTGGTGCCGCCGTCGCATCGCAACTGCCTGTGGCCGTGTCGCTCAGCGCGCGGCCCGACGAGTTGGCTCGGCGCTCGAGTGAGGCGGTGGTCCGACGCGCTGACGCCGTGTTCGGGTCGCGACCGTGCCCGAACCACGCCGAGTTCCCTGACGATGCTGCCGGAACCCTGATGCCGGTTCCCTTCTTGGCCGGCCAACTCGCCGCCTCGGTGCTCGTCGACGAGCCGTGCTTGATGGCCGACGCCGTGGGCTGGTACTGCCAGTTCCTCGCCTCGCGCGGCACTCCAGTGGCGCCGTTGCGGGCGACGCTCGGCGCGCTCGGCAAGGCGGTGATCGACATCCCCGGGTGCCGCCCGCCGCTCGCGGCCGCCGGCGCCGCGCTGGAGTAGCGGCTCCCCTCTTCCTTGTCACACCAATAATGGGGGCTTGACCGCCCCCGCCTGCGGGGATGAAGTTTGGGTGGTGCCCGGGGACGTCGGGAATGGGATTGGTGCGGTGAGCCCGCGTCACACCATGACGGGAGGATCTGCAGGTGTCTGCGATTGTGCTGCGAGCACGTGTAACACCCTCTTCAGTTGATGATCCTCGCCGGGCCTTGCGAATAGGAGGCGACGATGGAAGTGCTGATCGACCGCTGTGCCGGTCTGGACGTGCACAAGCAGACAGTCGTGGCCGCGGTGCGAACACCGGGCGTGGGCCGTCAGGTCCGCACGACTGAGGTGCGCACGTTCTCCACGTTCGAACACGATCTGCGTGAGATGCGCGGATGGTTGATCGAGTGCGGGGTGACGTCGGTGGCGATGGAAGCGACCGGGGTGTTCTGGAAACCGGTGTGGCATGTCCTCGATGACGGCGAGCCGTTCGAGTTGTTGTTGGTGAACCCGGGGCACATCAAGGCGGTGCCGGGCCGCAAGACCGACGTGAACGACGCAACGTGGATCGGCCAGTTGTTGGAGTGCGGTCTGCTGCGTGGCAGCTTCGTGCCACCGACGGAGATTCGTGAGCTGCGCGAGGTGACGCGTTATCGGCGTCAGCTCACCGAGGAGCGCACTCGTGAGGTGCAACGCCTCGACAAGGTGTTGCAGGACGCGAACGTGAAGCTGTCATCGGTGGTCTCCCAGACGATGGGCGTGTCGGGTCGGCTGATCCTCGACGCGCTCTGCGACGGCGAACGCGATCCTGAACGGCTGGCCGAGATGGCCAAACGGAGGCTCCGAGCCAAGATGCCAGATCTGCGGCGTGCGGTCCCGGGCAGGTTCAACGAGCACCACGCGATGATGACCCGCGAGCTGCTGGCCCACATCGACTTCTTGGACGCAGCGATCGCCCGACTGGACGCCCGGGTGGACGACATGATCGTCCCTTTCGGCCAAGCCCGGGACCGGTTGTTGACGATCCCGGGCGTCGGGATCAAGACCGCACAGATCATCATCGCTGAGATCGGTGTCGACATGACCTGCTTCCCCACACCAGGCCATCTGGCGTCGTGGGCGGGGTTGTGCCCGGGGAACAACGAGTCGGCCGGCAAGCACCGCTCGACCCACACCCGCACAGGGAACCCGTGGTTGTCCTCGGCGCTGGTCGAGGCCGCCTGGTCGGTCACACGCTCGAAGGACTGCTACCTCGCGGTGCGCTTCTGGCGGATCGCCAAACGCCGCGGTCAGCAACGAGCCCTGATCGCCGTCGCGCACACGATCCTGGTGATCTGCTGGCACCTACTCACCGAGGGCACCGTCTACGCCGAACTCGGGTCGGACTACCTCGCCCGCAACGACAACCCCGACCGACGCCGCCGCCAGCTCGTCGACCAACTCCAACGCCTCGGCTACCAGGTCGAACTCAGCCCCGCCGCCTGAGCCTCAGCACGCGACCAGGGAAACTACGTAACACCCATTTGCTTGAGTGTGGGTATGGGTCTGGTGGTGCCGTCGGTGGAGGAGGTGCGGGGGATGGATCCCGCCGCGCTCGAAGCGGTGTTGCGTGATTTGGATGTGGTGCGTCGTGAGGCCGAGTCCGCGACCGCCCTGTTGCTCGCTCATGCGGAGCAGGCGCGGGTGTTCGGGCGTGATGGGCATCGCACGCCGCGGGCCTTGGGAATGGCGGCGTGTAATTGGTCGTACGCGGACGCCGGGGTGTTGGT
>JAYRWH010000050.1:0-17724 GCA_041918155.1 Ilumatobacteraceae bacterium | reverse complement strand
TCGCGGCTGGTGAGGATCAGCAGATCCTTGCCATCGACGGTGACTTCGGTGCCGCCGTACTTGCTGTACAGGACGGTGTCGCCGACCTTCACGTCGAGCGGGGCATGGGCGCCCTTGTCGTCGCTCCAGCGGCCGGGGCCGACCGCGAGGACCTCACCCTGCTGGGGCTTCTCCTTGGCGGTGTCGGGGATCACGAGACCCGACGCAGTGGTCTGCTCAGCCTCATTGGGCTTGACGACGATGCGGTCATCGAGGGGCTTCAGATTCATGGGTGCGGCCTCCGTTGGCAAGTGCACTCGGTGGTGGATCGGTAACCGGACGAGCGTTAGCACTCGACCGGGTTGAGTGCCAGGTTACGCGCTCCGGAGGCCCGTTAGCAACCGCGACATGAGAGTGCTAACGGAGATGTTCGTGCCACACTGCCCGAGTGAGCGACGCTGGCCGCCCGGTGTTCGAGGTGATCGAACTGATCGAGTTCGACCCCACCGCGTTCGGCGGCGCGCCGGCGGAGGGGAGCCCAGCACCCGCTGACGCAATCGGGCCGGTGCCCTCGGTCGTGCACCACTCCGCCGTGCCGGGCGTGACGATGGGGTTGCTGGCGCTGCTGGTGGCGGCGGCGCTGGTGGTGAGTGCCCTCCTACCGCTGTCGGGCGCCGGCCGCTCGGCCCAGGTGCTCACGTTCCATCCCCTGCGGCGCCAGCTGCCCACGCTGGAGGGCCACCTGGTGTTCGACGCCGCGCCGGGCGAGTTGGCGACCGCCGGGTTGGGCACGGTGGGTACCGACGGGCGCGCCGTGTTCTCGGGGCTACACGACGTCGTCGGCTATGTGTTCGCCGCCCCGGGCGCCCACATCACGTTCAACTCCGGGTATTCGGGTCGTGTGGCGACGTTCTGGTCCGAGCCCGTGGGCGCCAGCAACGACTCCGGGCCGATCGCCAACCCCGCCACGCAGGTGCAGGGTGCCCCGGCCACGGTCGACACCTACGGCACGGACACCATGATCATGTTCGGGCCGGTGGACGGCCGCATGTTCACGCTCAACGCCTACAACCTGGACCGCGAGGCCGCCCTGCGACTCGCCGAGGTGGTCGCCGTCCGCGATGGTGTGCCCGCGATCACCGACGATCGAGCACTGGCCGGGATGCGCCCGGTGGGCAGCATGGTCGAGTTCGGCGCGACGCTCGACGTGGCGCTCACCCCCGGCGACGTCGCGGTGCCCGCCGCGAACCTGGTGTTCGTGCGCTACTCCAGCGCCGGTGACGGTGGTGGTGGTGGTGACCACACGCTGGCCTCCATCCCCGCCGCGCACGAGACGATGCTGCCGATGCTGCACTTCCTGTTCCCGCAAGGCCGCGAACGCCGGGTGCGTGGCACCACGGCGCTCGTCGTGGGCGACGGCGCGGCGCCCGACCTGCTGGGCTCGGGCGCGGGCACGCTGGTGGCGTGGGTGGAGGGCGGCCGGTTGATCGTGGTGATCGGGCCCGGCGACGAGTTGGCCACGCTGGCGCTCACCGATTCCATCCGCCCCGCCACCGACGACGAATGGGACGAAGTCGTCGCTGCCGCGGCCCGCACCCCGAACCCCCTGGACAGTTCCATCGCCACCTCGGTGACGTTGGACTCCGGGAACTCGCGCGACGGCGAGGCGTATTCGCTGATCGCGACGTGGCACGGAGAGAGCCAGTTCGAGGCGTGCGTGGAGGCCGCGACCGGCACGGTGTGCAGCTCCATGATGGGTGGGCCGCTCCCACTACTGCTGCCGCTACACCAGGGCCGCAACACCTTCCTGGTGGCCGTGGCCGACTCCTCGGCTACGGCGGATCAGGCGTTCCTCGTGCTGACGTTCGCCGACCCGACGGTCGCGCCGCAAGTGCACCCGCTGGTGGGTTTCGGCGACGGCCTGCCCGGCCCGATGGCCGGCGTGCGGGTACCCGATGGCGTGGTGGCAGCGGAGTTGCGCGTCGATGGCGCCGTGGTGGCGACGTGGAGGCTCAGCCCACCAGCGTGACGCCGAGTTCGCCGGCGAGCCGCACCACGGTGTGCATGGGCAGACCGACCACGTTGCTGACGCTGCCGTGCACCCGTTGCACGAACACCCCGCCGATTCCCTGCACGGCATAGGCCCCCGCCTTGTCCAGCGGTTCGCCCGTGGCGACGTACCACTCGATCATCTCGGGGGTGAGCGTCGTGAACGTCACCAGGCTGGTCACCACTTCACTGGCGCGGTCGTCGCCCCGTCGCATCGCGACTCCGGTGTGGACACGGTGGGTGCGGCCCGACAATTGGGCCAGCATGCGCGTCGCCTCGTCGGCGTCGTACGGCTTGGCCAGGATCTCCCCGTCGATCTCCACCGTGGTGTCGGCCGCGATCACGAGTGCGTCGTCGGGCGCCTCCACCGCGAGCGCCTTGGCGAGCGCGACGCGGCGCACGTAGTGGACCGGGTTCTCGCCCGGCCGCGGTGTCTCGTCGATGTCGGGCGCCGTGATCATGAACGGGAACCCGAGCTGGCCGAGCAGTTCGTGGCGGCGCGGTGAGCCGGACGCGAGGATCACGTTCATCCGCCGCTCACCGCCATCTCCGCAGCGTCGTCGGGCACCGTGAGGTCATCGAGGTGCTGCAGGTAGCCGTCGGGCAGGACGACGCGGATCGGGCCGTTCGTGTGGCCGCGGTGGATGCGCTCGCCACCGGGCACGATCGTGCTGGCCGGGTCGACCTCGGCGATGAGGTCGTCGAGTTCGGCCAGACTGCTCACCATCGAGAACCGGCGCCTCGTTTCACCGCCCACCGGATAGCCGGTGAGGTACCACGACGCGTGCTTGCGGAAGTCGCGCAGGGCCAAGTCCTCACCCATGTGACCGGCGAGCAGGCGGGCGTGCTCGGCCATGACGGTGCAGGCCTCGCCGAGCAGCGGCGCCGGCTGCACGGGGCGGCCGCTCAGCGCGTCGACCAGGTCGCGGAACAGCCAGGGGCGGCCGAGGCAACCACGGCCGACGACCACGCCGTCGCACCCGGTCTCGCGCATCATCCGAACTGCATCGGCCGCCTCCCAGATGTCGCCGTTGCCGAGCACGGGGATCTCCGGCACGGCCGCCTTCAGCTCCGCGATCGCATTCCAGTCGGCGGCGCCCGCATAGTGCTGCTCGGCGGTGCGGGCGTGGAGGGCGATCGCGGCGACGCCCTCCTCGGCGGCGATGCGACCGGTGCTGATGTAGGTGAGCAGGTCGTCGAACAGGCCTTTGCGGAACTTGATCGTCACCGGCACGCCGTACGGCGCCGCGGCTGCGACCGCACTGCGCAGGATCGCCCGCAACAGGTTGGGTTTGGCCGGCACCGCCGCGCCGCCGCCCTTACGGGTGACTTTCGCTGCCGGGCAGCCGAAGTTGATGTCGATGTGGTCGGCGCGATCGTTCGCGCACAGCTTGCGGATCGCTTCGCCGAGGATGAGCGGATCGCTGCCGTACACCTGCAGGCTGCGCGGCTGTTCGTCGGCGGCGAACGCCATCATCCGCTCGGTCTTGATGTTGCCGTGCACCACCGCCGTGGCCATCACCATCTCGTTGACATAGATGAGGCCGGGAGCGAAGCGGCGGCACATCGTGCGGAACGGCGCGTTCGTGACGCCGGCCATCGGCGCGAGCACGACCGGTGCGGCGGGCTGGAAGCTACCGATGCGCAGGGGGCTCACGGCCCGCCACGGTACCGGGTGCGCCCGTCCCCGGTGCGAGTGCCAGCCCACCGGTGCGAGTGCCAGCCCACCGCGTCCACGTTTCGAGTGCCTGGTGACACCCTGCGTGCTGTCACGCACTCGGGTACGCTCCTGGCACTCGGGGCGGGGACGAGCCACTCGCACGGGGCGGTCAGGCCGCGGGGACGACGCCGGTCTGCAGCGCCACTTCGATGCCGCCGTTGGTGGTAGCCAGCTCTAGTCGCAGGGGCAGGTGCAAGCGAGCGACCGGGGTGTCCGCCGAGGCCAGCAGCGCCACGTGCCACCCCGCCGCCCGCTCGCGCAGGACGGCGCCGAAACGGTCGTAGAGGTTGCGCAGGTCGCCGTCGCCGACCCGGTGACCGTACGGCGGATTGCTGACCAGCCATCCGGCTCGCGCCGGCAACACGAGCTCGCTCGCCGAACGCTGGGCCACCTCGATGTCGCCGCCCACACCGGCCGCCGCGGCGTTCGCCACTGCAGCCGCACACGCACCCGCGTCGCGATCCGACGCCACGATCGGAGGGCACTTGGCCACGACATCGCCGTCGGCCCCGCGCAGCACCCGCTCCCACCCGTCGGCGTCGAACGACCGCCAGACCTGGAACGCGAACGAGCGGTTGCGGCCGGGCGCCATCCGCCGGGCGATCATGGCGGCCTCGATCGCGATCGTGCCCGAACCGCAGAACGGGTCGACGAGCGGCGACTTCAAGTCCCACCCCGAACCGAGCACCACTGCGGCGGCCAACGTCTCGCGCAGCGGTGCCTTGCCCGCCGCACCACGGTACCCGCGGCGGTGCAAGGAATCGCCCGACGCATCAAGGCTCACCGTCACCACATCGTTGAGCACGCGCACGAACACGCGCTGCTCACCCTCGGGCCGGTCGAGCGCGGCCAGCACCCGTTCCTCCACCGCGCCAGAGTGGTACAGCTTCGAGCCGGCGTCAGCGGTCACCGACACCTGCACGCCTGCGTCGTCGACCAGCCACTCGCTCCACGGCACCGCGCCGAGGCCCTTCTCCAGCGAATGGAAGCCGTCGGCCTTGAACCGCCGCAGGCGCACCAGGACACGAGTCGCCACGCGACAGCGCACATTGATCGCGAACAACTGCGGCCACGTGACCGTGCACTCCACCCCACCGCGCACCGCGTGCGCCGGGCGGACACCTAACCTCTGCACCTCGGCGAGCACGAGCGGCTCGAGGCCGGGCACGGCGACGACGAATGCGTCGAGGCGGGCGCTCACGAGACCCTCCTCACGAGAACGTCAATCGGAGATTGGGGTACGCGCCACAGTCGAGCGCGCTCGGCCCGTCGGAGCGCAGCCGGTGCCACCCGGCGGCAGCGATCATCGCCGCGTTGTCGGTGCACATCGCCGGGCTCGGCAGGAAGCCTCGGATGCTCGCATCGGCGCACGCCGTGAGGAACCGCTCGCGCAACAGGGAGTTGGCCGCCACCCCGCCGCCGAGCACGAGCCCGCGGGCACCGACCTCCAGCGCTGCGCGCCGCGCCTTATGGACGAGCACATCGACGACGGCCGCCTGGAACGATGCGGCGACATCGGCCGACGACACGTCGGGATGCTTGCGCACATGGTTCATCACCGCGGTCTTCAACCCGCTGAAGCTGAAGTCGAGCCCGTCGTGCAGCATCGCCCGCGGGAAGGCGATCGCCTCCGGGTCGCCGAGCTCGGCCTCGCGGTCGATCGCCGGTCCGCCGGGGTACCCCAGCCCGAGGAAACGGGCCACCTTGTCGAACGCCTCGCCGGCGGCATCGTCGATCGTCTGGCCGAGCAGGCGGTACTGCCCGTGGCCCTGCATCTCGATGAGCATCGTGTGCCCGCCGGATACCAGCAGCACCACCAGGGGGAACTCGAGCGTCGGGTCTTCGAGGAACGCCGCGTAGAGATGGGCCTCCATGTGGTTGACGCCGATGAACGGCACGCCCCACGTGAGCGCGAGCGCCTTCGCCGCGGACACGCCGACGAGGAGCGCCCCGATGAGGCCCGGCCCGACGGTGCACGCGACCGCGTCGATGCGTTCCTCCCCCACCCCGGCCTCGACGATCGCACGGGCGATCATCGGGTTGAGCAGGTCGAGGTGGGCGCGGCCGGCGACCTCGGGCACCACACCACCGAACTGGGCGTGCAGATCCACCTGGGTGCTCACCGCGCTCGACACGACGTCGTAGCCACCCATCACGAGCGCGGCGGCAGTTTCGTCGCAGCTCGTCTCGATGCCGAGCACGAGCGTGTTCTCGTCGAAACTCATCGCCGGGCCTCTGGGCTCAGCGCCGTGAGCCGCTCGCGGTATTCGGGTAGCGCGAGATCGTTGCACCACATGACGATCGCGTCCTCGATGTTCTCGTAGTAGCGCTTGCGCACCCCGGCGGGGGCAAAACCGAACTCGCGGTAGAGCGCCTGCGCACCGACATTGCTGATGCGCACTTCCAGCGTGAGCGCATGGCAGCCGCGGGCGATGGCCTCCCACGCCAACTCGGCGAGCAAGCGCGTGGCTACACCTTGCCGACGGCGCTCGCCGGCGACGGCGATGTTGGTGACGTGCGCGTCGTCGACGACGAACATCACCCCGCCATAGCCCACGACCTCGTTGCCGTCGCGGGCGACGAGGTAGTGGCGCTCGCCACGGCGGGCGAGTTCGAGCTCGCTCTGGAACACACCGGGGGTCCACGGGCGCGGGTACGACGCCTGCTCGATCGGCATGATGTCGGGTAGGTGCTTCTTGCGCAGCGGCTCGACCTCCAGCCCCGCGCCGTCGCGCCCCAACAGCTTGGCGAGCATGCTCATTGCCGCGTGCTCCAGTTGATCTGGGCGTCGGGCGCCCGAAGGTACATCGGCTGGATCTCCCACGGGTTCACCCAGTCCTCGCGCAGCGCGCGGGCGTGGGCGAGCTGCACGAGCGGCGCGGCCGAGGGGAACTGCAGGAACTGCTCCGCGAAGTCGCAGTTCACGCACGACGCGATCTCCTCGCGGTAACGCAGCGCGCCGTCGCCGACGCACAGCACGTTCTGCCCGCGGGCGATGAGATCGGCCACGAGATCATCGACAGCGCCTACCCGCGGCTCGGTGACCCGCTGCACGCCTCCGGGCACCGGCCGGTAGAACGCGGAGAACACCTCACCCTTGCGCGCATCGATCACCGCGGCGATCGTGCGGTCCGCGTGGCGCAGGGGGAACGACAACAGATCGAGCGAGCTGATCCCGATCATCGGCAGGCGCAACGCCTGGGCGATCGCCTTGGCTGCGGCAAGGCCGACGCGCATGCCCGTGAACAGCCCCGGCCCGACATCGACCGCGATCGCACCGAACTCGCCGATCTCGATGTCGGCCTGCTTGCACACGAACTCGATCGCGGGGACGAGCGTTTCCGCATGACGCCGCCCGCGTGACACCTCGAACATGCCGAGCACGCCCTCGTGCCCGCCGATGGCGACACTCACCTGTTGAGTTGCGGTCTCGATACCTAGGATCAGCATTCGGCGACCATTGTGCCAGCCCGAAGGTCGAGACCGCCGCGTTACCGACGCGCGGAGCACCGGTCACGAAGAGGCGGCCAACGGGAGCACCGAGATCGAGAAGGGCTTGGTCGGTGTGCCGTTGCCGAGGCCCCCACCGTTGTCGAACTGCGAGTTCACGACCAACACCGCTCCCTCTATGACCTGCACATCAGTGGGGAACGACAGGTTGGGATCGACGGCACCCGAGGTCACCGTTCCGCAGTCGTAGGAAGGGCACAAGTGCACGCGGTCCACCGAATCCCGCGAGAACCCGTTCGTGATCCACAGGTCGTAGTCGCCGAGCAGACTCATCCCGTCGCTCGTCACGAACGTAGAACCACCGAGGTCGACGGCCCTCGCCGACGGCATACGCGGATCGATGTGATACAGCGAGCAACAGGCAAACTGGCCGGCGATCAATGTGCCGTCGGGGAGGGCCTCGATCCCGTTGAATCCCTGGCCCGTCAGTTCGGGGGCGGCAGCAGCAAGGTCGATCAACTGCATCTCGCTGCCATCGGCCGCGTCGAACGGAAGGAAGTAGATCGCGGCGTCCGGTCCCGATGCGTAGACGCCATCCAGCCCGACTGTCACGTCGTTCAAGCCCTTCTTGGTGGGGTGCGACGATCGCAGCGTGCCGTCAGGCCCGTACTCGAGCAACACCGAGAACGAATCGACGACCCACACGCTGCCGTGCCCGAACTCGATCCCGAGCGTCGCCACACGTCCTTCCTCACCAGCGGGCAACCAGATCGAAGCCTCCGTCGCGCCCGGACCGGCCACGGCGATCGCCCCACCGGAGTTGGGCGACGAGATGTACACGCGGCCGGTCTCAGGGTCATACGCGATTCCCTCCGGGTACTCAAATCCGGCTGGAAGGGTGAACGCGGTTCGGGCGGCCGGCACCGACGAATCCGGCACCGACGAATCCGGCGCCGAGGTCGACGACGCGGGCGAAGTGGTCGCCGATACCGTGATTTCACTCGTTCCGCTGCTGACCGTCGGCGCGGACGTCAGCGTGCCCCCGGTGCCGCCATCGTGACCGCCATCGGAGCACGCGGCCACCGCCACCAGAGCGATCCACGCCGACGCCACAATCCTGGCGGTCATTCCCCAACAGTGCGCTTGCCTCCGGCCTCTGTCAACGGAGTCCGGTCGCATCGATCCGCCGCCTGCCGGTGGCCCTCAGTCGAGGCGGGCGATCACTTCTTCGCCGAAGCGGCGGGCCTGGTCGCACCATTCGGCGCGGGTTTCGGCGGCGATGCTCGCACCGGACGCGTGCACGCCCAGTTCGCGCAGGTGGCCGTAATGGTCGATCGCCTCCTCGGCGCTCCATCCCGGAGCCACCCGGAACGTGCTCGACGCGATCACCTTCGGCGGCTCGGCGCGGCCCACCTTCTCGCTGTGGTCGCACAGGAAGGCGATCGAGTCGACGAGATCGTCGATGTTCTCCAGCGACGCGGTGCGGGCCGTAGCGGTGACCGCAAACGGCGCGATGAACGGGTGCCACGCGTCGCCCAGCTCGACGGCGCGGCGCAACGCGCGCTTGCTGTTGCCGCCCACGAGAAACGGCGGGTGCGGCTGCTGCAGTGGCGCCGGGCGCATACGGTTGCCCACCGCGCTGTAGCCCGTGCCCTCGAACGCGAAATCGTCACCGGTGAACGCTGCCTTCAGTGCGCGCAGGTACTCGTCCGCGAGATCGTTGCGGGCATCGAAGTCGACACCGAGCGCCTTGAACTCGGGCTTGAGGTAACCGGTGCCGACCCCCAGGATCACGCGCCCCCCGGAGAACACGTCGAGCGACGAGACGGCTCGAGCGGTCAGGAACGGGTTGCGGTAGGGCAGCACGAGGATGTTCGTCTGCAACCCGAGCCGGGTGGTGACCGCGGCAACCAGCGACAGCACCACGAACGGGTCCTGCGCGTAGTGCCCGCCGTTGTCGAGCCAGCGGTACGACGGCACCGGGTGATCGGTCACGCATCCGGAGGAGAAGCCGGCCCCCTCGGCCGCGGTCGCGATCTCGCGCACGGCGTCGAGCGTGACGAACTCCTGCGGCGCGTGGATCTGGTCGAAGGGAAAGCTGACGCTGAGCGGAAAGGTCACGCGGGGTCCACTCAGGTCTCGAACGAGGCGAGCACGGCTTCCACGCGCTCCCAGCGCAACGCCCATGAACGACCCGTGGCGCTGACCGTGACACGGCGCGCGCGCTCGTCGTCATCCACCGGTTCGAGCTGCACCATCAGATGGTCGCCGAAGGCGCGGGCCACGACATCGCCCCACTCCACGAGCACGATGCCGTCGTACTCGAGCAGTTCGTTGAGGGCCAGGTCAGCGACTTCGTGGTGCGTGGTGAGGCGGTAGACGTCCGCATGGTGGAGCGTGATCTTGCCGGCGTCGTAGCTGTGCACGAGCGTGTACGTGGGCGAGGTGACCGGCTCGGTGACACCCAACGCGGCGGCGAAACCCTTGGCGAACGCCGTCTTGCCGCTGCCCATCTCACCGGCGAGCACGATCAGATCGCCCGTGCGCGCCACACCGGCCAGCGCGGCGGCGATGGCGTGCGTGTCGGCGAGTGTCGCGGCGCGGAGGTGCAGCATGCTGGATGAATGCTAGACCTGAGCGATGGACCAGACCCCGACGGACAGCGTCCCGGTCGTGGAGGCACAGCAACTCGTCAAGCGTTTCGGCCACAAAGTCGCGGTGGACGAGATCAGCCTGTCGATCCCCGCGGGGTCGTTCTACGGGCTCGTCGGCCCCAACGGCGCGGGCAAGACCACGACAATCCGCATGATGGTGGGGCTCACCCGGCCGGATCGAGGCAACGTCGCCGTGCTCGGCCGCTGGGTGTGGCCGGATCCGGCGCCGGTGAAAGACGACATCGGCGTGCTGCCCGACGATCTGCGCCTCTTCGAGCGGCTCACCGGGCGCGAGCTGTTGACCTATCTCGGTTTGCTGCGCGGCATCGACCGCGATGTGGTCGACAGCCGTACGGGCGACCTACTGGTGACCCTTGGACTCGACGACGATGCCGACACGCTCGTGGCCGACTACTCGACCGGCATGCGCAAGAAGGTGGCACTCGCCGCGGCCATCCTGCACGCGCCTCGCGTGCTGTTCCTCGACGAGCCGTTCGAATCGGTGGATCCGATCTCTTCACGAACGATCACCGAGGTGCTCACCGACTTTCGTGCGCGTGGCGGCACGGTCGTGTTCTCCAGCCATGTGATGGACACCGTCGAGCGACTGTGCGATCACGTCGCCATCGTGGCCGCCGGCCGCATCGCGCGCAGTGGCACGATCGAGGACGTGTGCGACGGAAGGCGGCTGGAGGATGCCTTCGTCGAAGCCGTCGGTTCCCCGGTCACGCCAGGGGGCAACCTCGGCTGGCTGCAGCAATGAGCCGGGCCGGTCGGCGGTGAGGCGCCTCTTCGTCATCGGCGCCGGCCTGCGCTGGACGATCACCCGCAACTCCTTGCGCCGCCGCGGCTTGCCGATGTTCGTGCTGTCGCTCGTGTTCAGCGGCGCTGCCGCAGTCGCCGGATTCGTCACGTTCGCCACCATGCACGGCTCCTCCACCGTCGACCGCAGGGCAGTGCTGACGTTCGGGTACACCCTGATCGCTGTCGCATGGGTCTTCGGTCCACTGCTCATCGGCGGCGCCGACGAAACGGTCGACCCCTCCCGACTTGCTCTGTTGCCGCTCGACGGCCGCCAGCTCGCTGCCGTCCTCACGGGCGCGGCGGTCAGCACTCCGCCGACGATCGCCCTCGGCATCGCATTGCTCGGCGGTGTCGTCGCCGGGTGGTCCGGCCCCCTTGCAGCGGTGGTGGCACTCGTGGCCATGGCCGCGTTGTTCGTCTTCGGCCTCGGCGCGGCCCGCACCGTCGCCGCCCTCATGGGCCTCGCCAACCGCAGTCGCCGCGGACGCGATCTCAGCGTGCTCGTGGTCGCGTTGGCCGGTGTCACGCTGTGGTTCGGCTCGCAATCGATCGGCCCGATCATGGAGGCGTCGAAGAACGAACACGGGAACGCGATCATCGACGCAATGGCCTGGACCCCACCCGGGTGGGCCGCCCGCGCGGTGTTGCACGCGCGTGCCGGCGATCCGCTGGCCGCGTTGCCGTGGGTCGTTGCCTTGTTCGCCACCGGCCTCGTCCTTGTCGCCTCCTGGGCGCGGCTGACCGCACGCCTCCTGGTGGGCAGCGCCCGCCACGAGGCCGGGCGCACGCGCCATGAGCGAGCGATCTGGGCTCGCGCCCACGATGGCCCCAGCGCCGCGCTCGCCAAGGAGTGGCGCTACCAGTGGCGCTCACCGATGAAGCGCACCCAGTTGGTGATCTCCACCGTCATGAGCGTCGGCTTCGCGCTATTGCAGGTGATGCGCACCGGGCACGCCGAGATCGGTCCGAAGGCCGTGTTCGCAGGCTTCCTCGGGCTGATGTTCATGGCTGGCAACGCGTTCAACATCATCGGATTCGACAGCCCCTCCCTGTGGCTCGAATTCGTCGCCGCCGGACGCGTCGGGCGCACGCAGTTGCGCGCGCGTTCGTTGGCGTTCTCCGTCTCGGTCGCCGTCCCCACTGTCGCGGCCGTGGCCGCGGTCGCGGCGGTGTCGGGCGAGTGGTCCGAGGTCGGTCTCGCGCTCGCGCTCGTACCCGCCGCGGCGCTGTGCCTGTTGGGCGTGGGCGTGTTCGTCTCGGCCTGGGTGCCGCTGCCGATGGCCGACGGCGACAACCCGTTCCGCCGCCCCTCAGGCGCAAACGGGTGCTCGTACGGCGCCTCCATCATGGGTGCGCTCGTCTCGGTGTCGGTGCTGTTCGCCCCGATCCTGGTGCCGGCGATCGTCGGTGACGGCAACTGGCGTTACCTGCTGGCCCTCAGCGGCGCGGCGTGGGGTTACGCCATCTGGTCGCTCGGCCTACGGCTGGGAGATCGCATCCTCCTGCGCCGCGGACCGGACCTGATCGCCGGGCTCTCCAATCGCGCCGCGGTCTGAAGGCGCGGCCGAACGGGCGTGCTCAGACGGGGCGCCGCTCGACGCGCGCCGAGATTCCACACACGATCTCGTAGGCGATCGTGTCGAGCCGTGCCGCCCAGTCCACAGCGGTGATCGATCGGCTGCCCTGTTCGCCGAGCAGTACCGCCTCGTCGCCAACCTGCACTTCGTCGTCGCCGCAATCGATCATCGTCTGGTCCATCGTCACCACGCCGGTGATCGGCCGCTCGACACCGCCGAGCAGCACCGTGCCACCCACCGAGTGCAGCCGTCGTGGCACGCCGTCGGCGTACCCGAGCGGCAGTGTGGCGACCGTGGTGTCACGGGTGAACGTGTGCCGCAGTCCGTAGGAGATCGGCTCGCCCGCGGCCACCCGCTTGATGTGCGCCACCCGCGCCTTCAGCCCCATCGCCGGGAGCAGGCCGGTACAGAGGTGATCGACACCGGCGCCCGGAGAGATGCCGTAGATCGCGATCCCGGCGCGCACCAGGTCGTAGCGCGCCCGCGGGTGGGCCAGCGCTCCGGCCGAGTTGGCCGCGTGCACGAGCCCGGGTTCGATACGGGCAGCGCGGATCGCCTCGATCACCCCGTCGAAGCGGTCGAGTTGGTGATCGGTGAAGCCATGGTCCGGTTCGTCGGCGATGGCCAGGTGGGTGAAGACACCGGCGAGCAAGGTCGCCGGTGACGTTGCGATCAACGAGGCCATCTCGACCGCGACCGCCGCCTCGGCGCCGACGCGACGCATGCCGGTGTCGACCTTGAGGTGCACGGGGTGGCGAACTCCGCCGGCATCGACGATCGCCTGCAGCCCGGCCGGGTTGTAGACGGTGAGCTGCAGCCCGGCATCGATGGCGGCGCGGGTCTGCACCGACGGCTGCTCGCTGAGCACCAGGATCGGCCCTTCGATGCCCGCCTCGCGCAGGGCGAGACCCTCCTGCACGAGCGCCACGCACAGCCCCGTGGCGCCACCCGCGTGCGCGGCACGCGCCGCGAGGACCGCGCCGTGGCCATAGCCGTCGGCCTTCACCACGGCCCACACATCCGCGGGCGCCACCACGCGGGCGATCTCGCGCACATTGTGCTCGATCGCGGCAGGCGAGACTTCGGCCCACGCCCAACGACTCACGACACCCCGCCCAACGCCGCCACCACCTCGGGCAGGTGCCCCGCGATGTCACCGGCGACCATGCCCCGCGAGGGCGCCAGCGTCGCGGCTCGGCCGTGCAACCACGCGCCCGCCGCGGCTGCGTGCGCCGCGTCGAGCCCAGCGGCGAGCAGCGCGCCGATGACGCCCGCGAGCACATCGCCAGTACCTGCCGTCGCCAGCCGGGCGTCGCCGGCCGTCACCACCAGCACCTGTCCGTCCGGCCCAGCCACCACCGTCGCCGGGCCCTTCAGCAGCACCACGCAACCGGTCTCGACGGCCAGGCGGCGAGCAGCCACGATCCGGTCGGGCCCAACCACCGCTCCGTGCAGCAGCGCATACTCGCCGTCGTGGGGGGTCAACACCGTGGGCGCGGTGCGCCGCTTCAGCACGGCGGCCGCGCTGTCGGCGTTCCAGGCCATCGCGAACAGGCCGTCGCCGTCGAGCACGAGCGGCAGCGGCGCGGCGAGCGCGAGGCGGCGCACCTGCTCGCAGGTGTCGTCGGCACGTCCGAGCCCGGGGCCCACGACGAGCGCGTGGAAGCGCCCGAGCGTGGCCACCACCTCGTCGGCCCAGTCGCGCTGCACCAGCGGCCGCTGCACGACCTCGGGCGGGGCGTTCGGCACCATCGTGGCCGGCGAGGACAGATGCACCATGCCCGCACCGGCGCGCATCGCAGCGCCGGACACGAGCGAGGCCGCGCCGGTCATCCCCGGGCTGCCCGCGACGACCCGCACTGCGCCGCGCCACTTGTGCGCGTCGGCGGCGCGGTCGGGGACCCAATCGGCGACGTCGTCGGCCTGCACGAGCCAGGCGTGGCAGCGGGCTTCAACGCCGAGGCCGAGCCCGATGTCGACCAGCTCCACCGCGCCCGCGAGCTCACTGCCAGGCGGCACGAGCAGGCCCGGCTTCAGCGCGGCGAACGTGACCGTGCGTTCGGCGGCGAGCACGGGGCCGTTCGCCTCACCGGTGAGCGCATCGACGCCGCTGGGGATGTCGATGGCGAGCACTGGCATCGCACCCACGTCCGGAGGCGACCAGGTTCCCCGGAAGCCGGTGCCGTAGGCGGCGTCGATCACCAGGTGCGCCGGGCGCAGCGTTCTCGGGCACGTCGCTGCGTCGTGCACGAACACGCGCACCCCGCGGGCGGCGAGCAGTTGCCCGGCCACGCGGCCGTCGGCACCGTTGTTGCCCTTGCCCACGATCACGTGCACGGTGCGCCCGTACGTGCCGCCCATCATTCGCACCGCAGCCCGGGCGACCGCAGCGCCGGCCCGGCTGATCAACACGTCGGCCGGTTCGGTGGCGGCGGCGTCGACCGCGTTCATCTCCAGCGGGGTGACGATCGGGATCACACCGCGAGCCTATGCCCGCCGCCCCCACCGGGTCACTCGGCGATGACGTAGGCGATGGCGATGAGGTCGGAGTGGGTGATGCTGACGTGCCACGACGTGATGCCGCGGTTCACCGCCAACTCGAGGGCGCGGCCGGTGATCTTCAGCACGGGCAGGCCGGACTCGACGCGCTCCACCCACACCTCGTGGAACCCGAATGCGCCGAGCCCAAGGCCCATCGCCTTCATCACTGCTTCACGGGCGGCGAAGCGCGCCGCGAGCGACGGCACGGGATCCGCCTTCGGCGCGACATATTCGAGCTCCACCTGGGTGAACAGACGCTCGCGCATCGTCGGCGTACGCGACAGCGATGTGCGGAAACGTTCGATGTCGACGGCGTCGACACCGATGCCCTTGATCGTCATGACAGCTCCTTCAGGACTGGCGCCAGTGATCCGCAACCTCGGAGATCGGCAGGATCAAGAGGTCGGCCACGGGCATGTCAGCGAGCAGATCTTCGCGGAACGCGCCTTCGGTTTCCGTGACCCAGTCGACGAGGCGGTCGTAGCGGCGGTCGTAGCCCTGCAGCACGCCGCGTATCGCGGCCACCGGCAGGCGATCGTGGAAGCGCACATGCAGCAGGGTGATTCCGGTGGCGACACCGGCCTTGACCTCGGGCACCATGATCACGGTGCGGCCGTCGCTGCGGCCGCGCGCCACGAGCACTTCCTTCTCGCTGGCCACCCGCCGCTTGGTACCGCGCAGTTGCGGGTTGCGCTCGACGCGGCTGGGCACGTCGCGCGACAGGCCGCCGCGATCGACGATCGTGATCGTGGCCTCGCGTGCGGGGTCGCCCTCGATGGCGTAGCGGGTGTAGCCGACAACGGCCTCGACGGCCGGATCGAGATCGGCGAGCACCTTGAGTGTGCGGTAGCTGAGCCGGTCGCGCCCGGCACCGGCGGTGAGCACCGACTGCACGAGCGCACGGTCGAGCACGCCCTCGTCGTTGCGGCTGATGCCGACGGTGACGGTCTTCGCCTGGTGCTTGATCGCATCGATCGGGCGGGTGAGCTCCTCGATCGCCCTCGTCAGCGCGGCCGTGAGATCGTCGACGAGGGCGCCCGGGGTGGCGATCTTGCCGGTAGCCCGCTGATACGCCTCCAGCGGCGAGTCGCTGGCGAGGTCGCGCAGCAGGCCGGTGAGGCGCACCGCGGTCGAGGCCTCGAGGTGGCCGTCATACCCGCCGGTGCGCAGCCCGTCGAAGAACTTCTCCGTGTGCACGCCGATGCGGCCACGCACGAAGGAAACCACCTCGTCGCCGTCCTCGGTGACACCCAGTGCGTGCTCGATGACCTCACGCGCCTCACGGAGGGGGCGGGCGGACGCGTCGATCGCGAGGGCGGCTTCGTAGCCGAACAGGTGGCCCACCATCGCCGACAACACGAAGGCCAGCGCAGGATCGACCGCAGGCACGGTGAGGACCGCCGACGCGCCGGCAAAGCGGCTGTCGCCCTCGGTGGCGATGACGATCGGGGTGGCCTTGTGCGCCTTGTAGATCGCGACCTCCTTGGCGACATCGTCTGCGGTGCCCCCCATCAGGCCGGCCGCGCACACGAGGATCAGCGGCTCGCTGGAGAGGTCGATGTGCTTCTTGTCCTCGGTGACGTCGCAGGCGATGCTCTTGTAGCAGAGCTCGCTGAGCTTGATCCGCACCTCTTCGGCGGCCACCACGTTGGGCCCGTTGCCGACGATCGCCCAGTAGCGCTTCGACGGCGCATAGCGGCGGGCGGCATCGCCGATCTCGGGCCGGCAGGCGATGACTTCCTGCATCGCATCGGGTAGCTCACGCAGTGAGCGCAGCACCTCGTTGCGCCGGGCCGCGCTGCCCTTGCCCGTGGCCTCGGCGATCGCGCACGCCAGCAGCACACCGGCGGCCACCTGTGAGTAGAACGCCTTGGTGCTGGCGACGCTCATCTCCACGTCGCGGCCGTCGCTGGTGTACATCACGCCATCGGCCTTGTCGGTGAGGTCGCTGTTGCGCCGGTTGACGATCGCCAGCACGGCGGCGCCGCGCCCGCGGGCGAGATCGACCGTGCGGTTGGTGTCGGTCGTGGTACCGCTCTGGCTGACGGCGACGACGAGCGTGTCGGCCATGTCGAGGCGCAGGTGGAAGCCGGAGAGCTCGGTGGCGGTGATGTCGTCGACATCGAGCGTCTCGTCGGTGAGCACGTCGAGCACGGCGGCCATGCTGCGCCCGGCCACGGCGGCAGTGCCCTGACCGATCACGCGCACCTTGGTGATACTGCCGTCGGCAAGACGGGCGGCGATGCCCGGCGGCAAGGCGCGGGCGCCCACATCCGCGCGCAGACCGTCAGCGGTGTCGACGATCTTGCCGCGCAGCGTCTTGCGGAAGCTGTTCGGCGCCTCGCCGATCTCCTTCAGCAGGAAGTGCGGTGAGTCGCCACGGTCGATGTCGCGGGTGGTGACCTGGGCGGTGACGACCTCGTGCTCACTGATCGGCAGGTCGCTGCCGTCGTAGGCCATGCGGCGCACGCCGGCGAGCTGGCCGCCGAGCGCTCCGTCGAGCACGAACACCTGCCCGCGGCTGCCCGAGGGCGACGGCGTCTCGCCATCGACGCGCAGGTAGTGGGTGGTTTCCTCGACGACGCCGTAGGGCTCGCTGGCGACGATGAACATGTCGTCGCTGAGGCCGACGTAGAGCGCCTGGCCGCTGCCGCGCAGGGCGAGGAAGACCTCGTTCGGCGAGTCCGCCGAGGCCGCCCCGATCGCGACGCTGCCCTCGAATTCGGCCACGGTGCGGCGGAACGATTCGGCCAGATCCGCGCCCTTCGTGGCGTGGAGCGCCATCACCGCGGGGACCACCTTGGCATCCGTGGTGATCGGGCCGGCGATGCGCAGGCCGTGGTTGACCTTGATGTCGGCGTGGTTGTCCACGTCGCCGTTCAGCACGGCCACGGCATACGGGTTGAGCGTGATCTGCTCGGCGCCGGTGAGTTCGGATTGCTCGCTGTTG
>JAYRWH010000049.1:0-37537 GCA_041918155.1 Ilumatobacteraceae bacterium | reverse complement strand
GGTGCTCGCCGCGCTCGTGGAGGGCGTGGTGGGGACGGTGGGGGAGGATCCCGAGTCGCGAAGCGTGATCGCGAGGACGAACAGGATGACGCCGGCGAGCACGGCGTACGCGGCCACCCGGTACAACGGAACCCGGCGATCGTTGCCGCTGCGCCCGGGGTCGGCGTCGATCGCAACGGTCGCATCAGGGTCGGCCGCCCAAGGATTGATCCGAGCGCCGACGAGTTCGGCGAACAGCTTCTCGTAGAGACCGGGGCGCGGTGTGACTTCACTGTTGATCCGTGACGGCTCGGTCGTGGGCAGCGGGGCGTCGGGGTCGCCCTGACCGTCGCGCCAGGCATTCGTTATCGCCGAGCGCATCGCCGGCCCGGAGAGGGTGGCGACGCGGCCCTCTCGGGCATGGCGGCGGGCGAAGCCGTACACCAGGCGCACGAGTGCTTCAGCACCGGCAGGATCGTTCGCGCACAAGTGTGCGGCGTACGCGTAGGCGGTATCGAACGTCGCCGCGAAGAAGGCGGCGAAACCCTCGTCGGTGGTGACATCCCAGTCGGTCGTCGTCATCGGTTGCTCCTCATGGCGGGGTGCCGTGCTCGGCCGACAGAACGTCGCCGACCCACCGGAACCCCGGCCATCCCGCCATTGCCTGCCGACTGTAACAACCCGCTGTCGGTCGCGGGTTCACAGACCCCTCACAACTTCCCCAGGCCGGTGACAGGGTGCATCTCGATGCTGACGTGCAACCAACTCAACACGAAAGGACATCACCATGTACCGCATCCTCACTGCCGGTCTTCTCTCGGCTGCGACCGTCGGGGGCATCACGGCGGTCACCGTGCCGGACACCGCGCCGGCCGCCGCAACTGCAACTGCGGCCGCGGCCGGCACCCTGCAGATCGCGCTCGAGATCCATGTGGAGAACAGTGCCGACCCCGCGGCCGAACTGGCCACGATCGGGCAGATGGCCGCCGCCGCCGACCTGTACGACATCGCTCTCACGTTCAGCCTCGACGAAGCGATGCTGGAGCATCTGTCGACGGCACCATCGTCGGTGACCGATCGACTGCACGACCTGGAGCGCAGCGGGCACCAGTTCGGCCTGCACGCCGATGTCGCCTCGATGACCCAACGTGCCGCCACCTTGCACCTGGCGGAGATGGCCGCTGACTTCCGCACAGCGTTCGGGCATGCCCCGGCCTCGCTGTCGGGCGCCTGCACGGCCTCGGGTGACTGGATCGCGGCGGCCAGGGCCAGTGGAATCACCACCATCGCCGGCACCGTCATGTACTGCGAGCGCACCCTGCGCACGGCCGCGTATGTGGACACCATCTACGCGAGCGAGATCGCGAGGGCCAAGTCGGTGTGCGGCCGGCCGAGCATCGCCATCTGCCACGATCCGGCCCCGCAGGCCGACGAGGCCCGTCGTGTCATCCCGTGGCGCACGAACGATGCCTACCGGTGGCTCACCGAGTCGGGACGTCGCAGTGCCACCAAGATCGTGCCCACGCTCGGCAACACGAGCATGGAGTGCGCCGCCGAGGGTACGAGCGGGGCATGCGCGTTCGACGCCGCGTCCGATGCTGCGGGTTTCGTGGCGCTTGCCGTGCGGGCCGACGCTCTCAGTGCCGACGCCGCCGGAGCCACGCTCCACATGGCCTGGAGCACGAACAACCGCCCGAGTGCCGACTACATCGCCGATCTGTTCGCGGAGATCGCCGGTGCGATCGCTGCGGCCGGTCCTGTCGATTGGGTGACGCTCGCTGCGGTGTGATCGCACCCGGCGCGCTCGCCGGCCGCCGCTGGATCACTCCACGTGGCGGCCGGCGAGCCATGCCCCGACGAGCGCCACGGCGCACCCGATGACGGAGAGCACGGCGACCGACTCGTCGCGCACGAGGGCGCCGAGCAGCAGCGCCACGACCGGGATGAGGTACACGCTGGCCGACGCCCGCGAACTGCCCAGGCGGCCGACATTGTTCACCATCAGCAGGTAGGCGAGCGCGGTGCCGAACACGCCCAGGGCGACGAGCGCGAACAGCGAGTGCCACGCGAAGTGGATGTCGCCCACGTTCGCCAGACCGAGCGGTGCGGTGAGCGCGAGGGCGACGGCCTGGCTGCGCCACAGCACGGGCAGGCCGCCGTACTTCTGCTGGAGAGGCACAGCGACGTTCAGCGCGAACCCGTAGAACACGAGGGCGACGAAGATCATCCCGATTCCGGCCCATGAGCTGTCGCCCTCACCGCTCGAGGGCAGCGCGATCAGCACGATCCCCGCGAGGCCGATCAACAGGCCGGCGATGCGCACGATGTGCGGCAGCGTGCGCGCCATGAAGGCGGCAACGGTGGTGACGAAGATGGGTGTCGCCCCGTTCAGCATGCCCGTGACGCTGGACGACACGTGCTGCTCTGCGAACGGGAACAGCGACAACGGGATCGCCATCCAGATCACTCCGAGCAGCACGATGCGCCACCGATCGCCGCGCTCGATCGACGTACGCCGCGCCGCGGGCACGAGGCTGAGCGTGAGGAACCCGAACAGCACACGCATCGGAGTGATGACGGCTGCGGGGAAGGCATCGAGCCCCTCGGCGATGAAGTAGAACGACGTGCCCCACACCAGCCCCGGAGCGGCCCAGCGCACCCAGTCGTTCGCCGATAGGTGGGTGAACGGCGCGGGTGCGGCGGTCAGGGTCACCCGGCGAGGCTACGGACGTGGCTCGATCCGCACCAGCGGGTTTCGGACCATCTGTTGTGGTCAGCGGCGGCGGAGCGCGGCGCGCAACCTGGCGTCGGGCTCGGGTCGGGCACCGAGCCGTTCGATCACCCACGCGGAGATATTGGTGGCGTAGCGCGCCGCGGCCACTGCGTCGCCGCTATCGAGGTAGTGCGCGAGGAATCCACCCGCGAACGAGTCGCCCGCGCCCGTGGCATCGACGAGATTGTTCGTGCCCGCAGGAATGTGCGTGCCAATGCCGTCCTGCCACACGAGTGCGCCATCCGCGTCGAGCTTCAGCATGATGAGCGCGCCCGGGTACAGTTCGGCGAGCGCCGGTGCGATCTCCGCCGGATCGGTGAGACCACCGGTGAGCATCCCGCCCTCCTCCTTGTTGGGCAGCAGGATGTCGATGCCGAGGTCTTGGGTGACGGCGAGGAACTGGGCCACACCCATCTCGCCGATCATCTGGAACGAGCCCGGGTCGAACGAGAGGGTCGCTCCGCTGGTACTGGCGAGGTGCGCCGCAGCACGAGCAGCCGCGCGCGGGGGATCGACGAAGAACGACCACGCCGTCAGGTGCAGATGACGCGCCGAGCGGATGATCTCGCGAGGCAGCTCTTGGGGGAGCAGATAGAAGTCGGCGCCATGACCCGACACCATCGAGCGCTCACCGGTGTGATCGACGAACACGGCCACCGAACCCGTGAGGTGGGCGTCGGTCTCGACGAAGTGAGCGGCCACCCGTTCGCGTTCGAGATCCTCCTGGGCGAGCACGCCGAAATGGTCGCGCCCGATCTTGCCGACGAAGTGGGTCTCGCAACCAGCACGGCTGGCCCAGACCGCGACGTTCGCTGCACTCCCGCCCGGCGTGAGCATCACCTCGCCGAACGTGTCGCCGCCGCGCAGCAGTTCGCAATTCGTTCGGATGAGGACGTCCCAGGCGAAGTCGCCAAGGACGCACATGGGTGCCGGCACGGCGGGCACGGTAACAGCTACGCGGCCGACCGCGGCTTGCGCTGCGTCGTTGGTCACTCGTCAGGCCGGTCGTTCAACCCGTCGTTGAACATCCGATACATCTCGTAGACGGACTTGCACGCTTCACAGATCGGCAGCTGCTTGGGGTCGCGCGAGGGCACCCACACATGGCCGCACAAGGCTTCCAGCGGGGTGCCGTAGATGCGCGCTTCGAGCACCTTCGCCGCGGCACTCTCGCCCGGCTCTGTCTTGACGATGTGCGCGGCGGCCGGCTCGCCGGTCTCGAGTACCTCCTCGAGGATCGGCCTGGTCTCGACGGTCGTCGGCGCGAGCTTCGTCACGGCGACCAGTCAACCACAGACCGGCACGATCCAGAAGGTGAGTGGCGGCTATCGTTGCGCCATGCCGTTGTACGAGTTCCGCTGCCGGGAGTGCGATGAGGTGTTCGAAGAGCGTCGCCCGATGAGCGAAGCGTCGGCGTCGGCCACCTGCCCCCACGGTCACGAGGGTGCAGTGCGCCTGCTGTCGGTGTTTGCCAGCGTGGGCGCCTCGGGTAGCCCAGCGCCCAGCGCCGCTGCACAACGCCCAGCCGGTGGCTGCGGCGGCGCATGCGCGTGCGCGCACTGACGCACTCAGTCGTCCAGCTGTAGACCACTCACGGTCTCGACGGGGCTCTTCGGAAAGCCCTCCGGCGCACGGTTCTCCTCGAGAGCGAAGAAGATGACGGTGGCGAACGCCGATGCGATTGCCAGCGCGGTGATCGCTGTGGGTACGACCACGAGCCAATTGACGAGGCGCCCGATCAACGGCAGGCGCTTCCCGGATGACTGTGGGGAGTAGAGGTCGAGGGCGTCGGGCACCGCGGCCACGAGCGACATCGCCCCGTTGACCATCCATACGCCGGACCAGGCGAACAGGTCGGCGCCGAACGTCGCCCGCCAGACGCGGTAGGCGTGCCGGAAGCCCCTCAGCAGCCCGGTACCGAACACCGCCGCGGCCGGAACCGCATACGAGAGTGCGTACGAGAACCCGAACGTGACGGCCGAGCGGACCAGCGTGACCTTGGCGGCCATGGCCGCGGTGTGATCGAACCAGGCCATGACCATGCCGCACAGAGCAAACGCCGGCAGAAGCCGCACGAGATGACGCCACAAGTGGCGGATCCGCTCAGGAGCATCGCCGCGCCACGTGCGGAACAGCCACGAGGCGACGATGAACTGCAGCGACAGCACCACCACGAACCGCACTGCGACCACGATGCTGTGTGCGAACGAGCGACGCCCGTCCGCCGTCGGCGTGCCGAGTGTTCGCCATGTGAACAAGGTGGCAGCAATGATGACGACCACGCTGATGATGAGGCGCAGGAGGAACCGGTTGCGGGTGACCGCCCGCGCGACCTGCCAAACCACCACCACGCTGTCGCGGATGGTGTGCCGCTTGCGGGTGAGGACGTGGCGGACACGTTGCGTACTTGGGCTCACCTAAGAGAGGGTAGCCAGCTCGGCCGCCATGTTGGCCCGTGCCCGTTGGTCGGCATGCATCCGCATGTATTCCGTGCAGAACACGTGCTCGCGCGCGAGGAACCCGCGCAACACCACGGCACGGCCGGCTGCCCAGTGTTCGTCGCCGACGTGGTGGTACTCCTCCCGCACGGCGAGGGCGTAAGCCGAGTACGCCGACGGCCCTGCGGCCAGCACGGCCAGGTCGGCGTCGATGAGTGCCGCGGAGTCGGGGTCGTCGGCCGTGTGGCCGGCAGTGGCCATCACCAAGCGCTCGACATGGCCGCAGCGGTAGGGCGCCCAGCCGAGTTCGTCGGCGCAACGACCGGCGAGCACCGCGCTGGCCTCCTCATTGCCCGGTGCGGCGGGGTCGTAGACCGCGTCGTGGAACAGCATCGCCAGCACGACGGCCTCCGGGTCGCGGGGCACTGCTTCGGGGCTGCAATGTGCGGTGATCTCGTGCAGCGCATTCAGCATTGTGGCGATGTGGTCGGCCGTGTGGTAGCGGCGGTGGGGCTCGCGGTAACGGCCAAGCAGACGCTCGATCGCCGCCGTCCGGTGGGGCCCGGCAACTTGCCGCCAGGCATCGCGCAGTGCTTCCTCGGAGGTGGCCACGATGTGATCGTATGTGCCGATGGCCGTGCTGATCGACGAGCCCCGATGGTGGTTCCACGGCCGCCACTGGAGCCACCTGGTGAGTGACCGCGACCATGAGGAGTTGCATGCGTTCGCGAGGGCGGCGGGCATTCCCCGTCGCGGCTTCCACGACGACCACTACGACGTGCCCGAGGAGTATTACGACCAGGTGGTGGCGCAGGGCGCGGTCCCTACGACGAGCCGCGAGTTGGTTCGCCGCCTCAAGGCGGCCGGGCTGCGCCGGGCGCCATCGGCCCGGCAGCGGCGGGGCTGACCGACTCATCGCCGCCGCGGTGCCGACCAGCGCTCGGGCTGACCCGCCAGATCGCGCGGGCAGTGCACCCCGTGGGCGCCGATGACGAACCACTCGAGTAGGCGCAACCCATGGTCGGCGACGATGCCGTCGAGTCGGTGCCACCGCTGAGGGTCGCCCGGGTGGAGACCCCCGCCGGGGCGCACCGTCGCGAGCACCAGCGCGCGTGCGCGCTCGGTGCCTTCCGCCGCGCGGGCGAGGCACTCGGTGACCGACAAGACCGAATCCGGGTCGGTGGTGCCCGACACCACGGTGATCACCCCGCCCACCCCGTCGTCGTCGAGGAAGAACACCATCGTCTCGGCTTCGAGGGGTCGACCAGTGGCGAGCAGCATGACGCGGAGGGCTTCGGTGCTGCTGCGTACCGGCGCGGGGAGGGGCAGCGCCTCGGGTGAGGGCTGCGAACAGGGGGACGTGGGCATGGCGCGGACCTCCGCTTCGGGCCGGGTGGCCCGGCCGGTGACTGCGGGGGAAGCCGTCGCGAGGCACGCTACTGGAGGGGTCTCACAGGGTGGCGCCGACGGGTACGCTGCCCGGCGTGAGCAAGGTGACGATCTACCACAACCCCAACTGCAATTCGTCCAGCAACGCCGTGCGCATCGCCGAGGAATTGGGCGTCCCGGCCGACATCGTCCTGTACCTCAAGACGCCGCCCGATGCCGCCACGTTGCGCGGCATCATCGCCAAACTGGAAGACCCCGTCACCGATCTCGTTCGGCGTGACGCCATGTGGGAGAGGCTGGGTCTCACTGATGCCGACGCGGCCACCGAAGATCAGGTGGTCGACCTCCTGGTGCGTCACAAGCAGCTGTTGCAGCGGCCCCTCGTGGTGACCGCGAAGAAGGCCATCATCGGCCGCCCGAAAGAGCGCGTGCGCGAGCTGCTCGGCGGCTGAGCCGCTGGCAGGCTCAGCGCCTGGCAGCGCCGTGGGTCAGCGGCGGCGTGACTGTCCGCGGCCGTTGATCGCCTGCAGCAACAGCAGCAACAACACTGCGCCGAGCGCCGCCACGAGCACCGACCGCACGTCGAACTCGTCGATGCCCTTCTTGCCGGCCGCCTGCATGAGCGCGCCACCGATCAGCGCGCCGATGATGCCGACGACCACCGTGTAGATGCAGCCGCTGCGGTCGTCCTTCACGATCCACCGCGCGAGCAGTCCGGCGAACAGGCCTTCCAAGATCCACCACAGGATTCCCATAACGCCCCCGACTGTACGCCCTCCGGCAGCGGATGTCGTCAGACCCGAACGAACACGAGCACGAACTCCAGCAGGCCATGGTCCTCTGTGGTGACCGACGCGAACGACGGGTTGGAGATGTCATAGTCGGCAAACGTCACCGGGATCTGGCCGAGCACGCCGATGCGCCCGTTCTTGAACGTGGCCTTCACTTCGAACGTCACCGACTTGGTCACGCCGTGCAAGGTCAGGTCGCCGGTGGCCTGCACGGTAACGGTGCCGCCCTCGGCAGGGATCTGCGCGAAGTCGAGCGGGGCCGTGAGCGTGAAAGTGGCGGTCGGGAACTCGTCGACCTCCATGATGCGGCCGCGGAACTGGCCGTCGCGGCGGCTCTCGCTGCTCTCGAACGTCGCCATGTCGACGGTGAACTCGCCCGCGGTGGCGGCGGTGCCCGCGATCGTCAGCGAGCCGGTGATCGAGTTGGTGCGCCCGTTGGCGGTCTTCTCGAGACCGTTGATCACCTCGTTGACGCGGTAACCGACCTCGCTGTCACCGCCGATCTGCCACTCGCCGTCGACGCCGTCGGCGGTGCTCCCCGGCACCGTCGTCGCGTCGAGGCGCGCCTCGACATCGCTCTGCGAGAACTCCTTGTCGGCCTGGTCGTAGAAGAAGACGTACCAAACGGTCACACCACCGACCACGACGACGAGGGCGATGACGGCGATGAGGATGCGCTTGAGGGTGCGGTTCACGGGCCGGATGATTGCACATGCAAGCAACAGATTGGCGTCGCCCCGGGCAGAATGGCGGGCATGACTGCCACTGTCCAGATCACTCGATCCGTCCCCAAGCAGGTCGATGCCGTCGGCCTACCCGTCGCCACGAGCGGCATGGTGCCGCGTGCGCTCGGTTTGTCGCGGGCCGCGCTCGCCGCGCAGGGGTTCGAGGGCAAGCCGGGGCAGACGTTCGTCGTGCCCTCGGGCACGGGTGCCACCCAGATCGCCGTGGGCATCGGAGAGCCCGGCGCGATCGACGCCAACGGGCTGCGCAACGCCGCGGCCGCGCTCGTGCGCGCCGCCGGCAAACGGGCACGGGTCGCCACGACGCTGGCCGACCTCGACGGTGTCGATGCCGCCCGCGCCGCGCAAGCGGTGGTGGAAGGCGCACTGCTCGCCGCCTACCGCTACGCGGGCGTGAAGATTGATCCGAACAGGGCCAACCTCGCCGAGCTCACGCTCGTGGTTGGGGAGAAGCGCGCCGGCGCGGCTCGCCGCGGTGCCGAGCGCGGTGAGATCACCGCGCAGGCCGCGATCGTCGCTCGCGACCTCATCAACACGCCGCCGTCGCTGCTTCCGGCGCGCAAGCTCGCCGATATCGCGGTGGAGATCGCCGGCACGTCGGGTCTCGCGGTGGAGGTGTTCAACCGCGACCAGCTCGAGCAGATGGGCTGCGGCGGCCTCCTCGGTGTCAACCGCGGCAGCAAGGAGCCGCCGCGCATGGTGCGCCTCACCCACACGCCACGCAACCCGTCGGGGCACCTCGTGCTCGTCGGCAAGGGCATCACGTTCGACTCGGGCGGCCTCAGCCTGAAGCCCAGCGACAGCATGGTGACGATGAAGATGGATATGAGCGGTGCCGCGGCGGTGCTCGCCACCATGGGGTCGTTGAAGGCGCTGCGCTGCAAGGCCCAGGTCACCGGCTACTTGCTCTGCACCGACAACATGTCGGGCGGCGACGCGTTCAAGCTCGGCGATGTGCTGACGTTCCGCAACGGCAAGACGGCCGAGATCCACAACACCGATGCCGAAGGTCGCCTGATACTCGCCGACGGCCTGTCGCTCGCTGCCGAGCAGTCGCCCGATGCCATCGTCGACATCGCCACGCTCACCGGTGCGTGCATGGTGGCGCTCGGTCGCAAGCTGGCCGGCGTCATCGGCAACGACCAGCCGCTCGTCGACAAGGTGCGCGCCTCCTCCGAGGCCACCGATGAGAAGGTCTGGCAGCTGCCGCTGGAGCAGGGCTACCGCAAGCTGCTCGACAGTCATGTCGCCGACATGCGCAACATCGGCGGTCCGCACGGTGGCGCGATCACCGCGTCGCTGTTCCTCGCCGAGTTCGTCGGCGACACGCCGTGGGCGCACCTCGACATCGCCGGCCCGATGGACGTCGATGCCGACGATGGCTGGCTGTCCAAGGGTGCCACCGGTTTCGGCACCCGCCTGCTCATCGACCTCGCACTCGGGTGGGGCAGATAGCCCTGCTCACGGGCTGACGATCGCCACCGAATCCATTCGACGCTCCGCGAGCAGCCGACCAAGGTCGTCCGGGTCGCTCGTCACCAACGTGTCGCCCGCTCGGCACAACAACGCCAACGCGGCGTCGTGTACGTCGCTCGTGCCGCTCTCGGCGAGCAGCACCCCCGATGCCAGCGCGAGTGCCAGGTCGAGTGGGTGGATGTCCACCGCGCGGAGCGCCCGGACCAGGCGCGCCTGGCGCGCTGGTTGCCGCCACACCTGAGCGACGATGCCCGTGTGGGTGACCATCGGGCGCCGGTCGGACAGCGCGGACTCGAAGAGCACCCAGGTCTGTCGGTGGAGGCGGTCGAGGGCGATCAGCGCTCCCGCATCGAGAACGAGAGCGTTCAACGCATCCACTTCCGGATCAGCTTGCGGTTCTGCTCGGCCTCACGCCCGTCGGCCAGGCGGCGTTCCTCCAGCTCCTCAGGGGTGAACGCGCCGAACTCGGCGACGTACTCGGCGAGCACCTCCTCCAGGGCGATGCGCCGGTCGAGCACGGCGAGTTGTTCTGCGAGGGCCTCCTGCAGGATCCGCGAGACGTTCAGCTCGTGGGCGTGGGCCTTCACTCGCTGGTAGAGGTCTTCGGGCAGGTAGACCTGCATTTTCGGCATGCGCATGAATATACTCCCATGGCCATCGGCCCGGCTCACGAGTTCACCCCGCCGCTCGGGCGAGCGTCAACGACACCGCTTCTTGCGCGGCCGCCGGGGTGACACCGACAGCGAGCAGCTGCCGCTCCACGACGTCGGGATCGTCGCCGGCTGCCATCATCACCTCGGCCAGGGCGCGACCGCGTTCGAGGTCGTCGTAGGTGAAGTCACGCCGCTGCCAGGTGCTGTGCATCTCGCGCAGGGCCTCGGGCATACGGGCGAGGTGGCGGGCGGCAACGGGCGGCACAAAACGACGCACGGCGAGCCCGCCCGGCACCGGCTGCGACATCCCGAACATCGCGCACCGGTGCAGCGCGCGCCCGAACGAGTTCGAAGTGGTGGGCGAATAGGCCAGGCCGAGCATGCTCGCCGTCTCGCTGAGGTCGAGTTCGTAGCCGAGCGGGTACCGATCGAGCCCGTGCACGAGGCGGCGTAGCGTCCACGTCGCCGTCGGGCCGAGCACGTTCAACCAAAACAGCTCGACATAGAGCGAGCGCACGTCGAAGCCGACCGAATCGACCACTGGGTCGTGCCATGGCACGACCATGACGGTGGGCTCGTTGGTGAAGTCGTTGAGCTCGAGCATGAGGGCTCCCCGGGGTGCGAAGGTCGAAAGGGGGAGTCCGACCTCACTGGGTACAGCGAGATCGCTCGACTGGCACCCGTTGTTGACGCCTGCCCGAAACCGCGGCTACGAATCCCCGCCGTCGGCGTCGCCGGCCTCCAACCGCACCTCCGCCTGGCGCGCGGCCTGCAGGCCCTGCCAGCCGCGATCCACCACCAACGCGGCGACGACCATCATCAGCGGCTCGTAGGGCAGCCGGTAGCGGTAGTTGCCGTAGTAGACGAACCCATAGAGCACGAGCAGGGTGACGAAGCTGGTGGTGATCGCCACCATCAGTCGTTGCCGCCAGACGGCCCGGCCGAGGCCGAACACACCGACGAGAGTGAGCGCGAGAAGGCTGAACCAGGCCAGGTCGGCGACAACCGAGATATAGGTCGTCCATGTCCGACTGAGGGTCGGGTACGGATCCTGATTCAGCCAGTCGAACGCCCATGAGTCACCGCGCATCAACGCCAGCAGCTTCGCGGGGATGAGCTCCACCTCCCGCGCGGGGTGGGACACCATGTAGTCGATCGCCCGCCGTTGCAGCCCGTGCGACCACTTCACCTCCCACTCCTTGCCGGTGCCGAAACTGGCGGTGAGTTCCTCGCTCGGGTAGTTCTGCATTCCATCGGCGTTGGGGTTGTGCCCCGCGTACAACGTCTCGCCCGCATTGGTGGACAGAGGGATGAACGAACCCATCGCCCTCGTGTTACGTATTGCCCACGGTGTGAGCACCAAGAGGAAGACGGCGCCGGTCGCGGCGATGCGTGGGATGGTCACCTTCCACCCTGCCTGGCGCCGCCACACCACGAACGGCACGATCAACCAGACGAGTGCTTCGCTGCGGGTCAGCGTGACGAGGCCCACGAACGCGCCGATCGCGGCAGCCCATGCCCACGTCGGCCGCGAGCGCATGATGAGCAGGAAGAACAGCACCAGTTGCAGGGTGAACAGCGTCTCGGTGACGGTGAGGTCGGTCCACAGGATCGGCCCCGGCATCACGCACAGCATCGTCGCCGCGATGAACGCGACCCGTGAGCCGAAGTGTGGCTTCGCCAGCCGGTACAGCAGCGGCACCGTGATCGCGCCGAGCACTGCGTTGAGAACTTCGGCAGCTACGGCATGCCAGCCGGTGATGCGATAGAGCAGGGACAACAGTGCGGGGTACCCAGGTGGCCAGCGGGCCGTCGGCAACCCGAACGGGCTCTCGAAACCGCGGCCGCGCGCGATCGAATCCCCGCTGAAGTGGTAGAACGACGCGTCGTTGCTGGCGAAACCGTCACGCTTGACCGCCAGCACCCAGGCCAGTCGCAGCCCGAGCGCCGCGACGAACAGGATGATCAGCCTGCGACGCTCCGGTGACACGCGGTGACGCTACTGGCCGACTCCCTTCGCGGCAAGCTCAGCCGCAGGCGTGCTGCCGCCGGCAGTCAAGGGGGCCATCCTGGGCCGGCCCGCTTCGCGCACGTCGGCTATCGTCGCCGCATGGAAGCGGCGGCTCCACCCTGCGTGGTGTGGACATTGGGCGACACGTTGCTCACCGACGGGGAAGTGCAGCCCGAGTTCGGGTCTGTCGTCGCCAAGCTCGAGGCGAGCGGGGTGACCCAGGTCGGCCTGCTTCCGGCGGCGTTTGACCCCGCGGCGGATCCACTACGCGCCCGCGCCATCGCCAAACGCCAGGTGCTCGCACCGCTGCGCGTGATCACCATCGCGGACGATGACGGGGGCGACCCAACAACGGCGTGGCAGGCGGCCCTGCTTCGGGGGATGACGGAGACCGATAGCAGGCCTGCCACGTCGGTGCTGATCTCCGCTTCCGCGCCCCTACGAGCCGCCGCGGAAGCAGCTGGGCTGCGGACCGTCGATGCCCTCGACAGGGCAGCGCTCGACACGCTCGTTCGCAGGCTCACGGGTGTGCCTGCCAATCCAATGGCGACAGCGCGAACTCCTCGCGGCACCAGCTACGCCGACCTCGTGCTGATGACCTCGCTCGTGTCGAAGGGGCTCCTGTTGGGCTATGCGATCTGGCTGACACGTGCGTACCCGGCAGTTGCCGATCGTGGTGGCTCGACCCCGTGGGTGGTCTTGTTGCTCACCTTCGTCGTCCTGGTCGACGTGCCGGTATTCCTGGTCCGTTCGGTGAGGACACTCGTGTCCCTGATGGCGCATGGCCGCGCCTTTGGCACCCTGCACCGCGGTGCGAGCGCCCGCCTGACCCGCCTGACGGCGTTCAGCTTCGGCGTCGGCGTGATCATGCAGGCGTTGCACGCCGTGGTGGTGTTCGCCGTGCTCCGCGCCGGCCTCGGTATTGCGGCTGTCGGTGGCGTCACCGCCCTGCTCGTCGTGATGATCTGGGCGGTGGGGGGCCCACCCGGCCGCACTGAGAGCGTGCCGATGCCGCCCGCCCTGGAACGGACGGCGAGGTCGGTGCTCGATGCTGCCGGGCTGGCGAACGTGCGGCTCCGCTGTTCCAACTTCTCCAAGTGGGGCACCACGGTCAACGCGTACGCGTCGGTGACCCTGCGCGGCCCGGTGATCGACATGGCCGACACCCTCGCGGACGCACCCGAGCCGGTGCAGCGGTGGGTAGTGGCCCACGAAGCAGCTCATCTCGCTCGCCGCCACCCCCAGTTCAGGTTCGTCCGTGCGGCGGTGATGGAGGTTCTCGCCGCGACCGCGGCCGCGGCCGTGATGGAGTACGCGGCCGTGGGGCCGACGCGTCACGAAGCAGGGCAACCGAACCGTTACCTGGTCTACCGCTGCGTCGAGCTGGCCATCGGATGGGCCGCGCTGCGCCTGACGGTGCGGCGCACCCGCCGAGGTGAGGTGCGCGCGGACGCTGACGCCCTCGAACTGACCCGCGACCCCGAAGGGATGCGCCAGGCGATCGAGTACATCCATGTGCAGAGTGGTCTCGCGGGTGGTCCAGCCGGCAGGCGGAGCACCCATCCCGGCCGCCAGGATCGTGCTGAGGCCGCTGCCAACTGGGCCGCGCGCAACGCGCCGTGAGCGGCCGTGGGCACGCTACCGTCGGCCGGCGAGGAGGGCCTGGTGGGGATTCGATCAGCGGGGCAATGGCCGACGTGCTTCATCACCGGCGCGGGCAGCGGTATCGGCCGACACCTGGCGACGACGTTGGCCGCCCGCGGCGCCGACATCGCCGTGTTCGATCTGCACGTCGCGGACACCGTGCGGGCCGAGATCGAAGCCGCCCGCCGTGCACCCGGTCAGCGCGTCACGGTGTACGAGGTTGATGTCTGCGACCCCGCCACACTCGCCGCTGCAGTGGACACGGCAGTGCGGGAGATCGGGCCGCCGTCGCTGGCCGTCAACAGCGCGGGCATCAGCCGCAACGAACGGTTCGCCGCTGCCAGCCTCGATGACTTCGAGCTGACGCTGCGGGTCAACCTCGTCGGGTCGCGCAATGTCGCCGCGGCGGTGCTGCCGCACATGGTGTCGGGGGCGCGGCTGGGCCTCATCGCCTCGCTGGCCGGCATCACCGGTGGCTACACGTACGCGGGCTACGCGGCCTCCAAGGCGGGGGTGATCGGGCTGGCCAAGGTGCTGCGCCTCGAATACGCACCACTCGGCATCGGCGTGTCGGTGATCTGCCCACCCGAGATCCTCACCCCGATGGTCGAGCGCTCCTCGATCGGGATGCACCCGGCCACGCGGGCGCTGAAGGATGTCGCCGGTACGCTCACGGTAGAGGTGGCGTGCGTGGAGATGCTCGACGGCTTGGCCCGCGGCCGCTTCACGATCATCCCCGGCCGCCGGGCGCGGCGCACGGCGCGCCTCACCCGCCTGCTACCCGAGCGTGTCGGCGAACGTGCGGCCGATCGCATCGTGGCCCGTGCGTTGCGTGAGCACCCCGACGCGCCGCGCTGAGTGCGCTGACCAGGGCAGGGACTTCGGTCACTGGCACTCCGGGGTCACTCGCACAAGAATCCCGCCATGACGCCACCGCCCCCTGCGACCACGATCACCGTCGGCGAACTCCTCGTGCGCTGCCTGCAGCTCGAGGGGGTCGACTTCATGTGCGGCATCGTCGACGGGGCGCACATCCCCTTCGTCGTGCACGCGCCCGACTATGGCATCAGCTATCTCAACACCCACCACGAGGAAGCTGCCGTGCACATCGCCGAAGCGCACACGCGCCTCACCCATCGCCCGTGCGTGGTGATCGGCAATCCCGGGCCGGGCGGCGCCAACCTGCTCGCAGGGCTCACCAGCGCCCATGCCGAAGGGCACCCGGTGGTGGCGCTCACGTGCACGCGTCGCACCGCCACGACGAGCCCCGACCGGGGTGGCGCATGGCAGGCCACCGACCTGGTGGAGATGGCGCGGCCGATCACGAAATTCGCCGCGCTCATTACCCGCGCCGACCGGGTCGCCGAGATCGTGCGCGCCGCGTTCCGCGCCGCGATGTCAGGGCGCCCCGGGCCGGTGTTCCTCGCGATCCCCGATGAGCTGCTCGCCCAGCCGGTGGACATCAGCGGTATGCGCCTCACGCCTGCAGCGCGCAACCGCGTCCTGCACCTCGGCGCGGGCGACCCGCCGGCGATCGCTACCGCGGCTGAGTGGCTCGCCGCGTCCGAGCGGCCCTTCCTGTTCGCGGGCAAGGGTGTGTTGTGGGCCGAGGCCGCCGAGGAATTCGTCGCGCTCGGCGATCACCTTGCTGCGGGTATGAGCACCAGCCTCGGCGCCCGCGGGGTGGTGCCCGAGGACCACCCGCACTACTTCCACCTGTTCGACATGCAGACCACGCAGGCGGTGCGCAACGACGCCGACGTCGTCGTGGTGGTGGGCGCACGCCTCGGCGAGTACGACGGGTGGGGCATGCCGCCGGCGTGGGGAGACCCCGAGCAGCAGCGCACCATCCAGATCGACATCGACCCGTTGTCGATGGGGCTCAACCGCCCCGTCGACCTGCCGATCGTTGCCGATGCGCGCGCCGCGCTCGCGGCCCTGCTCGCCGAGGTGCGCTCCCACAGCGCGGCCCGCACCGAGATGCCCGGCGCCGCGCGCTATGCCGAGCTGCACGCGGGCACGGTGGCCAATGGCGCGGGCTATGTGCTCGCCGAGGCGACTCACGGCGTGAACCCGGGGCAGATGGTGATGGCCGTGCGCGAGGCGTTCGCTCGCGACGCGATCACCGTGGTCGACGGCGGCAACACCACGTTGTGGGCGGTCGCGCTCAACCCGATCTTTCGGCCGGACTCGTTCCTCTACTCGGTGAAGATGGGCTACCTCGGCACGGGGCTGCCGTTCGCGATCGGTGCCCAACTCGCCGCGCCCGAGCGGCCCGTCTACCTGATCAGCGGCGACGGCGCGTTCGGCTTCAATGTCATGGAGCTGGAGACGGCGGTGCGGGCGGGCACGCCGGTGGTGTGCATCGTCGCCGTCGACAACGGGTGGGGCATGGAGCGCAGCGCTCACAACTTCAAGGGCATCACCCCCGAGCGACGCCAGGGCACGGAGATCTCGGCTGCCGTTCGCTACGACCAGATCGCGGTTGCGATGGGGTGTCACGGCGAGCACGTGAGCACGATGGCCGAGCTGCGACCTGCGCTCGATCGGGCGATCGCCTCAGGCCTGCCGGCGGTCGTGCACGTGGACATCGACCCCGAGCTGAACGCGAACGCGATCGGCTACGAGCAGTTCCAGTACAGCCGCACGCTGTGAACACGCTGCCTTCACTCACCGGCACACGCGTGCTCGTCACTGGTGCCAATGGGTTCCTCGGCCGCGCGCTCGTCGCCCGCGGCACCGCGCTCGGCGCGGACGTGCGCGGTCTCGACGTCAATGCCGACCCGGCGCGCAATGTCGTGGCCGGCGACATCAACCAACCCGCTGGCTGGGCCACCCACGTCGAGGGTTGTGACATCGTCGTGCACACCGCGGCCGTGGTGACGAACAACGTCGACCCGGTCGTGGCGTGGCACGTCAACGTCATCGGTACCCGCCGCGTGCTCGATGCGGCGACGGCCGCGGGGGTCTCCCGGTTCGTCTACATCTCCACGATGGGGGCGGCCCGCTTCGCTCAGATCGAGACCGCAGCCGTCGAGCGCTACTTGCCGGGCGAGCTGCTCGACGAGCGCTGGCCGCTGATGCCGATCGGCAATCCCTACACCGACACCAAGATCGCCGCCGAACATGTCACGCTGGCCGCGCACGCCGCTGGCCGCATCGCGGCCACCGTGATCCGCCCGGCCGACATCTACGGCCCTGGTTGCCGGCCGTGGGTGCTCGAGCCGCTCGCCGCCGTGCGCAGTGGCAGGTTCCTGCTGCCCAACCACGGCAAGGGCCTGTTCACCGCGATCTATGTCGACGACATCGTCGACGGCATCATCGCCGCGGCCACCACGCCGGCCGCGGCCGGGCAGATCGTCCACCTCGGCGGTGAGGCCCCGATCACGACCGCCGAGTACTTCGGGCACTTCTATCGCATGCTCGGCAAGCCTGGGCCGCCGCGCTCGTACTCCACGCGCACGGCGGTCGCCTTGGCGGAGGCGGGTCGGCTGATGTTCCGCATCCGACGCCGCCACACCGAACTGGGGCGCGGGGTGATGGAGATGCTCAACAAGTCGCGCCCGGTGTCCAACACCAAGGCGCACGAGCTGCTCGGCTGGTGGCCCGAGGTGGATCTCGCCGAGGGTATGCGCCGTACCGAGGAGTGGCTGCGCGCCGAGGGCCTGGTGCCCTGAGCCGTAGCTCGCTCGCCTCGTCGGGAGTACCGTCGAACTGTGAGACGCCGTCGCTCTTGGTTGTCGGCGCTCGCGGTTGCCTCGGTGATCACGGGCTGCCTCGGTCCGGAACGCCGCGATGGGGCGCAGACCGGTGGCATCACGCTGCCCACGTCCACAGCGGCACCGACGACGACGCTGCATGCCACGGCCACCACGTCGGCAGCATCGACCTCCACGACGCCCGCGAGCACCACCACGACCTCGACCACGCTCGTGTGGCAGCAGTTCCCCATCGGGCCGGTGACGCCGCTGCGGCCGAGGACGATCCATTCGTACTCGCGGATCAACACCACCGATCCGGTGGTTTTCATCACCATCGACGATGGCTACGTGCGCGACCCGCGGGTGCCCGAGCTACTGGAGCAACGGCAGGCGCCGGCCACGCTGTTCCTGATCTCGGGTGCGATCCAGCAGGACCCCGAATACTTCCGCCGCTTCCTCGCCCTCGGCGGATCGATCAATACCCATACCAGACGCCACGCGTACCTGCCGGGGATGAGCCCCGCGGACCAACAGGACGAGATCTGCGGAGCGACCGCCACCATCGAGCGCATCTACGGATCGGCCGGGTACTTCTTCCGGCCGCCGCGTGGCGAGTCCGACGAGAACACCCCGTCGGCCGCGCGGGCGTGTGGGGCGCGGGCGATGATCCTGTGGCGGGTCACCGTGCACAACGGTGTCATCAACACCTGGGGCACGCGGCCCATCATGCCCGGCGACATCGTCCTCCTGCACTTCCTCAGCACGACGTACGACTCGCTGCTGGTGCTGTTTGCTGAACTCGACCGGCTCGGCCTGACGGTGGCGCGCTTGGAGGACTACCTGCCCGCGGCATGACGCGCCAGAATGCACCCATGCCGACCGACCTCGAGCGAGCCGCCGCGTGGGTGAGCGCGGCCCGTCACATTGTGGTGCTCACGGGTGCGGGCCTCTCCACCGACTCGGGCATCCCCGACTTCCGCGGGCCCAACGGTGTGTGGACGAAGAACCCGGCCGCGGAGAAAGCGTCCACGCTCCAGTACTTCCTGGCCGACCCCGAGGTGCGCCGACGGTCGTGGCAGTCGCGAGTCGACAACCCCCTGTTCGCGGCCCGGCCGAACCCGTGCCACCACGCGCTCGTGCACCTCGAACGCGAGGGGCGGCTCACCGCAGTGGTGACGCAGAACGTCGATGGCCTGCACCAAGCGGCCGGCCTCGACCCCGGTCGGGTGATCGAGGTGCACGGCACGGTGCATTACACGCGCTGCTGGGGGTGCGACGACCGGCGCCCGATGGCGGAGACCCTCGACCGCGTGCGCGCCGGCGACCTCGACCCCGCCTGCGAAGTGTGCGGGGGCATCCTGAAGAGCGACGCGATCCTGTTCGGGCAGAACCTCGTACCCGAGGTGATCGATGCCGCTGCACGCGTGACCCAGGAGTGCGACCTGCTGATCGCGGCGGGAACGTCGTTGAAGGTGTATCCGGCGGCAAACATGGTGCCCATGGCCAAGCAATGCGGCGCGCGGGTGGTGATCGTCAACGGCGAGCCAACCGGCATGGACCATGTCGCCGACGTGGTGCTGCGCGGCCCGCTCGGCGAGCTGCTGCCGGCCCTGTGCGGTGTGGTCGTAGCTGCGGGTGACGAATCCCGACCAGTCCCGTAAGCTTTCCACATGGCCACCTTTCGCGACCTCCTCGCCGCCGCCAAGTCGGAGATCACCGAGGTCGACACCTCGGTGGCAGCCGAGCACATCGCCACGGGTGCGCTCGTGCTCGACGTGCGCGAGCCCGACGAGTACGACGAGGGTGCGCTCCCGGGCGCGATCCACATTCCCCGCGGTCACCTCGAGGCGCAGGTGGAGGGCAAGCTGCTCGATCGCCACGCGCCGGTGGTGGTGTACTGCGCGGGTGGGGTGCGCAGCGCGTTCGCGGCGAGGACACTGGCCGAACTCGGTTATACCGACGTCGTGTCGATGGCCGGCGGCTTCGGCCGCTGGAAGGATGAAGGTCGCGACTGGCGCAAGCCGGTGACGCTGAGCGCCGAGCAGCGCAACCGCTACAAGCGCCACCTGCTGCTGCCCGAGGTGGGCGTGGAAGGCCAGGCCAAGCTGCTCGGCAGCAAGGTGCTGATGCTCGGCGCGGGCGGCCTCGGTTCGCCCGCTGCGCTCTACCTCGCCGCGGCCGGCGTCGGCACGATCGGCATCGTCGACATGGACGATGTGGATGCCAGCAACCTGCAGCGCCAGATCCTGCACAACATCGATCGCATCGGCGACCGCAAGGTGGATTCGGCGAAGAAGACGCTGACCTTGCTGAACCCCGACGTCAACGTCGTCACCTACGACACGCGCCTTGACGCGAGCAACATCATCGACATCATCACCGGCTATGACGTGATCGTCGATGGCGCCGACAACTTCCCCAGCCGCTACCTGCTGAACGACGCGAGCGTGAAGCTCGGCATCCCGGTCGTGCACGGCAGCATCTTCCGCTTCGAGGGCATGGTGAGCGTGTTCCACCCGCTGGAGGGCCCCACCTACCGCGACATGGTGCCCGAGCCGCCGCCAGCGGAGCTGGCCCCCAGCTGTGCCGAAGCCGGTGTGCTCGGCGTGCTGCCCGGCATCGTCGGCAGCATCCAGGCGCTAGAAGTGCTGAAGCTGCTGCTGGGCCTCGGCGAGGGCCTCGTCGGGCGTATCCTGTCGATCGACACCACCGACATGAGCTTCCGCACGTTCAAGCTGCGTGCCGACCCGGCCAACGAGGTCACGTACGCGAACCGCGACCGGATCATCGTCAAGGAACTCGACGGCCTGTGCGCCCCGGGCCTGGCCCACTAGCGGCTGCCCCGGGCCGATGAGCTGGCTCACCCCCTACTGCGACACGGACTGCTGTTACCTCACCACCGTGGGGCGGCGCAGCGGTCGGCGGCACGAGGTGGAGATCTGGTTCGGGGTCGTCGGCGACACCCTGTACCTCGTCAGTGGTAACGGCCCGGGGGCTGATTGGTTCCGCAACGCCTCCACGGATCCCCACGTGACGATTCGGATTGCAGGCGAGTCATGGGTCGGCGTGGCCCGCGAGGTGGTCGACCCGGTCGAGCGACGCCAGGCGGGCGAGGTGATGGGCGCCAAGTACCCGTGGGACGGCGATCCCTCCATCGGGTTGACGTTCGAGGCGTGGTGCTTCGAGGTGCCCGTGCTCGCCGTCGACCGATGGGGCGCAGCGACGGCTGCCGCGCACTAGATTCCCGGTTCATGCAGACGGCGATCACCGGGCACGCCGCGCCCGCACAACGTTCACTCTGGATGCACAGCCCGGCGGTCGACGCACTGCTGGGCTGGTGCTTCCTCCCGATCGCCGTCGTGGTGCACTTCACCGAGCCGCACCTCACCACGGTGCAGGCGCTCATGGGCATCATCTTCATCCTCTCGTTCGCCCACCAGCCGCTCACTCTCGGCCTTGTCTATGGCGACCCGGTGCAACGTGATGCCCACCGGCGGATGTACACATGGACGCCGCTCGTGGTCGTGGGGTTGATCACGCTCGGCATCAACATCTCGCTCGGCCTGGTGGCGGTGATCGCCGGGTTGTGGAACGCGGAGCACACGCTGATGCAGCGCTACGGCGTGCTGCGCATCTACGGCCGCAAGGCGGGCGACGACAATGGCCGCTACGAGAAGGTCATGTTCATCACCTGGCTCGTCACCGCGTTGCTCTACATCGGTGCGTTCGTCGACATCGACGGCCTGGTGCTGAAGCTGGGGCTCGACGAGAACAACGCTCGCGGCGTGCACGCCCTCGATCATGTGCGCTCCTTGGCCGTCGTGCTGTTTTGGGTGGGCCTCGTGGCCAGCATCGGCCTCGCCGCGCGGTGGTGGCGGCACGAGCGGCCGTACTTTGGGCGCAGCCCGGCCAAGCACCTCTACGCCGCGGGCACGCTGGCGATGGTGGTGGCCGTGATGGTCGACCCGATCGCCGGTGTCGCCGGCTATGTCGCCGCCCACGCGATCGAGTACTTCGCCGTTGTGCACCGCAGCCTGCGCAACCGCCGCGATAACGCGCCGGTGGCAGTGGCTACGAGCACGCCGTGGCGGCGCCTCGGTGTATACGTGCTCTACTTCTCGTTCATCGCCTGGATCGTCGTGACCTTCGGCTCGGTGCTCGACGGCAAGCTCTACGCGTACGCGATCTTGTTCTTCGGCGCGCTGCACATCTATTACGACGGCTTCGTGTGGAAGTTGCGCCGCCCGAACGTGGCAGCTTCGTTGGGTATCGATTCACCGACGCCAGCCTGACCGGCGCGACAGGGGCTCCCGAGATGCAAGCGATCACTGCTGTCGACTATCACACGGGCGGCGAGCCCTTCCGGATCGTCACCGGGGGAGTGCCCGAGATCGCCGGGGCCAGCGTGCCCGACCGTCGCGTCACGGCCCAGAACGACGACAGCATCGACGTCGTGCGCCGGCTGCTGTGCCACGAGCCGCGCGGGCATGCCGACATGTACGGCTGTTTCGTGACCCCACCCAACGACGCCGGTGCCGACTTCGGCGTGCTGTTCTGGCACAAGGACGGCTACTCCACTGCGTGCGGGCACGGCACGATCGCGCTCGGAGCGTGGGCTGCGGAAACCGGGCTGGTCGCCACCGATCCCGACGGGGTCACCGATGTCACGATCGACGTGCCGTCCGGCCGTGTCGTGGCTCGCGTGCGACGCTCGGGCGGGCGCACCATCGGCGTGACGTTCCGCAACGTCGCCTCCTACGTCGTGGCCCGCGACGTGCCGCTGGACACCAGTCGTGGCTCGGTGGTGGTGGATCTCGCGTGGGGTGGTGCCCTGTACGTCTCGCTGCGCGCCGCCGACGTAGGGCTCTCGGTCACGCTGGCCAACCACCACGAGCTCACCGCGTTGGGCCGCGAAGTGAAGTGGGCGTTGAACAACACGGAGTACGCCCGCCATCCCGCTGATGATCGGCTTTCGGGCGTGTACGGCACGATCCTGTACGACGACCTGGGCGACACCGCGGAGGGCCCCGAGCAGCGCAACGTCACGATCTATGCCGACGGTGCCGTCGACCGTTCGCCGTGCGGCTCGGGCACCGCGTCGCGCGTGGCCCTGCTCGCGGACGTGGGACGGCTGGCCGATGATCAACGCTTGGTGCACCACTCGATCGTGGGCAGCACGTTCGTCGCCCGTGTCGTCGAACACACCACCGAGCATGGTCGCGCCGCCGTCGTGCCCGAAGTCGACGGCATCGCGTACCGCACCGGCGAGCATGTCTTCACGCTCGACGAGCACGATGCCATCGGCACCGGCTTCGTGATGCGCTGAGCGCTCGGCCGGCCATGGCGCGCTACGCCGGCAACTCCTCCAAGTGCTGGTCGATCTCGTCGCGCTCCTGGGTGGCGAGGCCAGCGATCACCAGCGCGGCACCGATCAGGTCGGCGGCGCTCGGGGTCTGGGCGAGCGCGACGAAACCCATCGCCATCGCCATCACCGGCAGCAACGCAAGCATGAGTGCGAACCGGCGGGTGGGAATGCGCCGCATCACCAACTGGTCGATGCCGTAGCCGATCGCCGAGGACAGAGCCCCGACCACGACCACCTGAACGAGCAGGTTCGTGTTGTCGAACACGCCCATGCTGCCGCGGATGCCGAATGGGGCGATCACGAGCGAGCCGATGGCGAGGCCGACGCCGAGCCCGCTGAGGCCGCGGTCGAGGGTGGCGACACGACGGCCGACAACGATGTACGCCGCCCACATGGCGGATGCGCAGAAGATGAAGAGGATCCCGAGTGGCTCGCCGCCGATCTCCACGCCCGACAGGATCGCCACACCGCTCGTCGCGAGCACGAGCGCGATCGTGTTGCGCCGAGTACGGGTGAGTGCCGCGGCGACGGCGATCGGGCCGATGAACTCCAGAACCACGCTCTTGCCGAGCGGCAGGCGATCGATGGCGAGGTAGAAGCTGAGATTCATCAGAGCGGTCGCGATACCGAATACGGCCGCGGCACCGAGGTCACGGCGGGTCCAGCGGCGCTGCCGGGGCACGGACACGATGAGGATCATCACCCCGGCCGACATCACGCGGAACCAGGCAACGGTCGCCGGGCGCAGGTCGTCGAACAGGTTCACCGCGATGACTGCACCCGTGTATTGCGAGATGCCGCCGAGGGCGAACAACGCCTCGGGTGAGGCAGTGCGGACGAACTGACTGGGTGTACGCAATTGGCGCTGGTTCAGTCGAACAGGTCGGGGTCGGTGCGGCAGATCTCCTGCCACAGAGGCTGGAAGCTCAGCCAGCCAGCGAAATTCGAGGCCGTCTGCTCGCGGGTGTAGAGCGCGTCCTCGTGGGGGATCGGCTGGGGCGTGCCCGCCGCCATCGCCAGCAGCTGCGCCTGGCACGTGCGATCCATGCTGAGGAACCAGAACGCAGCCTCGTCAACGGATTGGCCGACGGTGAACAGGCCGTGGTTTTGGTGGATGGCGGCCTTGCCCGTGCCGAACTGGGCGACGAGTTCGCGCCCGTCATCGGCGTCGAACTGCACGCGACCGCGCTGGGCCGTGATGACGACATGGTCCTGGTAGAACACACACGAGTCCTGGGTGAGCGCGTCGAGCGGGATGCCGAGCGAGCTGAACGCCTTGCCGTACACACTGTGGCTGTGGGCCGCGGCGATGATGTCGGGCCGCGCCTCGTGCACCGCCGAGTGGATGATGAACGCCGCCCGGTTCACCATCCGATTGCCGTACACGACGTTGCCGTCGTGGTCGACCAGAATCAGGTCGCTGACGCGGATATGGCGGAAGCTGACTGCGAACGGGTTCACCCAGAACAGCTCGGGGAACTCCGGGTCGCGCACGGTGATGTGCCCGGCCACGCCCTCGCCGAAGCCGAGGCGGCCGAAGATGCGCAGCGCCCCGGCGAGCTTCTGCTGACGGTGCAGGCGCTCTTCGTCGACCGTGGCGAAGGTGGGCGGGCCGTCGAGGCCAACCTGCTTGGGGGTCAGTGTCACCCCGTCGATCATGCGGGTTCCGGAGTCGGTCACGGACATGGCCGTCAGGTTAGGCGTGGCATGCTGAATCGGTGAACCGCGAGATCGCTCCCCCGACGATTGCCCTCCCGGCGGCCAGGTACGCGCACGCCATGCTGGTGGAACAGCCGACCCGTTGGCTGCACACGAGCGGGGTGGTGCCGATCGCTCCCGACGGCCGTGTGCCCGAGTCCGTCGCCGAACAGGCAGAGGTGGTCTGGGGCAACCTGCTGGCGATGCTGGAAGATGTCGCCATGGGCACCTCCGACATCGTCTCGGTCACCACCTACGTGGTGATCGATCACCTGGGCGCGCTGCCGATCGTGATGGCCGCTCGCGATCGCCACCTCAACGGCCATCGCGTCGCCAGCACCCTCGTGACCGCGCCGGCCCTGGCCCGCCCCGAGTGGAAGCTGGAGATCGCCCTCGTCGCCGCCCAGTGACGCACGCACCAGTGGCCCAGCTCAGTGGCGCAGCTCAGCGGGGCGAGAAGGGGTCCCAGGCGGCGGGGGCGGTGCTGAGGAAGCGGCGCACGGCGGCGATCCACTCGCCCGAGGCGATACCACTCTCGTGTCCCTCGGCCAGCTCCAGCGCGGGGGTGAGGTCGCTCGGCGCGCCGGCCGTCCAACGCGCACCGCCCGGCTCGAGCGCGTCGAGTTCCGCAGCGAGCAGGCGCAGGTCGGGCCGCGGTGCCACCACCCGCGACATCAGCATCACCCAGCTCTCGTAGCGGCACTCCAGCCGGTAGCGGCGGCCGCGGAGGGTAGCGACGCGCAGACAGTTCGACGAGCGGTACAAGGCCATCGGGTGCAGGTCGAGCGGGGTGGTGAACACGACGAGGTCGATCTCCGGGTGCTCGTGCATCGCCACCCGCCCGGTCTCGATCGCGAGCAGCCCGGCGGCCAACTCGTCGTCCTCCGGGCCCCAGAGTTCGCGGAACCGGTGGGGGTGGTCGAGCAGGTCGACGAAGTGCTCGAGCGCCGGCTCGTACCCGTCGAAGGTGAGCACCGCGGTGGCGATACGCGCCGCGTCGCGGTTCTGGAACGTGCCGAAGTCGCCGGCGCGGGCGACGTCGATGAGCAGGTCGCGGCGGGGGAGTGCGAGGTCGGGTCGCCACAGCGTGAAGACGCCCGCCAACCCGTCCTGGTCGAAGTGGTTGTTGGTGACCGCCTCGATGCCGTCGAACAACTCGGGCCGGGCCAGCGCGTGGAATGCGATCTGGGCGGACAGGTCGTCGCGCAGGTCGCCCGGCGTGGGGCTGCCGGGCCAGTGCGACAGGGTGAGTCGCGTCGCCGAGTTGGGCGACCCGTCGACCACGACGTTCGGTACCGCTGCCGACTCGTCGTAGGGCAGGTAGGGCAGACCGCGCATGACTGCACGGTAGTGCGCGGCCGATCAACCCAGGACCGGCTGGATCCCGATGACGACGCCATCGGGGTCGAGCACCTGCAGCCCCCCGCTCTTCGCCGGGGGCCAGCTCGAAGGCCACGAATTCGGCGTTGTCGTTGATCGGCGCCGACGCGCGGTACGGGGAGCGCATCGGCGGTCGTCGACACGATCGCGAAGCTCGCGAACGCGCCTTGATGGTCACTGTTGTACATGCCGGCCGACCGCCCGATTCGGTTGCACCGTCACCAGCCGCCGGTCGCACATCGGCCACGGTCGTCCGTGGTGGGCGTGTGACAAGAACGGGGGTGTGGGGCGGGTGGGGCGGGCGGATGGCCCGGTCGGGGGTGGGGGCGAATACGATTTCCGGCGTGAGCGACGAGATTCGTAACGACAGCGGCATCGAGATCAAGGCGTTGTACGACGCCTCCGACCTGGCGGGGTGGAACCCGGAGGAGAGACTCGGGGCCCCGGGCAGGCCGCCCTACACCCGCGGCGTGTACCCGACGATGTACCGCGGCAAGTTGTGGACGATGCGCCAGTACGCGGGCTTCGGCACGGCGGCGAGCACGAACGAGCGCTTCAAGTTCCTGCTGCAGGCCGGCCAGACCGGCCTGTCTTGTGCGTTCGACCTGCCCACCCAGATGGGCTACGACAGCGATCACCCCCGCGCCGAGGGCGAGGTCGGCAAGGTCGGCGTCGCCATCGATTCGATGGCCGACATGCGCACCCTCCTCGGCGGGCTGCCGCTCGATGAGGTCAGCACGAGCATGACGATCAACTCCACCGGGGCGATCCTGCTGCTGATGTACGAGTTGGTCGCAGAGGAGCAGGGCGTCCCCGCCAGCGCAATCAGCGGCACGATCCAGAACGACCTGTTGAAGGAGTACATCGCTCGCGGCACGTACGTGTACCCGCCGAAGCCGAGCATGCGGATCATCACCAACATCTTCGAGTACTGCTCGCAGAACATCCCGAAGTGGAACACGATCAGCATCTCCGGCTACCACATCCGCGAGGCCGGCAGCACGGCCGTACAGGAGATCGCGTTCACGATCGCCAACGGCATCGCGTACGTGGAAGCGGCGATCGCCGCGGGCCTCGACGTGGATGCGTTCGCGCCGCGGCTCAGCTTCTTCTGGAATGCGCACAACAACTTCTTCGAAGAGGTCGCCAAGTTCCGGGCCTCGCGGCGCATCTGGTACAAGCTGATGAGCGAACGCTTCGGCGCCAAGAAGGAATCCAGCAAGCTGCTGCGTTTCCACACCCAGGTGGGCGGCAGCACGCTGACGGCGCAGCAGCCGGAGAACAACATCGTGCGCGTGGCCGTGCAGTCCATGGCCGCGGTGATGGGCGGCACGCAAAGCCTGCACACCAACGGCTACGACGAGGCCCTCAGCCTGCCCACCGAGCGGGCCGCCCGCATCGCCCTGCGCACCCAGCAGATCATCGGCTACGAGAGCGGCATCGCCGACACCCCCGATCCGCTGGCCGGCAGCTACTTCGTGGAGACGCTCACCGACGAGATCGAGCGCCTCGCGTGGGACTACATCGCCCGTATCGACGAGATGGGCGGTGCCGTCGAGGCGATCGAGCGCGGCTTCCAGCAGGACGAGATCGAGCAGGCCGCCTACGAGTACGCGAAGAGCATCGATAACGACGAGCGCGTGATCGTTGGCGTGAACAAGTTCCAGATCGAGGAGCCCGAGTTCGAGGTGCCGCCGAGCGACCCTTCGCTGGAGATCGGCCAGCGCCAGAGCCTCGCCGAGTACAAGGCCAACCGTGACCACGCGTTGCTCCAGGCGAAGCTGGAGGATGTGCGCGCCGCGGCCCGCGGCACGCAGAACCTGCTGCACCCGATGAAGGAAGCCCTGCGGGCGAACGCGACCCTCGGCGAGGTGAGCGACGCCCTTCGCGATGTGTTCGGCGTCTACCATCCCGGCCGGTGATCTCGCGCACGCTGACTCTTCGCATCACACCCCTGCTCGCCCTGTGCGGGCTGGCGGCGTGTTACTCGGAGGATCCCGTCACCGCTCCGTCGCTCGGCACGGTGGGTCAGGTGCCGGAGGCGAGCGCCACGACCTTCCTCCCCGACGTGATCATCACTGACCCCGGTATCACCTCGTCGCTGCCGGCCGGCGTGATGTTCGCCGGCGACCCGTGCCGGGCGCTCGTCGCGGCCGACTTCGCGGGAGTGAGCATCGACGGCCTGGCGCCGGGATCACTCGTCGACTCGAGCCTGCTGTCACCCGACACGTGCGGCTACTCGGTGCTGTCGGGGCGCACGGCGTTCACGATCGAGGTCGCGGCGCGCACCCGGCAGGAGTTCGAGCACCCCGAGTCGAGCGGCGCGACCTCGTCGCAACCCGTCTCCGGCGTCGGGTTGGGGGCGATCGTGTACGAACGCACCGACGGCAGGTTCGTGGTCGTCGCCCACGTTGACAACGGCTACTTCTCGGTCACGTCGGCCGATGCCGCCAGCGCCGCCGAACTCGCCGCGATCGCGGCCGGGCGCGCCGCGGGCTGATCCGCCGCGCCGCTGCTCGGCGGTCAGAGCGTGTTGAGCACGACCGCCGGGCGCTCGGGAACTGCCGCGGTGTCGGTCTGCCAACCGAGGTAGATGATGGCCACGACCGCGGTGCCCTCCTCGAAGCCGCACATCTCGGCGACGACGGAGGCGGTGCCCTTCGGGCAGCTCGCCCAGTAGCTGGCCAGGCCGGCGGCGGTCGCTCCGAGGAGGATGTTCTGCACGCCGGCGGCGACCGCGTCGCGGTTCTCGACATTGCGCAGCGGGCTGTCGCCCGGCGCCGAGCCCACCACGAGCAGGGCCGGCGTACGCAGGAACTTCTGGCGGGTCTTGCCCACCTTGTCGGCATCTTCCCCCTGCGCGGCCAACGCATCCGCGATCGCGTTGCCGAAGCGGTCCCGCCCGTCGGTGACGAAGCAGAAACGCCATGGCCACGTGCGCTTGTGGTTCGGCGCCCACTGGGCCAGCTCGCACAGGCCGAGCATGAGGTCGCGGGGCACTTCGCGCTGCTTGTCGACCTTCATGTTGGTGCGGCGCGAGCGGACGAGGGCGGCGAAGTCGGCGGGGTTCATTCGGGATGGCTCCTGATGTGGTGAACCACCAGTTCTACCCACTGGTGCCACAGTTGCGGTGGGTAATCGTGACCCATGCCAACTATTAGTTCGAAGCGGGCCCCCGGGATCAGCTCGGCCGTGCGCCGGCCGCCGACCTGGTCGATCAATGTGTCGTGGTCGCCGTGGATGACGAGCGTCGGCACGGTGACATGTCGCAGCCGTTCCGCCCGCGGCTCGCTGGCCATCCCGGCCAGGTACTGGCGTGTGGGCCCGCTGGGGTGGAAACAACGGTCGAAGGCCCGCTCGGCGTCCGCCCGCCAGCGCGCCTCGTCGGCGAACTCGGGGCTGCCCCACTCGTGCAGGCCGTCGATCCATTGCTGCACATAGCTCTCGCGGTCGTGGGCCGGCGGGGCGAGCAGCAATGCCTCGGCACGCTCGGTGCTCTTGCGGTAGTCGGCCTCGCCGGTGGAGCTCATCACCGAGGTCATCGTGATGAGCCGGTGGGGGTGCTCGATCGCCATCGTTTGCACGATCATCCCGCCCATGGACAGACCCATCACGTGCGCCCGCTTCACGCCGAGCGTGTCCAGCACCACCATCGCGTCGGCGGCCATGTCGCTGAACGTGTAGGCCGCGCCGTGCGGTCCGGAGGGCCAGTCGTCGAACTTGGTGCTCAGCCCCACGTCGCGGTTGTCGAAGCGCACCACGTACAGCCCGCGATCGGCGAACATGTTGCACCAGTCTTCGGGGTAGTTGATGCACTGGCTGCCGAGGCCGTTGACGAGCAACAGGCACGGGTCGTCGGCGTGGCCGAACGTCTCGTAGTAGATCTGGACGTGCTCGTGCTCCGCGAACGGCATGTCACTCACCGACGAGTTCTTTGCGCAACTCGCGCTTGAGGAACTTGCCGTTCGCATTGCGCGGGATCGGCTCGTCGCGGAACCAGACCTTCGTGGGGATCTTGTGCTTGGCGATGCTCGCCGCGAGGAAATGGCTGAGCTCGCCCTGTGTGAGGTACTCGCCGGGGCGCAGCACGATGACCGCGGCGACTTCCTCGCCGAGGCGCTCGTCGGGGATGCCGAACACGGCCGCCTCCGCGACCGCGTCGTGGTGGTAGATCGCAGTCTCCACCTCGCTGCAGTACACGTTCTCGCCGCCGCGGTTCACCATGTCCTTGGCGCGGTCGACGAGGAAGATGAAGCCGTCCGCGTCGATGCGGGCGATGTCGCCGGTGTTGAGCCAACCGTCGGGGATCGCATCGGCGGTGGCCTCGGGCCGGTTGAGGTAGCCCTTGATGACGACCGCACCGCGCACGCACAGAATCCCGATCGCGTCCGGGCCGGCGGCGATGTCGTTGCCGTCCTCGTCGATGAGCTTGGCGTCGAGTGTGGGCACGATCGGCCCGCACGAGGCCGGCTTGGCCACGAGGAACTTTGCCGAGTTGGCGGTGATGATGCCGCACGTCTCCGTCATGCCGTAGCCGGTGGTGGGCTGGCCGGTCTTCAGCGCGCCGGCGATCTTGCCCACCAGGTCGGGTTGCATCGCCGCGCCGCCGCCGCCCATGCCGACGAGCGAGCTGGTGTCGCGGGTGGCCCAGTCGGGGTGCAGCAGCATCTCGCGGCTCATGGTGGGCACGCCGGAGAAGTTCGTGACACGTTCGCGCTCGATGAGTTCCAGCGCGCGGGCGGCATCCCACTTGTACGTCAGCACGACCTTGCCGCCCGAGATCGTGGCCGGGTGCATCACACAGTTGCAGGCAGTGACGTGGAAGAGCGGCGTTGGGGCCATGAACACGCTCTGCGCACCGGGGTTTGCCGGTGGCGGGGGAGCGGCGATCTCGCCGGCGGCGATCGCCTTCTGCTCGGCCATGCCGGTGGCCACCGTGAGGGCGATGATGTTGAGGATGTTGTGCACCGACCCGCGATGGGTGAGCTGGGCGCCCTTGGGGAAACCGGTGGTTCCCGACGTGTAGAAGATGGTCGCGTCGTCGTCGGGCTGGATGTCGGCGCCGGGCAAGCTTCCCGGGTCGTCGGCAGCCATCACCTCGGCCCACGGCGTGCCGGGGCGCTCGCTGCGCACGGAGATGATGTGCATCGGCCGCTGGGCGGGCATGTGCAGGAGGCGTTCGAGGCGCTCGTCGTCGGCGATGAGCACCCGCGGCTCGCAGTCGTTCAGCGCGTACTCCATCTCGGGGGCGGTCCACCAGGCGTTCATGCCGACGGCCGCGGCGCCGATGCTGATGCACGCCCAGTAGCTCATGACCCACTCCGGATAGTTGCGCATCGCGATCGCGACCCGGTCGTGGGGGCGCACGCCGTGGGCGACGAGGTGATGGGCCAGCTTGCGCACCATCGCATGCACCTCGGCGTAGGTGTAGCGCTCGTCCTCGTAGACGAGGTACTCCTTGTCGCCGTGGCCGGCGGTGTTCTCCCACATCACCCGCATGTTCGGCGGCGAGGTGACGAACACCTTCAGTGGTACGCCGCGCACGACCTCGGTGGTGGTGGCGAAGGGACTGCCGGGGGCTTCGAGCTCGGCACGGACGGCGCGGTAGTGGTGCATCACGGGGCCGATCATTGCCGACGGGAGCCCGTGAGCGCCACGCCGGGCACGGGATACGGTGGCGGTCATGGCCGCCGAACGATTGCTGACCGGTGCCGACGGTGTCACCCGCTGCTGGTGGTGCGGTGCCGACCCGCTCTACGTGGCGTATCACGACGACGAGTGGGGGCACCCGGTCACCAGCGATGTACGCCTGTTCGAGAAGCTGTGCCTGGAGGGGTTCCAGGCCGGGTTGGCCTGGATCACGATCCTGCGCAAGCGCGAGGCCTTCCGCGCCGGGTTCGCCGGGTTCGACATCGAGGCGGTGTCCCGCTTCGGCGACGCCGACATCGCCCGCCTCCTCGCCGATGCGGGCATCGTCCGCCACCGGGGAAAGATCGAGAGCACGATCAACAACGCCGGGCGGGCGCTCGACCTGCTCGCCGAGCATGGCTCGATCCACGCCTATGTGCAGCGCTTCGGGCCCGCACAGCATGTGCAGCCGACACTGACGAGTTCGTTCGTGGCGACCTCGCCCGAGTCGATCGCTCTGTCGAAGGACCTCAAGAAGCGCGGCTGGTCGTTCGTCGGCCCCACCACGATGTATGCGTTCATGCAGGCGATGGGCCTCGTCAACGACCACATCGTCGGCTGCGAGCGCGAGCCCTGAGCGCTACCGTCCTCACCATGCTCATCGAAGTGTTCGCCGACATCTGGTGCCCCTTCGCGTACGTCGGGCTGCGTGCGGTCGCCGACGAGCGCGATCGACGTGGACGCGATGACGTGACCCTGTGGGTGCGATCGTGGCCGCTGGAGTTGGTGAACAGCGAGCCGATGGACGGACAACACGCCCTCGTGCGGGCGACCGCGTTGCGGGAGCAGGTGGCGCCGACCCTCTTCGCTCACCTCGACCCGGACAACTACCCGTCAACCACCTTGCCCGCCCTGGCCCTCGTCGCGCGTGCGTATGGACTCGACGATCGCCTCGGTGAGCGGGCCTCCTTCGGCGTTCGTCACGCCCTGTTCGAGCGTGGCGAAGACATCGCCGACCCGGCCGTGCTGCAGCGCCTGGCCGACGATCTGGGTCTCGGCCTGCCCGACGACGCCGACCATGCGCGTGTGTTGGCCGACTACGAGGAGGGCAAGCAGCGCGGGGTCAAGGGTTCACCGCACTATTTCGGGCCGGGCGGCGATGCGTTCTGCCCGTCGCTGCAGATCTCGCGCGACGCGGACGAGCAGTTCGTCATCGTCGCCGATCGTCAGCGCCTCGGCGAGTTCATCGACCACTGCCTCGGCCCCGAGTGAGCCAGAAGCAGCCGGTCAGTTGGCGTGGAGGGCGGCGTTGAGGCCGTCCCACTTGGCGCTGCGCGGGAGGGCCTCCACGGCGCCGGTCTGGCTGTTGCGGCGGTAGAGCAGGCCACCCTTGCCGCTCAGCACTCGGGCCTTCACGACCTGCACGCCTTCGGGGCCGTGCAGGGCCACCATGGTGCCGGCGGTGACATAGAGACCGGCCTCCACGACGCATTCGTCGCCGAGGCTGATGCCGATGCCGGCCTCCGCGCCCACCAAGCAGCGCTCGCCGATGCTGATCTGCACGGTGCCGCCGCCCGACAGGGTGCCCTGGGTGCTCGCGCCGCCGCCGATATCGCTGCCGTCGCCGACGATCACACCCGCGGAGATGCGGCCCTCCACCATCGAGGTGCCGAGTGTGCCGGCGTTGAAGTTGACGAAGCCTTCGTGCATGACGGTGGTGCCGCTCGCGAGGTGGGCTCCGAGGCGCACCCGATCGGCGTCGGCGATGCGCACGCCGGTGGGGATGACGTAGTCGGTCATGCGCGGGAACTTGTCGACACCGTGCACGGTGAGAATGCCGCCGTCGCGGCGCACGCGCCAGCGCAGCTCCTCGATGCCGTTCACCGGTGCCGGGCCGAGGTTGGTCCAGGCCACGTTCGTGAGCAGTCCGAACTGGCCGTCGAGGTTGATCGTGCGCGGCTGCATGTGGCGATGCGACAGCAGGTGCAGGCGCAGGTACACGTCGGTGGCGTCGGCCGGCTTGTCGTCGGTGTCGATGTGCAGCTGCACGGCGCGCACGCTGACGCCGCGCACCTCGTCCTTGCGCTCCGCGGTGCCGTACACCTCGAAGAACTCGGGCATCGGCTCGTCGCCCAGCCCGCACTCGCGGAACCAGGTGTCGAGCACCGTGCCGTCCTCGGTGAGCGTGGCCAGGCCTCGGCCCCAAGCAGCGGTCATCGTCGTTCTCCATCGTGGTCGGGGTGAATGCTCACCATCGGTTGCGGGCCTCCTCGGCGAAGCCGCGGATGCCGTCGATCTGCACCGCGACGCCGTCGTCGCCGACGACGCGGCCGCTCCAGGTGCCGAAGCACTGGTGCACTTCCATCTTCAGCACCTTCAGGTCGGTGCAGTCGTAGCGGTCGAACGTGGGTGTGAGCGTCACGTCCACCTGGTTCGAGTCCGGTGTGCGCACCCGCCAGGGCTCCTTCGGGTTGGCCCACGAGTACGTCCACTCCAGTTCCTCGGAGATCTTGGTCAAGCGCCCGTCGATGCACAGCGCGTTCTCGGTCGCGCCGGTGCCCTCGGTCCACTTGCCGCCGAACTGCAGGCCGACGAGCCGCCCGTCGGTGCCGTAGCCCGAGGCCGAGCCCCAGTTCCATTGGTTGCGGTACGGCCATATGCCGCGGCCGAGATCCTGCACACTCCACGCGTCGTGGCCTGCGTCGATCGTCCACGACCGTTCGCCGACGCGCACGATGCCTGTGGCCGGGCGCGTGTTCTGCTTCGACGTGAACTGGAACTGCCGCGCGCTCCAGGGGATCATCACGTTGAGCGACTCGTGGCCGGCGGGCTTGGCGACGGTGATGTCGACCTCGATGGGGGCGCCACCGAAGGCGAGCTCGGTCTGCACGGCGGACACGACGAGGCGGGTTGCGGTCGGCGACTCCTCGATGCGCAGGTTGATCGCCTTGTGGTGCAGCGCGACCGTGCCGGTGCACACCTGCTCGGGCAGCGCGAAGCCGCGCGCGAACGGTTCGATCATCCCCGCCGTGGCCTGCTCGCCGGTGGCGTGTTCCATCACCCATACGCTGGCGAGGCCGGCGTAGTCGACATCCGCGTACACGAGAGAGACGGCGATCTCGTCGGTGATCACGCACCAGTAGTCCCACCGCTTCTTGCGGCCCCAGCGGCCGCTGAGGTTCGCGCGCAGCAGAGGCTGACGCGACCACCCACGGGCTGCGTCGGCGAGGAGGCCCTGCGAGTCGCACTCGGCGACCTGCACGGTGTATTCGCGCTCCGCCACCTGGTCGCTCCTCAGAACTGCTCGGGGCGCAGGGTGGGGAAGAGGATGACTTCCTTGATCGAGTGCACGCCGGCGATCAGCATCGCCACGCGATCCATCCCGATGCCGAGGCCGCCGGTGGGCGGCAGGCCGTACTCCAGTGCGCGCAGGTAGTCCTCGTCGACCGAGCCACGCTCGGCATCGCCGGCGTCCTTGGCGGCCTGCTCGTCCTCGAAGCGCAGGCGCTGCTCCACCGGATCGTTCAGCTCGCTGTAGCCGTTGGCCAGCTCGCGGGCGCCGACGAACAGCTCGAAGCGCTCGGTGAGGAACGGGTCGTTGCGGTCCTGCCGAGCGAGCGGGCTGATCTCCACCGGGTGGCCGGTCACGAACGTGGGCGAGATGAGCGTGTGCTCGGCAGTGGCCTCGAACAGCTCCTCGATGATCTTGCCCGCGCCCCACCGCGGCGACACCTGCACGCCGTGCTCGGCAGCGAGCGTGCGCAACTGCTCGACCGGCTGCGACGGGTGCACTTCTACGCCCGTGGCCTCGGCGACGAGATCGATCATGCGTGCCCGCCGCCAGGGCTGCGCGAGATCGACTTCCATCTCCACGTCGGGGCCGTAGATCGTGACGAGCGAGGTGCCCGTGGCGTCGATCGCGGCCTGGGTGATGAGCGCCTCGGTGATCTCGATCATCTCGCTGTAGTCGCCGAATGCCTGGTAGAGCTCCATCATCGTGAATTCGGGGTTGTGGCGGGTGCTGATGCCCTCGTTGCGGAAGATGCGCCCGATCTCGAACACGCGCTCCATGCCACCGACGATGAGCCGCTTCAGGTGCAGTTCCAGCGCGATGCGTAGGTACAGCTGCATGTCGAGCGTGTTGTGGTGAGTGATGAACGGGCGGGCGTGGGCGCCGCCGGCCTCGACGTGCAGCACCGGCGTCTCCACCTCGATGAAGCTGCGGCCGCGGAGCGTGCGCCGGAAGCTGGCGATGATCTCGTGGCGGATGCGGAACGCGCGGCGGGCCTCTTCGTTGACGATGAGATCGGCGTAGCGCTGGCGGAACCGGGTGTCGGTGTCGGTAAGGCCCTTCCACTTGTCGGGCATCGGGCGCACGGCCTTGGAGAGCAGCTCGGCGCGTTGCACCTTCACGCTCAGCTCGCCCTTCTTGGTGGTCATCACGCTGCCGTGCACGCCCACCCAGTCGCCGAGGTCGAGGCCCTTGAACGCCTCGAACGCGTCGTCGCCGATGACGGCTTTGGACACGAACAACTGCACTTCGCCGTCGCGGTCGCGCATGGTGGCGAACACGAGCTTGCCCGAGTCGCGCATCAGCATCACGCGGCCGGCGATGGCGACCTCGAAGTCGGTCTCGGTCGCGGCCTCGAGCCCGCCGTGCACGGCGCGCAGCTCGGCCAGCGTGTGTGTGCGGTCGAAGCGGTACGGGTACGGGTTCGTGCCCGCAGTGCGCAGTTCGTCGATCTTGCCGAGGCGCTTGGCCTTCTCCGCGACCAGCCCGCTGCCCGAAAGGGCGTCGTCGGCGTCGTCCACGGGGCCAGCGGCGGGACCGGGCGGATGAAGGGTGTCGTCGCTGCTCACAGTCCCTGCACGGTAGTGCCTGGGGAGGTGTAATTCACCGGTCCATTTGGGGTCGGCGGCGCCCAGGTCAGGGGGTGCGCCGCGCCCCGAGCTGTTCGTCCTTGGCCGCGTGCAGGTGCTCGCGGCGAGTACCAGGCCAAGCGGGTGAGCCAGCGCTTCGTCAGCGCCGAGGAAGCCCGTGCCGACCATGCGCTCGCGTTCCGGATGATCGTCATTGACGACATCGTCGTGCGCCCCTGCCCGCCGGGCTGAACCCGCAAGTGTTGGGTGACCGGTCGGGTCGGGATCCCCCCGTGGTCGGATCGCCACTGGTAGCGTTCCACCAGCGGGCGGCCGCACGAGAGGAGCCCCTGCATGTCCCGACGCATCCGAGTCGCCGCGTCGTTGGCGTGCGTGTGCGTGCTGACGACGGCGCTCGACAGCCAGGCTGCCGCCCCGGTCGCGCTCGGCCCGCTGAACGCTTCGGCGCTAGCGCTAGCGCTGGCGCCAGCGGTAGCGCTCGGTACCCCCGGGATCGACGTCGTCTCGGTCACCCAGCGCGGCGGTCTCACGTCGCCGGTGAAGCAGGCCGCGCTTGCTTCGGCGCTCGCCATCGGCGCGCCCGCCGGCTACGGGAGCGGCTTCCAGCTCGGCCTGCGTCGTGTGCGCCGGGGAGCGACCGTGGTGCAGCAGTCCACCGGCGAGGGGTGGGGTTTCCCGATGGCGATCACGGCGTTGCCGTTGGAGGTGATCGGCTCGGTCATGGGCCGCGACGTGTCGGGTCCGATCGCTGCGGGCAATGTCGTGATGAGCGCGACCTCGGCCGCGATGCGCGGGGCACTCGCCGGCGACACGATCGAGTTCATCACGCCCGCTGGCTGGATCGCGACGTACGCGATCGCGCTGGTCGCGCCCGACGCGCAGTTGGGCGGCACCGAGATCGTGATGAGCTCGGTACAGGCCGATGCGGTGGGCATGGGCTCCAGCACCCGGGTGTTGGTGTACGGCCAGTTCGACCGGGCCGCGCTC
>JAYRWH010000048.1:0-100812 GCA_041918155.1 Ilumatobacteraceae bacterium | reverse complement strand
TGCGCCGCATCGGCGAGCTGCGCGGCATAGAGCGGCGCGGCGACAGCCTGTGGATCGGTGCGGGCACCACCCACACCACGGTCGAACGCAGCACCGAGGTGGCCGCGGCCGTGCCGTTGCTGGCCCGCGCCGTGCCCCACGTCGGTCACTTCCAGATCCGCAACCGGGGCACGATCGGCGGCTCCATCGCCCACGCCGACCCGGCGGCGGAAGTGCCCGCAGTCGCGCTGGCGCTCGACGCGCGCATCGAGGCGATGTCGCCCACAGGCCGTCGCGAGATTCCGGCGGGCGACTTCTTCGAAGGGGTCTGGACCACTGCCCTCGCCGAAGACGAGGTGCTCACCGGCGTGCACTTCCCGATCTGGTCGGGGCGCTACGGCTTCGCGGTCGAAGAGATCGCCCGGCGCCATGGCGACTTCGCTATCGCCGGCGCCTGCGTGGCCGTACAGCTCGACGCGGACAGCGCCGTCACTCGCTGTGCGATCGCGCTGATGGGCCTCGGTTCCACCCCGCTGCGGGCCGCCGCCGCCGAGCAGTCAGCGGTCGGATCAACCGCCACCGCGGTGGATGCCGCAACGTTGGGTCGCACCGCCGTGGCCGACCTCACCAACATCCCGACCGACAACAACGGCTCTGCCGGTTACCGCTCGCGCATCGGCGCGACGGTGGTCACCCGAGCCTGGACCCGCGCCATCGAGGAGGCACTCCGTGGATGATCTTGCGATCGAGCTGACCGTGAACGGGGTACGTCGGCGCGCCGTCGTGCCGCCGCGCCTGATGCTCGCCGACTTCGTGCGCGACACGCTCGGCCTCACCGGCACCCACCTCGGCTGCGAGCACGGCGCATGTGGTGCGTGCTCGGTGCTGCTCGACGGTGAGGCCGTACGCTCGTGCCTCGTGTTCGCCGTGCAGGCCGACGGCGCGGAGGTCACCACCATCGAGGGCTTCGGCGGCGCGGACGGCGAGCTGTCAGCCATGCAGGCCGCGTTTCGCGACAACCACGGCCTGCAGTGTGGTTTCTGCACCCCCGGCTTCGTCGTGTCGGCCACCGCGCTCCTGCGCGACAACCCGCACCCCACCGACGAGGAGATCCGCGAGGGCCTGTCGGGGAACCTGTGCCGGTGCACCGGCTACCAGGGCATCATCAAGGCCGTACACGCCGCCGCCGAGAACGGCTGAGAAAGGGGCACAGCGATGAGCGAGCCGAGCAACGACTTCTGGAACGTCATCTCCACGGCGCGCTCGATCCGCCGCTTCACCGACGAGCCGGTCGACGACGCGACCCTCGCCCGCTGTTTCTACGCCGCCACGCGCGCGCCCTCGGGTGCGAATGCACAGACGTGGCGGTTCATCGTGCTGCGTTCACCCGAGCAGCGCGCCGTCGTCGCGCAGGCTGCGAGGACAGCACTCGAGTTCATCGAGCCGGTGTACAAGATGTCGCGGCCCGATCCCGCCGACGACAGCCGCCGCGCCCGCACCTACCGCGCCACCTACGAGTTGCACGACCGCGCCGGCGAGTACACGTCGGTGCTGTTCACCTACCAAACGTTCGCGAGCACTTCCGAGCTGCTGCTCGGCGGATCGATCTACCCGGCGTTGCAGAACTTCCTGCTCGCGGCCCGTGCCCAGGGCCTGGGCATGTGCCTCACCAGTTGGGCCTCGTACGGCGGTGAGGCATTGCTGCGCGAAGCGGTGGGTGTGCCGGCCGATTGGGTACTCGCCGGCCACGCCGTCGTGGGTTGGCCGCGTGGCCAGCACGGACCGATGCGCCGCCACCCGCTCACCGAGGCGGTCAACGTCGACCACTGGGGCGCCGCGGCGACGGGCAGCTTCGAGGAAGCACTGCGCGCCGCCGATGCCGGTGAAGCGAGAGGCTGAGCAATGGCCAAGCCGCGGCGAATGGGCACGGAGACATCCGAGACGCGCGCCCGCATCCTCGACGTGACCGAGCAGATCATCCTCGCCGACGGCTACGCGTCCGTGAGCTCGCGCCGCGTCGCCACGGATGCCGGTGTCACGCCGGCGTTGGTGCACTACTACTTCGCCACCCTCGACGATCTGTTCCGTGCCGTGCTGCGCCGGCGGGTCGACGAACAGCTCGAGCGCCAGCAGCGCTTGCTCACGTCGACCGACCGTCCGCTGCACGCGCTCTGGAAGCTCAACAACGAGGTGGCTCGCACCGGGCTCGTGCTCGAGTTCATGTCGCTCGCCAACCACCGCAAGGAGATCGGCGCCGAACTGAAGGCCATCGCCAGCCAGTTCCGCCAGGCCCAGCTCGACCTGCTGCGCGACCACATCGAGCGCTGCGGGCTGGCCGCGGGCGGCGTGTCGCCACTGGCCACCGTGGTGTTGCTCAACCACATCGCTCAGGGGGCGATCCTCGAGCACACCATCGGCATGGACCTCGGCACAGACGAGATGCGCGCGCTGGTCGAGCAGCTGCTCGAACGCTACGAACCGGACGCAACATGAGCGGGCGACTGGCCGGCAAGGTCGCGATCATCACCGGCGCGGGATCGGGGATGGGTCGCGCCGCGGCGGTGCTCTTCGCACAGGAGGGTGCCAAGGTGGTGTGCGCCGACATGAGCAGCGCCGAGGCGGAGACGGCGGAGATGATCGGCGCCGCCGCTGTGGCGGCACATGTCGATGTGTCCAACGGCGACGACGTGCAACGGATGATCGCCATCGCGGAAGCGCACTTCGGCCGACTCGATGTGCTCTTCAACAACGCCGGCGTCAGCGGCACGCGGATGCCGATCACCGAGCAGGACGAGGCGGCGCTCGACTTCTGTTACGCGGTCAACGTGAAGGGCGCGTTCCTCGGCATGAAGTACGGCATCGCCGCCATGCTGCGCCACGGCGGCGGCTCGGTGATCAACACCGCTTCAGCCGCCGCGCTCGTGGGTTGGAAGGGCCACGCGGCGTACGCAGCATCCAAGGGCGCCGTCGTGTCGATGACCCAGGCCGCCGCGCTCGACTTCGCCGACAAGGGCGTGCGCGTCAACGCGATCTGCCCCGGCATGACCTGGACCGGCATGGTGCCCTTCCGGGCCGGCAACGACGAGCCGCCCGCCGACGCGCCCGTTCCGCCGCAGCCGATGAAGCGGTGGGGCCTTCCCGGCGAGCTCGCGGCCGCGGCGCTGTTCCTCGCCAGCGACGACTCATCGTTCATCACCGGCGTCGCCCTGCCCGTCGACGGCGGCTACGTCTGCCCCTAGCCTTTCGAGGGTTTCCTGCGTTTGGAGTGGTCAGACGGCGGGTTCGACGATCTGGGTGAAGAAGGCCGAGCCGGCGTCGGGCACGGTCTGCTGGTGGAACACGTTGACCGCGTACGAGACGAGGATCATCGAGTAGAGCAGGTGCAACAACCGCGTCGCATCGTCGGGCAGGTCGTTGATGTCGAGAGCGTCGAGGTAGTCCATCGCCGCCTCGGCGTGCGGGGCGATCGCGTCGTAGAACGCGCCGATCTCATCCATCGACTTCGAGAGGCGCACGGCATAGCGCTCGTTGCGCGACGCCTCGGCCCAGTCGGCCACCCAGGGCTCGAGAGCCGCGAACTGCGGCGGCAGTGTGGTGCTCATCGAGCCGCCTCCCCGGTCTTCTCCGCGCGGTACGCCGCCACTGCTGTGCGCATCGAGTGGTGGAGGTTGCGGATCATCAACTCCTGATCGCTGAGGTGGAACTCGCGCAGCGCTCGCGTCGCCAGCGCCGAGTGGGTGGCTTCCACCGTGTTCACGTCCTGCATCGCCACCTCGATCACGCTGTTGACCGTGAGCTCCTGGGCGAGGCGCTCACGCGCGTCCTTCGGCGGCACGAAGTACAGGTCGATGTCGTAGACATGCTTGTCGACGGCGACCGGCCGGTACTGGTAGGTGATGTAGAAGCTGCGCGACCAGATCTGGATCGACAGGTTCGGCAGCAGCCAGAACTGGTCGTTGCCCCAGCTGTCGACGCCGCCCTTGTTGAGGAACTCGGGCAGCGGGCCGATGTCGGCCGGATCGTCGGGGCCGAACAAGCCACCGCGGAACAGCCTGTACACCCAGATCATGTCGCGCTTGCCCTCGGCGAACGCGCCGGACTTGCGCGGCCGCATGAGCGGCGGACCGGGCACCGAATCGAGCATGTGCGGGCCGAACAGCTCGTAGTGGTACGCCTCGACGGGTGGCACCATTTGCTCGGCCGCGTCGATGTCGCTGCCGAGGAAGCGCTGGTGCACATACGGCGGGTGGTACCACTCGCAGATCGTGTCGGCGGCGAGCTTCCAGTTGCCGTTGACCGGCGTGCTGAAGCCGTAGCGCTGCGTCATGAGGTGGAACGGGTAGGCCTCCATCGCGCACACCCGCTCACCGAGGAACTCGCGCATGGGCGTGGGGTTGTCGGCGAGGCTGATGAAGATGAACCCGCCCATCACGTCGCAATGCACCTTCGGCATGGCCAGCTTGCTGCGATCGGGGATGTAGAACTGATCCTCGTAGGTGAGGCTCTGGATCGTGCCGTCGAGCCCGAAGCGCCAACCGTGGTACTTGCACTGGAAGGCGCGACACGAGCCGGCGACCTCTTCGGCCGGGTGCTCTTGCCACACCACCTTGTTGCCGCGGTGGGCGCAGATGTTGTGGAACGCATGGATGTTGCCGTCCAAGTCGCGGGCGACCACGATCGAGGCCAGGCCGGGCAGCTCACGGGTGAAGTAGCTGCCCGGGCGGGGCAGGCGCTCGACGCGGCCGACGTACTGCCACCAGCGGCGGAACACGGCCTCCTTCTCGTCCTCGAAGAAGTCGGCGTCGATGCAATCGTCGTAGTCCACCGGGCCGTCACCGAGCTCGGGGTAGCGACTGGTGAGCCGAGTGCTGGACGCTGGTCGTTCCTGCAAGGTCATCGTCCGGTGCCTCCCCTTGGCGCGTGCTGAACAGATGTTTAGCACGGCTGCTGAAGGACCGTCAAGGGCCAGCTGGAAGCGCGTCAGGGTCGGCGGTTCAAGCCTGTTGGCGTCAGTCGAGAATGCCATTACCGCTGCGGTACAGTCGCTGGTCGCGCCCCGAAAGGACTTGCCATGCCCGACCCGAACGTCACCGTGCTGCACGCCCGTGGGGTGCTCGACATCGACACCGGCGAGATCATCGAGTCCGGTTATGTCCGCATCGAGGGCACCCGCATCACCGCGGTGAGCGCCGACAAGCGCGTCGCCGGCGATGCCGATCAGGTCATCGAGCTGCCCGAGCTGACGCTGATCCCCGGGATGATGGACATGGAGGTCGATCTCGTGCTCGGCGGCCCGGGCGCCGGCCTCAACGACACGATCACCGTCGACCCGGTGAAGATGACGCTGCGCGCCACGGTCAACGCCAAGCGCACCCTGCTCGCTGGGTTCACCACCGTGCGCAACCTCGGCCTGTTCGTGAAGACCGGCGGATACATGCTCGACGTGGCCCTCGCCGAGGCGATCGAGGCCGGATGGGTCGACGGCCCGCGCATCATCCCCGCGGGGCATGCGATCTGCCCCACCGGCGGCCACCTCGACCCCAGCGCGCAGGCCAACGTCGCGCCGTACATGATGCCCATGTCCGTCGAGGAGGGCATCGCCAACGGTGTCGACGAGGTGCGCCGCGCCGTCCGCTACCAGATCCGCCACGGGGCCAAGCTCATCAAGTGCTGCGCGTCCGGTGGCGTGATCTCGGCCACGGGCCCGGCCGGCGCCCAGCAGTACTCCACCGAGGAACTGACCGTGATCGCGGATGAGGCGCACCGCCGCGGCCTCAAGGTGGCCACCCACTGCCACGGCGACACCGCCGTCAATGCCGCCATGGACGCGGGCATCGACTGCATCGAGCACGGCTTCATGATCACCGCGCCCACCATCCAGCGGATGGTCGACACCGGCACCTTCCTCGTTTCCACCAATGCGCTCACGGAGAACTGGGATGTCTCGCGGCACCCGCCGGCGCTGCAGGCCAAGGCCGCCGAGGTGTTCCCGAAGGCCAGGCAATCGCTCACCGACGCGATCAAGGCCGGGGTGAAGATCGCCTGCGGCAGCGACGCGCCGGCGATCTGGCACGGCCGCAATGCGGAGGAAGTCGTCGTGCTGGTGAAGCGCGGGATGACCCCGCTGCAGGCCCTGCAGGCCGCCACCACAGTGAGCGCCGAACTCATCGATGCCCCCGATCTCGGCCGCATCGCGCCGGGCATGCTCGCCGACATCGTCGGCGTGCCGGGCAACCCGCTCGACGACATCACCCTCACCCAGCAGGTGAAGTTCGTGATGAAGGACGGCCGCGTCTACAAGCGCTGACGTCTACGAGCGCTGAGGCGGCGCGCCACCCTGCCCCGAGGGTCCCGGTACGCGCCGGGTATGGCGCGCCACAATGAAGGGTGATGAACCCAGACGCGGGCGGCACACGCAGCGGCTACGGCGCCTGCGTCATCGGCGCGCTCTGTTCGGTGCTGTGGCCCGGCGTCGGGCACCTCGTCGTGAAGGCCCGCTTGCGTTCCGCGGTGATGGCCGGAGTCGTGCTCAACGGCATGGCCACGGCGTCAGCCGCCGTGATCGTCGCCCATGTGCGCAGCCGCGCCGACCTCGCCGACATCATCGCCGACCGCAAGGTGTTCGTGGTCTTTGGCATCGACATCGCCGTGCTCGCCATCACCCGCCTACACACCGCCGTCGATGCGGCGTGGGCGGCCCGGCCGGTGTTCACCCGGCAGAGGGCGGCGGCCGGCGTCAGTGCCCTGTTGGTGGTGACCGCCGGCGTCGCCCCGCTGGTGATCGCCGCCGACTATGTGTGGGTCACCGATCGCACGATCGAGAAAGTGTTCGCCGCGCACGAGGCCGTCACCGCCGAACCGACACCGCTCACGACCGTGGCCGACAGCACCACCACGTCGAGCAGCGCCACCTCCACCACCTTGCCGCCGAACACCGCGTTCGAGGGCTACGGGCGCGTCAACGTGCTGCTCCTCGGTGGCGATGCGGGACCCGGCCGCTGGAGCCTGCGCACGGACACGATGGTCGTGGTATCGATCGACCCGGCTACGGGCGACACGGCGATGATCTCCGTGCCGCGCAACCTGCCCCGCCTGCCGTTCCCGCCCGACAGCCCTCTCGGAAAACGCTTCCCCAAAGGCTTCATCGATCTCGCCAACGCGGTGTATCCCTATGTCAACGGCCACCGCGATCTCGCCGGCGGCGGTGAGGATGCGGGCGCTCAGGCGATCAAGTCGGGCATCGCCCAATTGCTCGGCATCCCGATCCACTACTACGTGCTCGTCGACATGGCCGGCTTCGTCGATGTCGTCGACGCGCTCGGTGGCATCGACATCTATGTGGGCCAGCGCGTTCCCAGCCCCGGCAACCCGCGCAACGCCAAACACCAGGTGCCCGCGTACATCGAGCGCGGCAACCAGCACATGGACGGCACGCTCGCGCTCACCTACGCCCGCTCGCGCAAGGGCGACAACGACTACTACCGCATGGCTCGCCAGCGGTGTGTGCTGAACGCGATTGCGTCCAGGGCCACCCTGATGACGGTCGCGTTCGGCCTGCCACAGTTGCTCGGCGCGTTCGGCGACTCCGTGAGCACCGACATCCCCCGCTCGCGCCTCGGCGATTTCGCCACGATCATCGAGGGCTTCCAACAGAGCGGGGGCAACGCGGCGGTGCGCACCCTGCACCTCGCCCCGCCCTTCTACCAGTCGTCGCGCTGGAAGGCGCAAGAGGTCCGCGACCTCGTGACGGCCGTGCTCACGCCGACCGCGGTCCCGGCGGACACACCCGACGCCACTACCCCCGAGCCCGAGGACGCCACCACCTCGTTGGACACGGAGTGTGCCGCGCCCCAGGGTTGACCCCCGGGCACGACCCCCGCGCGGTCTAGCGTGCCGCGCATGCCCGACAACACGACCGGCACGGTGCTCGTCACCGGCGCGACCGGCTACATCGCCCGCCATGTCGTCACCCAACTGCTCGACGCCGGACACGCAGTGCGCGGCACCGCCCGCAGCACCGCCTCGCTCGCCGGGCTACGCGCTGACTTCGCGCCACACCTCGCCGACCCGGCCACGCTCGACCGCTTCGAGCTGGTGGCCGCCGACCTCACCCGCGACGACGGCTGGGCCGATGCTGTCGCCGGATGCACCCATGTCTGCCATGTCGCCAGCCCCCTGCCCGACGCCGAGCCGAAAGATCCAGAGGACGTGATCGCCCCGGCCCGCGACGGCGCCCTGCGCGTGCTGCGCGCCTGCGCCGCGGCGGGCGTGCGCCGCGTCGTGATGACCTCGTCGATCGCGGCGGTGCTGTACGGCGTCGACCGGCGCGGACGGGTGTTCACCGAGGCGGATTGGTCGAACCCCGACGCCAAGCACATCGGCACCTACGAACGCTCGAAGACGATCGCTGAACGGGCCGCCTGGGCGTTCATGGAGAGCGGTGAGGCCGGCACGCTGGAACTGGCGACGATCAATCCCGGGCTCGTGCTCGGGCCGATGATCGGCAGCGAGATGAGCACGTCCAACCAGTCGGTGAAGAAGTTGATGGATCGCGACTTCCCGGCCTGCCCCGACCTCACGTACGCGCTCGTCGACGTTCGCGATGTCGCCGCCGCACATCTCGCGGCCATGATCGCGCCGGATGCCGCTGGCGAGCGCTTCATCTGCGCACTCGACAGCCACTCGCTACGCGAGGTGGCGGCCGTCCTCGCCCGCGAGTACAACCCCAAGGGCTACCGCGTGCCCACGGGCAAGCTGCCCGGCTTCGCGCTGCGCCTCGCGGCCAAGTTCGACACCGTTGCCGCGATGGCCGTCAACGACCTGGGCAACCCGCAGCACGTCGACAACCGCAAGGTCACCGCCCTGCTCGGCCGGCCGCTGCGCGACCTCGAGACGATGACGCTCGCGATGGCCGCCTCGCTCGAGCAGTACGGGCACGTGCAGCCGGGCCGCCGCCGCGGCTGACAGAATCAGAATATGAGCGACTTCGGCGGTGGGCAGGCACAGGCAGCGGCGGGCTGGTATCCCACCGCCGACCGCCAGAGCGAGCGCTACTGGAACGGCCGCGAATGGACGGGTGCCTACCGGCCACCCAGCACTGGCCCGTACCCCTCCGCGCCGCCCATCTACCAGCCGCCTCCGGGCTACCAGCCGTACGGGTACCAGCCGTACGGCAACGCCGCGGCACCAAACCACGGGCCGGCCATCGCGTCGATGGTGCTCGGCATCTGCTCGTTCTTCATCAGCATCCTCGGCATCGTCACCGCGATCATCGGCCTCACGCTCGGCATCATGTCGCTGAAGGAGTGCCAACCGAACGGCCCCAAGCGCGGCCGCGGCATGGCCATCGCCGGCATCTGTTGTTCGAGCGCGGCCATCTGCCTGTGGCTACTTCTGCTCGCCTTGCTCGGCATCGCCTTCGGAAATTGGGGCTCCTGACGGGCCGTCAGCCGCCGAGCGACCCGGGGTCGACGCCACAGGTGGTGAAGATCTCCAGCATCGCCGTGGTCAGATCCATCTGGATGTCCGTGGTGTTGACGGTGTCCGATGTCGAGCTGATCATCGTCGTGACCATGAAGGCACGGAACGTCTCATTGGTCTCGAGCGCGTCACCGATGCACTGCACCTGCTCGGTCGGCAGTTGCACGCCCGTCATCTCGTTGGCCATCAGCTGACCGAAGTCGACGCAGCCGAACATCATGTCGAGCATCGCGTTGGCCTGAGCCTCGGTGGGCGTGAAGTCGGGCAGCAGTTCGCTGCCGCTGGCCACCATGTCCGGCGTGACACCAGCGTCCTTCAGCGCCTGCACGCCGACGATGTCGACCGCACCCTCGGCCACACAACGAGCCTCGTCCTCGGAGAAGCCCGACTCACCGGAGGACTGCATCATCGCGTCGACATAGACCTGGCCCTCAGGGGTCTGGCTGTCGTGACCATTGGAGAAGGTGACGTGCGTGGTGGGCTGCGTCGTCCCACCCGATCCGCTCGTGGCGGTCGTCGTGGCCGTGCCGGAGCTCACCTTGTCGCTACCACCATCGTCCTTGGTGAGCAGGTACACCCCTACGCCGGCGGCAGCGAGCACCACCACGGCGATGATCGCGATGAGCGCGTTGTTGCGCTTTGGCGGAGCCGCCGGCACCACCGAGGCCATCCCCGGCTGCTGCATCACCGGCTGCATCACCGGCTGCATCATCGGTTGCTGCATGGGTTGCTGCATCGGCTGTTGGGGAGCGTTCTCGTCGAGGGTCACCCCGTTGTTGCTCACCGTTGACGTCCACTGGGTGCCGTCCCACCACCGCATTTGGTGCCTGCCGTAGGGGTCTGGCTGCCATGAGCCGTTCGACATCTCCCACCTCCTGGTCGAACTCATCGTCGCGCCCTGCTGCCCGCGAAACAACGCGGACGACGACCCAAACCTTTCCGGAGGCTGTGGCGTGACTTCCCCGACGCAGCGGCCGCCCGGCCGCCCCACCCGAGGAGCACCCCGTGAGCGACACCACCAACTCCCCCCGGACCGGCCGGCCCGCCTTCGGCCGCCGCGGCCTCATCATCGGCGCCGCCGCCATCGGCGTCGCCATCGGCGGCTACAGCCTGGCCTCGGCAACCCAGGGCGCCTTCTTCGACGACGACCCGACACCCGCCGTTGCATCGGTGCCGGGCACCGACGACACGGCGGTCGATGACTCGACGGTGGACACCACGGCCGACACCGTGACCCACGACAGCACGAGCGACACGGCCACCGACGACAGCAGCGTGGACAGCACCGACGCGAGCAACGACAGCCCAGCGAACAGCGTGGAGGACGACAGCAGCGACGACCACGGCACCGACTCCGACTCCGACGACGACAGCGACGACGACAGCGACGATGACAGCGGCCACCACAGTTCGAGCACGACGGTCGGCGCCGTCCTGCCCGACCCGTTCACCGAGACCTATGACTCGGCCGGTGGCTCGATCACCGTCAGCTGGGACGGCGCCACGTTCACCATCGACGCCATCGACGCTGCCGACGGCTTCACTGCCGAGATCAAGGACCAGCGCTCGGACCGGGTGCGGGTCGAGTTCAAGGGCCACGGCGAAGACAGCCGCATCGAGGTGCGCATCAGCGACGACGACAACAGCGTCCGCGTCACCATCGACTGAGCCTCCCAAGGAACCAGTGCCCCGGCAGCGATCCGGCTGCCGGGGTACTCTCGCGCCGGTCCCGAAGATCGATTCGGAACGTGCGCCGGCCGATCGTGTCGTTTACCGTGGATCGCATGGGGACCGGGGGCGAAAACAACCACCACTCGCATCACCACGCGCACCAGCACGGGCATCAGCACGATGACGGGTTCGACTGGGAGGCGATGGCCGACTCGCTGGAACTCGACGGGACCATCGTGTTGCCCCTCGTCGCCGACATCGCCAAAGACCTCTCGGCGCGGATCGAGTGGCGGCGGGTCCGCCATGTGCTCGATGTCGGCTGTGGCCCGGGCGTGGCCACCATCGCCCTGGCCGGTCAGGCGCCCAACGCCCGCGTGACAGCGCTCGACACCTCCGCCCCCCTGCTCACCCGGGTGCAAGCACGGGCAAAGAGCCTCGACGGCCGGGTGGCGACGGTGCAGGCCGACCTCGACGGCGACCTGCCCGATCTCGAGCCGGCCGACGTCGTGTGGGCATCCATGGTGCTGCACCATGTGGCCGATCCCGCCGCCACGCTGGCCCGCTTGCGCGACTGCCTCATCGCCGGCGGCACCCTGGCCATGGTCGAGTTCGCCGGCCCGCCCGCGGTACTGCCCGCCGACGACCCGATGCTCTACGAAGGGGCCTGGAGCCGGCTGGAAGCTGCCGCAGCCGCGGTCCTGCGTGAACGCCTCGGCCTCGATCCCTGGACGCTCGACTGGCCCTCGATGCTCGCGGACGCCGGGTTCACCGACATCAGCGAGCGCACCCGCGCCGCCTACCACCCGGCGCCGCTGACCACCGACACCCGCCGGTGGATCGCCAAACACGTCAACCGCGGCCTCTCGATGGCCGCCGACCGGCTGCCCGCGGCCGACGTTGCGCCGCTGCAAGAACTGGCCGACAGCGCCCCCAACCGCCGGGACCTGTTCGTACGCGCCGAGCGCCGGGTGCTCATCGCCAGCCGGCCGGTCGCCTGACCCCATCCCGCACCTGCCCGCTGACGTAGCGTTTACCGCTCGGTACGGCAAACTGAAGGGATGCAGATGGAGGGTGGCACACGACGAGGATTCGGCGCCTGCCTGATGGCGGTGCTGTTGTCGGTCGTCTGGCCGGGCCTCGGGCACTGGTCGATCAACGCCCGCTTCCGGCGCGAGACGATGGCGGTCACCGGCATCAACTTCGCCACCAGCCTCGTGCTGATGGCGATCATCGCCCCGCTCCACAACCGCACCGATCTCGTCTCGCTGATCGCCGACCGCACGGTGTTCATGGTGATTTTCGCCTGCCTGGCCATCCTCGCGATCACCCGCCTCTACACCGCGCTCGATGCGGCCTGGATCGCTCGGCCCACCAGCACCGCTGCGCTGAAGATCGCCTCCGGCTTCGCCACTGCGGTCATCGTGATCGTCGGCGTCGTGCCGCTGGCCCAGGCCGCCCGCTACGTGTACGACACCGACCAGTTCGTCGAGAAACTGTTCGGCAACAACAACGCCCAGACCGCCGAGGCCGGTGGCCTGGACGGCGGCACCACGGTACCCAGCGGCACCACTGCCCCCGGAGATTCCACGGGCAGCACCGCCCCGGCGTGGGCCGGCGACCGGCGGATCAACATCCTCCTGCTCGGCGGCGACTCGGGCGCCGATCGCTGGAGCATGCGCACCGACTCGATGATCGTGGTGTCCATCGACCCTGAAACGGGCGACGCAGCCACCCTCTCCATCCCACGTAATCTGCCCAAGATCGAGTTCCCACCCGGGTCCCCGCTCGACTTGTACTTCCCCGACGGGTTCGACCAGTACAGCGGCCTCACCAACGCGGTGTACACCTTCGTCGACCTGCCGGCCAACCGTCACTTCACCACGGGTGGCGACGACGCGGGCGCGCAGGCGATCAAGCTGGCCATCGCCCAGTTCCTCGGCATCAAGATCCAGTACTACGTGCTCGTCGACATGGCCGGCTTCGTCGATGTCGTCAACGCGATCGGCGGCATCGACGTCTACGTGCCCAAGCGGGTCGTAGCCCCCGAGAACCCCGACCCCAACGGCAAGCCGCTGCCCGAGTACTTCGAGGTGGGCATGAACCACTTCGACGGCGACCTGGCCCTCGGCTACAGCCGCACCCGCCACGACGACAGCGACTACTGGCGCATGGCCCGCCAACGCTGCGTTATCGGAGCGATCGTCACGGCGGCGACATCACCGAAGAACCTCGCGCTCGGGCTCCCGGGCCTGCTCGACGCGTTCGGCGACGCGGTGCACACCGACATCCCGCGCGACCAGCTGCCCACCCTGGCGGCGATGGTCGACAAGTTCACCCAGACCGGCGGCCTCGCCAACGTGCGCTCGCTGCAGCTCACCCCACCCGCCATCGACTCGTCGCACTGGAAGTCGGGCGTCCCGCCCGATCCCAAGGAGACGTCGTACCCGCAGTACATCCGCGATGTCGTGAAGAACGTGCTCGTGCCAGGGAGCGTCGACATCCTGATGCCCGATCTGTCCAAGCTCGAAGTGGAGTGCGCGCCGCCCGCTGGCGCCTGATACCCGGCGACGCGGCAAGACTGGCGGAATGCACCGCTGGAAGACCATCGTCGAACCGTTTCGGATCCACTCGGTGGAACCGGCCGTGTTCACCACCGTCGAGCAACGCACCCAGTGGCTGGAACAAGCCGGCCACAACCTGTTCGCCCTACGTGCCGAACACGTACTCATCGACCTGCTCACGGACTCAGGCACCGGCGCGATGTCGCGTGACCAGTGGGCCGCGATCCAGCATGGTGACGAGAGCTACGCCGGATCGCCGTCGTGGTACCGCTTCCTGGAGGCCGTGCAGAACCTGTTCCCCTTCCGGCACGTGATCCCCACCCACCAGGGCCGCGCCGCCGAGAAGATCCTCTTCTCGGTGATCGGCGGGCCGGGCAAGGTGGTGCCGAACAACACCCACTTCGACACCACCCGCGCCAACGTCGAGGCCACCGGTGCCGAAGCGATCGATCTCGTGATCGCAGAGGGCAAACGGCCCGAGTTGGTGCACCCGTTCAAGGGCAACATGGACACCGCCGCGCTCGAGCAGCTCATCGCCGAGCGAGGTGCGCGCAACGTTCCTGCGGTGTTCGTCACCATCACCAACAACTCCGGTGGCGGCCAGCCCGTGTCGCTCGCCAACCTGCGCGAGGTGCGGGCCGTGTGCGATCGTCACGGCCTGCCCCTGTTCCTCGACGGCTGCCGCTTCGCCGAGAACGCCTGGTTCATCCACGAGCGTGAAGAGGGCCAGGCCGGCCGCCCGATCGTGGACATCGTGCGCGACATGGCGGCCCTCGCCGACGGGATGACGATGAGCGCAAAGAAGGACGGTATGGCCAACATTGGCGGCTGGCTGGCGATGAACGACGACACGACCGCCGCCGCGTGCCGCAACCTACTGATCCTCACCGAAGGCTTCCCCACCTACGGCGGCCTCGCCGGCCGCGATCTGGAGGCCATCGCCCAGGGACTCACCGAAGTCGTCGACCCGCACTACCTGCGTTACCGCATCCGCAGCACCGCCTACCTCGCTGATGCGCTCGACGCGGCCGGCGTGCCGGTGGTGAAGCCCGCCGGCGGCCACGCGGTGTACATCGACGCGCGGGCGCTGCTGCCCAACATCCCCCCGCTGCAGTACCCGGGGCAGGCGCTCGCGACCGCGCTCTACCGCGAAGGTGGCATCCGTAGCTGCGAGATCGGCACCGTGATGTTCGGTCGCCAGCCTGACGGCACTGAGCGCCCGGCGGCGATGGACCTCGTGCGCCTCGCCATCCCGCGGCGCACCTACACCCAGAGCCACATGGACTATGTGATCGAGGTCGTGCTGTGGGTGGCTGCGCGCGCCGGAGAGCTGAAGGGCTTGCGCATCATCGACGAGCCGCCTGCGCTGCGTCACTTCACCGCCCGCATGGCCCCGATCGGCTGAGGGTCACGCCGTCGCCAGGGCGATGTCGCCCACGGCGAACGGACCGTCGATCGCCCGGCGCCACTGGCGCGAGCGCAGCAGCAGGGCGCCGCAGCCGAACAGGCTGAGCACCGCGCCACCGACGAACGCGACCCGCAGGTTGGCCACGTCGCCGATCGAGCCGAGGAACAACAGGCCGAAGCCGTACGTGACGCCGGCGAACGCCTGGAAGATCGACAGCACACGGCCACGGCTGGCGGGCGGGGCGTCGCGCTGCAACACCGTCGCGCAAGAGATGATCGTCGCCGACGAGGCCGCGCCGAGCACCACCGACGCGGCGATCACCCAGCCAGCGTCCGGCGCGAGCCCATAGAGGGCGAGCATCACCGACATGAGCACGACCACCGATGCGAGCAGGCTGGAGCGGCGGAAGTGCGCGGCCAGCACCGTGATCGTCATCCCGCCGAGCAACGACCCGACCCCTTGCGCGGACGCCATCGAGCCGGCCAGGCCGGTTCCGCCGTGGAACTCGGCGCGCGCGTAGATCGGGATGAGGCCCATGAACGGGATGACCAGGAAGTTCAACACGATCAACACCCTCACGGTGTGGGCGCAGCCGGGCGTGGCCCACAATGCCGTCCAGCCGCCCTTCAGTCGCTCGCCGATCGATCCGTCGCTACCACCGTGGGTACGGAACGGGCGGCGCAGCAACGACACGGCCGTGGCGAGCACGAGGAAGGACACCGCGTTGAACGCGACCGTCCAGGCCGGGCCGACGGCGAGTGCGAGCACCGTTCCGAGCAGCGGCCCGATGACGCGGCCGCTGTTCCAGGAGTAGGTGACGAGCGAGATCATCGCCATCAACTCCTCGGGCTCGACCAGGTCGGGCTGCATCGCGGTGTAGCTCGGCTGCCCGAGCGCACCCGCGGCCGCAGAGAGCAGGATCAGCGCGGTGAGCACGCCCGGTGCGCGCACGCCGAAGCCCAGCGCGGTCGCGAGGATGCCGGTGGCGACGGCCTGCATCACCAACGTGATCGCGAACACCTTGCGTCGGTCGTAACGGTCGGCGAGCAGGCCACCGACCGGGGAGGCGATGCCCTGGGGCATGAACGTGGCGAGCGCAACGAGGCCGGTCTGCACCGCCGAGCCCGTGTCGTGGGCGACGAGGCTGCCGACGACGATGAGCTGCACCCAGGTGCCCACATCGGAGACCACCGCGGCGAACCACAGCAGCCGCACCGCACGGTGGCGCAGGGGTCGGAACGGGTGGTTGCTCACGCAACGTTCAACGCTACCCGCCGCACCCATGTCCCCTCCGAGGGTTTCCTACCGGCCGAGGAAACCCTCGGCACTGTCAGGGGTCGATGAGCGCCCGCAGGTGGGGCCAGGCGGCGGCGAAGCCGGCGTGCAGCGGACGGTGTTCCACCTCGTCGAGCGGCATCCAGGCAACCGCGTCGGTCTCGAAATTCACCGAGGCGCCGAACATCTCCTGCACCTCCAACACCACTGTCGTGTACTTCCAGTCTGCGGCCGGTGCAAACACGTACTCGCCGATCAGCCGGTGGTGCACGGGGATGTCCCCGACCTCCTCGCTCGCCTCACGCACGGCCGCCTCGAAGGGCGTCTCGCCCTCGTCGATGGCGCCACCCGCACAACTCCAGGTGCCACCCTCGTGTGCCCACGCCGAACGCTTCTGCAGCATCACCAGCGGCGCCATGCCGGCGGGCCGTAGCACGAACACGACCCCGGCGGCGCCGAACACCCCCCACCGCACGTGCCCGTCCGAACAGCGCACGAACCCGTCTCCGGAGCGACCCGACATGAGCGCCGACGCTACCGGGTGGGCCGCCGCACCCCTCGACGTACGGGTGTCTCCCGGGCCATGCGCCGCGCGAGACGTGATAGGAACGGTAAATGCCCAGCGATCTCGTACTGAAGACCATGAACCGCGTCCACCGCGCGATCCTCGCCGTCTCCGGCGGGCGGCTCGGCTGGCAGGCAGGCGGCATGACGGCCCTGCAACTGCACACCATCGGCCGCACCAGCGGCGAGCGACGGTCGGTGATGCTCACCTGCCCGATCGAGGTCGACGGCAACCCGGTCGTGGTCGCATCACGCGGCGGCGACGATCACCACCCGGCCTGGTTCCTCAACCTGCAGGCCAACCCCGAGGTCGAGGTCACCATGCGCGGCGAGACGCGGCCGATGCTCGCCAACGTCGTACCCGACGACGAACGGGCTCGGCTGTGGCAGCAGGTCACCAGCGCGCAGAAGCGGTACGCCGGCTACCAGCAGCGCACCGAGCGGGAGATCCCGCTCGTCATCCTCACCCCGCGTTGATCCGCCGGGACCGCCTCGACTGGGTGCCGCGGGGTACCCTCGCGCACGGCGCCTCGTGCGCCTGTCCGATCCTCTGCGTGTTGGAGAGCCTGAATGGGACTGTTCAAGAAGAAGCCGGCAGACGCCGAGCCGGCACCCTTGCCGCTCACGCCACCGCGCGCCGGGTCGCGCCGGGCCGCCAAGACCGAGATCGTCGCCCTTCGCACCGAACTCACCGATCTCCGTAACCGGCTCGAGGCCACCGAACAGGCCAAGGCCCTCGTCGAGGCGCGTCTCGCGGCCCTCGACGCCACCACCACCGCCATCGCCAGCAACCGCCTCGGCAGCGAGGACCTGCGCGCCCGGATCAACGACCTCGAGGGCCAGGTGCAAAGCGCGGCCGCGGCTGCGGCTGCGGCCGCCTCCGCGGCGGAGGCCGCCGCAGTGAAGGCCACCACCGCGGCATCCGTCGCGGCGGTGCCCCACCACACGGATCCGATCCTCGTCGCCCGTGTCGACGCCATCTCCGCCCGGCTCGACTTGCTGCCCGAACCCGTCACCAGCACCGACCCTCAGCTACTCGCCCGGCTCGAGGCACTCGCCGCCAAGGTCGAAGTCGCCGACGCGCTCGGCGCTCAGCTCGCAGCGCTGCAGCAGCGTGTCGACGAACTGCAGTCCGCTCCCGCCGGCGCCGACGCATCGGCGATCACGAGCGGCCTCGCCGCTCAGTTGGCCCAGCTCGCCGAGCGGATCAGCGCCAGCGACATCGCCACCCGCCACGCGGCCGAGCAGGTGGCTACCCTCGATCAGCGCCTCGCCGCGGTGAGCACCGAGCTGGCCAACCAGCTCCGCGAGCTCGGCAACGACATCGACGGCCTCGCCGCGCACCAGAACGATGCCGCCGGCGGTGTCGTCAGCGACGAAGTGCTCGACGCAATCAGGTCGGGCCAGGTCAAGCTGGCGGCCGAGCAGGCGCGCTATGAGATCGCGTTCCGCGAGGATCTCGCCGCTCTCGCCGAACAAGTGCGCCGCGGCAAGGCCTGAAGCACCCCGCCGGCGGCGACCTCAGGTCTGCTGCTCCAGCAAGTCGAGCGCCTGCTGCACCAGCAGCCGCCCGGCCTTGATCTTCTCGCCGTACGTGGCCCAGTCGCCCTCCTTGACCGCGGCCTCGGCCTCGTCGAACAACTTGTCGGCCTGGGCCAGCAGCTCGGCCGCCGTCGCATCCGGTGCCGGCTCGGTGGTGCCGTCACCCGGGTCGGTGACGGTGCCCGTGGTGACGTCGCCGATCGTGGCGTTGAACCCGGGGAACAGCTGCACGAGCGCCTTGGCGAAGGTGTCACCCATCGCCACCTTGCCCTTGTAGTTGACGACCATCTTGTTGATGAGGGGCTGGCCCGACGACTTGGACTCCACGTACAACGGGCGGAACCAGATCACGCCGTCGGCCACGGGCAGCATTTGCAGGTCGCCGAACTCGACGGTTGATCCTTGCTGGTTGTTCTCCGTGATGTACTTCGACACGTCGGGGAACGACACCATCGCCGACCCAACGATGTACGGCCCGTCCTGCGCCGAACCATCGGGAACGGTGTAGGCGACGAGCTCGCCGTAGTGCTCGGGGTCGCTGCTCGCGGTCATGTAGGCGACGAGGTTCTTGTACTGGTCGCTCGTACTGAACGGCTGGAACGGGCGGAACAGCTGGAACGTCGCTGTCTCATCACCTGCGCCGTGGAACATCGTGTAGTACGGCTCGAAGCGGGCCGACTTGCTGTCGGCGGCGAACTGGGTGCTCCCCGCGTCGCCGGCCACGGTGTCGGACGTCGTGGTGCCATCGGACGGCACGGCGGAAGTGGACTGTTCGGGAGCCGCGAGCGCCACCGACCACGCACCCTTACGATCGAAGAACGTCGCCGGGTCTTCGAGGCGGTACTTCGAATAGGCCGCGGTCTGGATGCGGAAGAGCTCCTCGGGGTAGCGCAGGTGCGCCTTCAGCTCGGCAGGCATCTCGCTGAACGGGGTGAACAGATCAGGGAACGCCGATTCCCACACTTGCAGCACGGGGTCGGAGAGCGGTTGCTCAATGGCATAGAGCACGATCGAGCCGTCGTAGGCGTCGACGACCGCCTTCACACTGTTGCGCACATAGTTGAACGGGTGGTTGAGGCCGCTGCCGTCACCGAGCTGATTGAGGTCGGCGTTTTCGCCGTACGGGTAGCGGTTGCTCGTGGTGTACCCGTCGATGACCCACAGGATCCGGCCGCCGACGGCCACCGGGTACGGGTCGCCGTCGAGCGACAGGAATGGGGCGATCTTCTTGACGCGATCGGCGACACTGCGCACGGACACGAACCGAGAACCGTCGTCGATCGCGCTGCTGCCGAGCAGGTTGTAGTCGAACTCCGACAGCGCGAACGCGAAGCGGCGCAGCGTGGAATCCAGCTGCACCCCACCGGTGCCCGAATACGCGGCCACCTCCTGGCCATCGCACGCGGTCTCATCGACCGTGGTGTCGAGCACGGCATAGCCGCTCATCGACGTGCCGAAGTAGAGCTCCGGGCGGGTGATACCCGCGATCGCGTCGTCGTAAGCAGGCTTGCGGCTGGAGTCGATCTGCCCCGCGGGCGACACCACCAGGCCGCAGCCGTGGGTGTTGATGAGGTGGGTGCCCTGCCACGACTTGTTGCCGACCTGGCTGAGGTCGAGTTCGCGCGCGCCGACGATGACCTGGCGCTCGACGCCGTCGATGAGGTAGCGATCAGGGTCGACGTCGGTGACCTTCGTGCCGGGACGCGGCTCGTCGGTCTGGAATCGGGTGCGAATGCTCTCCACCGGCTTCAGCAGCCGCACGTCCTGCAGGGCGGCGACGTTCGTTTGCAGCTCAGAGCGAGTGAGGTCGCCGAACACGATCGGCTGCGTGGTCACATTGTCGATACCAAGCGCATGGCGAGTGGCCTCGATGTTGTAGCCGATGTACTTCGCCTCTTTGTCCTTCTGGTTCGGATTGACCACCAGCGACTGGACCGCGGCCGGGTAAATCACCCCACCGATCAGAGCGACGACGGCCCACAGTGCCGAGGCGATCACGGCCGGGCGCCAGCGGTCGGTCTTCAGAACGCTGACGAACAGGGCCGCCGTCGCCACAGCGATCATCGCCAGCAGTAGCACGGCGGGGAGCTGTGCGTTATCGACGGCGTACGTGATACCACGCACCGCGCCGCGGCTGGCCGTCGTGAGCTCGTAGCGAGTGACCCAGTAGTCGGCTGCCTTCAGCACAGCAAGCACGGCGAGCAGGAGGGCGACATGGGCCTTTGTGGCACGGCGCACCTTGGGCCGTGACGGCTGGAACACGATCCCACCGGAGAGGACGTGGGTGAACACCACCAGCACCGTGACAATCAACACGGCGATGAACAGCCAGTCGATCACGAACGTGACGAAGGGCAGCTTGAACAGGTAGAAGCCGACGTCGTTGCCGAAGTGGGGGTCGTTGATGCCGAACGACTTGCTGTTCTGGAACATCAGCCAGTCCTGCCAACGGCCCATCGAGGGCAGAGCAGCGAGCAGCCCGATGGCGATCGCGAGCGCGAAGCGGAACAGACGCAGGCGCTTGCCGAAGAACTCGTGGAAACGCTCGACCACGGGGTGCACGTTGGCCGCGAACGTCGTGGGCGCGAGCCGGTCGGCGATCACCAGGTTGAGCACGGCGAGCACGATGAACGTGCCCGCGAACATGGCGAACAGGGTGGCCTTCGCACCGAGCATCCCCCAGAAGACGTCAGTGCGGTGCACCGAGCCGTACCACAGGTAGTCGACATAGAAGCCGGCCAGGAAGCGGGCGGTGACCAGCCCGATGATGATGACCAGCGCGGCGATGATCAGCAGCACGCGGCCGCGGTCGCTGACCCGGCGCTGACGGGGAGCGCTCGGCTGGCGGGGGAGATCGGAAGGGTTCCGCACGCGGCGAAGGCTACAGCGGTGCTCGCTGCAGCATGCAGCGGCAACCCTCGTGCGCCGGAGCGCACACATGATCGGTGGGGAACGGGTCGCCCGCCTTGACCACGCCCCCGAGGGTGTTGTCCTCCGCGTCGGGGCACGGCGGCCCGTGGGGATCGACCGTCCAGCACACCGGCGCACCCGGCGCGAGCACGACGTATGCGCCCCGACCAAATGCCGTGCGCAGAACATCGTCGAGGTGTTCGTCGATGCGCTGCGTCTTCCACTCGCGGTACACCGAGCGCGCCGCCTCGGCGAGTTCGGAGTTGTCGCCGGCAGCGGTGGTGATAGCCCGATCGAGCCGATCCCGCAGGGCCTCCACGACCGTCGTGGACAGCAGCTCCAACGCCGGTCGCATGACATCGAGGCTGTCAATTGCGCGCCGGTGATCGACCGCCGCGCCGTCGTCGAGGCTCGCCGCGCCGGCGAGTGCCGCGTGCACGAGTTCATCGCGGATCGCCTGGCCATAGCGGGCAGCATGCTCAGCTGCCGCAGGGAGCAGGGTGTCGAGGTTGGTCACCGGTGCCTTGCGCCGCAGGGCGAGCAGCACATCGTTCTGCTCATCGGCGAGCAGCCGCTTCAGCTTGCGGGCGGCCACCACGATGAGCGGCGTGAGCTCCGCATCGCGGCGGGAGAAGGGCGATTCGTCGCCGTGGCCGTCGAGATCGTCGGCCGCGGCGGCTGGGGCCGCGGCCGAGGCGCGGAACACCGAGTCGGGAGCGGCGGGCGCCTCGGCGACCTCGGTGATCTTGACGACCTCGGCGACCTTGACGACCTTGACGACCTTGACGACCTCGGGCGCCTCCGGAGCAGCGGGGTGCTCGGCGCGAGCGCGTTCGGCAACGGCGCCGGCGCGGGCGGCGCGCAATCGGGCGAACAGGTCGTCGACGGTGCCGCGCGCCTCCGGCGCCGCCTCGGGCTCCGTCTCGGGCTGCGTCTCGGGCTGCGCCTCGGACTCGGGTTCGACACGCGGCGGGGCCGAAGGCGGAGCAGGCGGTTGCGTGCGGGCGGGCACGTCGACCTCGCCGGCGAACAACGACACGACCGGAGCCATCCGGCCCGTGTCCGCGACTGCCTTGTCGTCGCCAGCAGCGGGCTCGGGCATCGACACGACCGTCTCGCGCCGCGACCGAGGGGCGGGCCGCATCTCCGGCACTGCCGGACCGGGCCCCTCGACAGCCGCCGGCTCTTCGGCGACGGGCACCTCGGCGACGGGCTCTTCGGCGACAGGCTCATTGGCGACGGCCGGCGCCTCTTCGGCGACAGGCTCTTCGGCGACCGGCTCTTCGGCGGCGACGAGCGGGCGCGACGGCCGAGTGGGAGGCAGCTCGGAGACAGGCACGACGAGCGGCACCGGGCCGGTGGTGGGCGCGAGGTTGACGTACTCCTGCGGCTCGGTGAGCGGGGTCAGCTCGGCCATCACATCGACCGCGGCGATACGCGCCCGCTCGAAGGCCTGCAACAGCCGGTCGCGGCCATGCACGAGCGACTCGATCTGCTGGCGGGCGAGTTCGCGGCGACGGGCGAGTTCACCGAGCACACGTTCGCGGTAGGCGCGAGCTTCGTTGACCATTTCGCGACCCTGCTGCTTGGCCATCTGCAGCTCGGCCTCGGTGTCCGAGGCGGTGTCCTGGCGCCGGCGGGCGGCCTCGATCTCGGCTTCCTCGCGCACGCGCTGAGCCTCGTCGGTGGCCTCGCGCAACAGGCGCGACGCGCCCTCCTCGGCGCGGGACTTGATCTGCGCCGCGGCCTCCCGCGACGTGGTGAGGATGCGCGCCGCCTCCTCACCGAGCAGGCGGGTGACGACGTCCTCGTCGAGCGCGACCGCCGGGCTGGGTCCCTGGCGCTGGGCCGAGCGCAGTTCGCGCTCGAGGAACTTCTCGCGCTCTTGCAGGCGGGCCAGCTCTGCGGCCACCATGCGCAGGAACTCGCGGACCTCCTCGGATTCGAACCCGCGGCGCGCCATCGTGAAGTTCGCCGCGGAGACGGACGCCGGCGACGACGGGTCGGGGCGGGAGAACGAAATGGCCATTGGGCCAAATCGTAGGTGTCAGGACCGGCGAAAAGTGGTCATGTCACGTCGTTGTGGTGGTGGGCGCCTCGACCGGGTCGCCACCGATGCGGGCGAGCGCCGCCAGCGCCTCTTGCACATTGGCCACCGGGATGATCTCCACGTCGTCACCGACCACCTTGCGGGCCTGAGCGATGCCGTCGAGGCCGTCCTCGCCCTGGCTCACCGGGACGAGGAAGTACTTCACCCCGACCTGCTTCACCGCCGAGGCCTTCGAGTTGAGCCCGCCGATCGCGCCGACATTGCCATCGAGATCGATGGTGCCGGTGACCGCCACCCGCTGGCCACCCATCAGGTCGCCCGGCGTGAGTGCGTCGATGAGCGTCAACGTGAATGCGAGGCCTGCGGAAGGCCCACCGATCGACTCGGTATCGATGTTGATGTCGATGCCCGAAGGCAACTCGACGGTAGTGGTGTCGACCGGGCGGAAACCGATGATCGTGCGCGGCTGGTCCTCGTTCGGCGCCATGATCGTCTCGATCTCGCCCGACATGGTCACACCGTCGCGGGTGAAGTCGATCGAGATCTTCTCGCCGGGGGCAATGCCGGCAAGGATGGCGCCGAGGTCGCTGACGATGTGCACTGGCTCGCCGTTGACGGCCGTGATCACATCGTTGGGGTCGAGCAGTTCGTCCGCAGGACTGAACTCCAGGCACTCGGTGCCGGCGGCGTTGGCCTCGACACACAACATCTGGCGGACGATGACCTCACCCTCCTTCAGCTCCACCGGGTAGCCGGCGATCTTCAGCGCGATGTACATGGCGTCCTGCTTGGCGCTGTGCATCTGCTGTTGGCCCGCCTGCACCGCCTGCTGCGGCGTCTGGCTGCCGTACTTGTCCTCCCGGCTCAGCAGTCGCGAGGCCGGGTTGTCCTTGATCACCCACCAGTCGAGCACGCTGATCGCCGGCTCGACGATCGTCACGAAGTAGACCTGCCCGGCACTGTCGTAGGTCGTGGCGCCGGTGACCTGGAGCCGCGGCTTCACCGGCTCGGCCGAGGACGGCACGAGCGCGTACTGCACCGCCTGGGTGACCCTGGTGAGGCAGTCGTCAAGCGTGCCGTTTCCGTCCTCGTCGTTCTCGGAGAACTCGGCGCAGCGGTGCTTGTCGATGAGCAGGGTGCTCGGCAGGAAGCTGACGACGATGGGCGCGAGCGCCACGAGCAGGCCGGCGGTGGCAAGTGGCGCTGCCCACCAGCGGTGGCCTGGCGACGGCCGCCGCAGGCGAACAGTGGGCACCGGCGCCGTTGCTGCGGGCGTGGGCTGGGCGACGGGGGCGGCCACGTCGACGGGTTCCGAGTGCGGATCTGTCACCCGGCCAGCCTGCCAGAAGCGCACACCGTTGCGGGCGCGCACGGCGCGCCGCCATGGGAGACCACCTCCGGTACGATCGCCACGACGTGGACATCACCCGACTGACCGTCGCGGCGGCGATGATCGCCAGCCTGGCCATCGTGGCCCTCATCGCCACGGCGTGGCGCCCACCGGCGCGTGCCGCGGTCGACCCCACCCACACCCGTCACCCCGAGCGCCTCGACGACGGGGGCGCCGTCGCCGAACTGCACACGCCGCTGGAGCGGCCCACGCCGTGGCTGAAGAAGGTGTGGTCGGCCCTCGCCGGCTTCGGGCTCGCGATCTGGATCGGGGCAGCAATGGCCACGATCATTGGCGTCGGCTTCGCCTGGCTCGTCATCACGCTGTCGGGCATGCTCCGCAAATGAACCCGGCCCACCCCAACCCAGAATGGCGCGACCTCGCCGCAGCAGGGCACAGCGGTGACTCGGCGACGGCACGGGCCGCGTTGGCCGACCCCGACCCCGTCGCACGAGAGATCGCCCTCGGCGCGCTCGATCGCATGGGCCGGCTCACGGCCCAGGAGTTGACCGCCGCACTCGCCGACCCAGTGGCCGCGGTCCGCCGCCGAGCCGTCCGTGTGGCCGCGACGCGGCCCGGCACCGACCTGCTGGCGGCGCTCGCCGACACTGACGACACAGTGGTGGAAACGGCCGCATGGGCCGCCGGCGAGCACGAGCAGGTGCCCGACGCCGTCCTCACCCGCCTCTGCACGCTCGCCATCGATGCGGCCGACGCGCTCGTGCGCGAGGCCGCGGTTGCCGCGCTGGGGGCGATCGGCGACCCGCTCGGGCTGCCCGCGATCCTCGCCGGCTGCGCCGACAAGCCAGCCGTGCGCCGCCGGGCCGTGCTCGCGCTGGCGCCGTTCGAGGGGCCCGAGGTCAACGCCGCGCTGGCGGTAGCGCGTGAGGATCGCGACTGGCAGGTGCGCCAAGCCGCCGAGGATCTCGGCCCCCGCACCGACTGAGAACGGGGGTGAAGTCAGCCGGTGCTGGTGGGGGCCGGATCGCTCGGAGGCTGGACGAGGTCGCTGGAGGGGGGCGACACGGAGGGATCGCTCGCCGACGATGGCGTGGTGGAGGGCGCATCGGTCACCACCGGCGACGACGGGGTTGCGGTGGTCTGCGGGGGAGGTCCGGGCAGGTTGGTGATGTGGTCCAGGTTGCTGCCGTCGATCGTGTTGCTGGCAGCCCGGGCCGCCACCAGCGTTGCGCCGCACAGCAGGATCCCGATCGCGGCGACGCGAGCGGAGAACGCGCGACGACTGCGTCGGCGGTGGGCGTGTCGCGGGCTCACGACTCGGTCCCTTCCTCCGAGTACTCGGACTCGTCGGTCACACCGGGGCGGCTGACACGTGAGCGCTTCGCGGCGTAGCCGAACACTCGCGGCCCGTCGAAGACGTAGTAGGAGTCGTTGATGCTGCCCAGCCGGTGGAGGATGTCGACCTCGGCGTTCTCGGCGATGGCGACCAACGTCTCGAACGACCCGACCCAGACCGCCTCGGCGCGTACCGTCGCCGGAGCGTCGAGCAGCGGGAAGATCCTGGTGCCGTGGCGGAGGTCGAGGTACTCCACCTCGCTGCGACGCCCGGCGCGCCACAACAGCAGTGCGTTGAAGAGGGCGACGAGCAAGAAGGTCGCCGTCAGGACGATGCCGACCCGTCGCAGCTGCTCGATTTCGGCGTCCCACTTGAAGATCGAGAGCGTCGTCGGCCGGTTGAGGACGGTATTGGCCACATCAGCAACTGATTGCGTCGCGGGTCCGGTGCTGACGGAGGTGGCGGCGGCGGTTCCCGATGGGGTCTCGTCGAGTTGGTTCTCGGGGGATGGCGCCTGATAGCCGTGGAGGCGTGCGGAGTTCTCGTCGAGGTCGAAGACCAGGCTGGCGGCGGTGACGCTCGTGCGTTGGTTGCCACCCTCCACGCGACCGGGCACGGTGACCACACCGCCGACGCGGGCGAGGACGGTGACCGTGACGCGGCCCTCGATCCCCGAGCTGCGGGCAAGCGCCTTCGCGGAGCGGCTGGCGAACCCGAAGTCCACTTCCACGGATGCGGACGCCTCGTTGCCGGTGAACGGCACGTCGGCACGCACGTAGAGCACCCGCGACCAACCAGAATCCGAGGCCACGACGACCTTCGTGGTGAGCGCACCATCGGTGAGTTGTGCATCTGCGCCCTCGAGGCCGAAGTCGACCACGACATCGACGACATCGACGACACTGAGGAACACCGGGTCGCCGAAGGAGAGGCTTCCGTCCGCGTAGACGCCGGTCGCGCTCGGGGCGTCTGCCGAGTAATCGAAGTCGTAGGTGGCGGTGAAGGACTTGGCCACCGTCACGTCGTGCTCGACGGGCCGCAGCCACACATACCCGGTGACGCCAGCGGCGACGATCGCGAGAGCGGGCCACCACGCCATCGGCCGGATGGGGCGCATGCGATGGCGGGCCGAACGTTCCACGCTGGTGTTCATGACTACCGTCCTCTCGCAGCGCGCTGGTGGTGCCTCGCTCCACCAGGCTTACGACCCGTGTACAGCAGGCCGGCTACCAAAAGGCCGGCCAGAGCAACGACGATCGGGTTGGTGAACGGCTTCGACCAGCTTGTCGTGTTGGGCAGACGCAACACCTGCTCGCCGAGGATGTCGGCGCTCGACGGGTGGTAACCGTCGATGAATCCGTTGTTGTCGCCCTTGGTCACGTACCGATCGTCGGGGGCGAGATCGATGATGCGGTGGATCACGACCGTTCCGCCCAATTCCTTCGAGCGGTAAGCGATGATCTCACCGACTTCGTAGTGACTGCGGCGAGCGAGCATGACCGTGTCGCCACTGTGGAAGGTGGGCAACATCGAGTTGCCCGAGACAGTCAAATAGCTGGCGGCGCCCCCCGCACTGGTGGGGGCGAACGCGAACAAGATGAAGAACACCAGGGCGACCTGCACCACTCGGCGGATTGTTGCGTTCATGTCCCGACTCCCCGTTCTGTCTTCGCGATCCCCACAGGAGAAGGCAGCGGGGGCATGAGTCCCCGCTGCCTCGTCTGTTCGGGTCAGGATCCGGTGTCTTGGAGGTCGTAGGCGAGAACGCCGACCGAGGTCACGTCCTCGAACGAGATGTTGTCCGTCACGGTGCAGGACGCCGCGCCGCCGGCCACGCTGCATGGGTAGTACGCCACGCCGTCAAGGCTGACCGAGACCGCGGCATTGCTCGAATCGACCGTGGTCGTGTTCAGGTCGCGGACGATGTTGAACGTCACCGCTGCGACGTAGTCGTCGTCAGCGACGTAGCCGATGTTGGTGACCGTGAAGCCGACGACCGTACCCGTACCCTGGCCGGCGTTGCGGTCGGCAACGGTGTTGCTGGCGGCGTATGCCGACCCAGCGGTGATCACTACGGCGGCGAACCCGAGCGCCCCGAGGCGGCTCCGCTTGCTCCTTGAAACCTTCATGACTCTCCTCCTTCGTAGGCACCTCGGGCATCGGCCCAGGGTTTGAACTCCTGTTGGCCGATCCGCTGTTGTGACGACCCAAGAGGGTTTCGCCCTGGCATGAGGAGTTCTGAAGGAGTGCTCTTTTCAGTGACTTAGCGCGCGCTAATGGTCAACGATCGGCGAAGAAGATCACGGGTAGTCCTGGCCGGCGGCGCTACTCGGCGGAAGCGCTTGGCGTCGCCCAGCGCGAGGCCTGCGCGTTCGGCAAAGAACCGCGTCGGTCAGCCGAGGGAGTTCTGCAACCGCGCGATGCTTGACCCGTCGGCGTGGTACCAGGCCCAGGTGCCACGCCGCTCGGCGCTCACCAGGCCGGCATCGCGCAGCACCTTGAGGTGGTGACTGACAGTGGGCTGCGACCGGCCGACCGGGCCGACGAGGTCACAGACACACGCGCCGTCCGCGCCCGAGGAGCTGATGAGCGAGAGCAGGTGGAGACGAACCGGATCGGCGAGCGCGGCGAACCCTTTGGCCAACTCCGCGGCGTCGCGCTCGTCGAAGGCGACACTGCCCACTGCGGAGCAGCACTCGGGAGTTGGGTCGAGCTTCGCGGTGCGGGCGGCCATCTCTGTTCGTCTCCTGTATTGACAATCGTCGATGAATGAGTAGGATGCGAACATCGACAAACGTCAATCTAACCGAAGGGATCCCCCGATGTCACGAGTTCAACTCGCACTCAACGTCTCCGACCTCGACAGCGCGATCGAGTTCTACAGCAAGCTGTTCGCCACCGCGCCTGCCAAGGTGCGCGACGGCTACGCCAACTTCGCCATCGCCGAACCGCCGCTCAAGCTGGTACTCATCCAGGGCAACGGTGTCCCTGGCTCGCTCAACCACCTCGGCGTCGAGGTGATGAGCGCCGACGACGTGGGCGCGGCGATCGCCCGCCTGCAGGGCGAGGGCCTGGCCACCACCGTGGAGGAGCAGACCAGTTGCTGCTATGCGCTACAGAACAAGGTGTGGGTGCATGGCCCCGACGCCGAGCCGTGGGAGGTGTACACCGTGCTCGCCGACGCCCCCTCGATGGAGAAGGTGGTCGCCGACGACGGGTCTGCCTGCTGCACACCGGCCGCCGCCGAAGCGCGGGCGATGGCCGCGAAGCAAGCATGCTGCTGACGTGACGACCGAGACGCCAGCGCACCGCCTCTCCACGCTCGACCGCTTCTTACCGGTCTGGATCGGGGCCGCGATGGCGCTCGGCATCGGACTCGGCAGGGTGTTCACCGGGCTCGACGACACGCTCGACCGGGTGAAGCTCGACACGGTGTCGCTGCCGATCGCGATCGGCCTGCTACTGATGATGTACCCCGTGCTCGCGAAGGTGCAGTACCGCTCGATCGGAAGCGTCGTGGCCGACCGGCGGACGCTGGTGGCCTCGCTGATCCTCAACTGGCTGGTCGGTCCGGCAGTGATGTTCGCGCTTGCGTGGGCATTGCTGCCGGATCAACCCGATTACCGCACCGGCCTCATCATCGTCGGGCTCGCACGATGCATCGCGATGGTGCTCGTGTGGAACGACCTCGCCGACGGCAACCGCGAACTCGCGGCAGTGCTGGTGGCGATCAACTCGCTGTTCCAGATCGTCGCCTACTCCCTGCTCGGCTGGTTCTACCTGGAGGTGCTGCCCGGGTGGTTGGGCCTCGACAGCAACGGCGTCAGCGTCACCGTGTGGGGCATCGCCAAGTCGGTGCTCATCTTCCTTGGCGTCCCGCTACTGGCCGGCTTCCTCACGCGCACGTTCGGCGAGCGGCGCAAAGGCAGCGAGTGGTACGAGCAACGCTTTCTTCCGCGGATCGGGCCGGTGGCGCTCTACGGATTGCTCTTCACGATCGTCGTGCTGTTCGCCCTCCAGGGCCGCCAGATCACCAACCGCCCGCTCGACGTCGCTCGCATCGCGCTCCCCCTGCTCGCTTACTTCGCGATCATGTGGTTCGGCACGTTCTGGCTCGGTCGCAGGCTAAAGCTCCCCTACGACCGCACTACATCACTCGCGTTCACGGCCGCGGGCAACAACTTCGAGCTGGCGATCGCCGTCTCCATCGGTGTGTTCGGCGTGCAGTCGGGTCAGGCGCTCGCGGGCGTGGTCGGCCCACTCATCGAGGTGCCCGTGCTCGTCGGGCTGGTGTATGTCGCGCAGCGCCTGCGCCGCACCTACCCGGCGGCCGCCGAGCGCTGACGGATTGCGATCAGCACCATCGCCATCGCGGCGACGAAGCCAACCGCGCCCGCCACCACGAGCGGCGCCGTGCCACGACCGCTGCCCGTGCGCCACAGCACACCCGCCCACACACCCGCCACCAGCACCGCACCACTGTTGAGCGCCTGGAACGTGCCCTGTGCCTGGCCGAGGTGTTCGCGGGGCACGAGCGAGGCGATCCAGGCCTTGCCAACGCCATCGGTGAACGCGGGGAACAGGCCGTAGACCGCGACAAGCACGTACATGGTCGCGCCGTGGTGCGTGAGCCCGAGCCCGAGGTAACCGACGCCGAACGCGGCGAGGCCGACGGCATACACCACTGGGCGAGGCCAGCGATCGGTCAGCGTGCCGGCGGGGTACGAGCACAGCGTGTACACCGTGTTGAAGAGCACATAGGCGAGCACGACCTGCGTGGTGGAGTAGCCGAGCTCGATCACGCGCAGCAGCAACAGCGTGTCCGAGAAGTTCACGAGCGCGATCGTGACGAGCACCGCCGTCACCATCCAGTAGCGGCGTGGCAGTTCGGCCCGACCGGCGGCCGCTGGCGACGCTGCGGCGGCCACCGGCGCACTCTTCGCCGACCGGTCGCTGGCCGGCTCGCGCACGAAGACCACGAGCAATGCCGACAAGGTGGCCGGTACCACCGCCCACCACAGCGCGGCGTGCACATCGCCGTTCATCGCGGCCAACGCCCACAAGCCGAGCAGCGGACCGATGACCGCGCCGAGGCTGTCGCCCGAGCGGTGGAAGCCGAACGCCCGGCCGAGCGCCTCGCGCGGTACCGACTCGGCGATCAACGCGTCACGCGGCGCCGAGCGCACCCCCTTGCCGAAACGGTCGACCACTCGACCGAGCAGCACCAACGGCCACGCCATCGCCGCGGCGACGATCACCTTGCCTGCTGCGGCCAACCCGTAGCCGGCACCGATGAAACGCTTGCGACCGCGGCGATCCGACCAGCGGCCGGCGAAGTAGCGAGTGACGCCGGCGGTTGCATCGGCGAGTGCCTCGGTGACGCCGAGCACCACCGGCGGGGCGGCGAGCACCCCCGTCAGCAGCACCGGCAGGAGCGGGTAGAGCAGCTCGCTCGCGGCATCCTGCGTGAGCGAGACCAGGGTGAGTATCACCAGGTTGCGGGTCAGCCAGGTGCTGCGGTGCGCCCGCCGTACCTTGGTGGCCCGCTGGTTCGTCACGCGGCCACGGTAACGGGGGCCGGTAGCGTCGCCGACATGACGCGGGACGACGGGCGTGAACTCCAGGCGGCGATCGCGGCGTTGCGCGGTGCCCTGGCTTCCGGGGCCGACCTCAGCGCCGTGCCGCGCATGTCGTTCCCGGTCGCGGCGGGCGAGCTGTTGCTGATGCCCGCGGCCGACGCCCGCCATGTGGGCACGAAGCTGGTGGCGGTTGCGCCCGCGAACGGTGCGCTCGGCCTGCCCCGTGTGCAGGGCGTGTACGTGCTGATGGACGCGGCCACCCTCACGCCCGTGTGGCAGGGCGACGCGGCGCGGCTGACGGTGACCCGCACCACGGCGATGTCGATGACTGGCCTGCTCACGGTGATGCAGGCGCGTGACCTGTCTCGTGTGGGCCGCGCCGTCGTGTTCGGAACGGGGCCGCAGGCTGCCGAGCACGTGCTCGCGATCGACCGCCTCGGCCTCGCCGAGGAGTGTGCGATGGTCGGGCGTACGCCGGCCAACTCCGCAGTGGCGGCTGGCAATTCAGCCACCGGATGCGCGTCGCTGACCGTGCGCGCGGGGAACGCCGCCGACGTTCGCGGTGCCGGGTTGATCATCTGCTGCACCTCCGCCGCCGAGCCGCTCTTCGCCGCCGAGGACGTAGGTGATGACGCGATCGTCATCGCAATCGGCGCGCACACACCCGATCACCGCGAGGTGCCTGCCGGCGTGGTCGGCCGCGCCTGGGTGATGGGCGATGGGGCGTCCGCCGCCCTCACCGCAGGCGACGTGGTGCTCGCCGCCCGCGACCTCGGCCGTGCGGTTCCAGTGGCGACGCTCGGCGAAGTCGTGCGCGGCACCGCTCACGTACGCGCCAACGGCCCGTGGGTGTTCAAGAGCGTCGGCGAGGCATGGCAAGACCTTGCCGTCGCCGCGGCGCTCTCCGGTCGCTCCGTCTGACAGGCTGGGGGCCATGCCGGCACCCGACCCGAAGACCACCCTGCACAACTACCTCAACGCAGCGCGCCACGCTCTGCTGTGGAAGCTCGAGGGCCTGTCCGACTACGACCTGCGGCGGCCCCTCACGCCCACCGGCACGAACCTGCTCGGAGTGCTGAAGCATGTGGCCAGTGTGGAGCTGGGCTATTTCACCGACGTGTTCGGTCGGCCGAGCGGGGTGCCGCTGCCGTGGTTCGCCGAGGACTCCGAGCCGAACGCCGACATGTGGGCCACCGCGGAGGAGACCTACGAGCAGATGGTGGCGCTCTACCACCGCTCGTGGGAGCTCGCCGATGCCACGATCGAGGAACTGCCCCTTGACGCTCCGGGCACGGTGTCGTGGTGGGGTGACGGGCGCAGCGAGGTCTCCCTGCACCAGATCCTGGTGCACATGGTGACCGAGACGAACCGCCACCTCGGCCAGGTCGACATCGTGCGCGAACTCATCGACGGCGCCACCGGGTACCGCGACGGCAACGACAACATGGCCCCGGTCGATGCCGCGTGGTTGGCCGAGTACTGCGCTCGCCTCGAGCAATTGGCGCTCGGGTTCCGCACCACGGGCTGACTGGCGGCAGCTCGGCCGGCGGGCTCAGTCGCTCGAGTTCCCAAGGCAACACGTCTGCCCCGCGATCGCGCACTCCTCGCACTCCAACTCGAGAGTCGCGTGGGCGATGCGGAACACCGGGCCGATCGCGGCCCGCACCCGCGAGCCCACGGCCTGGGCCTGCTCCAGCGTCGGGCGACCGTCGACCACGACGTGTGCCGACATCGCCCTCAGCTCCGTGGAGAGCGTCCAGCAATGGACGTCGTGCACCGACTCGACACCATCGACCGCTTCCATCGCGTTCACCATCGCGGCCACGTTGAGCCCTTCGGGGGTGCCCTCCAGCAGGATGTCGGCAGTCGCCCGCAGCAACTGCCACCCCTGCACGCCGATGACCACCGAGATCACGAGCGACACGACCGGATCGAGCCAGTACCAAGAGCCGGTGGCAAGTATGACGATGCCGACGACGGCGACGCCCACCGACACAGCGCCATCGGCGAGCATGTGCAGCAAGGCCGAGCGCATGTTGAGGTCGTGGGGCAGATCGCCGAGCGGTTCCCCGCTCTCGCCGCCATGGCCGGTCGCGCTCGCGTGGTCGCCGTGCAGCAGGAACGCGGCGGCGAAGTTGACGGCGGCGGCGATGGTCGCGACGGCGATGACCGGGCCGCCCTCCACGACCGCCGGATCGGCGAGCCGGCGGATCGCCTCGATGGTGATCACCGCGCACACCACGAGGATCGCCGCCGCATTCGCCTGCGCGGCGAGGGTCGTGGCGCGGTGGTAGCCGAACGACTTCGCCTCCGTCGCCTGGCGGCGGGCGATGCGCACCGCGTAGAGCGACACCGCGATCGCCGCCACATCGGTGAGGTTGTGCGCGGCATCGGCGAGCAGACCGAGCGAATCGGCGGCGAGGCCGACGACCACCTGTACGCCGACAATGGCGACGTTCAGCGCGAGCGCGCCTATCAGCCGGCGCTCACGACCGTGCGATCCACTCGACGTCATCTCAGCTGCTCCCGCCACTCGCGGGCGGGAGATCGGCCACGTCCGCCATGTCGCGCAGCCGGCCGGTTGCGAGCTTGTTGGTACGCAAGTCGTCGACCGAGATGAATGGCACGGCGAGACCACCGACTTCCACCATCACCCGACGGTCATGTGCCTCGCTGAACGTCAAGCCGGTGGCAAACGTCAGGATGTCGATCCGCTGCGGCTCGCGCCCGAGTTGGACGACCATCTCCGGGTCCTCGAAGTCGGAGGCATCGAGCCCGAGCCCACCGAAGCCGAACTCCTCCAGCGCTGCCATCACGCGCTCTGCGTTCAGCGAATCGGTCCACACCCAGATGTCGAGGTCTTTGGTGTAGCGCGGGTGGCCGTGTGCCGCGAGCGCATAACCCCCGACGATCAGGAAGCGCACCTCATGCGCGACGAACAACCGCAACAAGTCTTGGAAGTCTGGGTTCAGTTCCATGAGACCATCCATGATGCTCGCGTCTGAGTTCTTCGACCGCGGCGATTCGCTCACCGATCGGGCGCGTCATCCAGTACCGCCAGGGTTCATCCGGCTCACCGGCCCGCTTCCGGGTCACCACACGCTCGACCGAAGTCATGTCAAGAGTCTACCCAACCTGCGCGAGCACGGTCCCGTGGGCTCGCCCGAGGGGCTCCGCCGCGATCGGTAAGGTGCGGCGCATGACGCACCAGCCACCGCCGTGGGAGCCGCCTCTGGCCGGCAACGAGATCGAGCACCTCCTCGCTTCGCTCGAGCGGTTGCGGGCTACGTTCGCGTGGAAGGCACGCGGGCTCGACGCATCGGGTCTGTCGTACCGCTTCGCGTCATCCGCGCTGTCGCTGGGCCGGTTGTTGAAGCACCTCGCCCGCGCGGAAGACGAGATGTTCACGCGCAAGCTGTGGGGCGAGCAGGTGTCCGAGCCGTGGCGCTCCGCGCCGTGGAGCGACGACCCCGAGTGGGACTTCGCGTCGGCGGATGGTGATTCACCGGCGGAGTTGTACGCGCTGTGGACTGCGGCGGTCACGCGCTCACGGGCAAGCGTGGCCCGGGCGTTGGCCGATGGTGGGCTCGACCACGAGGCGCACCTCGGCTGGGGCGGCAAGCACGCCAGCCTGCGCCGCCTGCTGTTCGACCTCGTCGAGGAGTACGGCCGCCACACCGGCCACGCCGACCTGCTGCGCGAAGCCGTCGACGGCCGCACCGGCGAAGACCCGCCCCACGACCTGCCCTGGCCCGACCCCCTCGGCTGACGGCCGGTCGCCTCCCATTAGAGGTCGAAGCGATAGACGTTGGTGTCGCGGGGGTGGAAGCCGATGCGCTGGTAGAGGCGGTTCGCGGCTTCGCGTGAGGGCCGCGAGGTGAGGTCGACCGTCTTCGCACCCTTCTCGCGGGCGATGTCGAGCGCGAACCGGTTCAGCTGATCGCCCACGCCGTGGCCACGAGCAGCCTCATCGACGACCACGTCCTCGATCCAGGCGCGAACGCCGGTGGGGATACGGAACACCACCAGCGTGAGTGTGCCGACGATGCGACCGTCGAGCCGTGCGAGCAGCACATCGCTGGCCGGCGCGGCCACCATCTCCTGCAACTCGGCGAGCGTGGGCGGGGCCGAACTGCGGGACAGCTGCGGCACCAGGTGAGCGAACGCGGCGACAAGTTCCTGGTCGGCGACGGTTGCGATCTCGAGGGTCACGCTCACCCGCCCAAACCTACCTTCGCCGGACTTGGCCGCAGCGCTCGCCGGTAGGCTGAACCGCCATGGAGCACGTCCGCTGGTTGGGGCAACCGACGTTGCAGCACCCCAAGCTGATCGCGGCGTTCACCGGCTGGAACGATGCCGCCGATGCGGCGAGCAACAGTGTGCGCCACCTCATCGAGGCATGGCAGGCCCAGCCCCTCGCCGAGATCGACCCAGAGGAGTTCACCGACTTCGCGACCGTGAGACCCCACGTGCGCCTCACTCCCGAGCAGCGGCGCACCATCGTGTGGCCGACGGTAGGCCTCTGGAGCGCGAGTACCCCGGGCGGCGACGTGATCCTCATGCTCGGCCCCGAACCGGCGCTGCGCTGGCGGCTGTTCAGCGAGCAGGTCGTGGCCATCGCCGAGCGCTTCCAGATCTCGCTCGTCATCACGCTCGGCTCGCTGCTCGCCGACGTGCCCCACTCGCGTCCGGTGCAGCTCATCGGCACTGCCACCGAGCAAGAGGTCATCGACCGCTTCGAGCTGCAGCGCAGCCGCTACGAAGGGCCCACCGGCATCGTCGGCGTACTGCAGGATGCATGCAGTCGCGCCGGGCTGCTCACTGCCTCGCTGTGGGCCGCCGTACCCGCGTACGCCTCGCAAGTGCCCTCGCCGAAGGCCTCGCTGGCCCTCGTGCAGCGCGCGTGCGAGATGATCGGTACGCCCACGCCCGTGGGTCGGCTGCAGGCCGAAGCCGACGAGTACGACTCGCGGGTGACGGCATTCGTCGCCGATGACACCGACCTCATCGGCTATGTGGCCCGGCTGGAGACGTTGTCCGACAACGGTGAACTCGACGACTACGACGAGGACGACGATGACGACGAGGATGACGACGACACCGTCGGCGGCGAACTCGGCGGCCACCTGGGCCACGACGGCGAGGTCGACAGCGAAGAGCTGATGGCCGAGGTCGAGCGCTTCTTGCGCGACCAGGGCACCAACGGCACCTGAGATCGGCAGCGATGCCCTAGGAGTGATCAGGCCGGCCGCGCCACACCTCAGGGCGCGCGGGCTCGAACATGGCGGCCATCCGGGCGCCGTCGATCGCGGCGAACGCCATCTCCCCCCAGAACTGCAACCCCACGGTGGGCTCGGGGAGCGCGTCGCGGCCGAACCAGCCGACGGACTGCACCTCCAGCGGGTGCGCGACGAGCTCACCACCTGTCGCCCGGCAGTGGAACAACAGCAGGTACATGCCGAAGCGGGTGAAGCCCGCACGCTGGCCGTCGATCACGGCGAGCAATTGCACCGGCTCGCACTCGATACCGGTCTCCTCGCGCACCTCTTTCACCACCACTTCGGCAGCCGTGTACCCGACGTCGGCCCACCCGGTGGGGTACAGCCAGATGCCGGCGTCGGCCCGCTGCACCAGCAGGATCTCGCCGGCGTCATTGCCCACTACGGCCCCGATCGCCACCTTCGGGGTGATATAGCCAGGCACTCCTTCGCCGATGTTCTCCATCCACTCCTGCACGAAGTGGTCGCGCTCGCGACGGGTCTCGAGTTCCTCCTCGGCTGCGGCCTTGATGTCGGCGGCCACATGGAGCACCTCTTCGAACCGTTCCCGCTCGTAAAGGCTCTCGGTGAAGGCCAGCCCCGTACGTGCGATTCCGGCGAGGGCCGCGCTCCAACGGTGCAGCTCGTGGGTGAAATCGCTCGCCGACACGTCGCTCACGAGACGACACTATTCGCCACCAGCATCCCGGCATATGCTGGACGCGGGTTCACCGTCACCAGCTTGGCGAGCCGGGGGTCTCTCCCGTCGGCCCTCGGCTTGCCGCCTTCTCCTACACTCACACCGTGCCCCGTCACCCCGCTCCGGCGCCACGTACCGCCGTACTGGCCGTCGTGATCGCTGCGGCGGCGAGCCTCGGTGCCGCCACGGCGTGCTCCGACGGGTCGAATGGCGCACCGGCAAGCTCTTCCACGCAGGCACCGACCACGACCGAGCGGCCCGATGACGGCACCCTGCTCGTCGGCGCAGTGCTGCCCACCGTGGGCCCGGCCGCCGAGATCGGCGTCTCCATGTCGGCCGCCCTGGCGCTCGCGGCGCAGGAGATCAACGAGGCCGGTGGCGTCAACGGTCGCAATGTGCGCGTCGTGATCCGCGAGGAGGGCGACAACGCCGCCACCGCGCTGCTCGCCGTGCAGAACCTGCTGCAACTCGGGGTCGACGCGATCATCGGGCCGACCTCGTCGCTCGACCTGCTCGCCACACTCGGCACTGCGGTCGAGGCGGGTGTGCTGACGTGTGCACCCAGCGCGTCGGCGTTGGGCCTCGATTCCTTCCCCGACGGCGGCTTGCTCGTACGCACCGTGCCGAGCGACTCGTTGCAGGCACAAGCCATTGCCCGGATCGCGGAGACCACGGGTGCCGCTTCTGGCGCCGTCGTGTACCTCGACGACGCGTACGGCCGCCCGTTAGGTCAGGCGGTCGAGGCCGCGCTCGGCCTGGAGGGCACCACCGTGGCGGCCACCGTCGGATTCCAGGACACCGAGTCGTCGATCTCCGCCGCCGTCGACGCGATCGGGGTGGCCGATCCGGAAGTCGTCGCCGTCATCGCCGACGCACGAACGGGACCGGCCATGGTTGCCGCCATCGACGCAGCGACCGGGGGGCAGATCACGTTCGTCGTCAACGACGCCGGTCGCCGACCCGACGCGGCCGTCCAGCCCTACGGCGCCGACCTCGCGGCGCGGGTGCTCGGGGTGTCGCCGCAGGCGTACTCCAGTTCGAGCGCGTTCACGAACGCCCTGCTGTCCGTCGATGCCGAGGCGAGCGGGCTGTACGCGCAGAACGCCTACGACTGCCTCAACATCATCGCCCTCGCCGCCGTGGCATCCGGCTCGAACCGGCCCACCGAGATCGCTGCCCAGATCCCGGGCGTCACGGCCAGCGGCAGCACGTGCAGCACCTTCCCGGCCTGCGCGGACGCGCTCGCCGCCCGCCCCAACATCAACTACGACGGCCCGTCGGGCAACCTGGCCATCAACCCCAACGGGGAGATGACGAGCGCGGTGTTCGAGCGGTTCACGTTCGACGACGCCGGCCGCGATGTCGCGATCGGTGTGCTTCGCATCGGCGACGGCTGACGTCGGGTCGCCCGCTGCTCACTCGTCTCAGAGTGTGGTGACGAGCTCTTCCACCGGCACGACCATGCCGGTGTAGAACGGTCCGAACACACCGAACACGGCCGATGCCTCGTCGAAGCGCATCGTGTAGACGACCTCCTTGAGGTCGTCGGGGTGGACGGCGAACAAGGTGACACCCCACTCGTAGTCGTCGATGCCGGTGGAGCCCGTGACGTACTGCACCACCCGACCGGCGAACTTACGCCCGCTCACGCCGTGCTCGTGCATCAGCGCTTTGCGGTCGTCGAAGGGCAGGCGGAACCAGTTGGCGTCGGCCTCGCGCTTCTTCGACATCGGGTAGAAGCACCAGGCCGGCATGTGATGCGCTTGCGGCGGGATCGTGGGGTACAGGCGGGCCTTGAGGTGCTCTTCGGGCATACCCGCCGCGTACTCGCTCGTCTCGGTGAGGCTGACATAGCTGTCGACGATGTCGAGGCCGGCGCGCTGCAGGGCCGATTGCAGGGCGCGCAGGGCCTTGAGATCCTCGTGCATGGCCATGAAGGCGGCATCGCACTTGTGGCCGAGGGTCGACACCGCCACCACCTGGCAGCCATCGGCCTCGGCGGAGCGCACGGCGGCCACCACGGCATCACCGTCGAACAACGGCGCCGCCTTGCAGAACAGGTGCAGGACACCACGGCCGACAGAAGGCTTGATCGCTTCGCTCATGCCGCCAAGGCTACGGCGTGCGCGGCGAGCGCACCCTTACGGTGCGAGGCGTTCGGGCGAGTACACGTTGAGCCGGTCGGCGCGCACGAAGCCGGCGAGCACGAGGCCGGCGCGGCGGGCGGTGTGCACGGCGAGGGCCGTCGGAGCGCTCACCGCGACGAGCGTGCCGAACCCCGCGGCCCATGCCTTCTGCACGAGTTCGAAGCTGGCCCGGCCACTCACGAACAGGCCGAGGCCGGCGGCCGGCAGGCGCCCGTCGAGCAGCATGCGTCCCACCACCTTGTCGACCGCGTTGTGGCGGCCGACGTCCTCACGGGCAAGCAGCACCGTGCCATCGGCGCTGAACGCGGCAGCCGCATGCACGGCCCCGGTGGCATCGAACAGGCCCTGCGCGGTGCGTACCGAGTCGGGCATGGCGCGCACCACCTCGAGCGGGATCATCGGCGTCGCCGGCAGCGGGGCCAGGCGGGCACACAGGTCGTCGATCGCGTCGTTGCCGCACAGGCCGCAGCTGGACGTCGTGTTGCCGAGCCGTGCGCGCGGTGCCGGTGCCCGGCCACCCGTGTCGACGGAGACGACGTTGAACTCGCTCTGCGTCGCGGAGCCGTTCGCGCAGTAGCGCACCCCCGTCACCGGTAGGCCGGCGAGCAGGCCTTCGCTGAACGCGAAGCCGACAGCCAGCTCGTAGTCGTGGCCGGGCGTGCGCATCGTGGTGCTCACCGTCGTGCCGTCGAGTTGGATCGTCATCGGTTCTTCCACGATGAGTTCGTCGGGGTGGCGGGCGCGCTCGTTCCCGGTGACGGTGGTGACCAGGAAGGTCTCGCTGCGGCCGCGGGCTGCCATCGCCGCCGACGGTAGCGGGGCGTAGCACGATCGGGAACCGGCCGCGGGTTATCGTGCGCCCATGGGGACGCAGAACAACGCAAGGATCCTGGCCGCCGAGATCGTGGGTACGACGGTGCTGATGCTCGGCGGACCGGGGGTGGCGATCTTCAGCGCGCAGGCGGTCGGGGTACTCGGCGTCGCCCTCGGCTTCGGACTGTCGCTGGCGATCATGGCCTACGTCATCGGGCCGATCAGCGGCTGCCACATCAACCCGGCGGTCACGCTCGGCATGCTGCTCACCCGCAAGATCGACGGCACGCACGCGGCGATGGCCTGGATCGGCCAGATCATCGGTGGCGTCGGTGGCGCGGCGATCATCTACGGCATCGCCAGCGGGCGTGACGGCTTCCAGCGCGGTCAGTTCGCCGCCAACCTCTGGAGCGGCAACTACTACGGCGTCGGCGCCGCCATCGTCGCCGAGGTGGTGCTCACCGCCCTGCTCGTGCTCGTGGTGCTGTTCACCACCACCCGCTCGATGGCCCCGGGCATGGGCGGCCTCGTCGCCGGCCTCACGCTCACGGTCATCCACCTCATCTCGATCCCGATCGACAACACCTCGGTCAACCCCGCCCGCTCGCTCGGCGCAGCGCTGTTCGCGGACACCTCGTTCGAAGCGCTGCAGCAGCTATGGGTGTTCATCGTGTTCCCGCTCGTGGGCGCCGTGGTCGGCGTGATCATCTGGCTCGTGCTCGACGAGACTCGCCTGGAGGACACGATGCTCGGCGAGCTGCCCGGCATGTCCGAGATGCGCGACGCTCTCGACAAGGTGACCGACGTGGCCGTCGACGCCGTCGAGGACACCGTTCAGCGCGACTGAAGCGGCCGCGACCGAACACCTCGGCGAGCGGTGAGCCGTCAGCGGGTGCCGGTGGATGGCCAGGTCGCCGACATGGGCCGCGACGAGTCGGTCGACGGCCCACACGTGGAACGTGGCGATCGTTTCGTGGTACGCGCCCGCGACCAGCGCTGGACGGTCGCGTGACGCTTCGAGTGCGCACCCGCGCCGACGGTGTGCACCGACCGGAGGAGGGAGGAAATGAACTCGCTGTGCGTCATGACTTCAGTATCCGTCGGTGATCAGTGCGAATCCTGCGCACTTCATGGCAGACTTGCGCTTGTGGCAGCGGATTCCGAAGCACTTGACCGCATCGACAGCGAGATCCTCGCCGTTCTCCGTGAGGACGCACGTATTCCCTACCAAACGCTCGGCGAGCGGGTGCACCTGTCGGCGAACGCGGCCGCCGAACGGGTGCGCCGGCTGGTGCGCCGGGGCGTGATCCGCCGCTTCACCGTCGACATCGACCAGGCCGCCCTCGGCCGCGATCTCGAGGCCGTGATCGATGTGCGCACCACCGATGTCGAGCGCTTCCGGCGTGGCGCGCTCACCTGCCCGGAGGTCACCTGGCTGGCCCACGTCACCGGCCGCACGGACTTCCAGATCCATGTCAGCTGCTCGGGTACCGCCGGCTTGAACGCCCTGTTGCAGCGCTTCACCCGCGAGTTCGGGGCGACCGAGACGCTCACCACCGTGGTGCTGGAGCGCCTGCGCTGAACCCGCCACGGCGCGGATGGAGCGGGCACGGGTTGCCGCTTTAGCACTCCAGGGTTTAGAGTGCTAGCACTCTCACTCCCCGAGTGACAGCCCTATGGGGCGGTTCGGGCGTGGGCCCCTGTCAACCCTCGAATACCTCACCGGAGGACTGCAATGCCGAAGCAGATCGCTTTCGACGAAGTCGCCCGTCGCTCGCTCGAAGCGGGCATGAACAAGCTCGCCGACGCCGTGCGCGTCACGCTCGGGCCCAAGGGCCGCAACGTCGTGCTGGAGAAGAAGTGGGGTGCCCCCACCATCACCAACGACGGCGTCTCCATCGCCAAGGAGATCGAGCTCGAGGACCCGTACGAGCGCATCGGCGCCGAACTGGTCAAGGAAGTCGCCAAGAAGACCGACGACGTCGCCGGTGACGGCACCACCACCGCCACCGTGCTCGCGTGGAGCATGGTCCGCGAGGGCCTGCGCAACGTGGCTGCCGGCGCCAACCCGATGACCCTCAAGAAGGGCATCGAGGCCGCCGTCGCCGCCGCTGTGCAGTCGATCAAGGATCTCGCCAAGGAAGTGGATTCCAAGGAGCAGATCGCCCAGGTCGCCAGCATCTCCGCGGCCGACACCGAGATCGGGACGATGATCTCCGAGGCCATCGACAAGGTGGGCAAGGACGGGGTCATCACCGTCGAGGAGAGCCAGACGTTCGGTATGGAGATGGACCTCGTCGAGGGCATGCGCTTCGACAAGGGCTACATCTCGCCCTACTTCGCCACCGACATGGAGCGCATGGAGGCGTCACTCGACGATCCGTACATCCTGCTCGTGTCGTCGAAGATCACGAACGTGCGCGACATGCTGCCCGTGCTGGAGAAGGTCATGCAGGGCGGCAAGCCGCTCGTCATCGTGGCCGAGGACATCGAGGGCGAGGCCCTGGCCACGCTCGTGGTCAACAAGATCCGTGGCACGTTCAAGTCGGCCGCCGTCAAGGCGCCCGGCTTCGGTGAGCGTCGCAAGGCCATGCTGCAGGACATCGCCATCCTCACCGGTGGCCAGGTCATCAGCGAGGAAGTCGGCCTCAAGCTGGAGAACACCACGCTCGATCTGCTCGGTCGCGCCAAGAAGGTCATCATCACCAAGGACGAGACCACCATCGTCGAAGGTGCCGGTGCCGAGGACGACATCAAGGGCCGCATCAACCAGATCAAGGCCGAGATCGACAACACCGACTCGGACTACGACCGGGAGAAGCTGCAGGAACGTCTCGCCAAGCTGAGCGGCGGCGTTGCCGTGCTGAAGGTCGGCGCAGCCACCGAGGTGGAACTCAAGGAGAAGAAGCACCGCATCGAAGACGCGGTGAGCACCACCAAGGCCGCCATCGAAGAGGGTGTCGTGCCCGGCGGTGGCGTGGCCCTGCTGCGTGCCCAGGCCGCGGTACTGAAGGTTGCCGACAGCCTCACCGGCGACGAGGCCACTGGCGCCCGCATGGTGGCCAAGAGCCTCGAGTCGCCGCTGAAGCAGATCGCCGAGAACGCCGGCATGGAAGGCGGCGTGGTCGTCGAGAAGGTGAAGAACCTGAAGGGCAACGAAGGCCTCAACGCCGCCACCGGCGTCTACGAGGATCTCGTCAAGCTCGGCGTCATCGACGCCGCCAAGGTCACCCGTTCGGCGCTGCAGAACGCAGCCTCGATCGCGGCCCTGTTCCTCACCACCGAGGCCGTCGTGGCCGACAAGCCCGAGCAGGCGGGCGGCGGCATGGGCGGCGGCGGCATGGGCGGTATGGAGGACTTCTGAGCCTCCTGAGCCTCGTGCTCTGAATGAACTGAAAGGGCCCCGGGCTTGTGCCCGGGGCCCTTTCGCGTTCTCGCGTTTTCGGCGCGTCAGCCGCCGGCGACGGCGGGGATGATGCTGACGGTCTCGCCGGCGGGCACCGGGGTGTCGAGACCCTGCAGGTAGCGCACGTCGTCGTCGGCGACGAACAGGTTGACGAACTTGCGCAGCGCCCCCGACTCGTCGAGCAGGCGATCGCGGAACCCGGGGTGGACTGCTTCCAGGTTGGCGATGACGTCGGCGAGGGTTGCGCCCTCGACCTGCACCGTGGAGGCGCCGCCGGCCATGGGGCGCAGGGTGGTGGGGATGCGAACGGTCACTGCCATGGGCCACAGACTACCGACCGAATCACTAGCGCGGTGGTCGGGATTTCGCTGCGTCGGGGGTGCCATAGCCTGGCCCGATGCGCGTGCTGGCCGCGGTCGACAAGTTCAAGGGCACCGCCACCGCTGCCCAGGTCGCCGCCGCGATCGGTCATGCCTGCTGGGAACTGGGCCACGAGTGCGTCGAACTGCCCGTCGCCGACGGAGGTGAGGGCACGCTGGAGGCCCTCGGCGGGCCGAACCGCACCACCACCGTCACCGGCCCGCTCGGCGACCCGGTACAGGCCGCGTGGCGGCTGCACCGCGGCACGGCCGTGATCGAGATGGCCCGCGCCTCGGGCCTCACCGTCGTCGGTGGGCCCGAGGGAAACGACGCAATGGCCGCCACCACCACCGGTACCGGCGAGCTCATCGACCTGGCACTCGACCAGGGAGCCAAGAAGATCGTGGTCTGCCTCGGCGGGTCGGCCACCACCGACGGCGGCCTTGGATGTGTGCGGGCGATCACCTCCCCCCACCGCCTGAAGTCCGTGCGCCTGCTCGTGGCGTGCGACGTGCAGACCCGCTTCGTCGATGCCGCCCGCGTGTTCGCACCCCAGAAGGGTGCCTCGCCGGCCCAGGTCGACATGCTGCGCGGCCGGCTCGAACGACTGGCGCAGATGTACCAGGAGCAGTACGGGGTGGATGTACGCACGATCCCCGGCAGTGGCGCGGCCGGCGGGCTGGCCGGCGGGCTGGTTGCTCTTGGCGGCCGATTGCTGCCCGGCTTCGACCTGGTCGCCGACGAACTCGACCTGCACGATCGCATTCTCGACGCCAACCTGGTGGTCACCGGCGAGGGCTACCTCGATGAGCAGAGCTTCGAGGGCAAGGTCGTCGGTGGTGTGCAGGCGATGTGTGCCGATGCCGGGCGGCCTGTCGCCGCGATCGTCGGCGACAGCGCCCCCGATGTGCAGCACCGCATCCGCCACGTTTCGCTGATCAACGAGTTCGGCGCCGAGCGTGCCCTGCGTGAGCCGCTGTGGTGCATCGAGCACGCGGCGACCAGGCTTCTCGGCATGACCGCGAGCTAGGTTCGGCGCGATGGCCGACATTCCCTCGCGACCAACGGCCGACCTGGCGATCGTCAATTGCACCGCGTTGTTGAAGGTGGGCGCAGACCGCGCCGTGTTCGCTCCGGGAGCGACGATCGAGATCACCGGCGGGCGGTTCACCCGCATCGAGCCCCACCCTGACGAAATGCCCCGCGCGACGAAGATCATCGATGCCGGGGGCCAGGTGGCGATGCCTGGGTTGATCAACACCCACACCCACGCGGCGATGACGCTCTTGCGGGGCGTCGCCGAGGATGTCGCCATCGCTCACTGGTTCAACGACTACATCTGGCCGATGGAAGTGAATGTCGGTGAGCGCGACGTGTACCTCGGCACATTGGTGGCTATCGCCGAGATGATCGAGTGCGGCGTCACCACCTTCGCCGACCACTACTTCCACATGGATCACGCCGCCCAGGCAGTGCTGGAGTCGGGCATCCGCGCCAACCTCGGGTCGGCGTTCTTCAGCTCCCAGGGCGCCGACGGCCTGGCCCACTCGGTGGCCTTCGCCGAGCGCTGGCACGGGCGGGCCGACGGCCGCATCACCACCTCGATCGCCCCACACGCGCCGTACACGGTGAACGACGACGACCTCACGGCGGCGGCCGAGGCGGCGCGCCAGCTCGGGGTCCGCGTTCACCTCCACGCTGCCGAAGACATCATCCAGACGAACGCGAGCCTGCGGGCGCGCCACGCGACGCCGATCCAGGTGCTCGACCGCACCGGTGTGCTCGATGCCGGGGCGATCATCGCCCACGGCAATGGCATCCTCCCCGACGACGTCGCGCTGCTGGCGCTGCGACGTGATCGGGTCGGAGTCACCCACGGCCCGAAGGGCTACCTCAAGTTTGCGATGGGGCCACTCACCCCGATCGCCTCGCTCCGCGCGGCCGGTGTGAACGTGGGCTACTGCACCGACGGCGCGGCCTCGAACAACACCCTCGACATCCTCGAAACGATGCGGATCACCGCCCTCTCGCAGAAGCAGATCGCCGACGACGCCACCTGGTTCCGCAGTGGGATCGCGCTGGAGATCGCCGGGCCTGGTTCGGCGGCCGTGCTCGGGCAGCAGGGCGAGATCGGGGCGCTGAAGGTGGGAGCGCGGGCCGACGTGATCCTCATCGACGTCAGCGGCTTCCACTGCCAGCCGCTCCACGACATCGCCGCCACCGTCGTGTACTCGGTGCAACCGAGCGATGTGCGCACCACGATCGTCGATGGCCATGTGCTGATGCAGGACCGCAACCTGCTGACGATCAACCGCGACGCCTTGCTCGATGAGTTCCGCCAGCGGGCGCGTGAGATCACCGACCGCACCCACGGTCGCACGATCCAGGACTACACGCAGTAGCGCCGCCGGCGCTGGTCAGGCGGTGACCGGGGTGGTGACCGCCGCAGGCGGGGTGGTGGTGCCGGTGACGGCCACGCCCTGGATCTGGTCGATCGTCTTGCCTGCCAGGTCGTTGCCGAGGTACAGCAGCACGGCGCTGCCGTCGGCCCACGCGGCCGTCTCGACCAGGAGCGGCACCGTGCCCGGCTCGACCTTGAGGCCACCGAGGATCTTCGCCACCGTGTTGGCGACGTCGATCGAGCCCGGAGTGCCCGCGTTGTAGATCACATAGCTGGTGGTGAGCTTGGGATCGCACGTGCCGTTGGCGGGCGCGGCCATGGTGAAGCCCGCATCACCGAGGGCGCTGGACATCATCCGCGCCACACCGTTCTGGGCGCTGCAGTTGGCCACCTGCACCATCGTGCCGGAGAACACCCCGGCCAGCGTCGAGGAGGTGGAGGAGGTGTCGCCTCCGGTACCTGTCGACGGAGTCGTCGCCGTCGTCTCGCTGCCACCACCACCGCCGCCGGGCGTGGTGGAGGGATTGTCGTTCACCTTGTGCAGGATCAGGAAGCCGAGAATGAGCGCCACAGCCGTGACGAGGATCGCGACGCCGCTACCCATCGGCGGGCTGTTGACCGTGTTGGCGGCCGGTCGCGGCCGGCGCCCCCCGAGGTCGTTGCTCATATTGGCTCCTGTCGTGGTGTCAGGCGTGTTCGCCGGCGGCCGCGCCATCGAGCAGCGCCCGACGACGGCGCTCGCGGTTGCGGCGCAGGCGGCGAACCACCAGCGGGTCCTCGAGCATCGACGCCGGGTTGTCGATCACCCGGTTGAGTTCGAGATTGTACTCCTCCACCGAGCACGCAAACCGCGCGCGGATGGCATCGTGACGATCCTCGTCGAGCGTGAACCAACTGGCCTCGAAGCGCAGGATGGCCAACTCGCGCTCGCCGAGCTCGCCAGGGGTGAGATGGTCGCTGTCGCTGGTCATGATCCCGCCAGCCTTGCCGACCGCGACCCGCGATGCCAAGCATCGGACATGCGTTCGACCACGTGAGCTTCTATCGTGGGCGGCGATGTCGCCGGACCGTGAACCTCCCTGGCACCCCTACCTGATCGGCGTCGCCGGCGGGAGCTGTTCTGGCAAGACCACCGTCGCCGAGCGGCTGGCGCTGATGGCCGGCGACCAGTGCGTGTCGCTCATCAAGCTCGACTCCTACTACCGCAGCTTCCCCGAGCTGCCCCTCGCGCAGCGGGCCGCGTGCGACTACGACCACCCCACGGCATTCGACTGGGAGCTGCTCGGCGCGCATGTCGACCTGCTCACCACGGGCCACGCCGTGCCGGTGCCGGTGTACGACTACACGAACCATGTGCGCAGCGCCGAGGTGCGCATCGTAGAGCCGTCACGCATCGTCGTCATCGAAGGCATCCTCGTGCTCGCCGAGCCGATGCTGCGCGACCGCTTCGACCTGAAGGTGTACATCGACACCGAGGCCGATCTGCGCTTCATCCGCCGCCTGCTGCGCGATGTCGCCGAGCGCGGCCGCACACCCGACAGCATCATCGCCCAGTACCTGGAGACGGTACGCCCGGCCCACGAGCAGTTCGTCGAGCCGAGCAAGCGCTACGCCGACGTGATCATCCCCCACGGCGGGTTGAACGCGCCGGCCATCGATGTGCTGCTCGCCCGCGTGCGCGAGTTGGCCATCATCGGGTAGTCGCCGGCGACCGCCTGGCGCTACTACACATTGTGTAGTACTGTGCGAAGCGTGACCACCCAGCCGGAGCTCGAGCGGACCCAACTGCTGAAGGGCATCCTCGACGCGGTGGTGCTCGCCGCCCTCTCCGTCGCCGACGGGTACGGGTATGACGTGGTGCGCCGCCTACGGGTGGCTGGGCTGCCCGACATCGCCGATGCGTCGGTCTACGGCACCCTGCGCCGCCTGTTCGGCCAGGGCCTGCTGACGAGCTATGTGGTGCCCTCGGACGAAGGCCCGCACCGCAAGTACTACGGCCTCACCCCCGCGGGCCGCGACGCATTGTCGTCGCAGCAGCACGAGTGGTCCGCCTTCGCCGACACCGTCGGCAAGATCCTCGATGGCGATGCGTTCGCCACCAACAAGGAGTCACACGATGACGACTGACACGCCGATCACTGCGGCCGCATACGCCGACCTCGTACGTGCGGAGTTGGCCGACCTCGGGCCCGACGACCTGGCTTCGATGGTGGAGGGGCTCGACGCCCACCTCGCCGAGATCGCCGCCGACGGGCAGGCGGATCTCGCGGCCGCGCTCGGGTCACCGGCCGCCTACGCCACCGAGTTGCGCTCCGCCGCCGGCCTGGCGGCGAAGGCGCCGGTCGCCACAGGTGGGGCGCCGCAGCTCCAGCCGTCCGACCGCCCGCGATTGCCTGCACGGGTCGCTGCTGCCCGCGCCGTTGTCGCGCTCGCACTGGCCTTTGCCGTGTACGCCGTCATCGCGGCCGACCCCACCATCATCACGATTCCGCGCACGATGGCCGTCGCCGCCGGCGTCGGGGTCGTGTGGTGGGTGTTCCACGTGCTCGTCGCTCACTGCGCCCTGCCGCCGCAATGGCTCGGCCGAGGCCGCGCTGTCGTCGCCGTGGCGGCACTTGCAGCCGCGGCGATCCTGGGCGCGGAGCTGCACGCCACCCACAACGACGGGGCCGGCGGCGACGGCGCATACGTGCTGACGATGACGACCGTGCTGCCCATCGATGGGGCCGACTTCACCAGCACCCAGGTGCAGGTGGCCAACTGCAGCGCGCAGAATGGCGTGGCCGGGATGATGACGAGCCTTCTCGGCGACGCTGGCTTCACGATGGCCGAACCCACCTTCTGTCCCCCCGACCAGAGGCTCACCACGAGTCGTGTGATCTTCAACGAGGGAACCGCTGGCGCGGTCGACGTCGCCGTCACCCTCGCCACCATCCTCGGCCTGAACGCCGCGCCGGCCGGCCTGCCGATCAAGGTGGAGAGCGGCGCGTGGGCCGAGGGCAGCGGCGTCGTGTTGTTGCTCGGCAACGACCTCGCCGGCAAGACGCTCGACCAGATCCACGGCACAACTCCCGGCACACCGACCGCCTCCACGTTCGACGCGATGGGCACCACGACCACCGTCGTGTTCCCGACTGCCCCACCGCAGACGGCGCCGGGCACCCTGCGCTTCACCTCCACGATGGCGAACGAGGGCGGCACCGCGGAAGTGCGCGACGTCGACGGCCAGGTGTGCGTGTTCATCCGCCTCGACGGCTTCGAACCGTTCAACTGCTACAAGCCCGACGCCATCGACGCCGGCCAAGCGTGGAGCGTCGTCCAGGCCGAGCATGGGTTCACCCTGTTGTACGGCCTCACGCCGATCACGAGCGGGTTCCGGTTGCTGCTCGACGGCATCACCATCTATCCCGACTTCAACGGCTTCTGGTACGCCTTCGCCGAAGAGGAGGTCGCGGAGTTCACGATGGTCACCGACGACGGGACCTCGACAGTGACGATCGCCGACTGGGTGACGTCGTCGACCACGACCACCGTGGTGTACAACCCATGAATCGAGAGCCGGCTGCGAGACCGCCACGGACCGTCCGCTTGAATCACCCGCCGACGCGGAGCAATAACCGCCGATATTGCTCGATCGTCCCGGGCAAGACACGCAGGTGAACGATCGTGCCCGCGGGCTTGTCGACCAGATCGACGACCTCGCACACGGCAGGCGTCATCGGCGAACCGGCAACCACGACCTCTCCAGGCTTGATGATCGAGGGTCAGCGGCTTCGTCGAGGAACGTCCACACCAGCCCGGTCTCGTCCTCACTGTTCAGGTCAGCGGGAATGTCGATGTGCGTCATGTCGCCTCCTCTCAGGTTTCAGCGTAGGGGTTACGCACAAGGTCGCCGAACGCGGCGGCTAGCTCGGCCACAGCGTCAAGGCTCGGGATCAACACAGTGAAGTGAGGCGCCGTGAACGTCTCACAGAGAGCCGGGTGCGAGAATCGAACTCGCGACCTTCGCATTACAAGTGCGGCGCTCTGCCAACTGAGCTAACCCGGCGGGGATCGACGGAAAGACTACTGGCGGCGAGCGTTCAGCTCCCGAACGACCGTGAGGATCGGGGCTGAGACGGGCCGGCAGCCCGGATCAGCGCCGAACCCCGATGGCACTGCGAGGCTCGGCGCTGCGGCGGGCCGGCCCAACGCCGAAGCTGGATGAAGGCGAGAACGGCCAGACCGGCCATCACACTTCCATCACACCTTGCCCACGGGGGCCTCACTGGTGAGCCGCACGATCAACCTCGTGAGATCGGGCACCCCGCCCGGCACCGAACCACGAGGTGACCCCCATGACCACCACCACCCGCCACCGCTTCCTCGCCGCCGGCCTCGCCCTCGCGAGTGTGCTCGGCGTCGCCGGTACCGCCTCCGCCGCCGGCGCCGAACGCGAGATCGACCTCGCTGCCGCCAAGGCTCGCTGTGTCGAGGCGATCACCGTCCGCCATCGCGAGATCGCCACGCTCAACGGCCTGGCCGGCTCGGCCGCCAGCCTCACCGATGCCCACGAGGCGACGATCCACTCGTTCCTCTCCGCAGCCGATTCCGGCCTCACCGCCCTGCAAGCCACGATCGAGGCCGACACCGACCCCGCCGCGCTGAGGGCCCATTGCGAGAGCATCGCCACCGACTACCGCATCTTCGCCCTGCGCTCGCCCCAGGTGCACCTCGCCATCGGCGGTGACAAGGCCGCCGCGGCCATCACCAAGTCGGCGGGCATCGTCACCCGACTGGAGAACGCCATCGAAGCGGCCGCCGCAGCCGGTGAGGACGTCACCGCGGCCACCGCTGCACTCGCCGACATGAAGGCCAAGCTGGCCGATGCCTCCGCCGTTCTGAGCGGCGTGGTCGACACCGAACTGGGCTTCACCCCCGCCGACTGGAACGCGAACCACTCCGTGCTCGCCCCCACCACCGCCGCCCTGCGAACCGTCAAGGGTGACCTGCAGGCTGCCGTGGCCGACGCCCGGGCGATCATCGCCGACCTGAAGGACTGACGATGAGCCGATACACCGCACGCACCATCGGCGGCCGCTCGCTCGTCGTGATCACCGCGCTGCTGGCGCTCGCCGCCTGCGGCAACCCGTCGAACGGTTCCACCGATGATCCCGGCACGGGCACGGCCTCCACGAGCGCCGTCACCTCCGCGGTCACCACGGACGCGGCCGGCGGCGTCACCACCGAGGGCACCGGCACCACGGACACCACCGGCGTCACCGGCTCCACGACGGCCGCTGCCGCGGCGACGAACCAGGCCGCCCTCGAACAGCAGGTGCGGCAGTCGCTCACCGAGGCCGAACAGGCACTTGCCGAGGCCGAACAGCTGGTGTCGTCGATCGACAAGGAGTTGAACGACGCGGCGTCCGCGGCGGCCAACGGCGGCTGACCCCCCAACGCAATCGGCTGGGACGCGGTCCCAGAGCGGCCATCCGGGCCAACCCCGGATGGCCGCTCGTGCGCGTCTACGGCGGGAACTGGACAGCGAGGCAGAGCAGAACGGCCGCGCCCTGGTGTCCAAGGTCCCTGATGAGCACTCGTTTTCAGCGACTACGGTCGCGGCCGGAGAAGCAATCAGAGAGGGGCCGTAGTGAAGAGCTACCCGACGGACCGCATCCGCAACGTGGCACTGGTGGGGCACGGAGGCGCCGGCAAGACCAGCGTGGCCGAGGCGCTGTTGGCACGTGCCGGCGCGGTCGCTCGGGCAGGGAAAGTCGATGACGGTACGAGCCTGCTCGACACCGAGCCCGAGAGCGTGAAGCGCAAGATCTCGCTGGCGTTGGCGCTCGCCCCGTTCGAGTGGAAGGCCACCGACGGCAACAGCTACAAGATCAACCTCATCGACACCCCCGGGTATGTCGACTTCGAGGCAGAGGTGGATGCCGCCCTGCACGTGGCCGATATGGCGGTGTTCGTCGTCAGCGCGGTCGACGGGGTGGAGGTGCAGACCGAATTGCTGTGGCGCAAGTGCGCCGCGCTCGGCATCCCGCGCATGGTTTTCGTCAACAAGGAGGACAAGGACCGCGCCGACTTCCACAAGGTGCTCGACCGGCTGAAGATGGACTTCGGCGCCGGTTTCGTCGCCCTCGAACTGCCCATCGGTGAGGCGGCCAACCTGCACGGCGTGGCCGATGTGCTCACCGAGGAGGCCTACGAGTACGAGGCCGACGGCAAGCACCACAGCGAGCCGCTGCCAGCCGACCTGGCCGACGAGGAGCACGCGCTGCACGACGCAGTGCTGGAGGAGATCGTGGCCGGCGACGACGAGCAGCTCGAGCGCTACCTGTCCGGCGACGTGCCCTCGGTGGCCGAGCTCGAGCGCACTCTCGCTCACGAGGTGCTCGACTGCAGCGAGTTCCCGGTGTTGCTCGGCTCGGCAACCACGGGTGTCGGTGTCGACCGCCTGGCCGACTTCATCTGCGAACTCGGCCCATCACCTGCCGACCGCCCCGTCAGCGTCATCGCCGGCGGCAGCGAGACACCCGTCGCGGCCAACCCTGCCGGCCAGCCGCTGCTGGCGGTGTTCAAGACGATCGCCGACCCCTACGTCGGCCAGCTGTCGGTGTTCAAGGTGCTCTCGGGCACGATCAAGACCGACGACAAGCTCATCAACAGCACCACCTCCACGGAAGAGCGCATGCATGCGATGTTCCTCGTGCGCGGCAAGGAGGAGATCGCGGTGAGCGAGGTCGTGGCCGGTGATATCGCTGCCGTCGCCAAGCTCAGCAACACCCACACCGGCGACACATTGGCCCCCAAGGGTTCGCCCGTGAAGGCCAAGCCCGCGGCGCGCCCCGCGCCGCAGTACGCCGTAGCGATCGTGCCGCGCACCCAGGCCGACGACGACAAGCTCGGCAACGCGCTCAGCCGCCTGCAGACCGAGGACCCGTCGTTGCTCGTCGAGCGCCTGGAAGAGACGAACCAGACCGTGCTGCGCGGCGTGGGCGACACCCACATCGCCGTGGCCATCGAGCGCCTCGCCCGCAAGTACTCCGTCAACGTCGACACCGCGGAAGTGCGCATCGCCTATCGCGAGACGATCAGCGGCAGCGCCGATGCCGAGGGCAAGGTGAAGAAGCAGAGCGGTGGCCACGGCCAGTTCGCAGTCGTCAACCTACGGGTCGCGCCGCTCGGTCGCGGTGAGGGATTCAAGTTCGTCGACGCCATCGTCGGCGGCACCATCCCGCGCAACTATCTCGGCGCGATCCAGGCCGGCATCGAGGACACGATGACCAAGGGCGGGGTACACGGGTTCACCGTCGTCGACGTGAAGGCCGAGTGCTACGACGGCAAGTACCACTCGGTGGACTCCAGCGACATGGCGTTCAAGACGGCAGCCGCTCACGGTTTCAAAGAGGGACTCGCCGCGGCAGGCGTCGTGGTGCTCGAGCCGATCTCGCTGCTCACTGTCACGGTGCCTGCGGGCTACCAGGGCGACGTGATGGGCGACATCACCTCCCGCCGTGGCCGCGTCCAGGGCTCGGCCAACGCCGAGCACGGCGAGCAGGAGGTGTCGGCGCTCGTGCCGGCGGCCGAGTTGCTGCGCTACGCCGTCGAGCTGCGCTCGATGACGGGTGGCCGCGGTCGCTTCACCGTGCAGCACCACCACTACGACATCCTCCCACCCCATCTGGTCGACAAGGCCAAGGCCTCCTTGCCGAAGCAGCACTGACGGTATGGGCCGCATCCGCGCCAGTGGCTACCCTTGGCGCACGCACCACCTGACCACCCCCGGCGAGCCCTCGCGATGAGCGTCGACCAGCAGCAACTGGCCGTTCGCATTGGACGCGCCTGGCGCGACCTGCGGCGTGGTGCATCCACCGCAGCATTGCGCGACTACCTCCTCGGCACTGGCGAGGACTCGATCGAGCTGGGCCAGATGGACACCCTCGACCTGCTCGCCACGGGGAATACGTGGCGGATGAGCGAAATCGCAGAGGCGCTGCGGGTGGAGCCTTCCACCGCCACCCGCGCCATCCATCGCATGGTTGGTGCAGGGCTCGCCGTGCGCCTGCCGAGCAACGGAGACGGCCGGGTCGTGCGTGTGCAGATCACCGATGCGGGTCGGACGGCCCACGAAGCGGTGTCGCAACGGCGGCTCGCGCTCATCACCCAGGTGATGGACGAGTTCGGTCCCGAGATCGTCGACTTCACCGAGATGCTCGAGCGGTATGTGAAGTTGGTCGACAAGTTCGTCGAGCAACAAGCCACCGAATGAGCCGCGGGCCACAAGGGTAAGGTGCGGCCGTGGCCGACAAGGGCGAATTCGCGCAGCAGGCGATGCAATACGCACCGCAGTTGTACAGCGCCGCGCTGCGCATGACCCGCAACAGCAGCGACGCCGAGGATCTCGTGCAGGACACGTACGTGCGCGCCTACCGCGGCTACGGCACGTTCAGCGAGGGAACCAACCTGCGCGCCTGGCTGTTCCGCATTCTCACCAACACGTTCATCAACACCTACCGTGCCAAGCAGCGTCGGCCGCAGGAGACCGAGCTGGCAGACGTGGAGGATCTGTACCTCTACCGCCGCATCAGCGGAGTCGCAGCGGCCGCCCAGAGCGCAGAGGACACCCTGTTCCAGCTCTTCACCGACGACGAGGTGAAGAAGGCGCTGGAAGAGCTGCCCGAGTCGTTCCGTCTGCCGGTACTGCTCGCCGACGTCGAGCAGTTCTCGTACAAGGAGATCGCCGAAATGCTCGACATCCCGATCGGCACGGTGATGTCGCGCCTGCATCGGGGAAGAAAGGCGATGCACAAGGCGTTGATCGAATACGCGACCGACCGTGGGCTTCTCACCCGCGCCGAGACTGCTCCCGAACACGATGGCTGACTGCGACGAAACCCTCCGCGAACTCGAGACCTTCCTCGACGGCGAACTCGAGGCTCCTGCGCGCGAAGCGATCCAGGCCCACCTCGACGGCTGCCTCGATTGCTTACAGGCGTTCGACTTCCACGCCGAACTGCGCATCGTGATCAGCACCAAGTGCCAGAACGACGAACTGCCGCCCGGGCTGCTCTCCAAGATCGAGTTGTGCTTCGGTGAGGACTTCGACGGCGACGGCCGGATCGGCTGACTACTGACCGCTGACCGCTGACCGCCCGGCAGGGTCGGGTCGTTCGTTGCCAAGAGGCCACCAAGCGTCCAACCAGCGGCCACCCGCCGTCGAACATCCGTTCACAATGCGATGTCACCATCGAGCGGTGGCACTGCCTCGGCGCTACTTGATGGTGTGGATCGGTGCTGAGTTCCCGTACCCGTGTCGCCTCTCCGCCGAGGCGGTTCTCGCCAATGCCCCCGATGCCGAGTTGGAGATCCACGTCCTCGGCAAGAGCCCCACGGGCCACGCGTTCCAAGGCCTGTTCAGCCGCCAGCACGGCGACGCCGACCGGGTGTCATTGCATGAGGTGAACGCGGAACGCCTGCTCGGCCCAGTACTGACCCGGGTGTTCCGCCGTATCCCACCCCACGCTCGGTCAGCGCAGAGCAACCTGCTGCGGCTGGCGTTGCTGCACCAGCGCGGCGGCATCTATCTCGATTTCGACACATTCCTTCTGCGCCCGCTGCACGATGCGGCGCCCGGCGCGTTCATCGGGCGCGAGCGCGTCTGGCGCCATGACCGACGACGAGTCGAGCAGGGCTTGCGGCCGACGATGCTTCCCGGCGCCGCCGGCTGGGGCGCGACCTGGGCGCTGAAGCGGCTCGACACCCAGGTGTTGCGCGGCGCCGGCCAACTCAGCGGCCGGTTGGGCCGTGTCGACGGTCGCTTCCACGGCACCCAGGCGAACAACGCCGTCATCGGGGCACCGGCCGGGAGCGAGTTCACCGGTCGCCTGCTCGAGGATTGCCGCTGGGTCGACCCGACCGTGCGTTACAGCCTGGGCCCGACCCTGGTGGAGGACATCGCCACCGCCGCTCCATCCGCCGTCACGGTGCTGCCCACCGCGGTGCTGTACCCCGTGCCACCGAGCGAGAGCCACCGCTTCTTCGACGACCGGCGGCTGGTGCTGCCCGACGCGACTGCGGTCGTTCACTATGTGAGCAGCAACCACCGACGCGTCGTCGCCTCGGTCGTGCCCGGCGACCGGCGATTCGGCCGGCCCGAGATCTTCTGGCGACTGGCGGGCGCGATGGACGTTCGCTGCTCGATGCCCGCGCTGCACTTGGAGTCGCTGTGACCGAGCCTCTCGTCAGCTGCTTGATGGTCACCCGCGACCGGCCGGAGTTGGCCCGCCGCGCGTTGCATTGCTTCGCACAGCAGACCTGGGCCAACAAGGAGCTCGTCATCGTCGATGACGGCGCCACCGACTACGTGTCGCTGGTATACGACCTGACCGTCCAAGGCCTGCAAGTCCGCTACGAGCAGATCGAGTCGCGGCCCGATGTCCGCCTGGGCGGCTTGCGCAATCTGACCCTCGAGCTCGCTCGCGGCGCGTGGTGCATCCAGTGGGACGACGACGAGTGGTACCACCCGCAACGGATCGAGCACCAGATGAAGGCGTCCGAGGGTGTCGCCGGGGTGGCACTGCGCTGGACGCTGATGCACGTGGAGTCGGCGCGACTCGGCATACTCGACTACCGGGCCGACACGGGCGTCGCCACCCCCGGCACGATCCTCCATCACCGGGACGCCGCCCGCTATCCGAACCTGGCCCGCGGCGAGGACGCAGCGTTCCTCCGTGAGGTGCGCCGCGTTGGCGGGCTACGAGTCCTCGGCCGCGAGTACTCGCACCTCTTCGTGCGCTGCTTCCACGGCGCGAACACATGGGAGGAGCAGCACTTCCTCGCCCGGCTGCACCGCCGGCCCGTTGACTGGTGGTCGTACGCTTCGGCGGCGGTGCGTCACGACGTGCGGCGCCACCGAGCATTCTCGCTCGCCCCGCGCGAGCACGACGCGATCGACCGTTTGGTGCGGTGTACCGCCGACCTCGCCGAGGGCGGTCGACAGCCGTGACCACCTCCTCGCTCGACCGGCGCAGCGTCAGACGGCGCACGGCGTCCATCGCCGCCGGCCAGAGCATGGTCAAGGGCGGCCAGCTGGTGATCGCCCTGCTCTTGGTGCATCTGCTGTCGAGCGAGGACTGGAACCAGATCGCGTTCCTCCTCTCCATCCACCTCGCGGGTGTCACGCTCGGAACGCTGAACCTGCAGCACGGCCTGCTGTTCTTCCTCCGTTCCATCGAGCGGCCACGGGCACTCATCGTGCGCACCATCGCCGTCATGGTGTCGATCGGCGCACTCCTGGCGGTTGCCCTCGCGTTCGCCGCCGACACCGTCGGCGCCACCACCAACAGTCAGCACTGGGTGCCGTGGATCGGCCTGGCGATCCTCCTCGAACTGCCGGCCGCATGTCTGCCGACGACATTGATCGCGCTCGACCGCACCGGCACATCAGCGATCTGGGATATCACGACCGCGTCGTGCCAGCTGTGCTGTGTCGTCGTCCCGGCTGCAGCCGGCCTGGGTACCCGAGGCGTGGTGTACGGGCTCGTCATCTCGGCGTCGTGCAAGCTCCTCGCGTTCGCCGTCACGATGGCACGAGTCACCAGCGGACCGTGGCGCGGACTCGCGCCGGGTTCAACGCGCACGTTGGCGCGCTACGGCCTGCCACTCGCCGGCGCTCTCGCAGTCGGTGTACTCAACCGCAGCGTCGATAAGTGGTTCATCGCCGCCTTCCGCCCGAACGATGTCGGTCTCTACTCGATCGCCGCACAGGAGATCCCCCTGCTGGCCGTGTTGCCATACGCCGGTGGCGCGGCCGTCGCGACCCAACTCGTCGATGCGTTCCGCGAGGGCCGGCCGCACGACGCGCGCCACTGGTGGCACCAGCAAACCGCGGCGATGGCCCGCCTGGTGGTGCCGATGTCGGTCGCGTTGATCATGATCGCGCCCGAGTTGTTCACCCTCCTTCTCGGCGCTCGCGGGACAGCGGGGGTGCTGTCGTTCCAGTTGTTCACCGCGATCACGATGCACCGCGTCGCGGAGTACGGGCTCGTGCTGCGGGCGGCCGATCGCACCCGCCAACTCGTCAGCAGCGCGGTTCTGCTGCTGGTCGCCAACGCCGTGATGGCCGGGATCGGCGCCGCGGCCTTCGGGATGGCCGGCGCCGCCGCAGGAACGCTGCTGGCCAACATCGTCGCCTGGCTCGCGGTGCTCCTTCAGATCGGGCGGGCGCTCGGAACGAACCTGTCCGGAGCGTTCCCGTGGCAGGAGTGGGCCACCGCCGTCGTCGCCTCGATCGGCGCAGCCGTCGTCGCCACCCTTGCCGTCGAGCTACTACGCCACGCCGGGCTCCTCATGGCCGGCAGCGCTGCGTCATGGGGGGTGCTCGTCGCCAAGCTCCTCGTGTTCGGACTCGTCGGGTTCACCTCCCGGCGCCGTTGGGTCGGGGCCGTTGGTGACGGTCCAGTACTGGCCGTCACAACACCGCCGAGGTCCACAACATGAGCTTCGATCTGGATCTCCCGAGGCCCGCGTTCGCGGGCGCGAGCCCGGGCTCGCCCACAACGGTCGTGCCCACGGAACGCGCCACCCGTCAGCAACCGTCCTTGCGTCGATTCCTCCTGCTACAGGGTCTGGCGCAGGGTGCCGACGCGGCAGTCACCCTGACGCTCGCTCAGGTCGTGGTGTTCTCGCTGGAGCGAGGTGCGACTCCGGCCACCGTCGTGCGCGCGCTGGCCATGACTGCGGGGCCGTATCTCGCCGCCCTCCCCGTGGCCGGCCTCGTCTCGGACCGCTGGGCCCGTCATCGCACGCTCGCGGCAGCCCAGTTGACCAGAGCGCTGATCGCGCTGGCGGCCATCGGTGTGCCCCTCAGCCGCAACGCGACGGCCGGGTACATCGTCCTGATGGCCGTGATGGCCTCGGCCGGCCTCACCAGCTCGGTGAGATCGGCCGCGTTGCCACACGTGGTGCGGCCCGAGCGCCTGATCGAGGCGAACTCGTGGTCATCGATCACGGGCAAGGTGGCGGGGACGCTCTCCGTGGGGATCGCCCTGGCGGTTGGTCGGGCACACCCGCTGCCCACGCTGATGCTGGCCGCAATCGCCCACCTCGTGGCCGGCCTTCGCTTCGCCAGCTGGAACGGCGACCTCGGTGGAGGCGCACCGAGGTCGACGGCGGGCGGCTTCCACGACATCGCCCGCCGGGCTCTGTCGCTCGTCACCGCCGACCCGCTGCGCCGTCCGGTGCTCACGTCGCTCGCCCAGCGGGCGCAGCAGGGCGCGGCGGTGATGATCTTCGTGATCCTCGCCGAGACGCGACTTCATCTCGGCGCCTCTGGCTACGCCACGGCACTCGGCGCAACGGCTGTCGGCACACTGCTGGGTAGCACCGTCGTGCCGGCCCTGCTCCGCCGTCACGACTGCGAATGGCTCGACCACGCCACCTGGGTGGCGTCGGCCGTCGGGTTGCTCCTCGCCGCGGCGTTCCTCTCGACGATCACCGGCGTTGTCGCCCTTGTCGTCGTCGGGGCCACGTTCCAGAGCGCCCGGCTGGTGGCCGACAGCGCGGTACAACTCGCCGTGGTCGACGACGCGCTCGGCCGCGTGTACTCGCTCTACGACTCGTGGTACCACGTCGCGATGCTCGCCGGCGCGCTCGGCGCCTTCATGCTGCCCGGCCAGCGCTCGGTCGCGTCGTTCCTCGTCCTCGGCGGCCTCTTCACCGCATTCGGCATCTTCCGTCATGTCTGCAGTACGACCCAAGGAGCGACCAACTGATGCTTCCCTTTCGCCGCCCTGTGCGTGTCCCCGGCAATGCCCTGCGGGTTGCCATCGTCGCCGAGTCCTTCCTGCCGGCGGTCAACGGCGTCACGAACTCCGTGCTGCGCACTGCCGAGCACCTGCGCCGCCACGGGCACTCCGCGTTGATCATCGCCCCCGGACCCGGACCCGACGAGCACGACGGCACGCCCGTGGAGCGCGTACGCGGCCTCAGCTTGCCCGGCTACGGCGAGGTGCGCATCGGTTCGCCCGTCAGCCGGATCACATCCATCCTGCGGAGCTTCAAGCCTGACGTCGTGCACCTCGCGGCACCGACCGTGCTGGGGGCCACGGGGGTGCGGGCGGCGAGCGCGCTCGACGTCCCCAGCGTTGCCGTGTTCCAGACTGATGTGGCCGGCTTCGCCCGCCGTTACGGCTTTGGGGTCGCCGCCCCTGCGGTGTGGGCGTGGTTGCGGTGGATCCACTCGCAGGCCACCGTCACGCTCGCCCCCTCCACCTCCGCGATGTGGAGCCTGACCGCGCACGACATCCCGCGGGTCGGGCTGTGGATGCGCGGCGTCGATCTCGAGCGCTTCCACCCACGACACCGCGACGCCGAGCTGCGACACTCGCTGGCTCCCGGGCGCGAGGCCATCGTCGGGTTCGTGGGCCGCCTCGCCAAGGAGAAGCAGCTCGACCGCCTCCGCCCGCTCAGCGCGCGGCGCGATGTCAAGGTGGTGATCGTCGGTGATGGGCCCGAGGCGGAACGCCTACAACGGGCCCTGCCACGCGCGGTGTTCACCGGCTTTCGCTCGGGGCCCGAACTCAGCCGCCTTCATGCCTCGTTCGATGTGTTCGCCCACACGGGACTCGACGAGACCTTCTGCCAGGCGGTGCAGGAGGCGCTGGCGTCAGGCGTACCGGTCGTCGCCCCGGCCGCCGGCGGCCCGATCGACCTCGTCACCCACGGCTCGAACGGCTACCTCTGGTCGCCCGAACAGCCCGAGATGCTGCTCGGCGGCGTGCTCGAGCTGGCCTCATCGCCGGTGCGACGCACCGCCATGGGCCACGCCGCGCGTGCCAGCGTCGAGCACCGGCCCTGGGACGCGGTGATGGCCGAGCTGGTCGACCACTATCGACGGTGCATCCATGGCGGCGCCGACGTGCGGGAGCTGGTGGCATGACCGGTCGCCTCATCATTTCCATTCACGACGTCGCGCCCGGCTCGTCGGCTGCCAGCCAGGTCTGGCTCGACCTGGTCGAGCGTCACGGGATGCGCGCCAGCCTCCTCGTCATCCCTGGGCCATGGCGGGGCCGTGCGCTCGCCGGTGACCACGCGTTCGCGGGGTGGCTGCGCGAAGTCGAGGCCCGCGGGCATGAGCTCGTCGCTCATGGCTGGGAGCATGTCGCCGTCTCCGACCCCGCGCTCGACCCGTCGGCCGCCACGCGCCTGTACGGCCGCGTTCGTGCTCGCGGCTGCGCCGAGTTCCAGTCGCTCGGCCTTGGCGAGGCGCAGCGACGGATCGAAAGGGGTCTGGAGGTGCTCCACAGCCACGGCATCCACCCGCTGGGCTTCACTCCCCCGGGTTGGCTGGCCTCCGACCAAGCCGTCGTGGCGCTGCGCTCCGCCGGCTTCCGCTACACCACGACGCAATGGGCGGTGCACGACCTCGTCCACGATCACCGACTGCCGGTGTTCGCCACATCGCAACGGCCCGGCAGCCGCTTCGCCCGCCACGCAGCCGCGGTCAACGAACAGATCGCGAGGCAACGATTCACCGGGCGGCGCAGCGTGCGGGTGGCGCTTCACCCCGACGACCTCGGGGTGCGCGGACTGAAGGCCGCGACCGAACGCACCTTGATCGCCGCGCGAGTCAACGACATCGAATCCATCACCTACCGCGACCTTGTACTGGCCGCATCACCCGTGGAGAAGGTCGCATGAGAATCGTCCAACTCGCCAACTTCTACAGCCCCACGTCAGGTGGTCTGCGGACCGCCCTCCATCACCTCGCAGCCGAGTACACGCTGGCCGGCCACGACGTCACCCGTATCGTTCCGGGCCCGGTCACCCGCGGGCACTCCTACGGCAACGCCCGACACATCGAGATCGCATCGCCGCGGCTCGGCCGAACGGGCTACCGCATGATCACCGACGGTGATGCGGTCACCGCGTTGTTGGACCGCCTCCAGCCCGACGTGATCGAGCTCTCCGACAAGACGACGCTTGTCGCCGCCGCACGCCGGGCGCGCTCCAACGGAGTGCCGGTGGTGTTGATCTCGCACGAGCGCGTCGACACCGTGTTGCGCCATCGGCTCCCGGGCTTTGCCCCGCTGGGCACGATGTCGAGGGCTTGGAACCGCCGTCTCGCCCAGGGCTGTGATGCCATCGTCTGTGCGTCGGCGTACGCAGCCGGGGAGTGGCGCCATGTCGGTGCCGACCATGTTCATCGAGTGCCGCTCGGCGTCGACCTCGAGCGCTTCGACGCAGCTGGACCCGTGAACGAACGTGAATCCGGCACGATCGAGCTGGTGTGCGTCGGCCGGCTCTCTACGGAGAAGCACCCAGCGCTCGCCATCGGGACCGCCCGCGAGTTGACCGAACGCGGTGTTGCCTGCCGCCTGCACATGATCGGTGACGGTCCGCTCGCACCTGCGCTGCGGGCCGCAGCAGCAGGGCTCCCAGTCGTGTTTCACGGCCATGTCTCCGATCCGGCCGAGGTGGCGCGGCGGCTCAGATCCGCCGACGTGGCCCTTGCACCCTGCCCGGTGGAGACCTTCGGGCTCGCCGCGTTGGAGGCAATGGCGTGCGGCACTCCGGTCGTTGTCACCCCCGGCGGAGCATTGCGCGAAATCGTGTCCTCCGGAGCCGGCCTGGTGGCCCAGCCCACCCCGATCGCATTCGCCACTGCAGTGCGCGAGGTTGTCGGCCTCGATCGCACGGCGGCGGCGCACGCAGCACGGGCGCAGGCACAGCGCTTCCCGTGGAGCACCACGGGTCAAAGGATGCTCGCGCTGGTCGGTTCGCTGGTCGGCGACATCGACCGGCTCACGAACGACCACGCACCTCAGCTGGCCACGGTCGGATGACCGCCCCTGCGGTGACGGTGCGCTCGCTGCACGAGAGCGGGGCAGCCGCGCTGGCTGACGACGAGAAGGTCCGGCGGCTCTTCGCCCGCACGCTCCTGCTCGGCGAGCCGCTCCCGTTCCCACTCAGCGGTGCGTCGCAGTACCAGCATGTGTGCCTCGGCTGGTACCTCGGCGCCGGCCGCGCCGACGCCGGGCTCGCCATCGACGAGGCCGGGCAGGTACTCGGCTACGCATTGGTGTGCACCGACGGACGCGCCCACGCCCGATGGTCCCGTCGCCACTCGATCATGCTGGCCACGCGGCTGCTCGGGCGACTGCTCACGTTCCGCCTCAGCCGTGACAGCCGGCGCTTCTACGCCGAGCGAGCGCGCGACTCGCTCGCCCTCTGGCGCGGTCAGGCCAGCCCACCGATGCCGGTTCACGCCCATCTCAACATCGACAACAGGGCGCGCTCAGGATCTGCCGCGGTGGCGTTGCGGGACCACATCGACGAACGCTGCCGCCGGTCGGGCCAGAGCGGCTGGTTCGGGGAGATGAACGCCCGCGAGGGCACCCGCGAACGCGCCGTCGAGCGGATCGGGCTGCAGATCGTGCACCGCAAAGGGAACCACACGCTCAGCACGTCCCTCGGCCGCTCCGTCGTGCGTCTGACCGTCGTGCGCCGGGTGCCGATCGGCGACAGACTGCCGATCGGTGACGGATTGGCGGGCACCGCCTCCTGACTGGCTACGCTGGCACCCATGCTCGCGGCAAACGTCTTCCACTGGTGGCTGGCTGTCGGCCTGACCCTGCTTTCCGTACTGGCCGTGCTCGGGCTCGGTGTCGGCTACATGAAGAAGGTCGTCGCGCCGCAGTACCCGAGTCGTCGCCGTCACCAGCGCGAGGACTGACCGGTCACGTCAGCCGCTGCTGACGTGTTGCGGGCGTCGCTGCTGACGCGCTGCACCTTTCCTGCCGCGGGCACGCGCGTGGCGTGTGCCGTGTCGGGTGGTGCCGACTCCACCGCGCTGCTGGCGCTCGCCGTCGCGGCCGGGCTCGATGTCACCGCGGTTCACGTCGACCACGGCCTGCGCCCCGGCTCGGCGCACGAGGCCGATGTCGTTCGCGCCAACGCCGAGCGCCTCGGCGCCGCCTTCCGCGCCGAGCGCGTGCAGGTTGCCGACGGCCCGAATCTGGAAGCGCGCGCCCGCGAGGCCCGCTACGCGATCCTGCCGCCCGGCGCGCTCACCGGGCACACCGCCGACGACCAGGCCGAAACTGTCTTGCTCAACCTGTTACGCGGTGCGGCCCTCCCCGGCCTGGCGGCGATGCGGCCAGGCCCCACCAAGCCCCTGCTCGCGTTGCGCCGCGCCGACACCGTCGAACTCTGCACGGCCCTCGCCCTGCCGGCGATCAACGATCCCTCCAACCGCGACCCGCGCCACCTGCGCAACCGGGTGCGCCACGAGTTGCTGCCGCTGCTCGCCGATCTGGCCCGGCGCGACCCGGTTCCCCTGCTCACCCGCCAGGCCGACCTCGCCCGCGAGGAAAGCGACCTGCTCGACGCGCTCGCCACTGGCATCGACCCCACCGACGCAAAGGCGCTCGCCGCTGCGCCTCGGCCACTGGCCCGTCGGGCCGTGCGCCGCTGGCTCACCACCGACCATCCCCCCGACGCCGCTTCGGTGGAGCGGGTGCTCGCCGTCGCCGCTGGTACAGCCGAGGCCGCCGAGGTGACGGGCGGCCGCCGGGTGGAGCGCCACCGGCAACGATTGACCGTCTCGGCCCCTCCGAACCCGCCGGCGAGCGAGTAACCTGCACGACAACATCTCGTTGTTCGACTCGTGGAGGAAGGCACCAATGCCTCCCAGGCTGCGCGGGAAGTGGGCGTTGGGCATCACACCGCGCAACTTCACGTGGATCATGAAAGAGAAGCTCGCCGTGTGCGAGCGACCCGGTGGATATGGCGACAATCATCGCCGTGTCCGCCGCCAAGAGGAGATCATCTGGTTACGCGAAAACGGGTTCGGCTGTGTCATCAGCATCATCCCGGCGCCGCACAACCTGCACAACTACGACGAACTGGGCCTGCACTACCTGCACCGCCCGTTCACCGGCACCGACGACCTCGGCCTGTGGCTGAAGGCGTTCTACACCGAGCTCAACGGCCTGCTCGACGCGAGCACGAAGGTGATCGCCCACAGCGAATCGGTCGACGACCGCATCATCGGCATCATGGGCGGCTACATCCGCTGGAGCGGGATGGTCGACGACCCGTCGCTGGCGATCAACCTCACCGAGCGCATCGCCAAGCGCCAGCTCGACCCCTTCGCCCGTGAGGTCATCCTCATGGCCCACGAACTGCGCTAGCAATAGACGATGCCGGTGCCGGCTTCGAGATAGTGGAAGACCGCGGTCGGGTCGGCGGGCAGCGGCAGCCCGAGTGCCAGCCACGTGGCGCGGTCGAACAGCCCTGAATCGGGCAGGCCCACCGAACGCTGGTAGTCGGCGACCACGGCCCAGCAAGCGGGATCTCCGCATTGCTCCCGGTCGATCGGGTGGCCATGGGCAGCCAACGCCGCCAGGGCCATGTTCATGACCGCGTCGCTCTGGTCCGCCAGCGGGCCGGCGATGCCGCGCACGCCGTCACCGAAATCGAACTGGTTGGGCAGCCACCAGCTGTCGCCGCACTGGGGTAGCCAGTCGGCATCGACGACGGCGTCCGGGTGAACCGCGAGCAGGTCGGCGACCGAGGTTCCCAGCGTGATGCCATCGGGGGTGGCCAATTCGACACCCTCCAGCGGACCGTCCCCGGAGAGCGACCAGCCCGTGAAGTGGCTCACGCCGCCGGCTTCGGGGAAGGTGAAGAAGGCGGTGAGTCGCGTCCCATCCTCCGCGCCCCAGCTGACCCCCGTGGCAAACCCTTGCCGAACGGCCGGTGGCCCGAGCACCTCGGTGAGGAGGCTGATGACGGTGTCGCTGGGCTGCCCGAACTTCGCCGGGCCGAGGCCATCGGGGGCGAGTACGACGCGCTGCCCCGTGGGCGCGACGGAACTCGCGGTGCTGGCGACGGTCGAGGTGGCGCCGGCGGCGGTCGTGCAGGTAGGGGACTGCTCGGTCGTGGTCGGGTTCTCCGGCCCGTTCGCCGAACTCCCGCACCCGACGAGCGCGCTGAGGAGGATCGCCGCCATCGCCACTCTGCCACGGATAGGTCTACTCACCTGGGAACCTCCCCGCCTGAGTGACCTCAGCGTAACGCTGGCGTCCCTGCGCCGTCGGCGCCCCGGGGCGGTCTGCCTCCCGTCGGCATCCTTCGAATTGCGGCGCTCGGGGAATCTCCACGTGACGAAATCACCGGATGATTTCGTCACGTGGAAATCCGACCAGGTGCAACTGGAACGAGCAGTCTGCCAATTCGTCACGTGGAGATCACCGGAGTGACCGGGGCCGAGCACACCTGGCCGGGGAGACAGGGCTGGGCTGCCCGCAGCGATCGGCGGCGCGCCTACGATGCGGGCATGAGCACCACCCCCGCGAATTGGTATCCGGATCCGATGAAGCGCCACCAGCTGCGTTACTGGAACGGCACCGCCTGGACCGACCACGTCAGCGACAACGGCGTGCAGGGCTCCGACCCGATCCAGCAGTCGGGGCTCGATCGTGTCGACAGCGCCCTCACTGTCGGCAACGAGGGCGACCCGTCCAAGATCCAGCAGCAGCTGTACAGCCAGGACAAGTACCGCGGCGCCAATGTGCAGGGTGTCGCGTTCGAAGGCGGCGGGTCGATCTTCACCGAGCCGATCCTGGTGGTGAACCAGAAGGCCAAGCTCATCGAGCTGAACAACCAGTACAGCGTGTTCAACAAGGACGGCCAGCAGATCGCCTCGGTCAACCAGGTCGGCCAGAGCGCGGCGAAGAAGGCCGTGCGCCTGCTCACCAGCCTCGACCAGTTCATGACCCACAAGCTCGAGATCACCGACACCCAGGGCCGGGTGCTGATGCGCATCACCCGCCCGGCCAAAGTGATGAAGAGCACCGTCATCGTCAGCGACGCCAACGACCAAGAGATCGGGCGCATCGTGCAGGAGAACATGATCGGCAAGATCAACTTCTCGCTGCAGGCCGGCGGGTACACGTACGGCTACATCAAGGCGGAGAACTGGCGGGCGTGGAACTTCCGCATCGAGGATCACTCGGGCCAGGAGGTCGCCCGTATCACCAAGACGTTCGAGGGCGTCGCCAAGACCCTGTTCACGACCGCCGACAACTATGTCGTGCAGATCCACGCACAGATCCCCCAGCCGCTCAACTCGCTGGTGGTGGCATCCGCGCTGTCGGTCGACACCGCGCTCAAGCAGGACAGCCGCGGCTTCGGCTGATCAGCCCACACCCGTCAGATCGACGATGGCGTGCAGGCTTCCCGTAGAGGCCAGGCACAGCTGACCGCCGGTGACATCCATCGTCGCCGTCACCGCGACGGGCATGCCAAGCGTGGAAGCCACCGACGCGGTGGGCCGCGGCGAGGCACAGTTCCAGGCGAACAGCGCTCCGGCCGATCCACCGAGCACGACGAACGTGAACTGGGCTCGCCTGGCTCCGGCGGGCAGGGGCACGGTGATGCGCCGTTCGGCCGTCGTGATCGCGCTGGTGTCGCGCGAGTCGTAGACACGGGTGGGGCCGGTGATGCCCAATGGCAGAGTGCCGGCCCACACACCGGTGACGTCGAGCACCAGGTGGGTAGCGGTCGTCGTCGAGACACAGAGCCCGGTGTCATTCGTGCGCACGATCGCCGAGAACACCTGCGCCGAGGCGGTGGTGTACGCGACGGTCCAGGGCGTTCCGCCGCACAGGCCGAGCGAGATGTTGCCGGCCGAGGCGGGCGAGAGCAGGGTGACGGTAACCGTGACGGCCTTGGCGCCACGGGGCGTACCCAGGGCGGTCGGGTCGACGGTGACGGGCGTCTTGGCGAGGAGCGGCACGCCCGCCGTGCGCGTGTCCAACGCCCGCCGAGACGTGGTGGGCACAACACCGACACCGAGCGTGCTGACAATGCCGACGACCTCGAGGCGTGCGTCGATCGAGGACGTGCTCGACACACAGATAGAGCCGTCACTCACCCCGACCAGCGACATCGTCGCGTTGACGCGTCCGGCCGCGTAGTTGAGGGTGGACGTGCGCGGCGGGCCTGAGGCGCAGGCGTACGCGGCCAAGTAGCCGCCGACCGCCGCGTTGCGCACCACCACACGCACCATCACGCCGGTGGTGCTTGGCCCGACTCCCACAAGCTTGCCGACAACGAGCTTGGTGGGCGTGCCGGCCGGCAACGTGCCGTCGAGGGCGACCACGGGGGTGATGAACTGCCACAGCCCCGGGCCGACATCGGGCGGGGGTGCAGTCGTGGTGGGCGCCGAAGTGGTGTTCGGCGCTGCTGTCGCTGTGGGCGCTGCTGTCGTGGTGGGCGCCGCGGTTGTGGGGGCCGGGGTCGTCGGCGGCGAGGTCTCGCCCGGCTGGGGCGGGATCTTGGTGATCTTGCAGCCATTGATTGCCGCGATCGTCGGCGTCGGATTGATCGATGCGCCGCCACCAGGGTGCACCTCAAAGTGCAGGTGCGGCGTGCCGGCGTTGCCGGTCGTGCCGACCTGGCCGATGATCTGGCCGGCACTGACCGTGGAGCCGACGGTGAGGCCCGGCGCGAACGCGCTGAGGTGTGCGTAGAAGAAGTAGGTGCCATCGGCGCGGGTGAGGCGCCAACCATTGCCCGAGAGCGAACCCGGCGCGTCGATGTACTGCTTGGTGAGCACCCCGTCATCGACGGCGTAGACCATGTTGCCTTGGGCGGCGAGCAGATCCACGCCCTCGTGGGCGCGCCCGCCAGCGCGCGGGGCGCCGTAACTGTCGGTGAACCAGCACAGCCCCTGTACGGGGAACTGAGCAATCGGGATCGCGCCGGCGGGCAGCTTTGGAGTGTTCGGAGTCGTGGTGGTCGTGGTGGTCGTCGGTGCCGAGGTGGTCGTGGTGTTGGTCGCCCCCGCGGGCAGGCAGACGATCTGGCCAGGGTGGATGACCGTCGCTGTGGTGGCGTTGTTGGCCGCCAGGAGAGCCGCCATCGTCACCCCGTGCTGGGAGGCGATGCGCGACCACGAGTCACCGGCCTTCACCGTGTAGGTCGCTCCGGTGCATGCAACAGTGGTCGGAGCTCCCTCGGCCGTCGGCGGGCGACCGGCGAGCACGGGCACACCGAGCAGGGCCACCGCGAACACCGCGCCCCACGCGACCGCGCGCGAGCGACGAAGCCGCGGTGTGGTTCGTCGTCCGTCGGGGGTGGTCACTGGGCGGGGCTCCTGTTGTGTGCGCGCAAATAGGTATCGGCCTACTCCGCTGCGCCTGAAGCGCCCCGTGCGCCCGCCCGGAGAACCGGACGTGAGCACCATGCCTGTCGACAGGCTACCAGTGGGTAACGTATGGATGTGCGCGGACAGCGAGTGCTCGTGAGTGGAATGGGCGGTGAGCTCGGCTCGCTCGTCGCCGCCAAGCTGGAGGCCGAACCCTGGGTGGGGTCACTCGTGGGGATCGATGTCGATCCACCGCGACGGCGATTGCGGATGGCGGAGTTCCACCTGCTGCACCCGAGCCAGCGCGAACGGATCGTCGATGTCGTCACCAAGTTCAATCCGCACGTCGTCATCAACCTCAGCGTGTGGGAGCCCGATGCCCGCGCCGGCCTGGCGCACGCCCGCCAGTTCACCGCCGACGCCACCACCGCTGTGATCGGCGCCGCGGCGGAGTGCCCTGCGCTGGAAGGCATGGTGGTGCGCAGCGGCATCGAGGTGTACGGCCGCAATCACGATGCGCCCACCCGACCCGACGAGACCGCCGCGCTGCGCCCCACCAGCGAGTACGGCAAGATGCTCGCCGACATCGAGCGCCAGGCCCGCGAGGTCGGCCGGCGAGTGAAGATCGCCGTCGGCAAGCTGCGCCTGGCACCGGTGCTCGGCAAGCATGTGCCGAGCCCACTCGGCCGTCTCCTGCGCCAGCCGCTCGTGCCCTACAGCCTGCTCGCCGATTCGCCGTTCGCCGTCATCCACGACGGCGATGCCGCCCGCGCCTTCGTGGCCGCCGCGGTCCAGCGCCTCGACGAGCCGCTCAACATCGTCGCCCCCGGGGCGATCACGACGCTGCAGGCGATCATGCGCGGCCACCGTGTGCCGCTGCCGCTCGCCGGGCCGGAGTGGTGGATCGCCGGCAAGCTCAGCCACGTCTTCGGCGCGCCGATCCCCGACCATGTCATCGAGCTGATGCATCGCGGCCGGCTGGCCGACGGGGCGAAGGCCGCGCAAGTGCTCGCCTTCAGCCCGGCCCTCACCACACCCGAGGTGATCGATCACCTCTACGCGTGGGAGAGCGTCGTGCGCATCGGCCGCATCGAGGAGGTGGCCTGATGGCCGACCTGATCCAGTTCCCGCGTCGTGCCGCCGACCAGATCAGCAACACGATCACCAAGCCCGCCCGCGCGCTGTGGCCGGTGCACTCGGTCGACGACTTCGGCCGCGATCCGCACCTCATCGCCGCTATCAACCCGCTCGCCCACCTGCGCTGGGATGTCAGCGTGGGGGGCCTCGAGCACCTGCCGGTCCGCACCGGCGCCCTGCTCGTGTGCAACTCGCGCCGGTGGGGCCTCACCAGCATCTATGCCGCGCTGGCACTCAGCGAGGCGTGCGGACGGCCGGTGCGCTTCGTCGGCCGCCCCGACATCGCCCCGCTCGGCCCGGTGATGCGCCGCCTCGGTGGCCTGCTCGCACAGCCGGCCGATGTGCTCGGCGCGCTTCGCCACCACGAGCTCGTGCTCCTTCCGGCCGCGCCCACGGCCCATCCGCGCCATGCCGGCGCGGTACCCCACCAACTCGTCGGCCCGGCAGTAATCGCCGGTGTGCCGGTGTTCCCGGTGGCCACGATGAACTCGGCCGTCAGCCGAACAGCGCGAGCCGAAGTGGGCGCCCAGGTGCGGCCGCGCAAGAAGCGCCGCGGGCCGCTCGCCGAGGTGGAACTCGCCGAGCAGGTGCAACACCACCTGCAGCGGATGCTCGATGGATTCGGGGGCATGCAAACCGGTGTCGCCCCGCTCGATTGGCTGGCGGAGGGCTGACATGGCGTACACACGGGCCGCAGACGGCACACGGCTGCACTACGAGGTACTGGGCCGCTCCAGCGCCACTCCGGTGCTGATGATCCAAGGCCTCGGCGCCGACAAGCACGGCTGGAACATGCAGCGCTTCCCGCTCGCGCTCCACTACCGCGTGATCGCGCTCGACAACCGCGGCGCGGGCCGCAGCGACAAGCCGTTCGGCCACTACTCGCTCGAGCAGATGGCCGCCGACGCGATCGCCGTGCTCGACGCAGTCGGCGTCGAGAAAGCGCACATCGTCGGCGCCTCGATGGGCGGCGCGATCACCCAGATCATCGGGTTGTACTACCCCGAACGCGTGCTGTCGCTCACGCTCGCGTGCACCGCCTGCCGCAACCACCCGTGGCGAAGAGAACTGCTCGCCAGTTGGGCCACCACGGCGACCGAACGCGGCATGGGAATGATGGCCAAGGAAGCGGCTCGATGGGTCATCGGACCGCGCTCATTCCGCCGCACGCTGCCTGCGTTCGGCTGGCTCGGCCCGCTCGCCAAAGGACGCACGTCGCATGCGTTCGTGTCGCAGGTGAGGGCGATCCTCGACGTCGACGACACCGTCGCCGACCGTCTCGGTGAGGTCACCGCGCCGACGCTCGTGCTCGTGGGCAACCAGGACATCCTCACGCCCCGCGGCGACAGCGAGGAGATCGCCGAGCGCATGCCCAACGCCGAGCTCGTCGTCATCTCCGGCGCGGCCCACGGGTTCATGGTCGAACACGCGAGCACGTTCAACAAGGTGCTGATGGAGTTCCTGGGTCGCGTCACGAAGATGCAACGCGAGGTCACCGAACCGATTGCGAAGGCGAGCTGACCCGCTGGGCCAGCTCGCCCGCGCCAGTCACTACTTCTTGGCGGCAGCCTTCTTCGCGGGGGCAGCCTTTACGGACGCAGCCTTCGCGGCGGCCTTGGCGACGGCGTCGGTGTCGATGATCTCGGCGCCGGGTGCGTTCTTCTGGATCGAGACGATGCCCTTCTTGGCAGCGGCCCTGGTGTCGTAGTCCTGGCTGACGGCGATGATCTCGCCGTTGCGGGCCTTGAGGCGGAAACGGAACTTGCCATTCCTCGCGGTGTAGAGCTCGAACTTGCCGGCCATGGTGGTCTCCTGTTGTCTGGGGAACGGCGGCGACTCTACGGGGTGAGCGTGTGCTGAGTGGTGCACTCCGCCGCTGCGAGCTGCTCGCGGCGGCGGTAGGCCCAGCCCGGAGTGCGCAGCACGAAGCCGAGCCGGTCGCGCCAATTCGTGCTGCGCGCGACCTCGCGGCACATGTCGCGGTACTCGTGGGTGGCGACGGTCCAGAGGTTGTACGTCTCGATGTTCGTGGTGAGGCCGTAGACCACCGGCTCAACCTCAGGCTGCTCGCGGGTGAACGAGCCGAACAGACGATCCCAGATGATGAGGATCCCCGCGTGGTTGCGATCGATATAGCGCTTGTTGCGGCCGTGGTGCACGCGGTGGTGCGACGGCGAGTTGAGCACCTCTTCGCCCTTGCCGAGCGAGCGCACCAGGTCCGTGTGGATCCAGTACTGGTAGATCAGATTGAGCGCCCGCGACGTCTCGATGAGCGACGGGCGCACGCCGATGCGCGCCGGCAGGCCGTAGGGCACCCACACGCCGAACGCGCCGGCCACTGGCTGACGCAGCGCGGTGGAGAGGTTGTAGTGCTCGCTGCTGTGGTGCGGGACATGGATCGCCCACATCGCGCGGTATGTGTGCATGTTGCGGTGGTTCCAGTAGTACGCGAGATCCCACCACACCATCGCGAGCGCGAACGGGACCGGGCCGTTGCCCAGGTCGCGGGCCTTGCCCTTGCGCCACAGCCGGGTCGCGCTGGTGAGCGCCTGGGTAGTGGCGGTGAGCACCACACCGCCCGCCACAATCGCGGCGACGCCGCCCACCTCGGCCACCTTGCGCGCCCGCGCCTTGGCGCGCCGCCCGCGCTCAGTGGCGGTGTCGGCCGTACGCACGATGCCGTCAGCGATCGTGGCGGCGACCGCCGCGGTCACGGCGACGCCCAGCACCACCTTGCCGACGCGGCCGCTGCGCGTGCCCACGCGGAACGGCACCGCGTACGCGGCGATCGCCGCGGTGATCGGAGTCGTGAGGCTCAGCGCGCCCATCGCCAGGCTCGTGCGCGTGTCGGGCGGGTCGTAGTCGGCCGCGCTCGGGCCGTGTTCGGCGGCGCGACGCTCGAGCGCCTTCTTCTCCAAGGCGATGGAACCGAAGTACAACGGAGTGACGGCTACCGAGAGATCGATCACCTTCTCAGTGTGGCGCAGAACGGCCTAGCGTGAACAGTCGTGATCCCCCACGACGACGCGTTGCGCGAGCGGCTGCAGGAGAACCTCGCCGCCCACCCGCTGCTCACCGCGCCCGAGGGCGAACACAAGCGTTCGGCGGTGGCGATCGTGGTGGTCGGCAGCGATGAGGGCAGCGACCCCGACGACCCGATGCCGTTCAGTGCCGAGCAGATGGCGGTGATCCCGGGCGATGTGGCGGGCTTCGACGGGGCGATGGTCGGGGTCGCCGGTGGCGCGGCGTTCTTGTTGTGCCGGCGGGCCGCGAAGCTGAACCGCCATGGCGGCCAGTGGGCTCTACCGGGTGGGCGCATGGACCCGGGCGAGACCCCCGAGGAGACAGCGCGCCGTGAACTGCACGAGGAGCTGGGGCTCGACCTGCCCGCTTCGGCTGTGCTCGGTCGACTCGATGACTACACCACCCGCTCGGGCTATGTGATGACGCCCGTGGTGCTGTGGGCGCCGGGGGCGGTGGAGTTGCAGCCCGACCCGGGCGAGGTGGCGCATGTGTACCGCATCGGCCTGCACCACCTGCAGCGACCCGACTCGCCGCGGTTCATCACCATCCCCGAGAGCGCCCGGCCGGTCGTGCAAGTGCCCCTCGGCGGCGACCTCATCCACGCGCCCACCGGCGCCGTGCTGGTGCAGTTCCGCTGGGTCGCCCTCGATGGTCGGGTCGGCGAGCGGGTCAACGAGTTCGAGCAGCCGGTGTTCGCCTGGCAATAGTCGGGGCCGGTGCTCAGGCCTTGCCGGTGTGGCCGAAGCCTCCGCCGCGGTCGTCGCCGGCGAGCGACTCCACCTCGAACCACTGCACTTCCTCCACTCGCTGCACCACGAGCTGCGCGATGCGGTCGCCGCGATGCACGTGGAACGGTTCGTGCGGGTCGGTGTTGAGCAGCACCACCTTGATCTCGCCGCGGTAGGCCGCATCGATGAGGCCGGGTGCATTGGCGACGGTGACGCCATGCCTCAGCGCGTTGCCGCTGCGGGGCAGCACGAAGCCGGCATGGCCCGGCGGGATGGCGATGGCGATGCCGGTGGGCATCAGCAGGCGGCCGCCGGCGGGCGGCACGATCGCGCTCTCGCGGGCCCGCAGGTCGAGGCCGGCGTCGCCCGGGTGGGCATACGTGGGCAGGGCCAACTCTGGGTCGAGGCGGACGATGTGCACGGGCAGCATGACGGCCGCGAGTGTAGGGGTACGCTCGGCCGTCGTGAGTGGTGACGATCGACCCCCCAGCGTCGACCGGCTGGCGCGGGCGATGGGCGCCGCGAGCGGGCTGCCCCACGCGGTCTGCGTGGAACTCGCCCGTGCCGCGGTGGCCGAAGGGCCGACGGCCTACGCCGATCAGGCAGCGATCGAGCGCGCCGAGCGGTATCGCCGACTGCTGCTGTCGCCGGTGATCAACGCAACGGGCGTGCTGCTGCACACCAACCTCGGGCGGGCGCCGCTGGCCTTCGAACACCCGGCACAGGCGGTCAATGTCGAGCTCGATCTCACCACCGGCGAGCGCGGCTCGCGCCAGGCAGCCGTTGGCGGGCTGTTCGCCACGCTGTGCGGCGCCGAGGCGGCGATGGTGGTGAACAACAACGCCGCGGCCGTGCTACTCGTGCTCGCTGCTCTGGCCCGCGACCGGCAGGTGCTGGTGAGCCGCGGCGAGAGCGTGGAGATCGGCGGCGGCTTCCGCGTGCCCGAGGTGATGGAGCAGAGCGGTGCCCACCTGGTCGACGTGGGCACGACCAATCGCACCCGCCTCGCGGACTACACCAAGGCGCTCACGCGCAAGCACGCCGATGTCGCGCTCGTGCTGAAGGTGCACCCGAGCAACTACCGCGTCGAGGGCTTCGTCGAAGACACGGCGGTGGAACAGCTCGCCACCCTGCCCGTGCCCGTGGTGGCCGACATCGGCAGCGGCCTCGTCGACGCCACCTGCCCGTGGCTGCCGGGCGCACCGCCCACGTGGCTGGCCGACGAGCCCGCGGCGCGACAGACGCTGGCCGCCGGTGCGGCACTCGTGACGTTCTCCGGCGACAAGCTGCTCGGTGGGCCGCAGGCGGGCATCATCGCCGGTCGCGCCGATCTCGTGAAGGCCTGCGCCGCCCATCCCCTGGCCCGTGCTGTGCGGCCGGGAGCGCATGTGCTGTTGGCGCTGCAGCACGTCGCGCTCGCGTACCTCGACCGGACCGCGGACCAGACCATCCCGTTCTGGCGGATGGCGAACGCGAGCGTCAATGACCTGTCGGTGCGCGCGTCGCAACTCGTGGCCGACGTCGGCCGCGGCACCGTGGTGCCGTCGGAGGCGCTACCGGGCGCGGGGTCCGCCCCGGGCATGGTGATCCCCTCGGTTGCCGTCGCGATCGACGGCGACCACCTCGCCGCGCTGCGCGCCGCGCTCACCCCGATCGTCGCCCGCACGCGCGACGGCGCGACCCTCATCGACCTGCGCACGATCGACCCGGCAGACGACGCACTCGTCGCTGCGGCCATCGCCGCACTGCCGAGCTGAACGGTCACCCGAGCGACATGCGCGTCATCGCCACCGCCGGCCATGTCGACCACGGAAAGTCGTCACTCGTGCGTGCGCTCACCGGTACCGACCCCGACCGGCTGGAAGAAGAGCGCCGCCGCGGCCTCACCATCGACCTCGGTTTCGCGCACACGACGCTGCCCGGCGGCGACCAGGTGAGCTTCGTCGACGTCCCCGGCCATGTTCGCTTCCTGCGCAACATGCTCGCCGGCGTCGGTGGCGTGGATGCGTGCGTGTTCGTCGTGGCCGCCACCGAGGGCTGGAAGCCCCAGAGCGAGGAGCACCTGCGCATCCTCGAACTCGTCGGCCTGCGCCACGGGATCGTGGCGCTCACGAAGGCCGACCAGGTGGACGACGAGTGGCGCGCCCTGCAGGAAATGGACGTGCGCGACCACCACGTTGACACCTTCCTCGCCGACGCCGCGATCGTGCCGGTGAGCGCGACGACGAGAGCCGGCCTCGACGACCTGCGCGCCGCGCTCACCACCCTGGCACGCACGACGCCAGGGGCCATCGACCGCGGCCGGCCGCGCCTGTGGATCGACCGCGTGTTCGCGGCCAAGGGCAGTGGCACGGTGGTGACCGGCACGCTCACCGGCGGCACCCTGGCCGTCGACGCGCATCTGCGCGCCGGCGCGCACGACGTGCGCGTGCGGGGCATCCAGTCGCACGGCGAGCGCCACGAGCGCATCGGGCCGGGCAACCGGGTGGCGCTCAACCTGGCCGGCGTGGATCACACCGACCTGCGTCGCGGCGACGCTGCGGTGCGCCCCGAGCAGTGGCGGCCCACGCAGCGCTTCGACGCGAGCCTCACGGTGCTGCCCGCGCTCGGCCATGCCGTCTCGCGGCGGGGCGCGTACCTGGCCTACATCGGCTCGGGCGAGTTCCCGGCGCGGCTGCGGGTGCTCGGCAGCGAATCCCTCCCCCCGGGCGCAAGCGGCCTCGTGCGCCTCCACCTCGCCCAGCAGGTGCCGCTGCTGCCCGGCGATCGGTTCGTACTGCGCGAATCGGGACGTGACGAAACGGTGGGCGGTGGCGAGGTGCTCGACGTGGCCCCCGTGCTGCCCGCCTCCAAAGCCCGCCCCGACCGCTCCATCGACCGGCTGGTGGCCGAGCATGGATGGCTGGAGACGGCCGAATTGGAGGCGCTGACGGGCGAGACCCGGCCGGCGACCGTGGGCCGCTGGGTGGTGGCCACCGCTGCTCTGGCGGCCACAGAGGAGGGCCTGCGAGCCCGGGTCACCGCCGCTCCGGAGCTGGGCCTGGAAGTGGCCGCGCTCGATGAGCGCGAACGGGCCGTGCTGGCCACGCTGGCGGGTATCACCATCGAGGGCGGCCGGGCGCGGTCTGGCGAACGGCGCGACCCTCTCACCGACCATCCCTTCCTCTCCGCGCTCCTCGTCGGCGGCGCCGCCCCACCCGACCCCACCGGCATCGATCGGGCCGAGCTACGCGAGCTCGTGCGCCGCGGGCTGGTGGTGGAGCGCGACGGCATCGTCTTCCACCCGAGCGCGATCGACACCGCCGCGGCGGCCGCGGCCACACTCCTCCAACGACACCCGGACGGATTCACGATGGCGCAGTTCCGCGACGCGCTCGCCATCACCCGCAAGCACGCCCTCCCGCTCGCCAACGAACTCGACGCCCGGGCCATCACCCGCCGCCGCGACGACCTCCGCATCGCCGGCCCCCGCCTCCCCACCTGATTGTGTTCAGTCGTCGGTGCCGGAGTGGGGGTGGTGCCACATGTGGAGCGACTGCACGCGGCGCAGGCCTTTGCGGCGGCGGCCCTTCTCGGCGGCCCTCTGCTCCAGTTCGCGGGCGGCCTTGGCGACATTGACATCGTTGGTGATGATTTCGCCGAACTGCTCTGGGTCGGCCAGCAGCCAGCTATGCGAGCCCTCCACGACCGTGCCTTGTACTCCCGACGCAACGCACAAGGCCTCGAACGACTCACGCGGGATGATGCCGTCGCGGGTGCCCCAGATGATGCTGATCGGTAGGCCGGTGTCGCGCAGTTCCTCCAGCTCACCGCGCAGGTCGGCGCGGCGGGCAAGGTTGGCAACCTTCACGATCGCCCGCGGGTTGCGCACCAGGTTGGGCAGCAGGTCTTCGGCGAGCACGGGCAGCACCCGCGTCGCCTGGCGCAGCGGCCACACGTCGCCTGGGAAGTGCAGGCCCCAGTCCCACAGCGGCCGCTCCGTGATGCTGCGCAGGCCTCCGCCAGCCTTCCACGACGACCCGCCGACCGAGTTCACCAGAACCAGGCTGCGCACCCGCTCACGGTGGTCGCGGGCGAAGCGCACGGACACGCCGCCGCCGAAGCTATGGCCCACGACGACGACGGACTCCTCCACCTCGATCGTCTCCAGCAGGTCGGCGACCCACTGGGCGTAGCCGCGCATCGAGAACAACTCGCCGGGGAGATCTGCCGTTCCACCGAAGCCGGGCAGGGCGGGGGCAATCACGCGGCAACCCTGCTCCGCGATCGTCGTGATCACGTCGCGGTAGGTGTGCTGGCCGAGCGCCCAGCCGTGCAACAGCACCACCGGCATGCCCTCGCCGACGATCCCGTAGCTGGCCGGCCGATCCTGCACGAACGTGCGCCGGTCGACGACGGTCACCATGATGCCAGTATCGTCCCTCGCCACCGGTTCCGCCCGGTCGGGAGCCTTCGATCAGACCTTGGCGCGGCGCTCGCGGTGGTCGCGGGCGGCGCCTTCCAGCGGCTCGACCTCAAGGGTGATGCCGTCGATCGCCACGACCTTCAGCTCCTCGCCGGCGGCGATCGGGGTGGCACGGTGGGTGCGCGCCCGCCACTTGGCCTCGCCGACCTGGGCGACACCATCGGGGTCGATCGTGCCGACGGCGGTGCCGGTGGAGCCGATCATCCAATCGCGCCCGATCGTGGGGGTCGCGAAGCGGGTGCGCACCATCGAGGGCATGCCGACGACGAACGTGATGAGCACGCCGACGATTCCCACGAGCAGGGTGATCCAGCTGAGGCGTAGATCGGTGCCCTGCTGGGGCTCGTAGAGGAACCACGAGCCGAGAACGAACAGGGTGACGCCGGTGCCGGTCCAGAACCGTGGAATGCCCACCTGCACATCGATCGCGAACGCGACCATGGCGATGAGCAGCAGGGCAATCGCACCCGGCCGAGTGGGCAGCTCGGCGAGCCCGTAGCAGCCGAACAGCACACAGGCCGCGCCGACGATACCGGCGATGCCGACACCCGCCGTGAAGAACTCGAACACGAGCAGGCACAGACCGATCACGAGCAGCAGGTAGGCCATGGCCGGGCTGGCGACCGTGTGGAACAACTCCTCGGTGAGGCCCAGGCCGGAGAAGCGCACGAGCGTGGCGACGTTCTGCGTCTGCCCCTTGTCGTCGAGTTCCTGCACCACCGTGTCGACGACGGTGCCGTCCTCGAGGGTGACGCCGTCCATCGCCAGCACCATGCTGCGCACCGTCGGCACACCCTCATCGGTGGTGTCGAGGCGCAGCACGCCCACGCGGCGGGCCTCGGCGAACGACATCGACCCGTTGCGCAGCTGGTCGGTGCCCGCGCCGAGATCGACCTTCCTGCCGTTGTCGAGCGTGAGCAGCGGCCCCGTATGGCCGATCCGGCTGCCGGCGACCATCGCCGTCACGTCGGCCACGCCGAACAGCTGAGCAGGCAGGCCGTAGGCGCGCGCCGCCCGCGAGGGGCCGACCCACACGCCGATCGCGACCTTGGCGTCGGCCACCTTCTGCAGCAGGTGACGCATGGCTGTCTCGCTCACGACCGAGCCCTGGGTGTTGAGCTGCAGGATCAGCGCCTGCGAGTCACCGGACTCGGCGCGGTCGATCGCATTCTCCACCGATTGCACCAAGACCTCGTCGAACAGGCCGCTCACTTGCAGCACATCGACGGGCTGGAGGGCCGCCGCGGCCGCACTGTCATCGCCCTCCGCGGCCGCATGGCCGACGGCCAACGACAGACCCGCCAACCCGAAGAGCGGGCCAACGAGAAGGGTGATGACTAGTCTGCGCACAAGTGCCTCCGAGAAGCGTCGATCCGCTGCAGTTCCTCACCAGCGCCAAGGTGGCCATAGTGGCCGGCAAGGGTGGCGTTGGGAAGACCACGGTAACCGCCGTTTTGGCGCGTGCGGCAATCCGTCGTGGGCGCAAAGTGCTGGTGGTGGAACTCGACGGCAAAGAGCACCTCACTCGCCTGCTGCCCGACGTGGAAGTGCTGTCGCTCTCCGCGACGGCGGCGCTGGCCGAGTATCTCGACACCCACGGCCTGGGGCGGGTCACCCGGCGGCTGGTCAACAGCGGTGTCATCGATGTCGTGGCCACGGCTTCGCCCGGAATCGACGACATGGTCGTACTCGGCAAGATCAAGCAGGTCGAGCGTGGCGGCGAGTACGACCTGATCGTCGTCGACGGGCCGGCCGCCGGCCATGCGATCACCTTCCTGACCGCGGCGAAGAGCTTGCTCACGAGCGTGCGCGGCGGGCCGATCCACACCCAGGCCACCGAGGTCGCGGCGATGCTCGCCGACCCGACCCGCTGTCAGGTGATCCTCGTCACCCTGCCCGAGACCACCCCGATCAACGAGGCGGTGGAGACGGCGTACGCGCTCGAGGAGAAGGTCGGCGTGCACCTGGCCCCGATCGTGGTGAACGGGGTCGACTCGGGCCCCGCCCTGCCCACCGACGCCGCCCCCGAGGGCAGCCCGATGCGCCTCGCCGGCGAGTTCCGCACTGCCCGCCGCCTCTTGCACGAGGCCGCATGCTGCGACCTCGGCGACATGCTCGGCCTTCCCCAGCTCATCTTGCCGCAAGTGCCTGGCTCGCTGCTCGACGCGTCGTCGATCGAGCAGCTCGCCGCCGAATGGGACGCACCGTGACAACGCTGGAACAGCACCTGGCGACGGCGGAGGTGATCGTCTGCTGCGGCTCGGGCGGGGTGGGCAAGACCACCGCCGCCGCGGCCCTCGGCATGGAGGCCTCGCGGCTGGGACGTAGCGCGGTCGTGGTGACGATCGACCCGGCCAAACGGCTGGCCGACGCGCTCGGGGTGCCCGGCGGACTCAGCAACGACCCGATCCGCCTCGACGTGCCCGGTAGCGGCGAGCTGTGGGCGCTGATGCTCGACACCGCCACGACATTCGACGGCCTGGTGCGCGCCAACGCGGAGGATGCCGAGCAGGCCGAACGGATCCTCGCCAACGGCTTCTACCGCAATGTCGCCGGCTCACTCTCGGGCACGCAGGAGTACATGGCCGCGGAGCGCCTGCACGCCCTGCACCGCGACGAGCGCTTCGACCTCGTCATCGTCGACACCCCGCCGACCCGCAACGCGCTCGACTTCCTCGACGCACCGCGCACGATCGCCCGCTTCATCGACCACCCCCTCTTCAAGCTGCTGATGATGCCCACGCGGCGAGGCCTGAAGGTGCTCAACGTGGCCACCCAGCCGATCCTGCGCACGATCGGCAAGGTCGTGGGCGGCGACGTGCTCGCCGACGCGGTGGCCTTCTTCCAGGCCTTCTCGGGCATGGAGACCGGGTTCCGCTCCCGGGCCGACGAGGTACTTGCGCTGTTGCACAGCGACGTCACCCGCTTCGTGCTCGTCGCCTCGCCACGGGCCGACACGATCGAGGAAGCCTGCTACTTCGCCGGGCGCCTGCACACGGCCGGGCTGGCTGTCGGGGCAGTTGTGGTGAACCGCTGCACGCCCACGTTCGGGTCGCTGCCGGCCAAGCGGCCGCGAGGTATCGAGCTGGGCCAGCTCTACGACAACCTCGCCGACCTGCAGGCGACCGCGGCGCTGGAGCGCGAGCAGGCCGAGATGCTGATGACAACCACGGGTGTGGCCGAGGGCGTGCACACCACATGGGTACCCACCCTGCCCGGCGACGTGCACACGATGACCGCGCTCACCACGATCCGCGGTCTGTTGTTCGAGGGCGAGGGCGGCGGGGGAGTCGCATGAGGCGTCCTCGATGAGCGAGCTGCACATCACCGTCGAGCTCGGCGACATCACCCTGATGGCCTGCGATGCGATCGTCAATGCTGCCAACGAGTCGCTGCTCGGCGGGGGCGGCGTGGATGGGGCGATCCACCGGGCCGCGGGCTCCGAACTGCTCGCCCGCTGTCGCACGCTGGGCGGCTGCCCCACCGGCGAGGCGAGGATCACGCCCGGGTTCGGCCTCCCCGCCAAATGGGTGATCCACACCGTGGGTCCGGTGTGGGACGGCGGCACTCACGGCGAGGCTGAGTTGTTGGCAGCGTGCTACCGAGAGTCGCTGGCCCGCGCGGACGAGGTGGGGGCGCACTCAGTCGCCTTCCCGGCGATCTCCACCGGCGTCTTCGGCTACCCCAAGGAGGCCGCCACGCGCGTCGCCGTAGCGACCGTGCTGGCGACCGAGACCCGGGTGGAACTCGTCACGTTCGTGTGCTTCGACCAGCGCACGCTCGACATCTACCTGGCCGAGCTGATGGCCGCCGGCGCCGGCTGACGCGTCGGCTGATTCGCCCGCCGGCGGGGCCGTCTTCCACCGCTCACCCGGCACCCGGTAACGTCGCGACGTGCACATCCTCGTCGCCACCGATGCCGACCATGTCGTCAACGACATCACCGCCGCCCTCAGCGGCCCTGACACGTCGTTCACGATCTGCCGAGAGGGCCGCTTCGTCAGCGACCTCGTCAGCGAGCGCACCCCGGACCTGGTGATCCTCGACCTGCAAATCGGGTCCAAGGGCGGCATGGCCGTCACCATGGATCTGCGCCTCGACGAAAGCTCGGGCGCCGTGCCGACCGTGAAGGTGCTGATGCTGCTCGACCGCCAGGCCGACGTGCACCTCGCGCGTCGCTCGGCCGCAGACGGCTGGCTGGTGAAGCCGTTCTCGCCTTTGGCCCTGAAGCGGGCCGTGACGGCCGCGATCAGCGCCCCGACGGCACCCGCCGACGATTCTGTTGAGGAACAGACGCCGGTCGCCGGGTAGCATCGTCAATCGCTACGGGGTGTAGCGCAGTTTGGTTAGCGCGCCACGTTCGGGACGTGGAGGCCGGAAGTTCAAATCTTCTCACCCCGACCAGACGGTGCCCGCCACCCAGCAATGGGGGCGGGCATCGGTCGTTCTCCGCTCAGGTGCGTGCCGCCTGGCCCACGAGCGGGCCGAGCAGGTCGAGCACCTCATCGGCCTCGCCGCGCACGACGGAGTAGCCGACCACCTGTTCGGCCACCCGCACGAGGTCGTCGAAGCCCGGGCCACCGCGGGCGGCAAGTGTGGCCGAGTGCTCCGCCATCGCGTGCAGGGTGCGGGCGCGGCCGAGCGGCGTGACGGACGGCGCAGCACCCCAGTCCAGCACCCCGATGGCCACCAGCGGCTGGGGTTCACGCACGATGGTTGCCCCGAGTTCGGAGGCCGGCAAGAAGCGGTCGGCGCCGACGAACGGCGCCCACTCGGCCGACACGTCGCCGATCGGCCCGGTGACAGCGAGTGCGTCACGCCCGCCCGGGCGCAGCATCAGTGGCCGGGCGTACGGTGCGACCGTGACGCGCTCGATGTCCACCAGGGCAAGGTCGTCGCTGAGGTGCCACCATCCCCGCCGCGCGGCAGCAGCGCACAGCGTGCTCTTGCCGCTACCGGAGGAGCCGCACAGGGCAACCACGCCCGCCGGGCCGCCGATGACCGCGGCGTGCAGCACAGTCGAAGCCGCCACCGCGTCACGGGCGCGGCGGTTGACCTCCCACGACACCATTTCCACGAGGGCCGGCCCACCGCGCGCCGCGCTGCACACCTCTTCTGTGCCGTCGGGGTGTACGGCAACGAGGTCGTAGGCGCCGCTCGGCAGGCGGCGGGCGCGCAACACGAGCGCCTCACCCGCCGCAGCGGGAAGGTCTCGGTAGCAGTGACCGATGTACGCCAGCAGCGCCGGGTCATCGGATTGGAAGCGGAAGGAGAATTGCCAGGCGGCGAACGAGCGGCTCAGATGCAGCACGTGACCGTGATGCCGACCCACTCGTAGATGCAGCCGGCCGGATCGGAAGGGCTGAGCGTGGGGAACGAGATCGTCGTGCCGCCGGTCACCGTGCCCGTGACGCACGAGTAGTGCGTCGAACCCGACGGGCAGTACTTGACGGCCTTGCCACCGATGATCGTGCAGCCGTTGGTGATCGTCACCGAAATGCCGTAGATGCCGCTCGGCGACACCGGCGTGCACGTGAAGGTCACCCCGTCGCTGTGGCCACCGATCCACCCCGAGGGGACACAGCCCGGCAGGTTGCCATCGACCGCGGTCGGCGTGACCGAGGCACAGTCCGAGGGGTTGATCTGCAACTCCTTCGTGATCGGGGTGCACGCGGCCAATACGGTCGCGGTGCCGAGCACCTGCGGGGCGACCCATGCGGTCGCCGCCGCCGCTCCGAGGCCGGCGCGGCGCAGGAACTCGCGGCGATCGTGACTGGTCGTCAAGCGGAGGCCCCCACGAGGATCGCCGGGTCGCCGAGGATGTTCCAGCCCAGTTGCACGTCGGGCACCGCCGAGCCTTCGCTCTGGCGCATCGCCTTCTTCGCGGCCAGCACCGCCTCGCCGACCGTCTTCTGGTTGGAGGCCAACTGGTCGGTGAGGAACTTGGCGAGGATGATGTCGTCGGAGGCCGCGCTGAGCGTGGAGGAACCCATGACGATGGCGGCGCCACCGTCGGGGTCGAGCATCAGCGTGTGCGCCAGGCTGTCGGCGCCAGGGGCCACGTAGTACGTGTTCCAGCAGCCGAACTGCACGACCGCGGTGGGCGGGCCCGTCAGCGCGGCGACATCACCGGTGTTGAACAGACCCATCTCGGTCCAGTCGGTGGAACTCGAGTGGCCGAGGAACATCGTCAGACCAACGCCCTGCTGCATCGCGCCGAGCAGCGTGTTGCGCGCGGTGTCGATGTCGGAGCGGTCCATGTCCGAGCGCTGCACCGACCAACCCGGCAGCCGGGCCGCGAGGTCGTCGTTGATCGCTGCGTAATCGATGCCGTCGTTCGTGTCCGAGGCGAGCACCGCACTGTGCTGGGGCGTGTTGGCGTACTCAAGTGTCTTGTCGATCATCATCGTCAGTTCGGCGGGGGTACGAGCCGGCAGGCGACCGAGTGCGACGTCGGGCACGCCGTCGGCGTCGAGGTCAGCATACGCACCGTCGAGCGGAGCGAAGGTGATCGACTGGCCGGTCGGCCCGTAGACCGACGGGATCAGGCTGAAGGCGCCGAGGCCGAGGTAGTTGCGGTAGTCGAAGGAGTCGTTGCCCGCGAGGAGCACCCACTTCGCACCGAGCGTCGGCACCGCCTTGGCGAGGTATGCGTCGATCGCCGCAGCATCGACGATGCCGTGGCTGTACGCCTGGTAGATATCGGCGACATCGACCACCTTCACCGTGCGGCCAAGGCCCTGGTGGTGCGCGACCAGCGGCGCGAGGGCGCTGGTGAGGACGCCGTTGGTGATCATCACGTAGTCGGCCGTGCCGCCGGTGAGGTCGGCCGTCGGCCGCATCGGCGTGACACCCGGCGCCCGCACGGAGCCTGCGGCGCTGAACACGTAGCGAGCAGCGGCCGGGGTGCCGGCCACGCTCACCGTCGCCGCGGATACGCGGGTGGTGAGGCGCGAGACCGTGCCATTGGCGGCGACGCGGTAGGCATACACCGTGCCCGACGGGAGGCCGTTGACGTCGATCCGCTGACCTGCGGCGTTGAGGTCGAGGCGGCCGTCCTGGGCGACGTTCGAGCGCTGGAACGCCACGCTCCAGGTGTTGACGGCGACGATGTCGACGAACACCCCCGTGTCACCGACGACGGTGACGTCAATGGTGTTCGACCCGGCATGCAGCAGTCCGGCCGGGGCGGAGCCCTGCAGGTTCAGCCGCGCCGTGTCGTCGAAATGCGTGTCGCTGATCACAGTGCCGTTGACCGAGAGGCGCACATGGTGCTGGTCGGGTGTCGGCCCGAAGCTGACGCCCCACATGTCGACCGACACCGTGGCCGGCTGACCGGCGACCGGATCAGCGATGTCGACCGTGGTGGACACCGTCTTCGGGGTGCCGCCGATCGAGAGCGCGAACTTGTCGTACCAGGGGTCGCTGCCAGGTGCGGTAACGGAGTACAGGTAGTTGTCGTTGACGACCGTGGTGGCGGCGTACGTGGTGACGGGCGTACCCGCCGTCGGCGGCGCCGTGGTGAGGTTGGCGATCCGCTTGGCCAGCGTCTTGTCGACGTGCACCCAGTAGACGTTGGTGGCCGTGTAGAGAGCGTCGAGCGGCTCGCCGAGGAACTGGATCGTCGAACCCGGGCCGAACCTGGTGGAGCCGGTCACCTCGATCGCTACCGGGCCCTTGCGGTCGGTGACCGCGATGTCGGTGGCTCTCACGCCCTTGAGGTCGACGCCACCCGCGAGCAACTGCTCATAGGTGACCTGCTGGACGCCGGACTGCGTGACCGCGAGCTGGGCGACCGGGCCACTGATGCCGGCCGCGCCACCCTTCCTGTTGCGCCGTAGCGACGCGTCACGCGCTGCGGCGCTGTTCGCGCTGGTGACCGTGTCGTTCTGGGCCTGCTTGCCCTTCCAGTCGACCCTCTGCGAGCCGTCGGGGTCGCCGTAGCTCCTGCCGACGGTGAACGGGCCGTGCAGCGCGGTGGAGCCGTCGAGGGCGATGTCCTCGATCCAGAACGCCCTGGTCGTGCTGGGCACCGTCATTTGGTAGTCCTGTGCCTCCATCGAGGTCGGCGCCTTCGACGGCACGGGCTGGGCGGTCAGCAGCACCCTGGAACCATCGGCAGCCTTGCCGTACAGGTTGAAGCCGACGTTGTCGACTTCCTGTGCGGTGCGCCAGGCGATGTCGATCGAGCCGCCGTGGCGGGCCGACGTCACGTAGGCGAGGCTCACCGGCAGGGAGAGCAGCGACGAGTAGTAGTCCTCGATCTCGCCGTCGGCGGACGGGCCGATGGGGGTCGCCACGTCCGAGAAGCTGGTGCCTACACGGAAGCGGGTGTAGATGTGGTCACCGATCACGTAGCCGGAGTTGTTGCCGCTGGGTGACAGGTCGGGCACGTTGATGAGGACGGTGTAGGGGCCCGCCGCCGGAATGCGCGCCACACCATTGCTCACGGTGGCGCCACCTGAGATGGACACGAGCGTGCCGGGGGCGAAAATCGACTCGCCGGATTCGAATACGCCGTTGTTGTTCCAGTCGAGCCACCCGTTGAACTGGGCAGCCGTGCCGTCGGAGTTGCCGACCGTGAACGGGATGAGCAACTGGTTGTGATCGATCGCCGAGACGGTGACGCCGTCCTCGTCGTCGGTGCCGCCCACGATGCTGTCGTCGCCAGAGGGGGCAGCGCCCGGGGCCGCCGGGACCGGCGCCGCACCGCCCGAACCGGCAGCCTCGCGGTCGACAGTCGAGCCCAGGAACGGGCCCGACTGCACGGTGGTGGAGGTGAGCGTGAACTGGACGTCGTCGATGTACAGGAACTTGTTGGCCTCGAGCGCCTGGCTGACCTTGAAGCGGACCTGCGTGTTCGCGCCCCACTGGCCGCTCGTGAGCGTGACGATGTCGTTCGAGTAGGTCGTGGCGTTGTTGCAGTTGCTGAACGTGTCGATGGTGTTCCAGGTGCCGCCGCCGTCCGGGCTGACCTGCAGTTGCACGGCATCGGCGGCCGTCAGGCCGCTGCACCGGTAGGTGACGTTGACGAACGCCTTGTCGTAGGCCGACAGGTTGCCGGCGACGCGGGTGAGCGCCACAGTGGTGCCCACCGTGGCGGTGGCGCTGCCGATCCGGATCGTGCGCTCGTTGTTGTCGAACAGGTTCTGGATGACGCCCGACGTCGGCCCGGTCGTGCCGTCGCCGGTCTCGGTCCACGACGTCGCGACCCCGGACGTGTCCTTCCACGGCAGCGAACCAGTGGTGGCCGCGTAGGTCGCGGTCTGGAACGTGTCACCGAGCGTCTCGGTGCGCCACGTCTTCCTCGCGTACCCGGGTGTTGGTGAACTGGTTGTCTCGTCGTACGTGGCTGGGTCGTCGCCGAAGTCGAAGCACTTCACACAATCGGTGGTGCTGGCGTTGACGAGCGTGTTGCCCGAGCGTGCCCACACGTAGTTGTCGATCTGATCGGGCGGGTTGGCGGCCACGGTGTACGTCACGACGATGCTCGCCGACTCGCCGGGCAGCAGGTCGGTGAGGGTGTACAGCAGCGGCGGCGTCAAACCCGGGACAGTGGACGTCGTGCGCGACGCCGACACCGTGAATGTCACGTTGTCGAACGAGAGCTGGCGGGTGCCGCTGCCGCCGAACGCGTTCGTAACCAGCATCCGGATCTGTGTGTTCGTGCCCCATTGGCCCGATGTCAACCCGAACGACGGGCTGGTGTAAGTGGTGCTGGCCCCACAGCTGGTGTACTGCGCGATCTGGTTCCACGTGGTGCCGCCGTTGGGGGAGACCGACACCTGTACGACGTCACCACTCGTGAGGCCGTTGCACAACACGTCGTAGCTGACGACCACCGACGTGTACGCGCTGAGGTCGCCGACAGCGCGCGACAACGAGGCGTTGATCGGCACGTTGTTGATGAACCGGGCGACCCGTCCGGCACCGCGCGTGGCCTTCAGGAGGTTGCCGGCGGCAGCGCTGGCACCGACGTCGTCACCAGCCTCGGTCCAGGCGTTGGCCGACCAGGGGACCGTGCCGGAACTGCCCGTCCAGTCGGCGGCGTCCATATTGTCGATCACCGTGTTGTTCGACCCTGCCGGGCGGGTGACCGACGTGCTCACGTGAGTGAGGCCCGTCGGCGTCGGGTCGGTGACCGCGATGTTGCTGTAGACGCCCGTGCTGGCGTTGGTGACGTCGATCGTGTACTCCACCGTGTCGCCCACCACCAGCGGTTCACCGGCTTTGACATCGGTGCGCGTCTTGGTGATGCGCATCTGGTCGACGGTGATGCACGCCGTACTCGAGCCGTCGGCCGCGTCACCCGCGGCGCGGGTGCTGGTGACGATCGCCTCGTTGCAGATCGAGGCAGAGCCGAGGTACGCGTCGCTGACTTCGGTCTCGTAACGGATCGTTGCGTACTCGCCGACGTTCAGGCCGGCGGTGATCTGGTAGCCATTCTCGTCGAACGGGAACTCGGTGCCGGCGGGCGGAACGATGTCGTCGGACACCAGCGACGCCGAGCCACCGTTGAACGTCCAGACCGCGCTGCCCGGCACGTAGAACACCGTCGACGGCAGCGTGTCGTAGATTCGCGGCGTGGTGAGGTTGCCGTAGTCGGTGTTGCTGACCTGCACGGTCCACAGCACCGTGTCGCCCGGATCGATGTGGCCGTCGCCATCGGCGTCGCTCGACAGTGTCACCGTCTTGCGGACGCAGAGCGCGCCACACACCGGGAAGTGGGTGGTACCGAGGTCGATGCCCGGCGTTGCCTTCGGGTTCTGCGCCGCCGGCGTGCCGGGGTCTTCACCGTAGGCCACGGCGATACCGGTGCCGTCGACGGTGTAGAGGTGGGCTCCCGTCATGTCGTTGTCACCCGGCGCGGGCGTCGGGTTGGTGATGCGCGTCTGGACGAGTGGCGTGGTGATCACGATCGACGTGTCGTAGCGCCCACCGTTCGGGTCGACCAGGTTGCCGGTGGACGAATCGCCGTCATAGTCGACATAGACGGTGGTGGCCGCGATGGTGGTGAGCCACACCGGGTCGGAGATCGCCTGGCTGAGGTCCTGCGAACCGGGTGCCCAGCCGACGAACACCGAGTCGAGCAGTAGGCGCGCCGGGATCGGGCTGAAGCCCCAGTCGTAGTCCTGCGAGATCGCATTGGAGTTGTTCGCGACCGGTGACACGGTGCCGTTGCCGGCCACCACCGCGAACGTCTCGGCGGACTTCAGCTGAGCGTTCTGGTTGTAACCGAGCACCGGGTACGGCGTGTAGGTGCTGTTCGCCGGGATCGTCAGCGTGGAGGACGGAGTAGTGATGGACGTCGTGTACACCTCGACCGTGATGGTGTGGCCCTGCGGGTTGTGGATGTAGAGCGCCGTCGGGAACGTGCCGTCGGAGCGGGAAGTCGAGGCGGGCACGATGTAGTTGTTGACCAGGCCCTCGGTGGGGAACACCTGGTACGAACGGTCTTCGTAGTTCGAGGTGATGCGGCCCGTCATCAAGAACACCTGCACGGGCTTGCCGGCGATGACCTTGGCACCCTGGCGGACCGTGCCGTTGACGTAGTAGGTCTGGCCCTCGTTGATGGTGGCGGTGATCTCGTAGGTGTGGTTGATGTCTGCGTCGGCGTCGATCTGGATCGTGGTGCCGTCCGCTTTGGCCATGATCTCCATGCCGGTGTACGTGAAGCTCGCTGCCGCGCCGGTGCCTTGGGCGGGCGTGTTCGTGCCGACGGGGGCGACGAACTGCAGACCCCAGCGCGAGGTGTCGAACGCAGCCGCCATCTCCGAGTGCAGAGCGTTGATCGCGGTCGGCCAGGTGGCATGGGTGACGGCGACGGAGTCCGTGGCGGAGATCTTGTCGCGGCCGTCGAACTTCACGACGCCGGTCGTGCGCGGGATGTCGATCGCGCCGGGGACGACGGTGGTGGCCGGGTTGGCCGCGTTGTTCATGCGCATCACCGCGCCGACCGGCAGGGTGTCGCCCGTGCAACGAGCCGGCACGCAGTAGTTGACGGCGTTGCCGTTGACGGCGTTGCCGTCACCCAACACGAGGGTCGTCGCCTGGGCGGCGACGTTGGCGGTGGTCTCGTACCCGTCTTCCCAGTTGTCGTAGTAGATGATCGTGCCGGGTGCGGTGACGGTGATCGACGTGGTGGACGACAACTGGGTACCGGTGTTGCCGTTGACGGCGAAGAGCGCGGCGCGCGCGTTGTCCTCGAACAGCGGGACGTAGTAGGTCGCGGTGATGTAGTTGGTCGGCAGCACGGCGGAAGCGGGGTGCGGCGACGAGACTAAGGTGACGGTGGCGATCGATACGGCGCCGGCGACGAAGGACATGACGACCAGTGGCGCGAGCGCGCGCCATGAACCATGACGGTTCCTCATGTCTCGGCTCCTCTCACCAGGCGGGAAGGTCCCGCGATTTCATCAACCAGTACTCAGGTTAATCGACGAAGAGCGCGAAAACCTTGAGAGAAGACCCAAGCCCTCCAACGCGGTGAGTGAGTCGTCCAGGTCGTGGCTCACTCTGTGTCGATCGATGGCATACCGTGCAACGACTTCGTCGACGATGCCGGCGACCGTTCGAAAACCATCGACGAGGCTCCAGATCACCGCCGCGGAACGGTTCAGCAGCACCGATCGCGCTGAGTCGACCAGATAGACGACGGCCTCGTCGTCGAGGAACGCGGTGTGCGCATCGGTGGCAGGTGCCGGTACATCGTCGTCGGCCCAGTGGGTGCGGCCCCCGTTCACGCGTGCCTCCGCCACAGGTTGCGCGCCAGCTGCCGCACGTGTTGAGCACGACCGTACCCACGCGAACGGAGATGAGCCCGTGACGGCCACACCAGGGCCGACACGTAGAGCGCCCGCGCTCGGGCGCCCGGCAAGGCCCGCAGCTGTGCCCCGGCGCCATCGCGGAACGAGCGGCGAGTGGCCACCAGCCAGGCTTGCTCGGCGGGGTCGGGCCCGAACTCGGTCGACCACGCGAGCCACTCGTCCGGCAAACCTCCCGTGGAGCCCGCCCACGCCATGGCGTCGGCGAGCACCGTGGGCGACCAGCCCTCCCCCAACCGCGCCGTCACCTCGTGCACGTGTACGTGCTGGGACAGCATCAGCACATCGCGACGGTGGCGGGCGGCACGTACCGAACCGAGTGATGCGTGGTAGCAGGCGTGGAGGAAGCGATGCACCGGCGACAGCGCAGTCAGTTCCACCCCACCCACGACGAAGGACTGGCCGATCTCGAACAGGTGGCGGTGGTCGAGGCGGGTGCCGAACACGCCCGCGGCCAGAAGCCGGTGCAGGTCGACCTGCACGTCGTGCTCATCGATCAGCGTGATGCCCTTCGCGTGCTCGCCGACCCACCGGCGGCTCACCGGGGCCACGACCGGGTGGAATCCCAGCGGGGCGAGCACGTCCGCCGCGTCGAGCAGGCGCTTGTCGGGCACGAGGAGGTCGACGTCGCTGTAGGACCGCCAGGTCGGGTCGGGCTCGTCGAGCGTCGCGACAGCGACACCCTTCAGCACCCGCGTGGCGATGCCCGCATCGGCCAGCGCTGCGCTGACCGCGAGCAGCACCCCGTCGAGGTGGACGCACCACGCCATTCGCTCCGACCACGCCGTCGACACATCGGCGGCACACGCCGCGTCGACGACGATCGCCCCCGACTGGACGGCCGCACCGAGCAGCGCGACGAGCCCCTCGTGCGAGGCCGACGAACACACCCGTTCCACCTCTGCTGCCCCGAGTTCCACCGGATCGCCCCAGGCGACAAGGCCGAGGGAAGCGAGGCGGTCGCCGAGTTCCTGTGCGGCCCGCCCGCTCACGCCACCACCTCCACGAGGCCGAGCGGCAGCAACTGGTCGATCAGCACCGCCACATCGAGGCGTACCTGTGCTGTGAGCGCGCCGGTCTCCGCGGCGAGCTGCTCGGCGAGTTCGTCAAGCGTCACCGGGGCGGCGAGGCGACGCCATACCAACGCCGCCGAGCCGACCACGCTGATGGCCTCATCCGGTGGGAGCGCGGCAACGAGGAACGTGTCGGTGGCCCGCCACACCGCACCCGGGTTGCGCCGGAAACGCTTCGCGTTCACACCGCGCCGCGCCCTGGCCGCAGGTGCTGCACCAACCGGGCCAGACCCAACAACATGGCCGATGGCTCGCGCGGGTCTGTGTCCGGCACGACAGCGACACGGGACGCTGCCGCCGCGACCAACTCCGCCGTGGGGGCGTCGGGGCCGACGCCGTACGGGGCGATGTTCCACGCGCGCAGCGGCAGCACCTCGGCGGGTCGGCCCGACCCGAGCGGCGCGGCGACACGGACCGTGAGCGCGTCGGGGTCGACCCACACACGGTCGACGAGCAGCGCCATCGCACCGTCCGCGGCGAAGCGGCGGTACGAACCGTGCTTCATCTCCTCCACCGTCAACAGGTGCACCCCGTCGTCGCACACGAGCGGAACGCCGGAGAGCGCGAACTCGCCGTCGACCCGCTCGGCCTCCAGCCCGCCCAGGATCCGCAGCAGGCCGTCGACGAGCGGTCCCTCGTCGGGCACCGTCGCCAGCCGATCGCTGCCATGGCGCAGGTTGGGCATCACGCGTGGCACCCCACGAGCATCAGGCTGCGCCGGGTGCAGTTCGATGCCGTAGTCGTAGAGGTCGACCGGCTCAGCCAGGTCGGTCGCCTCGTCGATACACCAAGGCGCGAGCGACGCGACGAGGTCGGGGTCGTCGGTACCGATACACACCGAGATCCCACCCACACCGACGACGCAGGAATGCGGCCACACGGACCGCGCCGCGCCGTTTCAACCATTCGGGGGTGGCATCAGGCGGCGCCACGTGCGCAGGAGGGGCGCGGCCGGCGGCCGGGACGCCGTGGATGAATCGGAGAGGTCGACGGCAATGCCCGCCTCGAGCCACGAGGCGACGACCGGAAGGCAGTCGGCGGTGATGTCCGCCAGGGGGACACCCACCACGTCGGCAATGTCGGCCAACACCTCGCCGACCGTGCTCTCACCATCGAGGCACTGCCACAACAGGGCTGCCGTGGGATCGAGCGCGAATGACGCGCCGTGCGCCGGGTGCCACACCACGACCTCGCGGTCGATGGGCGCCCATGCCACATCACCCGGTGCAACGACGGCTTCGATCATCGCGGCCGAGGCTACCGACCCCTCAGGGGCACGAACAGGGCACGCCGCCGCATCGCGGGCAGCCGTCCGCGTAGCGCTCGACCGCGGCGGTGAGGTCGACGCCCATCTGGTTGGCCAATGTGGCCACCCACGCGATCACGTCGCCGAACTCGTGCACCTGTTGGTCGCGGTTGCCCTTGCGCACGGCCTGGGCCAGTTCGCCGACCTCCTCCGCGAGCCAGGCAACCGTGGCCGGAACCCCACGGGCCCGGTCACGGTCGCCGAACGTGCGCTCGATGACAGCTTGGAGTTCGGCGAGATCCATGCGACGCGCTGCTCAGAGCAGCAGTTCGGCGATCTGTACGGCGTTCAGCGCCGCGCCCTTGCGCAGGTTGTCGTTGCTGAGGAACAGCACCAAACCCTTGTTGTCGTCGACCGAGGTGTCCTGGCGGATGCGGCCGACGTAGCTGGGGTCTTTGCCCGCGGCTTCCAGCGGCGTGGGGATGTCGGAGAGTTCGACGCCGGGAGCGGCTGCGAGCAGTGCCTTCGCCCGCTCCACCGTGATCGGGCGGGCGAACTCGGCGTTGATGCTCAACGAATGGCCGGTGAACACGGGCACACGCACACACGTGCCGCTGACCCGCAGGTTGGGGATGTCGAGGATCTTGCGGCTCTCGTTGCGCAGCTTCTGTTCTTCGTCGGTCTCCAGGGAGCCGTCGTCCACATACTTGCCCGCGTAGGGCAGCACGTTGAACGCGATCGGCTTGGCGAACTTGGTGGGCGTGGGGAACACCACGGCCTCGCCGTCGTAGGCCAGCTCTCTGGCGCGATCGACGACTTCGCGGGCCTGCTTGTCGAGCTCGTCGACGCCGGCCAGGCCGCCACCGCTGACCGCCTGGAACGTGGAGACGATGATGCGCAGCAACCCGGCTTCGTCGTGCAGTGGCTTCAGCACTGGCATCGCGGCCATCGTCGTGCAGTTGGGGTTGGCGATGATGCGCTTGCGCGCGTTGGCCACCTCGCCACCGTTGACCTCGCTGACGATCAGTGGCACGTCCGGATCCATGCGCCACGCCGACGAGTTGTCGATCACCATCACGCCGGCCGCGGCGAACTTGGGGGCCAGTTCCTTCGACGACGTCGCGCCAGCGGAGAACAAGGCCACGTCGAGGCCGGTGGGATCGGCCAGCGAGGCGTCCTCCACGGTGATCTCGCCGCCTTGCCACGCCAGCGTGGTGCCCGCGCTGCGAGCAGACGCGAAGAAGCGGATCTCGGACACGGGGAAGTTGCGCTCGGCGAGGATCGAGCGCATCGCTGCACCCACCTGACCGGTTGCGCCGACGACGCCAATTCTCATGGCAGAGAGGCTAACGGTGGGACACTGGAGCCCGACCGGAAATAACACTCCGCGACAGGCGCCCCATGGAACGCCCGCGCTCAGCGGCCGAGTTCAGCGCACGCGGGCGACGAGCCACCAGTGGCTGGGATGCACACCTTCGAACGTGCCTTCGGTGGTGTTCGGCTGCTTGAAGGCACGGCGCTTTGGCGAGCGGTAGATGCGCATCTCGTCGAGATCCGCGCCCACACTGTCGAGCACTTCCACCGGCGACAGGCGGTTGGCCTGCCAGCCGAGGCGGGTGGCCAACCGCCGCTTGGCGATGACGGGGCCGATTCGCGGCAGGCGCCACGTTGCGCGAACGACCTTGCCGGTGGGCCACAGGACCGCGTCCTGCGCCACCCACGTGCGGAAGTTGAGCGCGATGTGCCCACCCGGCCGGGCGACGCGAACGGCTTCGCGTACGAGCGCCACGCCGTCGTCGTGATGGCAGTGCTGCAGCGTGATGTAGCTGAACACCAGGTCGGCGGAATCGTCAGGCAGAGCGAGTGTCCGGCCGTCGGCGACATGACTGGTCTGCAGCACCTCGGGCTTGCCGAACTGGGCCACGGTCTCGCGGCAGCGCTCGAGGAACGCGGCGTCGAGGTCGCAGGCGACCACGCGGCGGAACATGCGCGTGAAGCTGGCGGTCATCCGGCCGATGCCGCTGCCGAGTTCCACGAGCGTCTGCTGGTCGAGGTCGTCGGCGAGCAGACCGAACGCGTAGAGGTACGCAACGGTCTCGTGATCGCCCGTCTCCACGAACTGGGCGAGCGTGAGATCGCCACCGCGACGGTTGTTGAACACCCACCCGGTTTCGCGCACAACGTCGTCGGCCGAGTGCTCCTGCTCGGAGGTGGATCCGGCGGCCTTCCAGGGCACGTGCTGACGACGACGGGTCATGACCGGAGGAGTTTGTCAGGTGCGGAGCACGCGGACAGCTTCACGGGTGTGAACTCGGTTACTTGCGCTCGGGCAGCGGGGCCGAGTACGCGTGGCCGGAGTCGAGGCCGAATGCCGTGTGCAGCGCGCGAGCCGCACGCTCCAGATCAGAGCCGGCGGTGACGACGCTGATGCGGATCGTGCTCGTGCTGATCATCTCGATGTTGACGCCCTCGTCGGCGAGCGTACGAAACATCTTGGCGGCGATACCGGGGCTGGTCTTCATGCCCGCGCCGACGAGGCTGATCTTGGCGATGTCGGCCTGATGCTCAACACCTGCGGCGCCGATCTCCTTGGCGACCCGCTCGACGATCTCGCTGGCAGCCACGCGATCGGCCTTGGGCATCGTGAAGCTGATATCGGTGGTGCCGTCATGGCTCGTGTTCTGCACGATCATGTCGACGTTCACATTGGCCGCAGCGAGCGGCTCGAACAAGGCCGCCGAGATGCCCGGGCGGTCGGGTACGGCCACGACCGTGACCTTCGACTCGCTGGTGTCGGTGACGACGCCGGAGATGATCGGATCTTCCATTTTCGGCTCCTGTGACGTGATCCAAGTGCCCGGCTCCCAGGTGAAGCTCGATCGCACTTGGAGGGGGACGTTGTGGTTGCGAGCGAACTCGACGCTCCGCAGCGCGAGCACCTTGCTGCCCGCGCCGGCCATCTCGAGCATCTCGTCGAAGTTGACGTGAGCGAGCTTGCGGGCCTGGGGCACGATGCGCGGATCGGCGGTGAACACGCCGGTGACGTCGGTGTAGATCTCGCAGCTGTCGGCATCGAGCGCCGCGGCCAACGCAACGGCCGTGGTGTCGCTGCCGCCCCGACCGAGCGTCGTGATCTCCTTGGCGGTGCTGACGCCCTGGAAGCCGGCGACGACGCACACCTTGCCCTGGGCGAGTGCCTCGCGCACGCGGTCGCCCTTCACCTCGAGGATCTTGGCCTTCGTGTGCACCGTGTCGGTGATGATGCCGACCTGGCTGCCGGTGAAGCTGACCGCATCCACCCCGCGGTCGGCGAGCGCCATGCAGAGCAGGGCCATGCTGATGCGCTCACCGGTGGTGAGCAGCATGTCCATCTCGCGACCCGGCTGGGTCTTGCTGACATCGTTGGCCAGCTTGATGAGGTTGTCGGTGCTCTTGCCCATTGCGCTCACCACGACGACGACATCGTTGCCGTGCCGCTTGGTGAACTCGACATGCTCGGCGACGGCGCGCATGCGGTCGGGGTCGGCGACGGATGTTCCGCCGTACTTCTGAACGATCAGTGCCACGGGGGTGAAAGGCTACCGACCCCTGTCGCCGTCCACCCATGCTGTGTCGGAAGGCAGGTCAGTGGCGGACCAGGATCCTGCGCAATCCTCGCCGGCGCCGAACCTCGTGGCCGCCCGTCGCCGCGGGCTCGACGTCGGGCTCCTCGGCGCCCGGATCGGCGTCGGCCTCGTCGGCGTCGGCAGAGCCCTCGGCAACCTGGGCATCGGGGCGCGGCACGTCCGCGGAGGGATCGACGGCATGCGAGTCGCGACCGCGTGGTGGCGTCGCATCGAGCTCACCGACACCGACCGCGTACGTGGCGACGACCGGCGACCCGTCCGCGCGCTCTGCGCCGGGCTGGAACTCGGTGACCAACTGCTCGACCAACACCGGTGGCACGACCGGAAGATCGCCGATGCGGGCACGCACCCACTCCCGCTCCGTGTCGGCACCCTGCTCACCGAGCCACGCACGAGCCTGCTCGTACAGCCGATCGACGTCGGCCTCCGGCACACCGGTCTCCCGACCGACGCGGGCGGACGGCATCCCGTCGATCGCCTTCAGCACCACGATCGTGCGTACGTGCGCCGGCAGATCGGCGAGCACCCGTGACTCACCGCGCTGCGCCTTGCGCGCCGGTGGCACCTCTGCAAGGTGCTCGACCCAACGACGCCGCACCACACGCCGCAGCGCCTTGCCCACCGCGTCGACCTCCGCACCCTGCCGACGCGCCTCGGCGAGCGTCGCGTACGCGGTGCGCACCAGACCTTCGGCCGCCTCCGCATCGCGGCCGGCGAGCAGCGACGCGTAGCTGTACACCTCGCGCACCGACCCGCGGACGACATCGACCCATGCAGCCACGTACCAACGGTACGGCCCGACCCATCCCTCGGTCGTGGATGCTCGGCGCGCGCCCTCCCGAGGACCAGGGGGTGGCCGTTAGCCTCGCAGGGTGCTGCGCCGCGGGCTCGACGACTCCTTCCCCGCCGATGTGCGCCAACACGTCACGGCCCTCACCGTGGCGCGCACGACAGCGAACGCGTGCTTCCGCTTCGCCCCGCCGTTCCTCGCCACCATCGCCCACGGCAACGGCACCGACCTCGCGGGGATCGGTGTCGCCGTCGCGATCAGCGAGTTGTCGGGCCTGCTGTCGCCGTTCAACGGCGAGATCGTCGAGCGTCTGCACCGGCGCACCGCGATGGCCCTCGGCCTCACGGGTGTCGGGATCGGCACCATGCTCGCGGCGTCGAGCGTGCACACGGTGATGTTCGCCGTCGCGCTCGTGCTCATCGCGCAGAGCAAGGTGATGTTCGATCTCGGCCTCGGCGCGTGGGTGTCGGATCGGGTGCCCTTCGCCCAGCGCGGCCGCATCATCGGCCTCACCGAGACATCGTGGGCGCTCGGCCTGCTCGTCGGTGTGAGCGCGATGGGCCTCGTCACCGCGGCGACCAACTGGCGCGCGGGCTACTCCGTCGGAGCGGTCGGTGTGCTCGCGCTCGCCGGCTACATCGCGCGCACACTCCCCGCTGATTCGGGCGCCCACACTGCGGCCGATCGGCCCGCGCGCGGCAAGGTGCGGTTCGGCTCCGTCGCCCCGCTGATGCTGGCGATGTTCTGCCTCATGGCCGCGAGCCAAGCCATGTTCGTCACGTTCGGCAGCTACCTGCAGGACACGTTCGGCTTCACGCCGGCGACGCTGAGTGCCATGGCGTTCGGCCTCGGCTTCGGCGAACTGTTCTCGTCACTGCTCGCGTCGCGGCGCAGCGACCAATGGGGCAAGGAGCGCAGCGCGGCGATGGGTGCAGCAGTGATGGTGCCCGCAGCGATCGGCCTCGCCGTGTGGCACGCGCACTTGTGGGCCGCGCTGCCGTTCCTGGTGGTGGCGATCGCCGCGTTCGAGTTCGCGATCGTCAGCGCGATCCCGCTCAGTACGGCCGCCGTGGTGGGGTCGCCGGCGCGCGGCATGGCGCTCATGCTCGGCGCCGGCACTTCGGGTCGCGCCCTGAGCAGCATCACGGCCACGCGCCTGTACGCAGAACACGGCATGGCCTGGCCCGCGCTGGTGTGCGCGACATTCGCGTTGCTGAGCGGCGCGGTGTTCCTCTCATTGCGCCACACCTCACGGCGAGCGGCCTGACCCGACGGCACATTCGGGCGACGGCAGGCGAAACCTTCGGGATGCCCGTGCAGCTCTTTGCACACCAGGTGCCCGAAATGGCCTACTCGGTGAGCGGCTACCTGCACGTCGACACACCCACGACTGGACGGCTTCTGCGGCTCGACCTGCCGCTCGCCATCGTGATCGCGCTCGTCATCCGCTGGTCGACGCCAAACGTGGCCGCGGCGCAACTGCTCGACCTCGGCGGCTTCCACCTGGGGTCGTGGCGCGTCATCCACCGCCGCGGCCCCGCATGGTGTGTCACGCCCACGATCCGGTACCGACCCAAATCAACGGGCGCGGTTCTTCCCGCACGCTGGCACGAACCGCACCCGTGGGGCCGAAGTCGGTCAGTAGCGGGCAGTAGCGCGCCCGACAGGGTTGAGTCAGCCGCGGTAGCCGTTGGTGATCGGCAGGCGGCGATCCTTGCCGAACGCCTTCACGCTCACCCGCACGCCCGGGGGGCACTGGCGGCGTTTGTACTCGTTGATGTCGACGAGGCGGGTGACACGGCGCACGATCGCTTCGTCGTGGCCCAGCTCGATGATTTCGGCCGCGGTGCAATCCTCTTCGACGTAGAGACGCAGGATCGGGTCGAGCACTTCGTAGGGCGGCAGGCTCTGGTCGTCGCGCTGGTCGGGGCGCAGCTCGGCCGAGGGCGGCTTGGTGATCAC
>JAYRWH010000047.1:0-19486 GCA_041918155.1 Ilumatobacteraceae bacterium | reverse complement strand
TTGACGACGGTGGGCTTGCCGAACAGACCCTCGATCGCCGGCAGCGGCGGCTTGGCCCGCACCACGCCACGACGCCCTTCGAGGCTCTCCAGCAGCGCCGTCTCCTCGCCGCAGATGTACGCGCCGGCACCTACGCGCAGATGCACGCGGAAAGCGAACCCGCTGTCGAGCACATCGTCGCCGAGCCAGCCGGCCTGCTCGGCCGCAGCCACCGCGTCCTGCATCGCGGCGACCGCATCGGGGTACTCGCTGCGGATGTACACATAGCCGTCGTTCGCGCCCACGGCCCAGCCGGCGATCGCCAAGCCCTCCAGCAGCCCGAACGGGTCGCCCTCCATCAGCATGCGGTCGGCGAACGTGCCGCTGTCGCCCTCGTCGGCGTTGCACACGATGTACTTCGTCGGGCTCGGCGTGTCGAGCACGGTCTGCCACTTGATGCCTGTGGGGAACGCCGCGCCACCGCGGCCACGCAGGCCACTCGCCGTCACCTCGGCGACCACCTGGGCCGGCGACAGCAACAGCGCACGGCGTAGGCCCACGAGCCCGCCGTGCGCCACGAAATCGTCGGCGGAGCGCGGATCGACTGCACCGACGCGAGCGAACGTGACACGGCGCTGCGCCATCATCCACGGCAGCTCCTCCACCGGGCCGAGGCGCAGCGGGTGGGCGCCACCCTCCAGCAGGCCCGCGGCGAGCAGACCCTGCACGTCAGTGGGCTGCACGGGCCCGTAAGCGACACGGCCGGCACCCGTCGCGACCTCGATCATCGGTTCCAGCCACAGCATCCCGCGCGAGCCGTTGCGCACGACTCGCACCCCGGCCGTGGCGGCAAGCGCGGCGGCGACATGGTCGGCTCCCTCGGCACGCGCCGAGGCATCGCCGGGCACGAACACGACCGTGCCCTCGCCACCGGTGGGAACGTGGGGCGGGGTGTCGCCCTCGAGCGCCACCCTCACCGCGATCTCCAGGTCGCCCTCGTCGCGCACGGGGCGCACGACCCCGCCGACGCCCAGGTTCGGCCCGAGTGCACAATGGCCGAGGCAGAATACGTCCTCCACCTCCACCGGCGCCCACTCCTGCGCCGGGCGCGCCGCGGCCCACAGCCGATTGCCACCGCGCGCCTGGCAGGCCTCGCCGCGGCACACCTGCACGATCGGGCCGGCGGGCAACGTGATGCGGAAGTCCTTGTAGAACGAGATCACACCGTGCACTTCCGCGACAGAGATGTTGAACGCATCGGCGAGCGCGGGGATGTGGGCGCGGTCGACGAAGCCGGCGAGGTGCTGCAGCGCGTGCAAGGCCGGCAACAACCCACCGGCTTCCCGCGAATGGCGATCGATGATGTCGCGGGCGGTCGTGGAAGCCGGGTGGTGAGTGACGTCGTCGGCGCTCAAGGCTCGCCATCGTATGCCTGATCCGGCCGCGTGAGTGTCGCTCCACGCCACGCGCGCGGTGACGGAACACCTACGATCCGCATCGTGGAACTCACCACCCACGCCTGGTGGCCCCGCGATGATCTCGAGCAGTTGCGCGAAGCCCTCGCGCACTGGCTCACACTCAACTGGAGCCGAGACATCACCCTGCGGGAGTGGTGGGCGCGCCTCGCGGCGGCAGGGCTCGCCGCGCCGACGTGGGATCGCTCCCAGGGCGGCCTCAGCTCGACGACGCGCTTCCAACAGGTGGTGGAACAGGAGCTCGCCGTCGTCGGCGCGATCGCACCACCGACCACCGACGACGCCACTCGCCTCGTCGGGCCGGCCCTGCGTCAGTTCGCCACCCGCGAGCAGGCCGAGGTGTTGGTGCCGGAACTGCTGAGCGGCCGCGCCCGCTGGGCGACGATGGTGTACGACACGGGCGCCACGCGACCCGAGGACACACAGTGCCGGGCGCAGATCGATTGGAAGTACGTGACGCTGAGCGGTGACAAGGTGTGCAGCGAACCGTTGGCTGACCGGGCCCTCGTGCTCACCCGCACTGGTGGTGAGGGGCGCGACGGCCTCACCTGGTTGGTGGTCGACCTCGACCACCCGACCGTCACCCTCCAGGGTGACGCGGTCCACATCGCGAACATGCAGATGCTGACCGACCGCGTGCTCGGCGAGGTTGGCAAGGGTTGGCACATCACGAAGGCCATCCTGCCCTACCTCGAACGCAGCCTCTCGGGCCGTGTGCGCCGCGGGCTGGTGCACGTGCAACCCGGGATACGGGCGGGCAACCTCACGCGGACCGTCGGCGAACTGCTCGACAGCCATCGCCCCCCGCCGACACCCGCTTTCGAGCGCCGCCTGCGCTGACACCGCGGCAGATCAGTCGGTGGCCACCTCGTGCGGCGCGGCAGCGGCGCGCGCCGCCTCCAGTCGCTCCGTCGTGAGCAGACGGCGGCCGAAGACGAAGAGCACGGCACTGATCGCGGCAGCCACGAACCATGTGCTGCGCAGCGCCATCGAGTGCGAGACGAAGTGGCCGGCGACGGTGACGACGAGGCCACCGAGCATCGCCCCGATCGGGATCATCCCCCAGGCGAAGAAGCGGTAGACGCTGTTCACCCGGCCAAGCAGGTGTGGAGGAATGATCGTTTGGCGCAGGCTGACCGTGATCACGTTCCACGTCGAGCCGAGCAGCGCGCCGACCGCGAACAGGACGCCCACGACCGGCCACCACGAGGCGAGGCCGACGAGGCCCTGGGTGATCGCCTCGGAGGCGAGGCACAGGGCCAGGCAGGTGCCGCTGCCGAGCGTGCGCGACATCCACGGCGCGATATAGCCGCCGAGGATGCCACCGATGGCGAAGCCGAAGCCCATGAGCGTGAACGTGAACGGGGTGACATGCAGTACGTCCTGCGAGAACAGCACGAACACCGCTGTGGCCAGCGTGTTGGCCATGTTCATCAACCCGAGGATGATGGCCATTGACCACAGCAGGCGGTTGCCGCGCAGCCAGCGCACACCCTCGGCGAGTTCGTGCCGCCAGTTCGCCGGGGGTGCGTCCGGAGCACGCTCGGGACGCTTGGCGCGAAACGTGCCGGGGATCAGCGCCACCAACGCGGCCGCGGCGAAGAACGAGCCGGCGTCGACGAAGAACGGGATCGCAAAGGCGGTCATCAGCAGCAGCGAGCCGATCGGCGGACCGATGAACGTGTTGGCCACGTTCTCGATCGCCCACATGCGCCCGTTCGCCCGCTCCAGCTGATCGTTCGGCACGATCGACGGCATGAACGTCTGGCCGCAGTTGTCGCGCAGCACCTCGGCGCACCCGAGCAGCACGGTGGCGATCACGAGCAGCACGTAGAGCCCGGTGCGGGTGCCCACCACCTCGCGCACATGGTCGGGGGCGGGCAGGGAGTGTTGCTCGACGAGCACCGCGAACGCCACCATCAAGGTGAACAGGAAGCGCAGCGAGTCCATCGCCACCATCGCCCGCTTGCGATCGACCCGGTCAGTGATCACCCCCGCGGGCAGGGTGAACACCAGCCACGGCAGGCGCTGCGCGGCGGCGACGGTCGCGACGAGCACCGGGTTACGCGTGATCGCCGTCGCCAACCACGGGTAGGCGATGCCCGACATGCCATCGCCGATGTTCGACAGCGCGGTGGCGGTGTACAGCTTGTAGTAGTTGGCGCCGAGTCGCGACCGGGGCGGCTGGTCCGTCTGCGTCTGCTCGGGCTCGGGCGACATCGCCCCGACGGTAGCGCAGCCGTCAGCCGCGAGCAGCCGGGCTATTGCTCCAAGTGCGATAGCCGCCGTCGAGGTTCTTCACCGCATGACCGCGCTGGCTGAGCAGCCGTGCCGCGGTATTGCCGCGCTGGCCGACCGCGCACGCGACGATCAGCGGCCCGGCAGGCAACTGGCCCTCGCGATCGCGCAGGTCGTCGAGCGCGATGTTCACCGCCCCAGGGATCGCGCCCTTGGCGTATTCCTCCGCGGTGCGCACGTCGATGACGCTCGCGCCGGCGGCGACCTCGTCGGCGAGCTGCCACCACTGCACCGTGTCGATCAGGCCGGCGACGATGTTCTCGTCGATGAAGCCGAGCATGTTGATCGGATCCTTCGCCGAGCCGAACTGGGGCGCGTACGCGAGCTCCAGGTCGGCGAGGTCGGTGGCGGTGAGGCCACCGGTCATCGCTGTCGCGATGACGTCGATGCGCTTGTCGACTCCATCAGCACCGACACCCTGCGCGCCGAGGATCGCGTCGGTGTCCGGGTCGACGAGCAGCTTCAGTGACATCGTCTCGGCACCCGGGTAGTAGCCCGCGTGCGAGCCGGGGTGGGTGTGGATCACCCGATACGGCCGACCGGCGCGGCGCAGGCGCTTCTCGTTCCAACCGGTGGTGGCGGCCATCAGGCCGAACACGCCCACGATCGCGGTGGCCCGCACGGGGCGGTCGGCATCGCGGTGGCCGGCGATGACGTCGGCCACGAGCCGGCCCTGGCGGTTGGCGGTGTTCGCCAGCGGCACCAGCACATCGCTGCAGTCGTCTGCGTCGTGCTTCATCACCGCGTCGCCGACGGCGAACACGTTCGGCGCGCTCGTGCGCATCTGCTCGTCGACGACGATGCCGCCGCCGGCGCCGATGGCGAGCCCGGCGGCGACGGCCAGGGCGCTTTCGGGGCGCACACCGATGGAGGCGACGACGATGTCCGCGGGCTTCACCGTGCCATCGTCGAGCGTCACCGATTCGGGCCCGATCTCCACCACCGACCGGCCGAGCATGAGATCGACACCACGCTCGCGCATGCGGTCCTGCACCGGGCCCACCATCTCCGGATCGAGCGGGGCCATCACCTGATCGGTCGCCTCGACCAGGGTCACCCGCAGGCCACGGTGGACGAGGTTCTCGGCCATCTCCAGCCCGATGAACCCGCCACCGATGATGACGGCCGTGCCCACCTTGTCGACCTTGTCGTCGAGCGCGGCGATCATCGCATCCGTGTCCTCGATGTCGCGCAGGGTGAGCGCACGTTCGATGCCCGGGATCGGCGGCCGCACCGGCCGTGCACCCGGCGAGAGCACGAGCGAGTCGTAGTGCTCGGTGTACATGCGGTCGTGTTCGATGTCGCGCACTTCCACTGTCTGCGCCGTGGTGTCGATACCGACCACCTCGTGACGCACCCTCACGTCGAGCGCGAAGCGCGCCGCGAGCGACTCGGGGGTCTGCAGCAGCAGGTCGTCGCGGTCCTTGATCACGCCACCCACGTGGTATGGCAGGCCGCAGTTGGCGAACGATACGTGCCCGCTGCGCTCGATCACCACGATCTCGGCGCTGTCGACCAGGCGACGCAACCGCGTCGCTGCCGACATACCACCCGCAACACCACCGACGATCACGATCTTCATGACGTCATCCTATACCCCTGGGGGTATAAATCACCAGTGCCGCAAGGCACTCTTCCAGGCATGATGTTGCCCCGTGCCCCGCGCCCAGCTCCTCCCCCCGTTCGATCACGGCGAATTCCGCATCGGCTTGCGGGAGATGACGCCGTTCAGCTTCGCCATCGGCGTGTGGGGCCTGGTGACAGGCGTCGCACTCGTGAACACAGGTCTCACTCACGCCGCAGCGATCGTGATGACGATCACCGTCTACGCCGGCTCCGCGCAGTTGGCGGTGCTGCCGCTGCTGGCCACGCGGGCGCCGCTGTGGGTGGTCGTCGTCACGGCGACGATGGTGAACATGCGGTTCGTGCTGTTCTCCGCTGCGTCCCGACGGGCGTTCGTGGGCCTGCCCTGGTACCAGCGCCTGCTCGCCGGGTATCTCAACGGCGATGTCGTGTTCGCCCTGTTCTCACGGCGCTACGCCGACACCACCGACCACGGCACGCCCGAGCAGTACGGCTACTTCTACGGCGCGTGCATCCTCGCCTGGTGGGCGTGGCAGGTGGGCTCGTTCGCCGGCATCTTCCTCGGCGGCCTGGCGCCGCGGGATTGGGGCCTCGAGCTGGCGGCCTACCTCGCCCTGCTCACGGTGCTCGCCCCAATGATGGTGAAGCTGCCCGCCGTGGCAGGCGTTGCCGTGACGGTAGTGATCGCGGTACTCACCGCGGGCTGGCCGATGCGGCTCGGGCTGTTGGTGGGGATCGTGGTCGGCGTCGCCGTGGCCGTCGCTGGCGAGACGATCGGCGACCGCCGGGGAGCCGCCGCGTGAACCCCCTGCACGACTGGGTGTACCTCGGATTCGCGTTCACCTTGCTCACCCTCGCCACGTTCCTCACCCGCGCCGGGTTCTTCATGCTGCCGGCGCGTTACTCGTTGCCGCCCCAGATGGAGCGCGCCCTGCGCTACGCGCCGGCGTGTGCGCTCGCGGCGATCATCGCCCAAGGCGTACTCACTCGCGACCATCACCCGGCAGTGTCGTTCGGCAACGACGAGATGTGGGGCCTCATCGCCGCCGGCGCGGCCTCCACACGCACGCGCAACATGGTGTTCTTGATGGCCGTCGGCATGGGCGTGTTCACCGCCCTTCGCCTCTGGGCCTGACCCGACTGACCGATCCGCGTCTGGGTCACCGCCCAGACGATGTGTCGTTCTGGGCGGTGACCCAGAACGCTGGAAGTGGACTCGGGGTTGTCAGATGTCCGTCGGAGGGTTTGACTCCCCGAGATGGCCAGAGCCTCCCGCCGACAGGCGGTTGCGACCGGTCAGCTCACGAGTGAGTTCCGAAGCCGAGACAAGAGCGGCTTCCTATCGGTTCATCTTGAAACCCTCCGACATCTGATCGTCTCCATGGGGCCGCCGGTGTACGCGGCCGGCTCCACCTCGTCAGCACTGTTTCCCTTCGACGGGTTCGTACTGCGACCGCCCTTCGAGCTCGTCGTTCCACGCGGCAGAAACGTCGTGAGGATCGGACATGTGGTGCACACCTCGCACGACCTGCCGCCGATCGACTGCGAAGAGATCCACGGCATCCCCGTGCTCTCGCCGGCCCGCACGCTCATCTCGCTCTCGGTCGACACGCCGGCCGAACGATTGACCGCGGCGCTCGACGGTGCTCTGCGCGATGGCTTGGTGACCGAGCGGTTCCTGCATCAGCGAATCGCCGACCTGCGCTCGAAGGGCCGCTACGGCATACCCCGCCTACTGTCGGTGATCGAGGGCAGTGAGATCACCCGCGGCGCTCACAGCTGGCTGGAACGCGAATACCTCCGCCTCGTGGCGGGCGCCGGCCTGCCGCGACCACTGGCGCAACAGGTGCTGGGTCGGAGAGGTACGTCCCTCATCCGCGTCGACTTCCGATTCCCCGGCACGCCGGTCGTTGTCGAGGTGCTCGGGTATCGGTGGCATCGCACCACCGCGCAGATGACGATCGACGCAGAGCGCGTCAACCGTCTCCTGCTCGACGGCTTCGAGCCATACCAGTTCACCTACCAGCAGGTGGTGACGACTCCCGCCGACGTGGCGGCAACAACGGTGCAAGCCTTACGTCGCCACCTCCCTGCGGCCTGATCCGCTTCTGGGTCAAGGGCGGGGCGGCAGGCCGACCGGTCAGGCCAGGCTGACGAGATCGAGCCAGTCCTCGCTGAAGTAGTCGACCTCACCGTCGGGCATCAGCAGCACCTTCGTGGGCGACAACTGCTCGACGAACTCGGTGTCGTGGCTGACGAAGACGATGCTGCCCTTCCACCCCGACAGGGCATCGGCGACGGCCTCGCGACTGGGCGGATCGAGGTTGTTCGTCGGCTCGTCGAGCAGCAACAGGTTGTTGCGGCCGACCATCAGCATCGCGAGCGCGAGCTTGGTCTTCTCCCCACCTGACAGCGTGCCACTCTCCTGGAACACCTTGTCGCCGACGAGGCCCATCATGCCGAGGAACGACCTCAGCTGGGTCTCGGTGTAGATCACGCCCGGCGGCACGTCGGCGCGCAGGTTGTCGAGCAGGCTCTGCTCGGTGCGCAAGTTGTCGTGCTCTTGCGCGTAGTAACCGGCGATCACCTCGTGGCCGAAGCGGAAATCGCCCAAGTTCGCCGTGGTCTCGCCGGCGAGAATACGCAGCAGGCTCGTCTTGCCCGCGCCATTGAGACCGAGCACGAGCAACCGCTCGCCGCGGCCCAGATCGAACGACACGTCCTCGAACACGGGCGGGCCGCCGTACGCCTTCGACAGTCCCATTGCGGTGAGCACCGTGGTGCCGCAGGCGGGCGGTTCGGGGAACTTCATCCGCATGGTGCGGTCGCCGGGGCCGACGTGCACGCGTTGGGCCTCGAGGCGAGCGATCTGCTTCTCCTTGCTGTGCGCCATCGCCGCTTTGGTGGCCTTGGCGCCGAAGCGATCGACCACCGATTGCAGGCGGGCGATCTCCTTGGATTGCAGCGACGCCTGCTTGGCGAGGCGCTCCTCGTCCTTCGAGCGGGACAACTTGTACTGACTGTACGTGCCCTTGTACTCCACGAGGCTGCCGAGGTTGTCCTCACCCGGCCGGTCGAGGTGCAGCACGCGGGTGATCGCCTCGTCGAGCAGATCGAGGTCGTGGCTGATCACGAGCATCGCGCCCTTGTAGCTGCGCATGAACCCGAGCAGCCACGTCTTGGCGTCGATGTCGAGGTGGTTGGTGGGCTCGTCGAGCAGGAGCACGTCGCTGCCCGCGAACAGGATGCGCGACAACTCCACACGACGGCGCTCGCCGCCGCTCAGCACCCCGATCGGCAGCTCCATGCGGTCGGGCGACAGGCCGAGGCCGGCCATGATGCTGCGCGCCTCGCTCTCGGCTGCGTAGCCGCCGCTGTGGGCGAACTCGTCCTGGGCCTTGCTGTAGCGGGCCACGTTGCGCTCGTTGGGGTCTTCTTCCATCGCGATGCGCAGCTTCTCGATGCGTTCGAGGCGTTCGTCGATGTGGCGACCGCTCAGCACATGGGTGACCGCCGAGCGGTGGTCGGCCCCGTCGAGGCGCGGATCTTGACCCAGGTACCCGAAGCCGCCCTTGTGGCGCACCGTGCCGTGTGCCGGCTCGGATTCGCCACCGAGCACCTTGAACAGGCTGGTCTTGCCGGCCCCGTTGCGACCCACCAAGCCCACCTTGTCGCGGGGCATGACGGTGAACGAGACGCGGTCGACCAGCAGCCGTCCGCCCACCTCCACCGAAACTGCCTGTACCTGCAACATGAGCCGTCCAGCGTACGCTGGCGGGGTGTCGATCCGCCGTGCTGCCCCGGTGTTGTGCGGTTGCGCGGGTGTGGCAGCGGCGGTGTTCGTGACCCTCAACGATCCTGCCGCGCCGGGCAGCCACTACCCCCAGTGTGTGTTCCGCACCAGCACCGGGCTGTGGTGCCCCGGCTGCGGACTCACCCGCGGCTTCCATCAGTTGTTCTCCGGCCACCTGCTGCAGGCGCTCAACGAGAACCTGTTCGTGCCCGTCGCCCTCGTCGCCATCGTCGGCGCGTGGTGGTCGTGGGTGCGTATCGCCTGGGGTCGGCCCACCGTGCAGCTGCCGAAGGCCTGGGTGCGCCCGATCAGCATCGTGTTGCCCACGGCGTTGATCGTCTACGGCGTGCTGCGCAACATCCCACACGCACCGTTCAGCGCGCTTGCGCCGTAATGGTCAGGTTCCGGGGGTGGTGGGCTTCGGATCGGTAACCGGCGGATCAGTCGCCGGCGGATCGGTGGCCGGCGACGTCGTCACCCCACCCGCGGAAGTCGTCGTGACCCCATCCGTGGATGTGGTGGTGACCCCGCCCCCACCGCCGCCGGTGACCGACACTCGCGAGTCGTCGGTGTAGTCCGACGGCAGGCACGAGCCCGGAGGCGTGGGCGCCTGGCCGAGCAGGTTGGCCACCTCCGCCGACAACTGACGGCGGCCCTTGGCAGTGAGGTGCAAGTGATCGTCGCCGGTGAGCTCGCGGTCAGCAGTGGTGAGCGCCGCCCAGTCGATGACGGCGACATTGGGGTAGGTGGCCGCCAACTCGTCGATCGCCTCGTTCACCAGCTTGCGGTTGGGGCGGTACAGGGTGACCTTGACCAGCACCACCGGCGCAGGTGACAGGCGGCTGATCATCCGCTCGAGTTCGAACTTGTACGAACTCTTGTCGCCGAGGAAATTGTTGCCGAGCAGGATCACGGCCGTGTCCCAGCCGGCGGAGAGGCGGGCGTCGAGCACCTCGTTGCCCCATGGCACGAACTGACCAGTCTCGGCATCGACCTCGACGCTCCAGCCGAGCGGCACCAGCGCTTCGCACATCGCGCCGCCGTAGCGCGACGCGGTACCGGCGAGCACGGAGTCGCCGATCAGGATCACCGAGTTCCCCTGCACGCGGGCGCCGATCTGGCCGCTGGCCGGCGGGGCCTGGGTGCTGACCGGCGTCGTGTCGAGCACGGGCGGGGTGGTGGGCACGAGCGCCGGCAGCCCGCTGAGCGACAGCGCCCGGGTTTCAGTGGTCTGCGACTCGCTCGCGGCCGATCCACAGGCGGCGAGCATGCCGAGGGCAGCCAGGATGAGGAGCACGCGACGGGTCAACATGGGAAGGCCACCATTGGAATGACTCGCGGCGGCCGATGCAAGTCAGCTACGCGACTTGAGGGCGTCGCGGATCTCGATGAGCAGCTCGATCTCCGAGGGACCGGCGGGGGCCGCGGGCTCGGCCGGCTTGGGCGGCGACATGCGGTGCTTCATCGTGTTGTACGCCTTGATCATCAAGAACAGCACGAACCCGACGACCACGAGGTTGATGAGCTGGGTGATGGTGGAGCCGTAGATGATCGGCGTCTTGCCGATCGTGAAGTGCAGCGCATCGAAGCTCTTCGTATTGCCGACCGAGGCGACGAGCTGCATCACGAAGTCCTTCGTGAACGCGTCGATCGCTGACTTGAGGGCAACGCCGAGGATGACGGCCACCGCCAGTTCGAGCATGTTGCCCGTCGCGATGAACTCCTTGAACTCCTGGATGAACTTCTTCATGACAGTGCTACCTCCGGTGAATGGCCCCGCTATTACAGCAGGCGGCTAAGGGTAACGTGCGGACATGACCGAGCCGTCGGGCACCAGCAACGATCTCACCGGCAGCAGCTTGGTCGAGCACTTCGGCTCGCGCATGGAGGGAATGGTCGACGACTTGCTGCTCGACCGCATCGACGCCCTGCGCGTGTTGCGCGCCGATTCACGTGAGCAGAAAGACGACATCCTTGAGCAGATCGCCGGTCGCGGCCAACCAGAGCAGGACATCGTCAAGGAGATCTCCAAGGTCCGCCCCCTGTGGCGCCCCGACCGGTTCGAAGAGGCGCACCGGATGGCGATGCGCTCGTTGGAGGTGCTCGACCGCAACGGCGCCCGCCCGGCCAAGTTGCCCCGCCTGGGCCCGCTGAAACCGATCGTCCAGTATGTCGTCCAGCAGATGACGCGCTGGATCGTGAAGGGCCACCAGAACACGCTGGTCACCCGCATCCGCAAGCTCTACGAGCGCCGCGAGGCCAACTCCGTCTGGGGTTCGGCGGAGCACCATATGCTGCGCCGGGCGCGCCTCGACGCGGCCCGCGTCGAGCCCGGCTACAAGGGCAACCCGCTCGGCCTGCCCACCTTCCTGCTCGGCGGCGCGATCGTGTCCACGATCGCCGGTGGCGTGCGCGCGCTGGTCGACCTGGCGTTCAGCGGCGCTGTGCCGGGCATCATCATGTCGAGCGTGCTGTTCGTGGTGTTCGGGTTCCTCGCCTGGGCCGCGCTCTACGCCGCAGGCGTTGCCCGGCGCCGTATCCGCCTGAGCACCGACCAGCCGATGAAGGCGCTGTGGGAGACGATCGGCGCCTGCGGCAACCCGCCCAAGGACGGCAGTTACGACTTCGCCGTCTACGCGATCGTGCTGCTCGTGCTCGCCTGGATACTCGTGCCGCTGGCCATCTGGCTCATCGTGACCAAGCTCTGACCCGCGGCGACCCATGGCGGCAACCCCCACCCCTCCGGCACCCGACTTCGACTTGGTCGTGGTTGGCCTCGGCTCGGGTGGCCTCAGCGCGATCGAGTTCGCGGCCGGGCTCGGCCTGCGCGTCGCCGCGGTCGAGCGTGGGCGGCCAGGGGGCGACTGCCTCTGGACCGGGTGTGTGCCCTCGAAGGCGATCATCGCCAGCGCACGCGCGGCCCACGTGATGCGCACGGCCGACCGTGTCGGCATTCACAGCGTCGAACCCGTCATCGACCTCGCCACCGTGTGGCGCCGGGCACGAGCCGTGCAGGCCGAGATCGCCGGCACCGACGACGACCCGCGCCGCTTTGCGGACATGGGCGTCGAGCTGATCACCGGCTCGGCGCAACTCACCTCACCGACGGAGGTCGAGGTCACCACCGCCGACGGCGCGAGGCGCCCGCTCACCACCCGCTTCGTGTTGCTCTGCACCGGCAGTCACCCGCTGGTTCCCCAGATCGAGGGGCTCGCCCCCACGCGCTGCCTCACCAGCGAGGACCTGTTCGCCATCGACGCGCCGCCGTCGTCGCTGGCAATCCTCGGCGGTGGGGCGATGGGCACCGAGATGGCCCAGGCGCTCGCCCGCCTCGGGGTACAGGTGACCCTGTTCGAGCGCTTGCCGACCCTGTTGGCCACCGAGGAGCCACGACTCGTGTCACGGCTGATGAAGGTGCTCGCCGCCGAAGGCGTGCGGCTGCACTGCAACGCCGACGTGCGCCGCGTCGAGCACCGGCCCGACGGAACCCACGTCCTGCATGCCCACGTCGGCGCGTCGGGCGACGACGTGGAAGTCGCCGTCGGCGGCATCCTCGTCGCCGCCGGCCGTGTCCCCAACATGCGCGGGTTGGGCCTCGAGGAGATCGGCGTCACCACGGCTCCCCACGGCATCGGGGTCGACGAGCGTGGCCGCACCAACGTGCGCGCCGTCTACGCCGCCGGCGATGTCACCGGCCGCCGCCAGCTCACCAACGCAGCCGGCTTCGAGGCCGTGCAGGCAGTGCGCGACATGTTCTTCCCCGGGCGCGGCAACGCCGAGCGCTCGATCCCGTGGTGCACGTTCACCGACCCTGAACTGGCCCGGATCGGGTTGACCGCTGCCGAGGCGGAAGAGGAATACGGCTCCGACGCCGACGTGTGGCAGAAGGAGCTGGGCGGCAACGACCGCGCCCGCACCGAGGCCCGCACCGAGGGCGCCGTCGTCATCGTCACTGCCAAGGGCAAGATCGTCGGCGCACACGTGCTGGCGCCATCAGCGGGCGAGATCATCCACGAGCTGGCAATGGCCGTGCGCGACGAGTTGCGCATCGACGAACTCGCCGGCCTGGTGCACGCCTACCCCACGTTTGCCTCGGCGATCGGTCAACTCGCCACCGAAGCCGCCTACGAACGCGCGCACCGCCTGAAGTGGATGGTGAAACGCAAGTAGGCCGAGCGATCAGTGACCGAGGTCTTCGAAGCGGTCGACCCTGCGCAGCGTCGGGAAGCCGAGCCACCACACGCCGACGATCACGATCGTGGCGATGCCACCGCCGACCACCGTCGCCGGTGTGCCGACGGCCTGGGCGACGATGCCACTCTCGAACGCGCCCAGCTCGTTGCTCGCGCCGATGAACACGTTCTCCACCGCCATCACGCGGCCGCGCTTCTCGTCGGGCGTCACCAGCGGCACGAGCGAGCCGCGGATGAACACACTCACCATGTCCGCGCCGGACAACACGATGAGCGCGATGAACGCGACGAGGTACGAGCGGGTGAGACCGAGCACGACGGTGGCCGCCCCGAACACGAACACGGCGATGAGCAGGCCGCGGCCGATGCGGCGGCGAAGGGGCTTGAACGCGAGCAACACGGCCATCGCCGCCGCGCCCACACCGGGCGCAGCGCGCAGGAACCCGTAGGCGACGTGGCCGACGCCGAGCCGATCCTCGGCGATGGCCGGCAACAGAGCGACGGCGCCGCCGAACAGCACTGCGAACAGGTCGAGCCCGATCGCGGCCAGCAGGATCGGGGTGCGGCGCACGAACAACAGGCCCTCGATCGCGCTGCGGAACGTCGGCTTGTCGTCGGCTGCGGGCCGCTCGGGCTGACGCAGGAAGTGGAGGGCGGCAATGAGCACCCCGGCCACACCGATCATCGCCGCGGCCACCGCGTACGCCACCGACGGGTGCCACGCGTAGAGCAGGCCCGACGCGGCCGGTCCAAGTATCGTCGCGCCGGTCCAGGTGGCGGCGTACAGGGCGATCACGCGCGGCAGGCCGCCCTCGGGCGCCACCATCGCCGGCATCGGCCGTGTGGCGGGCGCTAGGAACGCACGGGCAACGCCGTAGCAGAACGCGATGACGAACAACGGCCACACCTCGGTGGGGTCGCTGAGCGCATAGGCCAGCAGGGCGATCGAGCAGACCACCTCGCCGGTGATGCCCACGAGCGCGATCTTCTTGCGATCCATGCGGTCGGCCACCGAACCGGTGACGAGGACGAGCAGCGCCGCGGGGAGGAACTCGCACAACCCGATCCAGCCGAGGTCGGCTTCCCGGCCGGTGATCTCGTAGGCCTGCAGCATGAGCGCCGCGGCCTGCAGCGACGCACCCGTGTAGAGCACGAAGTTGGCGATCATCAAGGCGCGCACCGGGCCGAAGCGCAGCACCTCGCGGGTGGACATCGTGGTCTGGTCGTCGGTGGGCACGGAACGAGCACGCTAGTCCCGAAGTGCTACACAGGCGCCATGACTTCGCTCGCCGACGACACCCGCTGGCTCGATGCCACCGCCCAGGCAGACCTCGTGCGCACCGGGCAGGTGACCCCGCTGGAACTGCTCGACGCCGCGATCGAGCGCATCGAGCGCCTCGATCCGGCGCTCAACGCCGTCGTGATGCGCTGGTTCGACCACGCCCGCGAGGTGGCCCGCGGCCCACTCCCGCACGGCCCCTTCCGCGGAGTGCCGACGCTGCTGAAGGATCTGTGGGCACACTACGCCGGGCAGACCCTCAGCAACGGCTGCCAGGCGCTGAAGGATGCAGCCCCGATCTCGCCGACCGACACCACGCTGGTCACCCGCTTCAAGGCGGCCGGCTTCGTGATCGCCGGGCGCACCAATAGCCCCGAGTTCGGCAGCCTGCCCGCCACCGAACCGACCGCGTGGGGTGCGACACGCAACCCGTGGAACACCGAACACTCCCCGGGCGGCTCCAGTGGCGGCTCGGCCGCGGCGGTGGCCGCGGGCATGGTGCCGCTGGCCCACGCCAGCGACGGCGGCGGCAGCATCCGCATACCCGCGTCGGCCTGCGGACTGGTGGGGCTGAAGCCGTCGCAGGGCCGGATCACCCTCGGTCCGTACCGCGACGAGAGCAACCTCGGCGTGGAGCTGTGCGTGAGCCGCAGCCTGCGCGACACCGCCGCCCTGCTCGACGCGGTGCGCGGTCCCGGCGTCGGCGACACGGTGATCGCCCCCGCCCCGGCGCGACCGTACGTCGATGAACTCACCGCCGATCCCGGTCGGCTGCGTATCGGCCTGCTCGACCACCACCCTTTCGGCGGGCCGGTGCACGACGAGTGTGTGCTCGCGGTCCGCAACGCGGCGAACCTGCTGGAGTCGCTCGGCCACCATGTCGAGCCGGGCTTCCCCACATCGCTCGCCAACCCCGAGTTCGCCAAACGCTTCTCCGCGCTGTGGAGCACGAACATGGGCACGTCGTTCGCCCGCATCGCCGAGCAGCTCGGCCGCGACCTGGTGCCCGGGGATGTCGAGCCGGTGAACTGGGCGCAGGCCGAATTCGCCCGCAGCGTGAACGGGGTGGAGTACGCGCTCGGCCTGGCCGCCAACGTCGACTTCCGTCGCGCCACTCAGCAGTGGTGGCACGACGGCTGGGATCTGTTGCTCACGCCCACGCTGGGCGAGCCCCCCGCCCGGATCGGCGAGTTCGCCAACAACCCCGAGCAGCCGATGGCGCCCATGGCCCGCGCCGCTCGCTACGTCCCGTTCACGCCGGCGTTCAACTCCAGCGGCCAACCGGCGATCAGCCTGCCGTTGCACTGGACGGCCGATGGCCTGCCCGTCGGGGTGCAACTGGTGGCCGCCTACGGCCGTGAAGACGTGCTGTTCCGCGTCGCCGCTCAGGTGGCAGCGGCGCAACCGTGGGAACACCGCCGCCCGGCGCTGTGAGGCGCTGCTCGAGGACTACCTCAGCGATTCGAGATGGTCGACGTGCTGGGGCACATCCATGCCCCAGCGGCGCATGCCCTCCTCGACCCGCCGGATCGTGGTCTCGAGCACGGCGATGCGCGCGTAGCGCTTCTGCTCGGCGCCGATGACATCCCACGGCGCGAGCGGGTGCGTGGTGCGCTCGAACATCTCCTCGGCTGCTTCCTCGTACTGACGATTCTTCTCGCGGTTGCGCCAATCCTCATCGGTGAGCTTCCAGCGCTTCAACGGGTCGGCGGAACGACCCTCGAAGCGGCGCATCTGCTCTTCGTCGCTGACGTGCATCCAGAACTTGACGAGGATGATGCTCTCGATGCACAGCGACTCCTCGAAGTCGACGATCGCCTTGTAGGCCCGCTTCCATTCCGACTTGGTGGCGAAGCCCTCGACGCGTTCCACCAGCACACGGCCGTACCAGCTGCGGTCGAAGGCAGCCATATGGCCGAGGCCGGGCAACTCGCGGTAGAAGCGCCAGAGGAAGTGGTGGTCCTTCTCTTCACGAGTGGGCTTGCCGTAGGAGACCACACGGTAATGACGCGGGTCGAGGTGACCGACCAGTGATTTGATCGCGCCACCCTTGCCGGAGGCGTCGGGCCCTTCCATCACGATCAACAGCCCAGGTCCGAGCGTGCCCGAGCCCATCAACCCGCCGATGTGCAAGCGCAATTGGTAGAGGCGCCGTTGCCCCGCTTCCAGCCGCCGTTCGTACTCCGCCTTGTCGATGCGGTTCGACATGTCGATCTTGTCGAGAACGCCCATGAGCCAACCCTAGTGGGATCGCTCGTCGCCCCGTCCACCTCTGCTGGCGGGCCGCCGCGTCTGACGGTTCGGTGTCATTGGTGGCAATCCGGTGACATGTACTGAAGTCGCGGCGACTTCGTGCAGAAAAAGTGTCGGACACCATTCGCTCGGTGCTCTGGACGCACATGAACGCACCGCACACGACCCGCCGCCGCACCTCCCGCTCGATCGATTGGGCACGCGAAGCCAAGCTCGCGCTGGTGCTCAGCGCGCTCGCGGCCGTTGCCACGACAACGCTCGCCGGTCGTGTCTCCGACCGGGTCTTGGTGACCGCAACCATCATCGTCGCCTCCCTCGTGGCCTGGGTCCGAGTGCAGCCGCTCGAGCCGGCACGGGTGCCGAGCCGCCGTCGGTGAGCCGATTCGCGCGGGGATGGCTGGCCCCGCTCCACTCTGCGAGGTATCTTGAAGAGATCTTGCCGGTTCGGCGGTTTCTACCTGACTCAAGGTCGTCGCCGAGGGCGCCGATCCAGCATTGACACCTTCAGGTCGTCCCCGGTCAGGTGCCGGGAAGGCAAACAAGGGAGACACGGTGCAGTACCCGCGACGGTTCCAGCGACACATGTGGATGGCGGCCACGGTCGGGGTCCTCTCCGGCGCGGCGTTCGTCGCCACTCCGTTCTCCACGGTGCAAGCCCAGCACCGCCACCTGCCGCTCGGCTCGATGTACAACGTCGTCGACCAGATCGGCGCGCGCGAGTTGTGGTCCGACGGCATCACCGGTGCCGGCGTGAACGTGGCCGTCATCGATACCGGCATCACCCCGGTGGCGGCGCTGTCGGGCCCCGACAAGGTCGTCGCCGTCGTCGATCTCTCCGGCGAAGCGCGGGTGCCCGAGGCCACATACCTCGACACCTATGGCCACGGCACACACATCGCCGGCATCATCGCCGGGCACACCCCGGGCGCCGACCCCCGGCGCGCCGAGGATCATCCCGAGTGGTTCATGGGCGTCGCCCCTGACGCCGGCCTCGTCTCGGTGAAGGTCGGCGACAACGCCGGCGCCACCGACATCAGCCAGGTCATCGCCGGCGTCGACTGGGTCACCGAGCACGCCACCGAGCTGAACATCAAGGTGCTCAACCTCTCGTACAGCAGCGGCTCGCCCCTCTCGTACATGGCCGACCCGCTCGCGTACGCCGTCGAGCGAGCGTGGCAGGCGGGCATCGTCGTCGTCGTCGCCGCCGGCAACGGCGGCAACTCGTCGCAGCAGCTCGCCAACCCGGCGATCGACCCCTATGTCATCGCTGTCGGCGGCGTGGAAGCGCAGGACGAGAACACCTTCGTCGTGCCGAGCTGGGCATCGAGTGGCAGCGCCACCCGCAGCCCCGACGTCGCCGCCCCTGGGGCGCACATCGACAGCTTGCGCGTGCCCGGCAGCCGGGTCGACCAGGAGCACCCCGAGGGCTACGTCAGCACCACCCTGTTCCGTGGCAGCGGCTCGTCGCAGGCTGCGGCCGTGGTGTCCGGCGCGGTCGCGCTCCTCCTCGACGCCCGCCCCAACCTCACCAACGACCAGATCAAGGCCCTGCTCCAGCAGCGCACGCGCCGGACGGTGGCGCCGAACAGCGCCCTGTCGGGCGCCGGCGTGATCCAGGTCGACCGCATCGTCCACCGCACCGCCCCCACCACCGTCCAGTCGTGGCCGGCGTCCATTGGCGACGGCAGCCTGGAGGCGGCCCGTAACGGGATGCACGTCGTGGTCGACGGCCAGCTCATCAGCGGCGAAGTCACCGTGCTCGGCACGAGCTGGACCGGCACGAGCTGGACCGGCAACCGCTGGACCAACGGCACCTGGGACGGCACGAGCTGGACCGGTGGCACTTGGATGGGTACGAGCTGGACCGGAACGTCGTGGACCGGAACCTCATGGACCGGCACGAGCTGGACCGGAACGTCGTGGACCGGCACGAGCTGGACCGGCACGAGCTGGACCGGCACGAGCTGGACCGGCACGAGCTGGACCGGAACATCGTGGACCGGAACCTCATGGACCGGAACGTCGTGGACGGGAACCAGCTGGACGGGAACCAGCTGGACAGGAACCAGTTGGTCCTGACCGGCGAACGCCGAGTCGTCACCCGCATCTGCACACTCGCAGGCGCGGTGGTCGTCATCACCGCGGCAGCGGCCTATCTGATCCCGGACGCCACCAACAGCACGCTGCCGGCGGGTTGGTGGGCGATCCCCCTGATCGCAGCAGGGTTCGCCCTCGCCGAAGTGACGGTGTTCCATTTCGAGTTCCGCCGTGAGGCGATCTCGTTCTCTCTGTCCGAGGTGCCCACCGCCTACGCCCTGCTCTATCTCGCCCCCGGCCCGGCGATCGGGGCGCGCATCATCGGCGGGGTCGTGGCGATCGCGATCACGCGGCGCAGCAAGTGGTACAAACTCGTCTTCAACGCCGCCCTGTTCGGCGCCGAGACAGTGCTGTCGTTCCACGTCATCCGATTGGCGGCGCACTGGTTCCCGGGCTCACGGGCAGCACTCGTACTCGCCATCGTGCCCGCCACCGCGGTGGCCACCATCGCCGGATCGATCGCCGTGTCGATCGCGATCGCCGTCGTCGAGGGCGACCTGCTCCGGCGGCTGCTGCCCGAGCTACGTATCTCCGT
>JAYRWH010000046.1:0-50283 GCA_041918155.1 Ilumatobacteraceae bacterium | reverse complement strand
GCCCACCCAACGGCAACGCCGCGACACGACCACGAACCCAGGCGGCGGCCTGACGCCCGCAACCCGGTTCCACCGGATGACCGACCTGCAGCACCCTGTGCACGGGTCGGTCACGGGCGCGTCATAGGCGCGGCGAGTCGTCAGAACCCCGACGTGTCGGCGTAGCACTCGAACGGGCTCACGCCGAAGCCGGCCACGCTCCCGTTCTCGATGTTCACCGAGACAGGGAAGTAGGAGTGGCCCCACACCATGCCCACCGTCGGCGGGGAGGCCATGTTGTACATGTAACCACTGTCATGAACGAGCCGATAGAGGTCGGCCGCGGATGACCCGATCTCCACCTCGCCATCGAGCAGGACTCTCACCCGCGGTGCGGCTGGGCTACCGAGGATCGGCACGGTGAACCCGTCGATGACGCCCACCGACCAGCCTTCGAGAGAGTCCGTACCGTCGTCGGGGGAATGCACCCGGTGCCGGCCGAAGGAGAAGGCGATGTCGCCCCACCAGATCGTCCGACTCTCGGCGTAGATGTGACATGGGAACGACTCGGCAATGGGGACCCAGCCGGAATCGGCGCTGGCGGGTCCGAGTCTCTGCTCCAACAGACGGCGCTCGACATCGGCGTTGGAGATGCCGATGTCGAGGCGGTATCCGGCGAGCGAGGCATTGTCGACCGACGCGAGAACGATCGTGGCCGTCGAGTTCAGGATGAAGGTCACCTCGACCGGACTCGAGCTCGTCGCAGCATCGACGGTCGTGCTGACCAGCGTCGCGGGCGTTGTCGGAGATGCCGGCGTGGTTGTCGTCGACGTGGACCCGTCGGAGCAGGCCGCCGCCATGACCATCATCACCAGGGACACGATGCCCACCGCCGCCACAAGGTTCCGCCTGGATCCCATGGACGGACCCTACAGCGCGCCCCCAACAGCGGTGACCGCGCCCCCTTCGATCACGGTGTGGATGAGGGGCACGCCCGGGCGGTAGACGAGGTGGGTGTACGACGGGGCGTCGAGCACCACCAGATCGGCGCGGGCACCGGGCGTCACACGGCCGACGTCGGTGCGGCGCAGCGCTTGCGCTCCCCCGAGCGTCGCGGCCAGCAGCGCCTCCTCCATCGTCATGTGCAGGTCGCGCACGGCGAGGGCGATGCAGAACGACATCGAGGTCGTGTAGCTGCTTCCCGGGTTGCAGTTCGTCGCGATCGCCACCGTGGCACCGGCATCGATCACCCGCCGCGCATCCGGGTACGGCTGGCGGGTGCTGAAGTCGGTGGCCGGCAGGAAGGTCGCCACCGTGTCGCTCGCCGCGAGCGCGGCGATGTCGGCGTCGGTGAGGTAGGTGCAGTGGTCGGCCGAGGCACAGCCCATCTCCACCGCCAGCTGAACGCCCGGCCCGTGACCCAACTGGTTGGCGTGCAGGCGCAGGCCGAGGCCTGCCGAGCGCCCGGCGGCGAGCACCGCCCGGCTCTGGTCGGCATCGAATGCACCGACCTCACAGAACGCGTCGATCCAGCGCGAGTGCGGGGCCGCGGCGGCGAGCATCTCGCCGCAAACAAGGTGCACATAGTCGTCGGTGCGGCCGCCATACTCGGCAGGCACCACGTGGGCGCCGAGGAACGTCGTTTCCGCGGTGATGCCTGCGGCCACCGACAGGCAGCGGTGCTCGCTCGCCACGTCGAGGCCGTAGCCCGACTTGATCTCCACGGTGGTGATCCCGGCCCGGCGCGCCTCGGCCCGGCGCGCCAGCGCCAGCCGCTGCAGCGAGTCGGTGGTCGCGGCGCGGGTGGCGGCCACCGACACCCGGATGCCGCCGGCCTCATAAGGCTGGCCCGCCATCCGGGCAGCGAACTCGTCGCCGCGATCACCGGCGAACACGAGATGGGTGTGGCTGTCGACGAAGCCAGGGATGACACAACGACCAGCGGCGTCGATGCGCTCGTCGGCCACCTGCCCGGTGGGGCCGACCGCGACCACGCGACCGTCCTCGAACACCACCGAGGCATCGCACACGATCCCCAACGGCCCGTCGCCAACGGCGGGGTCATTCGTGACGAGCAGGCCGATGTGCTCGACCACCGTCGTCGTCACGTCAGCACCTCACCGATCGCCGCGGCCAGCTCACCGGCGACATCGAAGCGCACGTGACGCCCCTCGCACACCACCACCTCACCGCCCACCACCACGTGGTGCACGTCGGCCGCGCCCGCCGAGAACACCGCCGCTTCGAGCGCAACGTCGCGCCGCGTGCCGGCGGTGCGCACGGTGTCGAGCCGCACGCTCACCAGATCGGCCGGGGCGCCCACGGCGATCACGCCGGCATCGGCCCACCCGAGGCAACGGTGGCCGTTGGATGTCGCTGCCCGGAGCAGCACGGCAGCGTCATGATGACCGCGCACATTGCTGGCCAACCGCTCGTCGAGTTCCACGGCGCGGGCTTCCTCGAACAGGTCGATCACTGCGTGCGAATCGCTTCCCAGGGCGAGCGCGGCACCGGCCACTCGCAGCGCAGCCGCCGGCCCAATGCCATCGGCGAGATCACGCTCGGTCGTGGGGCACAGGGCGATCGTGCATCTGGCCCCACCGAGCTGGCCGATGTCGTCGACGGCGAGGTGGGTGGCGTGCACCGCGGTGAAGCGGTCGTCCAACAGGCCGTGCTCGGCGAACAGCCCCGTGGGCGTTTGGCTGTACGCGGCGATGCATTGATCGTTCTCGGCGCGCTGCTCGGAGATGTGCGCGTGCAGCGGCGCAGCGTGGCGTTCGGCCCATGCCCCCACCGCACCGATCGCACGCTTGTCGACCGCTCTCACCGAGTGCACCGCCGCGCCGACCCGTACGAGAGGCCCGTTGAAACGCTTCGCCGACAACTCGGCGCGGGCTGCCCAGCGGCCGGCATCACCATCGCTGAAACGACGTTGCACCTCGCTGGGCGCTACCCCGATGCCACCGTGCAGGTAGCAGGTATCGAGCAAGGTCAGGCGCACACCCGCCTCGCCCGCGGCAGCGACCAGGGCCTCACTCATCGCCAGCGGGTCGTCGTAGGGCACCCCCCCGGGCCCGTGGTGCAGGTAGTGGAACTCGCCGACGCAGGTGATGCCGGCCATCGCCATCTCTCCGTACACAGCACGCGCGAGGCGGTGATATGCGTCAGGGGTCAGCCGCGCAGCCAGGTCGTACATCTGCTCGCGCCATGTCCAGAATGAGCCGGTGCCCACCTGCGTGCGCCCGCGCAGAGCGCGCTGGAACGCATGGCTGTGCACGTTCGCCAACCCTGGCAGCGTCAGCCCCGCGAGGCGCGCAGCATCCGGCGGGCACAGCGTGTCGGGGCTGACCTCGGTGATGCGCCCATGGTCAGCGCGCACAAGCACCGCCTCCGCCACCGCCGGCCCACCGAGCCAGGCCATCTCGCACCAGTACGTGTCCACCGTGGTAATCGTGGTCATCTACGAACCCACTCGGCGCACGAACTCGCTGATCCGCTCGACGAACGCGTCGCGGTGGAAGCGCTCGAATTGCTCCCACGTGGTGAGGCTGCGCGTGTCGTGCACGCGGTCAAGGAACAGCACGCCGTCGAGGTGGTCGCACTCGTGCTGGAACGTGCCCGCGCTGAGTCCGCGACGCACCTCGTCGTGCTCGTTGCCGTCGCGGTCGAGATAGCGCACGCGCACGTTCACCCAGCGCAGCACGTTGCCGCGCAGGTTCGGCACCGAGAGGCAGCCCTCGTTGTTCTCGAACTGCTCGTCGTCGAGCGGCTCGATGATCGGGTTCACCACGATCGTCAGCGGGATGCGCGGCTTGTACGGGTAGCGCGGGTTGTCGTTGACCTCGATCGTGGTGATGCGCAGCAACTCCCCCACCTGCGGCGCGGCGATGCCCGCCCCGTTCGCGTCGCGCATCGTGTCGATCAGATCATCGATGAATTGCTGCACCTCGGGTGTGGCCAGCTCCTCACGGGTCAGCTCACGGGAGCGCTCGCGCAGCAGCGGATGCCCCACGTGCAGGATCTGGCGGACGGCCATGGCTCAACCTTCGCGCATCGGGATGCGCACGCCACGCTCATCGGCGACATCGATCGCCCGCTCGTAGCCGGCATCCGCGTGGCGGATCACGCCCATGCCCGGGTCGGCGGTGAGCACCCGTTCGAGCTTCTGCGCGGCAAGATCGGTGCCATCGGCGAGGCACACCATGCCCGCGTGGATCGACCGCCCGATGCCCACCCCACCACCGTGGTGGATGCTCACCCACGTGGCGCCCGACGAAGTGTTGACGAGCGCGTTCAAGAGCGGCCAGTCGGCGATCGCGTCGCTACCGTCGAGCATCGCCTCGGTCTCGCGGTACGGCGAGGCCACCGAACCGGAGTCGAGGTGGTCGCGCCCGATCACGATCGGCGCCTTCAGTTCGCCCTTGCGCACCATCTCGTTGAAGCGCAGGCCGAGGCGGTGGCGCTCGCCGTAGCCGAGCCAGCAGATGCGCGCGGGCAGGCCTTGGTATGCCACCCGCTCCCCCGCCATCTTGATCCACTTCGCCAGGTGCGGGTCGTCGGGGAACTCCTCCAGCACAGCGCGATCCGTGGCCGCGATGTCGGCCGGGTCACCGCTGAGGGCGACCCAGCGGAACGGACCCTTGCCCTCGCAGAACAGGGGGCGGATGTACGCGGGCAGGAAGCCCGGGTAGTCGAAGGCCCTCTCGAAGCCGCCGAGCTTGGCCTCGGTGCGCAGGCTGTTGCCGTAATCGAACACCTCGGATCCCTTGTCGAGGAACCCGACCATCGCCGCGCAGTGGGTGGCGATGCTCGCCCGGCTGCGGCGGATGAGTTCCTGCGGGTTGGTGCGCGCCATCTCTGCGGTGGCCTCGGGCGTGAGGTCGACGGGCACGTAGCTGAGCGGGTCGTGTGCGCTTGTCTGATCGGTGACGATGTCGGCCGGGAAGTCCATCTCCAACAGCTTGGGCAACACGTCGGCGGCGTTGCCGACGAGGCCGACGGACAGGGGCCGATTCTCATCGCGGGCGCGGATACAGCGCGTGATCGCGTCGTCGAGCGAGTCGGCGATCTCGTCGAGGTAGCGGTGCTCGTGGCGGCGCTCGACCCGCCACGCATCGACGTCGACGCACAACGCGACGCCGTCGTTCATCGTGACGGCCAGTGGCTGCGCGCCGCCCATGCCACCGAGCCCGGCGGTGAGCGTGATCGTGCCCGCGAGGGTCCCGTTGAACCGGCGACGGCCGATCTCGGCGAAGCACTCGTACGTGCCCTGCAGGATGCCTTGCGTGCCGATGTAGATCCACGAGCCGGCGGTCATCTGACCGTACATCGTGAGGCCCAGCGCCTCCAGGCGACGGAATTCGTCCCACGTACCCCACTCGGGAACCAGGTTGCTGTTCGCCAGCAGCACCCGCGGCGCCCACTCGTGGGTGCGGAACACGCCCACCGGCTTGCCGCTCTGCACGAGCATCGTCTCGTCACCCTTCAGCGTGCGCAGGGTGCGGGCCATCGCGTCGAATGCACCCCAACTGCGCGCGGCACGGCCCGTGCCGCCGTACACGACGAGGTCGTCGGGCCGCTCGGCCACCTCGGGATCGAGGTTGTTGTGCATCATGCGGTAGGCGGCCTCTTGCGGCCACCCGAGGCAGTTCAGGTCGGTGCCACGCGGGGCGCGGACGGGGCGGGCGCCAGCGGACATCAGAGCACCTCCAGAGAACCGATTGCGGATTCCACGGCCGAGAGCACGCTGCCGTCGGCGAGCAGTTGCTCGGCGGCACGAAGATCGGGCGACAGCCAGCGATCGGGGCCAGGCCCTGCCACCCGCTCGCGCAGCACGGCCACGGCCGCGCCCGTACCGGCGGCCGGTTGCAGCGGGCCACGCAGATCGATCGCCGCGGCCGCACACACCAGCTCCACCGCGAGCACTCGGCGCAGGTTGGCCACCGAGCGCCGCAACGCCCGAGCGCCGGCCCAGCCGTTGGAGACATGGTCCTCCTGCATCGCACTGGTCGGCAACGACTGGGTGCTTGCCGGCAGCGCCAACCGTTGGGCGTCCATCGCCATCGCGGCCTGGGTGTAGTGGGCGATCATCATCCCGCTGTTCACGCCCGCGTCGGGCGAGAGGAACGGGGGCAGGCCGTGCGAGCGAGCCACGTCGAGCATGCGGTCGGTGCGGCGCTCGGCGATCGCGCACAGCTCGCTGATCGCGATGCGCAGGAAGTCGCACACGAACGCCACCGGCGCGCCGTGGAAGTTGCCGCAGCTCTCCACCCGGCCATCGGGCAGGATCATCGGGTTGTCGATCGCGGACGCGAGTTCGCGCTCGGCAACCGTACGCGCGTGGGCGATCGTGTCGAGCGCCGCGCCGTGCACCTGCGGCGTGCAGCGCAGCGAATAGGCATCCTGCACCCTCGTGTCGCCCTCTCGATGGCTCGCCACGATCGCCGAACGGGCCAACAGGCGGGTCATGTTGCGGGCGCTCACGGCCTGGCCGACCTGGGGTCGCAGGGCCTGCAGGTCGGCGGCGAACGGGCGGTCGGTGCCGAGCAGACCCTCGACCGTCATCGCTGCGGTGAGGTCGGCCAGGCGAGCGAGTTCGCCGAGGTCGTGCAGCGCGAGACACACCATGCCGAGGATGCCGTCGGTTCCGTTGATGAGCGCGAGGCCCTCCTTGGCCCGCAGTGTCACCGGTGCCAACCCGGCGGCAGCGAGCGCATCCGCCGCCGACACGGCGGCGCCATCGGGCCCCCATACGATCCCCTCGCCGATGAGGGCCAGCGCGCAGTGGGCCAGCGGGGCGAGGTCGCCGCTCGCGCCGAGCGAACCGTGCTCGCGTACGACGGGCGTGATGCCCGCGTTGAGCAGGCCGATCTGAAGTTCCACCACCTCAGGCCGTGCGCCGGAGAACCCCATCGCCAGACTGCGCGCCCGCAGGAACTGCATCGCCCGCACGACCTCACGCTCCACCGGATCGCCCATGCCTGCGGCATGCGAGCGCACCAGCGCCACCTGCAACTCGGCGGTGCGTTCAACGGGGATGAACTTGGTGGCCAGCGAACCGAAGCCCGTCGTGACGCCGTACACCGGCTGACCGCCGGACACGAACCCGTCGATCAGCGAGGCCGAGTGGGCCATCGCCGCCCGGGCCCCGTCGCCCACGCGCACGGGCGCACCGGAACGGGCAACTGCCACCACATCGGCCAGCGCCGGCGCTCCCACGTCGAGCGTCACGGGTGCAGCAGTCAGGTTCCCCACGGCCCGCATGTTACGCACGCGCCGCAGGCTGCCCGCAGAGCCCGCCCATGTCGATCCGAGTGCCCCCGCGCCGATCCGAGTGCCTCCACACCAATCCGAGTGCCACCTGCCATCCGAGTGCCACGTGACATCCGTGGTGACATCACCCACTCCGGTGCACACCTGACACTCGGACCGGGCGGTAGGCACTCGGACCGGGCCCGAGGCACTCGGACCGGCCAGACGCGGCGGCTGGCCCGAGTGCGTAGCATCCGTTCCGCATCGTGGACTGGTTCCACACAGCGGAACAGCATCGTGTAACGTCGTCGGCGTACATCCGCTCAGGGGGTTTTCCGTGTCCTTCCCGTCCGATCTCGAGATCGCACGTGCCGCCACGCTGGCACCACTCACCGATATCGCCGCCAAGATGGGCATCGGGCCACACCTGCTCGAGCACCACGGCGACGAACTGGCCAAGATCAAGCTCGAGGCGATCGACGAGCTGAGCGATAGGCCCAAGGCGAAGTACGTCGTCGTCACCGCGATCACGCCGACTCCGCTCGGCGAGGGCAAGACCACCACGACCGTCGGCCTCGGCCAAGCGATGGCGCACATCGGCAAGAACGCCGTCATCTCGCTACGCCAGCCCTCGATGGGCCCCACGTTCGGTATCAAGGGCGGCGCCGCCGGCGGCGGCTACAGCCAGGTGATCCCGATGGAGTTGCTCAACCTGCACCTCACCGGCGACTTCCACGCCGTGACGGCGGCGCACAACCTGCTGTCGGCGATGGTCGACAACCACCTGCACCAGGGCAACGAGCTCGACCTCGACATCGACAACATCACCTGGCGGCGCGTGCTCGACGTCAACGATCGCAGCCTGCGCAACATCATCGTCGGCCTCGGCGGCAAGGCGGACGGCGTCACCCGCCAGACCGGCTTCGACATCACCGCAGCCAGCGAGGTGATGGCAATCCTCGCCCTGTCCACTTCGCTCGCCGACCTGCGCGCTCGCATGGGCCGCATCGTGGTGGGCTACAACCACGCCGGCGAACCCGTCACCGCCGAGCAGATCAAGGGCGCGGGGGCGATGGCCGTCATCATGCGCGAGGCGCTGAAGCCAAACCTGCTGCAAACCCTCGAACACACACCCGTGATCGTGCACGCCGGCCCGTTCGGCAACATCGCCCACGGCAACAGCTCGATCGTCGGCGACCTCATCGGCATGCGCTGCGGCGACTACCTGATCACCGAGGCCGGCTTCGGCGCGGACATGGGCGCCGAGCGCTTCTTCAACATCAAGTGCCGCACGTCGGGCATGGTGCCCGACGCCGCTGTCCTCGTGGCCACCGTGCGCGCCCTCAAGGCGCACAGCGGCAAGTTCAAGATCGTTGCCGGCAAGCCGTTGCCCCCCGAGCTGCTCGCCGAGAACCCAGACGACGTGCGCGCCGGCGCGGCGAACCTCATCAAGCAGATCGAGAACGTGAAGGTGCACGGCGTGTCACCCGTGGTGGCGATCAACGCGTTCCCCGGCGACTTCGCCAGCGAGCACCAGGCCATCCGCGAGATCGCCGAGAGCGTCGGCGCCCGCGTCGCCGTGTGTACCCACTTCTCCGACGGCGGCAAGGGCGCGATCGAGTTGGCGAACGCGGTGGTCGAGGCGTGCAACGAGCCGAGTACGTTCAAGTTCTGCTACGAGGCCGACCAAACCCTGAAGCAGAAGATCGAGGCTGTCGCCACCAAGATCTATGGCGCCGCTGACGTGGAGTACTCGCCCACGGCCAACACCCAATTGGCCCGCTACGAGAGGCTCGGCTTCGGCAACCTGCCGGTCTGCATCGCCAAGACCCACCTGTCGATCAGCGGTGACCCAAAGCTGAAAGGCGCGCCTACCGGCCACACGCTGCATGTGCGCGAGGTGCGTGCCAGTGTCGGCGCCGGCTTCGTGTACCCGATTTGTGGCGACATGACCACGATGCCCGGCCTCGGCTCCGCGCCCGCGGCGAGCATCATCGACTTCGACGAGCACGGCGAGATCGTCGGCCTCAGCTGACCGCTGGGAGACTTCCGTCATGACGCAACTCCCTTTCGATCGCACGCCCGGCGGCGCAATCCTGATGGATGGCAACCGCCTGCGCGACGAGACGATCGCCGGCCTGCGGGCCACCATCGACTCCGCGGGTAACCCCGCCGTGTGCCTGGCCACCGTCCTCGTCGGCGACGACCGCCCGAGCCAGCTCTATGTCGCCAGCAAGCAGAAGAAGGCCGCTGAGGCGGGCATGACCTCGCGCCACGTCGGCCTGCCCGCTGAGGCCAGCCAGGCCCAGGTGGAGGAGGCAGTCGCCGCGCTCGTCGCCGACCCGGCGGTGCACGGCATCCTGTGCCAGCTCCCGCTTCCCCATGGGCTCGACCCCGAGCCGGTGCTCGGCCTCATCCCGCCGGAGAAGGACGTCGACGGCCTCACCGAAGGTTCGATGGGCCGCCTCGTGCGTGGCCTGCCCGGCCATGTCGGCTGCACTCCCCTGGGCGTGATGCGCCTGCTCGGGCGCTACGGCGTGGCCACGAGCGGCAAGCGGGCCACCGTCATCGGCCGCAGCACGCTCACCGGCCTGCCGCAGGTGTTGTTGCTGGGCCGCAAGGGCATCGACTGCACGGTCACTCTCGCCCACTCGCGCACGAGCAGCGCCGACATGATCGAAGTCTGTCGCCAGGCCGACATCATCGTCGCCTGCGCCGGCCAGGCGCGCATGATCACCGCCGCCCACGTGAAGCCCGGCGCGGCCGTGGTCGACGTCGGCGTGTCACGCACGGAGAAGGGCATCGTCGGCGACGTCGACTTCGACGCCGTGCAGGCGATCGCCGGCGCGATCACGCCCATGCCCGGTGGCACTGGCCCGATGACGATCGCCTGCCTGCTCGAGAACACCCTGTCCGCGGCGCGCATGCAGGGCGCCTTCCCAGGCTGAGCACGATGTCCACGGTCCAGTCCATCGAGCGTGCATTCGCCCTGCTGCGGGTGCTGGCCGGTGGCCCCGCGGGCGTGACCGAGATCGCCGATCGCGTCTCGCTGCCCAAGAGCACGGTCTCGCGCCTGCTCTCCACGCTGGAGGAACTCGCCGTCGTCGAGCAGGTCACCGTCGGCGGCGTGTACCGCATCGCCGCCGGGATGATGGATCTCGCGGCGGCCGCCGCGCCCGGGCCGTCGCTCATTTCCCTGGCCCGGCCCCACCTCGCCGAGCTCAATCGCCACGTCGGTGAAGCCGCAGGCCTCTCGATCCCCGACGGGCTCGACATGTTCTACCTCGACCAGCTCACCCCGGTCAGCGAACTACAGGTCCGCGACTGGACCGGCACCCGCATCCCGATGCACGCGGTGCCGTCGGGGCAGGTACTGCTCGCCCTCGACGGCGATGTGCTCGAACAGGTGCTCCAGCGCCCCCTGCAGCGCTTCACCAGGCACACGCTCACCACCCCGGCGGCATTGCGCCGCCGGGTGGCAGATGCTCACCGGCTCGGGTATGCGTGGGCCTACGAGGAGTACGCCGACGGCCTCAACTCCGTGGCGGCCGCCGTATCGTCGCGAAATGGCGACGTGGTCGCTGCGCTGCACGTGTACGGGCCGGCCTCGCGCTTCCCCGGCGAGCGCAACCCCGACGAGTTGGGTGACTTGGTGCGCACGACAGCGGCAAGGATACGGATCGACTGAGTGATAGAGAGCACCGTGGAGCGTTACGACTACATCATTGTCGGCGGCGGATCGGCCGGGTCCGCCCTGGCCAACCGGCTGAGCGCCGACCCCGCCAACACCGTGCTCGTGCTCGAGGCCGGCCGCCCCGACTACAAGTGGGATGTCTTCATCCACATGCCGGCCGCGCTGATGTTCCCGATCGGCAGCCGCTTCTACGACTGGAAGTACGAGAGCGAGCCCGAGCCGTGCATGAACGGGCGGCGGATCTACCACGCCCGCGGCAAGGTGCTCGGGGGTAGCAGCAGCATCAACGGGATGATCTTCCAGCGCGGCAACCCGCTGGACTACGAAAGGTGGGCCGCCGACAAGGGCATGGAAACGTGGGACTACGCGCACTGCCTGCCCTACTTCAAGAAGATGGAGACCTGTCTCGAAGGCGCCGACGACTGGCGCGGCGGTGAGGGGCCGCTGGCGCTCGAGCGCGGCCTGTCGGGCAACCCGCTGATCGACGCGTTCTTCGAGGCCTGCCAGCAGGCCGGCTATCCGCTCACCAGCGACGTCAACGGCTACCAGCAGGAGGGCTTCGCCCGCTTCGACCGCAATGTGCACCGCGGCCGCCGCCTCAGCGCGGCACGCGCCTACCTGCACCCGGCGATGAAGCGTCCCAACCTCACCGTCATCACCCGGGCACTCGCCCACAAGGTGCTCTTCGACGGCACGCGTGCCACCGGCGTGGAGTACGAGGTGCGCAGCCCGTTCACCCACGGCGTGCGCACCGCTCACGCCGCCGAGGTGATCCTGTGCGGCGGCGCGTTCAACACCCCGCAACTGCTGCAGCTCTCCGGAGTCGGCAACGCCGCCGAGTTGTCGCAGCTCGGCATCCCCGTAGTGCACGACCTGCCCGCGGTGGGCCTGCATCTGCAGGACCACCTCGAGGTCTACGTGCAGCACTCGTGCACCCAGCCGGTGTCGCTGCAACCCAACCTGCAGATGTGGCGAAGGCCATTCATCGGCCTCCAGTGGCTGTTCCGCAAAGGCCCCGGCGCGAGCAACCACTTCGAGTCCGGCGGCTTCGTACGCTCCAACGACGATGTCGCCTACCCCAACCTGATGTTCCACTTCCTGCCGATCGCCGTGCGATACGACGGCACCGCGCCCGCAGGCGGCCACGGCTACCAGGTGCACATCGGCCCGATGTACAGCGATGCGCGCGGCACGGTGAAGATCGTTAGCACCGACCCCAAGGTGAAACCGGCGCTGCAGTTCAACTACCTCTCCACCGACCAGGACCGTCGCGAGTGGGTCGAGGCGATCCGCGTCACCCGCAGCATCATGCGCCAGAAGGGCATGGACCCCTACAACGGCGGGGAGATCTCGCCCGGCCCGGAAGTGGAGACCGACGAACAGATTCTCGAGTGGGTGCGCCACGACGGCGAGACCGCGCTGCACCCGTCGTGCACCGCCCGCATGGGTGCCGAGGACGACAACAGCGTGGTCGACCCGCTGACGATGAAGGTGTGGGGCGTGGACGGCGTGCGCGTGTGCGATGCGTCGGCGATGCGCTACGTCACCAACGGCAACATCTATGCCCCCGTGATGATGATGGCCGAGAAGGCCGCCGACCTGATCCTCGGCAACACTCCCCTCGCCCCTGAGACCCCGGGCTTCTACCGCGCCAAGTAACACGATCGCCAAGTAACACGATCGACGGGTTGACGCAACCGTTCACCGGGTAGACGATGCGCGCGGAAGGTGCAGTGATGCGGTATCCCGAGCGAGTGCGCGACCGGAGCTGGACGGGCGACGGCTGGAAGATCGTGTTCGGTCTGCTGACGTTCTGTGCCTCCGCCGGAACTGGCCTCTGGCTGTTCATGAACGATGTCGACCACGACGTCGACAACTACGAGAGCGGTACTGCCGCGGGGAACTCGGTGTGGATGCTCGGCCTGGTTGCCATCGTCGCCTTGGTGTACGTGCTGTGGATCGTGTTCCGCGACGTGGAGGAGGTCATCGAGTACGAGGTACATGAGCACCGCGACGACCTGCGTCAGCTCGAACGCTTCGAGCCGACCCTGTTCCACTGGGCGCTCGCCATCGTGATCGTCGCCATCGTGGCGGCGATGATCTTCGACTGATCAGGCCCGCGGGCGATCTTTCGCCACCTGCTGCTCGAGGAGCGCCATCGCATCACCGCGGAGCGCGACAACGCTGCCGTGGTAGGCCGCCCGCGTGAACGCGGCGTACTCCTTGGCACGGGCCACGGCCGTATCGAGCACATCTGCCTCGGGCACTACGACATCGAGGAAACCCGCTTCCACCGCTCCGGTCGGCCCGGTGACCTCAGCGAGCAACACGGCCCGCTGGATGTGCCGTTTGCTGAGCCGCTCGTGGCACATCGTGATCGCCCAGTCGGGCAACACGATGCCGATCGCCACCTCGTTGAGGCCGATCTTGCACCCGACGTCGGCGCCGACGCGGAGATCGGCAGCGAGCAACACAAACGCACCGGCCGCGAGCGCATGGCCGGTGCACGCCACCACGACCGGGACCGGCAGGCCGTACAGGCGACGGACGAGGTCGCCGCCGTCGCACATCAACGCGGCCACGGCGTTGAAGTCGCCGCTGCCCATCACCGACAGGTCGAACCCGGCGGAGAACTTGCCGGGCCGCCCGTGGAGCACGACGGCACCCACGGTCTCGTCGCCCTCGGCCTCGTCGAGCGCCGACATGATCTCCGCGATCGTGGCCCGAGACAGGGCGTTGGCCTTGCCGTCGTCCACGTGCACCACGAGCACGGCCTTGCCGCCCTCGGTATCGATTCGTTCCGTGCTGACTGCGCTCATGTCCGCTTCCTCCGAGTGGCCAGTCTTACAAATGCGCGCCGGCGGGGACGGATCGCTTCTGGTAGTCGATCCCGAAGTGAGCGTCTCCCTCGAACAGGTCGGCGGCGCTCTCGCTGAGGCGGTCGAGGATGATCGCCATCACCAGCAGGGCCAGGCCCGACTCGACGCCGACTCCCGTGTCGGGCTTCGTCAGCGCCGCCACGGTCTGGTAACCGAGGCCCTGGCCGCCCACCAGCCCGCCGATGATCACCATCGAGAGCGACATCATGATCACCTGGTTGACGGCGAGCATCATGCCGCGCATCGCCAAGGGCACTTGAATCCCCCACAGCCGCTGACGCGGTGTCGCGCCGAACGTCGTGGAGGCCTCGAGGGTCTCGGCCGGCACCTGTTTGATCGCGAGCGCGGTAAGGCGCACACCCGGCGGGATCGCGTACAGCACCGTCGCCAGGATGGCGGGCAGGTAGCCGACCGAGAACAGCAGCACGAACGGGATCGCGTAGATCAAGCTGGGGAAGGTCTGCAGCGCGTCGAGCGCCGGCTCGAGGACGGCCTCCAGGCGCGGCCGGCGACCGACGAAGATGCCGATCGGTACCGACACGAGGATGGCGATGATGACCGCGACCACGATCTGCGCCAGCGTTTCGAGGGCGGGAGCCCACATCCCGAGAAACCCGATTCCGGCCAAGCCCACCGCACAGAAGCCGGCGAACAACCAACCACGCAGTAGCAGCGCCACGATCACGACGATCCCGATCAGCACGGGCCATGCCACCGAGGTACCGAGCAGATCGCGCAGGCGGATCACGATGTCGCGCACGATGAAGTCGTTGAACCACTGGAGCTGGTCGGCGAAGTGGTCACGGATCCAGGTGACGAAATCGTCGATCGGCGAGACGATCCCGTGGTCGAACTTCCACGGCGCCGACTTCGCGTCGGCAAGCCGGGCGATGAGCCACGCGGCGCCCAGCACCGCGGCCGAGCCGAGCCAGTAGGTCCGCGAGGCGACCGGCAACGCCCGCGAGCGGTCCACCAACGAGCGTGTTGTGCGGTCAAAGGCCATCGCCACGGCAAAGATCGCCAGCCCAACCAAGAGGGAGCGGCCCGGGCTGCGCAACTTCATCGTGTCGATCAGCTCGGCGCCGAGGCCACCAGCACCGATCAAGCCCGCGAGCACCACCATGCCGAGGCACATCATGATCGTCTGGTTCGTCGCGGTCACGAACGAGCGGATGGCTTGTGGCGCCTGCACCTTCCAGAGCAGCTGCCAGCGACTCGAGCCGAAGATCACGCCGGCCTCGACCGAGGCCTCCGGCACCCCGCGTATGCCGAGTGCAGTGATTCGGATCATCGGCGGCACACCGAAAACAACCGTGGCAATGGCAGCCGGCGTCTGCAGGATGCCGAAGACCAGCAGCGACGGCACGAGGTAGAACGTGACCGGCAGGCTCTGCGCAGCATCGAGAATCGGCCGCAAGATCTTCTCGACGCGCGGGTTGAGCCCCGCCCAGATGCCGAGCGGGAAGCCGATGACGATGCACGCGAGGATGCAGAACGTCATCAGCGCAATGGTCTCCATGCCCTCGCGGTGCAGCCCTGCCAGCTCGAGGTAGACCAGCCCGCCCGACACCACCAGCGCCGTGATCCACCGGCCAGAGCGAATGATGACGAGCAGCACCATCAGGGGCAGCCAGAACCACGGGAGCGCCAGCAGCAGGTCGCGCAGCGACTCGTAGGTGTTCAGCACGAAGTCGCCGATCGGGCGCATCAGACCGTGCAGGAACCAGTTCGTGTTGCGGTTCCGCCGCACCCACGACTGCAGCCGGTTGACCGTCTTGGCGACATCCCACTCGCTGGACTCGGGAAAGATGGTGGTGCCGCGCAGCAGGACCTGGGCGATGCCCAACACCGCGGCCCCACCGCCGAGGATGTACCACTGCCACCTACGGACGAACGTCACGCCGGCTCTCTCCCAACAATGCGGCGACGCGGGCCCGGTCGATCGAGCCGATCACCCGGTCGTTCTCGTCGACCACCGACACGGGTGCAGAGCTCGCCACCAGCGCCCCCAACGCGTCGGAGATGCGCGCCGAACTCGCCACGGACGCCGTCGCCCCGGCAATCGGGGCCGACATCACCGCGCCCGCGCGCAGCACCCGCTCGCGAGGCACGTCGGTGACGAACTCGCGCACATAACTGGTGGCCGGATTCACCACCAGTTCCTCGGGAGTCCCGATCTGGTCGAACTGCCCGTCCTTCATGATCGCCACCCGGTCGCCGAGCCGGATCGCCTCCGCGAAGTCGTGGGTGATGAACACGATCGTGCGCTGTTCCTCCTGCTGGAGGCGGATGAGCTCATCTTGCATCTCGCGGCGGATCAGCGGGTCGAGCGCGGAGAACGGTTCGTCGAACAGCAGGATCCCCGGGTCGAGGGCCAGCGCTCTGGCGAGGCCGACGCGCTGCTGCATGCCACCGGAAAGCTGCTGCGGATAATGCATCGCCCAATCGGCGAGGCCGACCTTGGTCAGCACCTCCATCGCCCGCTCGCGCCGTTGACGCTTGGGTACTCGTTGCACCTCCAGCCCGTAGGCGACGTTGTCGACCACACGCTTGTGGGGGAACAGGCCGAAGTGCTGGAAGACCATCGACATCTTCGTGCGCCGCACTTCGCGCAGTTGCGTGGGCGTCATCGCCAGGACATCGGCGCCGTCGATGTACACCTCGCCGCTGCTCGGCTCGATGAGCCGGGAAAGGCAGCGCACGAGGGTGCTCTTGCCGCTGCCCGACAAGCCCATCACCACGAAGGTCTCGCCGCGAGCCACCGAGAAGCTGACATCGCGCACACCGACGGTGCAGCCCGTGGCGGTGAGCACCTCGCTTCGGCTGGCACCGCCGGACGACATCTCGATCGCCCGATCGCTGTGAGCGCCGAACACCTTCCAGACGTTGCGCACATCGACCGCCGACACCGCCCCACCCATTGCGTCGCTCACTCCCCTGGCTCCCCCTTGGTCACTGCGCGGACAGACTAGTCTTCACCCGTTGGCGAACAGGCCGAACCAGAAATAGGGGATCACATGAAGTTCAATGGCAAGCGCGCTGTGGCGCTCTTCACCGTCGCGGCGATGTCTCTCGTCGCCTGTGGCGATGACAAAAAGACGGAGTCCACCGACAATGGCGGGGGCAAGTGCTCGAACGGCCTCAGCGGCGACACCATCACCGTGGTGCAGAACGCCTGGACCGCATCGGCCATCGAAGCCGAGATCATGAAGCAGCTCATCGAAGCCGAGCTGTGCGTGCCGGCCGAGATCGTCGAGATCGACGAGAACTCGATGTTCACCGGCATGGCCGATGGCACCGTGGACTTCGTCACCGAGATCTGGCCGTCGGGCATCGTCGAGGACGAGCAGGCCTTCCTCGACGACGGTTCGGTCGTCAACATGGGCGAGCTCGGCACGACCGGTCAGATCGGCTGGTTCGTGCCCGACTATGTGGTGCAGGAGCACCCCGAGCTGGCGACCTGGGAGGGCTTCAAGGATCCCGAACTCGCCAAGCTGTTCGCTACGGCCGAGACCGGGGACGACGGCCGCTTCCTCGGCACTGACCCGTCGTATTCACAGCTCGACGAGCCGCTCATCAAGAACCTCGAACTGCCCTTCCAGGTGATGTTCTCCGGTTCTGAGGCGGCCACGGTGGCTGAACTCGACAGCGCGGTCGCCGAACACAAGCCGGTCCTCATGTACTGGTGGACCCCCACCGCTGCTGTCGGTAAGTACAAGCTGGTGCAGGTCGAACTGCCGGCGTACACCGATGGTTGCGCCGACGATCCCGAGACCGTGAGTTGCGGTTACCCCTCCGACGTTCTGCTGAAGCTGGCCTCGGCCAAGCTCGAGGCGAAGAACGCCAAGGTGTGGTCGATGGTCCAGAAGACGCAGATCACCATCGACCAGATGCTGGAAATGCTGCCGCAGGTGGAAATCGATCAGCGCCCCGCGGCTGATGTGGCCAAGGACTGGATCGCCGCCAACGAGGCCGTCTGGTCGGTCTGGTTCGCAGCCTGACCCCACTCCCCACCTCTGCCCGGGCCGTGGTGGTGGGCGGTGGAATCGTCGGATGCTCCACCGCCTACCACCTGGCTCGGCTCGGCTGGACCGACACGGTCCTCATCGAGCGATACCAACTCACCTCCGGCAGCACGTTCCATGCCGCCGGGCTGGTGGGCCAACTGCGCACGAGCGCGAACATCACCCAGCTGCTCGGGAACTCGGTGGAGCTCTACCGCACGCTGGAGGCCGACACCGGTCAGGCCACCGGCTGGAAGATGAACGGCGGCCTGCGCCTGGCCTGCAACGAGGAGCGCTGGACCGAAGTGCGCCGCCAGGCCACCACCGCCAAGAGCTTCGGCCTGGAGATGCACCTGCTCTCGCCGAACGAGGCGCAGGAGCTGTGGCCGCTCATGCAGGTGGACGATCTCGTCGGCGCGGCGTTCCTGCCCACCGACGGCCAGGCCAGCCCCAGCGACATCACGATGGCGCTCGCCAAGGGCGCCCGCATGGCAGGCGCGACGATCTGTGAGCGCACCGAGGTGTTGTCGATCGAGGTGGACGACGGCGTGATCCGCGCCGTGGTCACCGACCAGGGCCGCATCGAGTGCGAGAAGGTCGTGCTGTGCGCCGGCCAGTGGACCCGCGAATTGGCCGCCACCGTCGGCGTGAACGTGCCCCTCGTGAGCGTCGAGCACCAATACGTGCTCACCGAGCCATTCACCCCTGAAGTGCCGCGCCACCTGCCCACCCTGCGCGACCCCGACCGGCTCACCTACTACAAGGAAGAAGTCGGCGGCCTGGTGATGGGCGGTTACGAGCCCAACCCGGTGCCGTGGGCCGTCCGTGGCTTCCCCAAGCCGTTCGAGTTCCAGCTCCTCGGCGCCGACTGGGATCACTTCGCTCCGACGATGGAACTCGCCGTCGGGCGTGTGCCGGCGCTGGCCGACGCGGGCATCCGTCAGCTCATCAACGGGCCCGAGAGCTTCACCCCCGACGGCAACTTCATCCTTGGCGAGGCGCCCGAACTGCCCAACCTGTATGTCGGCGCCGGCTTCAACGCGTTCGGAATCGCCGCCGGTGGCGGTGCCGGCCAGGCGCTCGCCGAGTGGGTGCACGACGGGGCGCCCCCGTTCGACCTGTGGGTGGTGGATCTGCGCCGCTTCGGCCGGCCGCACACCGACACCGAGTGGGTGCGCACCCGCACGCTGGAGGCGTACTCGAAGCACTACACGATGGCCTGGCCGTTCGAGGAGCACCACAGCGGCCGCCCGTGCCGCATCTCGCCGCTCTACGACCGGTTGCAGGCGGCCGGCGCTGTATTCGGCGAGAAGCTCGGCTGGGAGCGCCCCAACTGGTTCCACGATTCGTCACTCGGCGAATCGCCACGTGACGAATACACGTACGGGCGCCAGAACTGGTTCGCCGCGGTCGGCCGCGAGCACCGTGCCTGTCGTGAAGCTGCCGTGCTCATCGACCAGACCTCGTTCGCCAAGTATGTGCTGAAGGGCCGCGATGCGCTGGCCGCGCTCGACCTGATCTGCGCCAACGACGTGCACAAGCCGGTGGGCAGCCTCACCTACACCCAGATGCTCGACGCGCGCGGCGGCATCCAGACCGATCTCACCGTCGGCCGAGTCGCCGACGACGAGTTCTACATCGTCACGGGCACCGGCTTCGCCACCCACGACTTCGACTGGATCCGCCGCAACCTCCCCGCAGGCGCACATGCCGAACTGTTCGACGCCACCTCCGCCTGGGCGGTGCTGAGCCTCATGGGTCCGCGGGCTCGCGACATCCTGCAGTCGGTCACCACGGCCGACGTCAGCGATGCAGCCTTCCCGTTCTCCACCGTGCAGACGATCGGCATCGCCGGCTGCCCGGCCCGCGCGCTGCGGGTCAGCTACACCGGCGAGCTCGGCTGGGAACTCCACCTGCCCGTGGAGTACGCGGCTCGTGTCTACGACACGCTCATCGTCGCCGGCGCCCCGCTCGGCCTCGTCAACGCGGGGTACCGAGCGATCGAGAGCTGTCGGCTGGAGAAGGGCTATCGCGCCTGGGGCGGCGACATCGGCCCCGACCACACCCCGATCGAGGCCGGGCTCGGCTGGGCGGTCAAACGCGACTGCGACTTCATCGGCCGCGAGGCCGTCGAGGCGCAGCGGCGCAACGGGGTGCGCAAGCGCCTGACGACGTTCACCGTCGACCCGACGGTCGTGCTGCTCGGCCGCGAGACGATCTACCGCGACGGCGAGCGCGTCGGATGGCTCACGAGCGGGGGCTACGGCTACACCATCGGCCGCTCGATCGGGTACGGCTATGTGCGTCGCTCGGAAGGCGTCGTCGCAGAGTGGCTGCTCTCGGGCAGCTACGAGCTGGAAGTCGCCGGCGAACGTCACGCGGCAACACCCTCCTTGAAACCCCTGCTGTGATAGGGTTCCACCATACGGACTAGTTCCACGATGTGGAATTTGCAGTACAAGGACATCCCATGAGCGACGCCGACGACCTCGACCTTGCCGCCCTGCCGGACGACGAGTTGGTCACCCAGATGCACGAAGACCTCTACGACGGTCTCGCCGCCGAGATCGCCGAGGGCACCCTCATTCTCCTCGACCGCGGCTGGGGCCCGGACAAGGTGCTCAACGACGCGCTCGTCGAAGGCATGCGCATCGTCGGCATCGACTTCCGCGACGGCATCCTCTTCGTCCCCGAAGTGCTGCTCTCGGCGAACGCGATGAAGTCGGGCATGGAGATCTTGCGCCCCTTGCTCGCCGAGACCGGTGCCGAGCCGATCGGCAAGGTCGTCATCGGGACGGTGAAGGGCGACATCCACGACATCGGCAAGAACCTCGTGGCGATGATGCTCGAGGGCGCCGGATTCGAAGTGTTCGACCTCGGCATCAACACCGACATCGATGCCTTCCTCGCCGCGATCGACGAGCACCAGCCCGACATCATCGGCATGTCCGCATTGCTCACCACCACGATGCCGTACATGAAGGTGGTCATCGACACGCTCAAGGAGCGCGGCCTGCGCGACAAGTACGTGGTGCTTGTCGGCGGTGCACCACTCAACGAAGAGTTCGGCAGCGCCATCGGCGCCGATGCCTACTGCCGCGATGCGGCCGTCGCTGCCGAGACCGCGAAGGCGCTCGTATCGGCGCGTCGTGACAACTCCGAGCCTCCCGGCCCGTCCGTCGCCTGAGCCCGTGTCCCGGCCCCTCGTGCTCGCCTGCGGCGCCCTCGTCGCCGAACTGCGCGCCGTGTTGGCCGCGAACGAACTCACCGATCGGGTGGAGGTGCGCTACCTCCCGGCGCATCTCCACAACCGACCCGAACGCATCGTCCCCCACCTGCGCGAGCTGCTCGCCGAACACGATCCGTCAGGCGACCGAACGGTGCTGATCGGGTATGCCGACTGCGGTACCGGCGGCAACCTCGACCGGATGATGGCCGACGACCCGCGTCTCATCCGCCTGCCCGGCGACCACTGCTACGAGTTCTTCACCGGTGCCGCCGCGTTCGCGGCGCTGCAGGGCGCCGAGGTGGGCACGTTCTACCTCACCGACTTCCTTGCCAAGCACTTCCAGGCACTCGTGTGGGAAGGGCTCGGGCTGGATCGTCACCCCGAACTGTTGTCTGCCTACTTCGGCAACTACACCCGCCTCGTGCTGCTCACCCAGAGCGGCGACGAGCACGTGGTGGCCGCCGGGCGGGCCGCGGCCGAGCACCTCGGGCTGCGCTTCGAGCACCACCACACAGGCCTCGAGCCGTTCGGCCAGGCCGTCAGCGTGCGCCTCGGGCAGGTGGTCTGATGGCCCGCCGCAGCGCGAGCGAGATCACCGTCATCCTGTGGCGCGACATCCCCGCCCAGGTGAACGGCCGCGACGGCGACGAACGCCACCAGATCATCCTCCCCGGCCGCTTCCAGAAGGCGATCGACCGGGCGGCGATGGTCGCCGAGAAGAAGACCGCGCAGGAGTACGTCGGCGAATGGCGTCGCGCCGGCTACCCCGTCGCCGGTGATCTGGCCGCCTGCGTCGCGGCCACAGCCGCGTCGATCGAAGCCGAGTTCACCAACGAGCGGCTGCACACCCTCATCGACAACGGCGGCTGGGATCCAGCCTCGCCGAACACCACGCCCACCACCGGGGAGCACCAGCAATGACCCACACAGTGATCAGTTCTGCAACCAAAGAGGTCGTGATCGGGTTCGACCGGCCGTTCGTCATGATCGGCGAGCGGATCAACCCCACCGGGCGCAAGCTGCTCGCCGAGGAGATGAAGAGCGGCGATTTCAGCCGCGTCGAGGCGGACGCGCTCGCCCAGGTGGCCGCCGGCGCGCAGATGCTCGATGTCAACGCCGGTATCCCTCTCGCCGACGAGCCGGCCCTGCTCGCCCGTGCGATCCAGTTGGTGCAGGGCATCACCGACGTGCCCCTGTCGATCGACTCCTCCATCGTCGAGGCGCTCGCGGCCGGCCTCGCCGTCTACAAGGGCAAGGCACTCGTCAACTCGGTCACCGGCGAGGACGAGCAGATGGAGCGGGTGCTGCCCCTCGTGGCCAAGTACGGCGCCGCGGTGGTGGCCATCTCCAACGACGAGACCGGCATCAGCACCGACCCCGACGTGCGCTTCAACGTCGCCAAGAAGATCGTGCAGCGCGCGGCCGACTACGGCATTCCGGCGAGCGACATCGTTGTCGATCCGCTTGTAATGCCGATCGGTGCGATGGGTACAGCCGGCCGCCAGGTGTTCGCACTCCTGCGTCGCCTCGTCAGCGAGCTGAAGGTCAACACCACGTGTGGCGCTTCCAACGTCAGCTTCGGCCTGCCGGCGCGCAACAACATCACTGGCACGTTCCTGGCAATGGCCATCTCCAACGGGATGACCTCGGCGATCATGAACCCCCTGCACCCCGAGGTGAAGACGATGGTCATGGCCGCCGACGTGCTGGCCGGTAACGACCAGGACTGTGCCGCCTGGATCCGCGCCAACCGCGATCCCGACGCGCCCTCCGGATCCCGCGAGGGCCGCGCCGGTGGCCGCCGCGCGAGGCGCGCCGAGTAGCTCATGGCGCGCGTCGTCTTCACCCCGTCGGGCCACGATGGCGTGGTGCCAGCCGGCACCACGGTGTTGCAGGCTGCCCGTGAGCTGGGTGTCGACCTCGACTCGGTCTGCGGTGGCCGCGGCATCTGCGGGCGCTGTCAGATCACCCCGGCCACCGGCCATCACAGCAAGTGGGCGATCGATTCCACTGCTGAGGCGCTCAGCCCATGGACCGACACCGAACAGGCCTACTCGGATCGCCGCGGCACGAAGCCCGATCGCCGCCTCGGCTGCTGCGCAGTGGTGCGCGACGACGTCGTGCTCGACGTGCCGCCCGAGAGCCAGGTGCACCGGCCCGTCGTTCGCAAGAACCTCGACCTCACCGATGTGGTGCTCGATCCCGCGGTGCACCTGTTCTTCATCGAGCTACCGCCGAGCCTGCTCGGTGACGCCGCGTCGATGACCGACCTCGTGCTCGCCGAATTGGCGACCGAGCACGGCATCATCGCCACCGGCCTCGACCTGGCTGCCCTCCAGGAGGTCCACCAGGCCTTCGCCCGGCAGGATCGGGCCGCCACCGTGGCCGTGCGCGACGCGACGGTGGTGGCCGCGTGGCCCGGTTACGTCGACCGCGTCTGCGGTGTTGCCATCGACATCGGCAGCACCACCATCGCCGCCCACCTGTGCGATCTCGGCACCGGTGAAGTGCTCGCCTCCGCCGGGCGGATGAACCCCCAGATCCGCTACGGCGAGGATCTGATGAGCCGCGTCAGTTACGTGATGATGAACCCCGGCGGCGACCGCCAGCTCACCGTGGCGGTGCGTGAGGCACTGAACGCCCTCATCGACGAGCTGTGCGCCGGCGCGGGCACCGTTGCCGGCGACGTGCTCGAGATCGTGCTCGTCGGCAACCCGATCATGCACCATGTCGTCGCCGGCATCGACCCCACCCCGCTCGGCCAGGCGCCGTTCACACTCGCCACGGCGGACGCGATCAGCGTGCGCGCCGAGCAGTTCGAGCTGCACTTCCCCCACGCGCAGGTGTATCTCGCACCCTGCATCGCCGGGCATGTCGGCGCCGACACGGCCGCGATGATCCTCTCCGAGCAGCCCCACCGCTCCCCCACCATGCAGCTGCTGGTCGATGTCGGCACGAACGCGGAGATCGTCCTCGGCGACGAGCACCTCCTGTTCGCCGCGTCGAGCCCCACTGGCCCCGCGTTCGAAGGCGCCCAGCTGAGCTGCGGCCAGCGCGCCACCGCGGGGGCGATCGAGCGTGTACGCATCGACAGCGACACCCTCGCGCCGCGCTTCAAGGTCATCGGCTGCGACCTGTGGAGCGACGACCCTGGCTTCGCCACGGCGACGGAGGACCTGGAGATCTCCGGCATCTGCGGCTCGGGCATCATCGAAGTCATCGCCGAGATGTACCTCGCCGGCGTGATCGACTCCGAGGGCGTCGTGCAGGGTTTGCTGGCGGAACGCACGGCGCGCGTCGTCGCCGACGGCCGCACATTCAGTTACGTCGTGCACGAGGCCGACGGCGTGCGGTTGATGATCACCCAGAACGATGTGCGTGCGATCCAACTCGCCAAGGCCGCGCTGCGCGCCGGCATCGAGCTGCTCTACCGCCACGCCGGCGTCGCCCCGCACGGCGACAAGATCCTGCACGAGATCCGCCTCGCGGGTGCCTTCGGCAGCCATATCGACCCGCTCTACGCACTCGTGCTCGGGCTGGTGCCCGACTGCCCGATCGACCAGGTGCGCTCGGTGGGCAATGCTGCCGGCGCCGGCGCCGTACGTGCCCTGCTCTCGCTCGCCGCCCGTGCCGACATGGAGCAGGCCGTGGGCAACGTGGTGAAGGTGGAAACGGCCACCGAGCCCGAGTTCCAGGCCGAGTTCGTGGCGGCGATGTCGTTCCCGCACGCAAGCGCCTCCAGCCCGCACCTGTCCACCGTCGTCACCCTGCCCGCACGGTCTGCGAGCGGGGCCGATCGCACGGCGCGACGCCGCCGTCAGAAGGAGCCCACATGACCGTGCACACTCGGAGGCCGCGCTGATGCCCGACTCGCCTGCACCCTCAGGGCGCCGCTCGGGCGGGCGCGCCGGGCGCGCCGCGATGCGCGCCACTCACGTCATCGATCGCGTGCCGTATCTCACGCGCACGATGCGCCCGTTCGAGATCGCCGGCGACGAGACGCTCGCCGTCATCGAGCACACCGCCGACACCGTGCTCGAAGAGGTCGGCATCGAGGTGCGCGACTACCCCGAGGCGCTGCCGATCTTCGCTCGCGCCGGGGCGATCGTCGACGGCACCCGCGTGCGTTTCCCGCGGGGTATGTGCCGCGAGATCGTCAGCACCAACGCGCCGAGTACGTATGTGCAGAACGCCCGCAACCCGATCAACGATGTGGTGATCGGCGGCAACCACACGGTGTTCGCGCCGAACTACGGCTCGCCATTCGTGCACGACCTCGACAACGGTCGCCGCTACGCAACACTCGCCGACTTCGAGAACTTCGTGAAGCTCACGTACATGTCGCCATGGCTGCACCACTCCGGCGGCACGGTGTGCGAGCCCGTCGACGTGCCCGTCAGCAAGCGCCATCTCGACATGGTGTACTCCCACCTCAAGTACAGCGACAAGCCGTTCATGGGTTCAGTCACCGCCGGGTCGCGTGCTGCGGACAGTGTCGAACTCGCGCGCATCGGCTTCGGCGGCGATCTGCACGATCGCACCGTGATGACCAGCCTCATCAACGCCAGCTCGCCGCTGGTGTGGGATGGCACGATGCTCGCCGCCGCGCAGTGCTATGCGGAGCACAACCAGGCGACGATCATCACCCCGTTCATCCTCGCCGGAGCGATGGCCCCCGCCACCAGTGCGGGGGTAGCCGTGCAGACGCTCGCCGAAGCGTTGGCCGGTATGACGTTCGTGCAGCTCGTACGGCCCGGCGCCCCGGTGGTGTTCGGGTCGTTCGCCTCGTCGATGAGCATGCAGACGGGGGCCCCTACGTTCGGCACCCCCGAACCGGCGATCGTGCTCTACACCGTGGCCGCGCTGGCCCGCCGCCTCGGTGTGCCGTTCCGCTCGGGTGGCTCGCTCACCGCTTCCAAGCTGCCCGACGCGCAGGCCGCGTACGAGAGCGCGAACACTCTGCAGCCCACCCTGCTCGGTGGCGTCAACTTCGTGCTCCACGCGGCTGGTTGGCTAGAGGGCGGCCTGGCCATCGGGTACGAGAAGTTCGTGCTCGACTGCGACCAGTTGGGCATGATGACGACGTTCGTACGTGGACTCGACGCCAGCGAGAACGGCCTGGCGCTCGCTGCCTTGCGCACGAACACACCCGGCACGCACTTCCTCGGCACGGCACACACGTTCGCCAACTTCGAGACCGCGTTCTACCGCAGCGACACCGCCGACAACTCCAGCTATGAGCAGTGGAGCGAGGACGGCGCTCTCGACGCGGCCCAACGGGCGAACGCGCTCTGGAAGCGCCGCCTTGCCGAGTACGAGCCGCCAGCGCTCGACGATGCCACCGACGAGGCGATGCGCGAGTACATCGCCCGCCGCAAGACGGAACTCCCCGACGAATTCGCCTGAGGATCGAAGTGACGCACACCCTCACCCTGCACAGCCTCGTCGCGGACGCCCGCTACGAGGTGACCCCGATGAAGAACGTCGAAACCCAGATCCCGCACCTCCCGGCGGGCTGCACGGTGTCGGTGACATGCAGCCCGGCCAAGGGTGTGCAGCCCACGCTCGACCTCACCTCCCGCTTGGCCGACCTCGGCCACGACGCAGTGCCCCACTTCTCGGCCCGGCTCGCGGCCGACACGGCCGAGGTGCGGCGCCTCGCCGAGTTCTGCCGCTCGCACGCGATCCGCGAGGTGTTCCTCGTGGCCGGCGATCCGCCCGAGCCCGCCGGCATGTACGACGGCGTTGTCGCCTTCCTGCGCGACTTCCTTGCCTGCGACCACGGCCTGTCCCGCATCGGCGTCACCGCCTATCCCGACGGCCATGCGTTCATCCCCCGCGAGGAGCTCCACGAGGCGCTGCACGTCAAGCAGGTGCTGCTCGCCGCGGCTGGTATCGACGGCTTCGCCAGCACCCAGATGTGCTTCGACGTGAGCAAATGGAAGTCGTGGGCCACCGCCGAGCGCGCCGCCGGCTTCACCCTGCCGCTGCACCTGGGCGTGCCCGGTTCGATCGATCGCATGAAGCTGCTCACCATGGGCATGCGCCTCGGCGTCGGCGAGAGCATGCGCTATGTGAAGAAGAACGGCAGCATCATCGGCCGCCTGTTCTCCCCGACCAGCTACGACCCCGACAAGCTCGTCGGCCCGCTCGGCAAGGTGGCCGACGAGCTCGGCATCGAGGGCCTGCACCTGTTCACGTTCAACAACGTCGAGGCCACCGCTGCGTGGCAGCGCACAGCGCTCGCCAAACTCGCCTGACCTGCGGTCAGGATCGCGGACGGCGACGGCCGCGAAGCGCCACGGCGATGATGGTGGCCGGCACGAAGAACGCGCGCGCGGGCAGCGACACCTCGCTCCACGGTCGCTTGGCCAGCGGGCTGCGCCAGGCGAGCAGGCGGTAGAAGAAGAACAGGGCCACCACCCCGTGCAGGCCGACGAGCGACCACAGGAACCCCTCGGTGCCGAACACGATCATCGCTCCCGCCGACACGAACGGGCCGATCACTGCGCCCATCCCGTAGAGCGTCACCATCTGCGACGCGGCAGCGTTCACGACCTGCGGCTCGATCCAGTCGTTGGTGTACGACGACGCGATCGAGTACAACGGCCAACTCATTCCGCCGAGCAGGGTCACCAGCACGAACGACATCACATGGTGAGGTGAGCCCAACAACATCAGGATCGAGACCCCCGCCGCCCCCACCGCGGCGGCGAAACCGACGGCACGCCGGTCGAGGTCGTCGCTGGCCGAGGCGATCGGCCACTGCAGCAACACGCCCCCGGCGCTGGGCAGGGCCACGAACAGACCGATCTGAGCAGCGCTGAGACCCACGCGTGTGGCATAGATCGCCACCATGCCCGCCATCGCGCCGTGGGTGACACCGATGAGCAGCACCGACCCCACCCCGGTGGGAACCACCCGTGCCAGTTCGCGCAGCGAGATGTGCTCAGCCTCCTCCAGGCTCGGCGCGATCGCGGCCTCGGACAACGCCACGGGTGCCACCGCCAACGACGTCAAGATCGCCGCCACGGCGTATCCGGTGACCAACCGGGTGTCGAACCCCGACACCATCACCTGGCCGGCCCCGAAGAAGGCGATGGTCACCACGCTGTACACGGCCATCAACCGGCCGCGGTTCTCGTTGGTGGCCAGGTCGTTGAGCCACGACTCGGCGACGACATAGAGACCGGCCGTGCACAGGCCGGTCGCGAGGCGCAGCAGCGCCCAGGCCGGCGCGTTGTTGGTGATACCGACGGCGATCATCGCCGCCGCCAACGACGAAGCGAGGGCCGAGTAGACACGAATGTGTCCGACTCGGCCCAGGCCCGCGAGCGTCAGCCGGGATCCGACGAGGAACCCGATGTAGTAGCACGCGCTGATCAGGCTGCTCACCGCAGTGGGCAGCCCGACCCGCTCTGAGCGCACGCCCAGCATGGTGCCGAACAGGCCACCTGCCAGCATCAACAGTGCAAGCCCGGCAAACAGGCTCCACGTCGCGAGAGCGAGGTGGCGACCCGGCCGGGTGTCGGTCACGTCAGTTCACGGTGATGAGGGCCCAGACGGATTCTGCCGTGTCGAGCATGTCGGTCGCCGGACCGTCGCCCTGGAGGTAGACGCCGATGGCCACGAAGGTGCCGCTGGTGGCGACGCCCATCACGACCTTGCTGTACGCGCCGCCGGGGCCACAGCCGTCGTACAGCACGACCGTCGCGACACCGAAGGGGGTCGAGATCGGCGCGCCGGACGTCTGGACCGCGCACGTGCCGTCGGGCGGCCCGAGGATCGCGATCGCGTCGTCCGGGGTGGCGTCGTACGTCGACGGGATGCCCATGAAGATGATGCCCTGCGTGACATCGTCGTTCATGAACGCCGGCACGTCGGCGGCGGCAACGACTCGCGGGAGCACGATGTCGTCCTTGGTGATCGGCGTCGTCTGGTAGTCGGCTCCGTTGGGCAGGAAGACCGTCAGCATCCCGGTGTCGTCGGTGACCGGGAACCCGTCGGCGTTCCCGCCGAGCGTGGTGACGGGCCCGCCCGTGTTGACCGGCGGCGTCGTCAACGGGACGGTGAGCACGATCGTGCCGTTGTCCACGGTGGTGACCGGAGCCACGCTGATCCCTGTGGTGGCGGTCGTCGTGGACTTCTTCTTGTCGTCGCCACCGCCGAAGATGAGCACGCCGGCGACGATCGCAGCGACGACGACAGCGCCGATGCCGATGATGAGGCCGGTGTTCTTCTTGGGCGCCGGAGCCGGAGCCTGCGGGAACTGGCCGTACTGCTGCGGCTGGGGCGGGTACTGCTGACCCGGGAAGGGCTGCTGGTACTGCGGTTGCGGCTGCGTCGGCGGCTGATAGGGCTGCTGAGGCGGATAGCCCTGCGGCGGGATCGGGGGAGGGTTGTTGCCGGGGGGCGGCGGGGGGAGGGGTTCGTTGTTGCCCATGACGTGACTCTAGGCGGTCTCAGCTCCTGCGACGGACAATCTCGGCGGTGATCGCCGGAACCACCTTGTGGAGGTCGCCGATCACGGCGTAATCAGCCTTGCTGACCATGTTCGCCTCGGCATCGGTATTGATCGCAAGGATCTTCTTCGACGCCATCGCCCCGACCCAGTGTTGGATGGCGCCGGAGATCCCGCAGGCGATGTACAGGTCGGGCGCGATACGGGTACCGGTCTGCCCAACCTGGTCGGTGTGGTTGCGCCAGCCGTTGTTGGTAACGGCTCGCGAACAGCCCACGACACCGCCGAGTCGTGCCGCGAGTTCCTCGAGCGGCGCGAAGCCCTCCGCCGATCCGACGGCGCGCCCGCCGCCGACCACCAGCGGCGCGGTGGCCAGCGTGACGCCGGCCGGGCGGTCCACGCGTGCAACCACGACAGTGCGTGCCAACGACGGATCAAGCGCCACGTCCAGGGGCTGTCTGGCGCCCGCCGCCGGTGACGGCAACGCCTCGAACGAGTGGTGGGCAACCGTGACGAGCTTCGTGGGCGCACTGAGCGTGCACTGCTCGAGCAGCGAGCCACCCCAGCGCACGCGGGTGATCTCCCAAGAAGCGGGATCGATCTCGGTGCAGTTCGCCACGAACGGCAGGTCGAGACGGGCGGCCGCCTGTGCCATGACCTCGTTGCCACGATCGGTGCCGCAGGCCAGCACAGAGTCGGGCTGCAACGCACGGACGGCCTGAGCGACAGCCTCACCCCATGCCTCGGGGCCGTAATCGCCGAGCAGGTCGCTGTGCACCTGATGCACGACGGCCGCGCCGTGAGCGGCGAGGTCGGCGGCCAGTGCGTCGGCGTCGGCACCCAATGCGAGCGCGTCCACCTGGCTGTCGATCGCGCGAGCCGCGGCGAGTGCCTCCAGCGAGGCCGGGCTCAGCGTGCCCCGATCGTGTTCGACGACGACGAGGATCATTTGAGGATCCCCAGTTCTTCGAGCAGGTCGACGACGGCCGGTGCGGCCTCTGGGCCGTGACCGAGTACGACTGTCTGGCTCAACTGGTCGGCGGCCTGCACGAGGGTGACCATCTGCTGCCCACCAGGTTCACCCTGCGGTGCGATCTGGGCCACCTCCACCTTCTTCGACGCGAGGCGCCCCTTCAGCGTGGGATAGCGCGGCAGGTTGATGCCCTCCTTCACCCCGAGCACGGCCGGCATCTGCAGCGCGTACACCTCGAGGCCGGCTTCCGCCTCGCGGCGGGCCCGCAATGACGAACCGTCGATGTCGATGCCCTTGATGCCGTTCACCATCGGGCGGCCCAATGCGTACGCCACCCGCACGCCGATCTGGAAGTTGCCCGAATCCGCCGATTCGTTGCCGAAAAGGACCAGGTCGAATGGCCCGTCGGCGGCCTCCAGCTCCCGAATCGCCGAGGTGATCGCTGCGGCCGTGCGTTGAGGATCCCAGTCGGCCGTATCGATCGGCAGAAGAACTGCCTTGTTGACACCGATGCTCGCCGCGTAGCGCAGCTGCTCGTCGGCCTCGGCCCGACCGAGCGTGAGCACGGTGGAATCGCCACCGTGCCGCTCGACGAGTTGCACCGCTTCCTCCACCGCGCACTCCTCGTGCGGGCTGGTGGTGAACGCAAGGTAGGCCGTGTCGATCGCTTGCCCGTCGGCAGTGATGTTGATCTTGGCGCCGGGGGCCGGCACGCGCTTGACGCAGACAAGGACACGCATCGTCAGCTCTTCATGCGCGAGTCGGTCGGGTCGAACAGCGGCGTCGCGCCGGCGACCTCGACGGTGACCGGGTAGCACTCGTTCATGTACATCACCTGCAGCTTCGTGCCCACCACTGCGTGCTGCGGCGGCAGGTAGGCGAGCAGGAGGTACTTGCCCACCGACGGGCCGGCACCGGCCGTGGTGACCCGCGAAACGCGGCCCTTGGCATCGATGATGCGCTCACCGGCGAGGGTGAGGATCGGCTCGTTGCCACCGGTCGGGAAGCGGTCGTAGCCGGCCGCGCACTTCTGGCTGTCCATCGACAGGGTGCACATGATCGCGGCCGGTGACTCGTCGCGGGCCTTCAGGTATGCAGCCTTGCCGAGGAAGTCGGCGCTCTTCACCTTCGGGCGATTGAGACCCGCTTCCACAGGGTTGTACTCGCTCTCCAGCTCGGCCCCCATCAGGCGGTAGCCCTTCTCGATGCGGCCGGTCACGGCGTAGACGCCGATGCCGACGGGGATGATCTCGAACTCCTGGCCGGCCGCGAAGATCGCGTCCCACAGCTTGAGGCCGTGCTCCATGTTCGTGTAGATCTCCCAGCCGCTCTCGCCGACATAGCTGATGCGGAACATGATGCACGGCACGCCGTCGATGAGCACATTGCGCACCGCGCCGTACGGGAAGCCCGTCTGGCTGAGGTCGTAGGGGGCAGTGGTGTCGTCGGTGACGATCTTGGAAAGCGTCTTGACCGCGTTCGGGCCCCACACGCCGAGCGTGCAGATGCCCTGCGAGCGGTCGGTGAAGGCGACCTCGGCCTTGCCCGAGGCGTTCCACTCGGCGAGGTACTTGTTGAACCAGTAGTTGTCGCGGCCTCCGTCGAATGCGCCGGTGATGACGCGGTAGTGCTGCTCGCCGAGACGCTGGATCGTGAGGTCGCCGCGGAAGCCGCCGTGCGGGGTCAGCAGCGGGGTGTACACGCTGCGCCCGACGGGCACATCGACCTGGTTGACGCACATGTAGTTCAGGAATTCGACGACGCCGGGGCCCTCGAAGTCGAACTCGTTGAAGGCGGTGAGATCCACCACACCCACGCTCTCGCGCATCTGCAGATGCTCGGCATTGATCACCGGGTTCCACCACCGGCCATCCCACTCGTGGGTGCGCGGCTCGCACTTGCCGGCGAACTTGGCGAACAGCTGCTCGTTGCTCGAGTACCACTGCGGGCGCTCCCAGCCGCGGGCGTCGAAGAACGTCGCCCCGAGCGCTTCCTCACGGGCGTAGAACGGGCTGCGCCGCATACCCCGCTGACTGGCCCACTGCTCGCGCGGGTGGACGATGCCGTAGGTCTTGTTGAAGTGCTCGTTGCACCGCGCGTCGATGTGCCACTCGGTCTTCTCGTGCGGGTAGAAGCGGCTGATGTCGCTGCCGTGCGGATCGCACATATGTGGATAGCCGTATGTCATCCACTCGGCCACGAGTTGGGCGATGCCGGGGCCCTCCTTGATCCACACCGCGGCGGCACTCCACAGGTTGCGCACCTCGGGGGTCTCGCCGAGAACCGGGTTCGCGTCGGGAGTGAGGCTCAGCAAGCCGTTGATCGCGTAGCGGATCTCGGCATCGCCGAGCATCTCCATCAACTCGATCGCCTGCTCCATCTGCGGGTCGAAGTCGTCGTAGGTGAGTGGCAGCTCAGTGGGCGTGAGCGCCGACTCGGCGATCGAAGGAATGTCGTCCGGGCGCATCAAGATCGGGCGGTGGGCGTAGCTGCCGACCTCCATCGAGCCGGCCGACTGGCGCTCGTAACAGAACGTGTCCATGTCGCGGATGATCGGGTACGCGAGTTCTTTCCCGGACTGCTGCAGGATGTCGATCGGGCCGACGTCGGCCATCTGGTGCACGGCCGGGGTGAGCGGGATGTTGGCGCCGGCCATGCGGGCGATACGCGGGCTCCACACGCCGCACGCCACCACCACGTGCTCGGCCTCGATCGTGCCGCGGTCGGTGACGACGGCCTTGATGCGCGGGCCGCCGGGGGCCGGCTCGGTGAGCAGGTCGAGTACCTCGGTGTTGGCGAACACCTTCAGCGCACCCTTGGCAACCGCCTCGTCGCGCATCATCGTGCCGGTGGCGAGCGAGTCGACCACGCTCACACTCGGGGTGTAGTAGCCACCGAGGAGGATCTCCTCGTTGATGAAGGGCACCATCTCCTTGATCTCGGCCGGGGTGACGAGGCGGGCGTCGATGCCCCAGGCCTTGGCCGAGGTCATACGCCGCTTGAACTCCTCCATCCGCTCGGGGGTGCGGGCCACCTCGATGCCGCCACACGTGTTGTTGAGGCCGGCGGCGATGTACTGGTTCTGGCTGTCGACCGTGAGGAACGCCATCTCCTTGTTGTGATCCGTGGGGAAGATGAAGTTCGACGCGTGGCCGGTGGAGCCGCCGGGGTTGGGCAGCGGACCCTTGTCGAGCAGCACCATGTCGGTCCAGCCGAGGCGGCTGAGATGGCCGACCACGCAGTTGCCGACGATGCCGGCGCCGATGACGACGACCTTGGCGGTCTTCGGAACGGTGTTGGCAGGAACTTCACTCATCTGGATACCCCCGGGGAGAGCCATTGATATATCATCACCATATCACTACGTCGCTGTCCGCCAAGGCCTACGCCCAGATCCGCCAGATGATCGTGCGCCTCGAGCTCCCTCCGGGTGCCGTCATCCGCGAAGACGCGCTGCAGGAGCGGCTCGCACTCGGGCGCACACCCATCCGGGAGGCGCTGCAGGCCCTAGTACGCGACCAGTTCGTCACCGTCATCCCGCGCCGTGGCATGTTCGTCAGCAGCATCGACGTGGGCGAGCTCGGCCTGCTCTACGAGACCCGCGCGATCCTCGAGCCGTACGTCACCCGGCTGGCCTGCACCCGCGGCACCGATGCGAATTGGGCCGAGATGCGCGAGGTGCTCGCCGACGCTCGCGGCGGTGTGCCCGCCGAGCTGATGGAGCACGATCGGCGCTGCCACGAGATCGTCTGGTCCGCTGCCGGTAACCGCTTCCTCACCGACACCCTCGACATGCTCTACGCCCAGAGCGACCGGCTGTGGCACATGTACCTCGCCGATGTCGACGACATGGAGCACGCACTCGCCGAGCACTCGGCCATCCTCGATGCTCTGCAGGCCCACGACAGCGACTTCGCCGCCGAACTCGTCGAAGCCCACATCCGCGCCTTCGACGCCCAGATCCGCGCGGCCGTCGCCCGCCGCCTGCAACCTCCCCTCGCCGGCTGACCCAAGTTGGCGTTCAGGCGGGCTGACGGCCCGCCCCAGCGCCGAATTGGTCAGACGACGCCGCCGGCGCGGACGCCCGCTCCCCCATCGATGACATAGGTCTCGCCGGTGATCCACGAGGCCAGGTCGGAGGCGAGAAAAGTCGCCAGGTTGGCGATGTCCTGCGGCTCGCCCAGCCGCTTGGTGGGCAGCGCGGCGGCAAGCTGCTCGCCGAAGTTGTCGACGAGCACCGCGGCGAAGTCGGTCTGCACCAGGCCAGGGGCGATGCCGACCACCCGTGTGGGGCCGAGCTCGCAGGCCAACTGGCGGGTGAGGTGGATCACCGCCGCCTTGGTGAGGTTGTAGACGCCGAGCCCGTTCTCGGCGCGTAGGCCACCCACCGACGCGACATTGATGATCACTCCAGGCTTGTCCTTCATCGCTTGGTCCCAGGCTGCCTGCGTCCAGAACACGGGGCCGCGCAGGTTCACCTGGAACGTCTTGTCGTAGCAGGACTCGTCGACCGCCATCGTCGGCCCGTAGTACGGATTGGTGGCGGCGTTGTTGACCACGATGTCGAGCCCGCCGAAGCGCTCGATCGTGGCGGCCACGCAGGCCCGGCCGGCTTCCACGTCACCGGTGTTCGCCGCGTACACCTCGATGTCGGCCCCTGGGTGGGCGGCGCGGATCTCGGCCGCGGCAGCATCGAGCGCGTCGAGCTTGCGCGAGACGAGCATCACCTTGGCGCCACTCGCGACCATCGTCGACGCGATCGCCTTGCCGATACCCCGCGACGCACCTGTGACGAGTGCGACCTTCCCATCCAGCGAGATCTCCATGAGCGGCGACAGTACCCGGTAGGCTCTCTCACCTACGGCACGGATGCCGTAGAGGTCGAGTGCAGGGTTGTTGGCTGTGCATCCACGGCCACCCCTACCAGAAAGACCCCCATGTCAGTCGATTCCCCGACGCGAACGTTCGCGTCCCTCGGTGTCCCCGCGCCCATCGTCTCGGCCCTCGCCGCCGGTGGCATCACCGAACCGTTCCCCATCCAGACCATCACCCTGCTCGACACGCTCGCCGGTCGCGACGTGCTCGGCCGCGGCAAGACCGGCAGCGGCAAGACGATCGCGTTCGCGATCCCCCTGGTCACCGCACTGGCCCAGAGCGACAAGCGCACCCGCGCCGGCTCGCCCCGCGGCCTGATCCTGGTACCCACGCGCGAGCTGGCCAACCAGGTCGCCGCCACGATCGCTCCCCTCGCCAAGGCGATGAAGCTGCGCCACACCGTGATCTACGGCGGCGTCGGCTTCGGCAACCAGACCGCGGCGCTGCGCTCCGGCGTCGACATCGTCGTGGCCTGTCCCGGCCGCCTCGAGGATCTCATGCAGCAGGGCCATTGCCGCCTCGACCAGGTGCAGGTCACCGTGCTCGACGAGGCCGACCACATGGCCGACATGGGCTTCCTGCCCACGGTGAAGCGGATCCTCGACCGCACCCCGGCCGGTGGCCAGCGGATGCTGTTCTCGGCCACGCTCGACAACGACGTGAAGGTGCTCGTCGACCGTTACCTGCACGAGCCCGTTACGCACGCGCTCGACCCGGTGGATTCGCCGGTCGAGGCCATGACGCATCACCAGGTGGAGACGTCGCTGGGCGACAAGCTCGCCGTCGTCACCCGCCTCGCGGCCGGCGCCGATCGCTCGCTGCTGTTCACCCGCACCAAGCACGGCGCGAAGAAGCTCGTGCAGCAGCTCGGCAAGTCGGGCATCCCCGCGGTCGAACTGCACGGCAACCTCTCGCAGGGCGCCCGCGAGCGCAACCTGGCCGACTTCTCGTCGGGCCAGGTCAGCGTGCTCGTCGCCACCGACATCGCCGCTCGCGGCATCCATGTCGACGACATCCGCCTCGTCGTGCACGTCGATCCGCCCGCCGAGCACAAGGCCTTCCTCCACCGCTCGGGCCGCACCGCCCGGGCCGGAGCGGAGGGCCTCGTCGTCACCGTCGTCACCCCCGAGCAGCGCAAGGATGTGCGCTCGATGACCCGCGCCGCGGGCATCAAGCCGATCATCACCGAGTCCGTGCACTCCAAGCACCCCCTGCTCGAGACACTCGCCGGCCCGGCCGAGCCGCCCAAACGCATCGTCCAGGCAGCCCCTGCGGCACAGCGCCCGATGGGCCAGCGCCCGGCGCCGCGTGGTGCCCAGCGGCCCACCGAGCGGGCCGGTACCCCGGCCTCGCGCCGGCGCCGTCCGCGGGCAAGTCACCAGCGCGGCTGATCAGCGGGTTACCGTCGGGGTGTGATCGCACCCATCCTCGCCGGTGGCATCGCGCTGCTGGTGTCGTTGTTCGGCACTTGGTGGCTCACCGATTTCCTCGCCGCACGAGGCCGCAGCCAACCGATCCTCGTCAAGGACGACGTCAATATCGCCGTCCCCCAGCACCTGCACAAGTCCGGCACGCCAACGATGGGCGGACTGGCGATCGTCGGCGCGGCAGGCATCGGCTACCTCGTCAGCCATGTCCGCGAGGGCGTGGTGTTCTCCAACCAGACCCTCATCATGTGGGCCGGTGTGTTGGCGATGGGCGGGATCGGGCTCGTCGACGACCTCATCAAGGTCCGCACACACCACAACCGCGGCGTGCTGTGGAGCAAGAAGGGCTGGATCACCCTCGGAGTGGCCGTGGTGATCGCCGCCGCGCTCGTCACGTTCACCAACATCGACACCCGGTTGTCGCTCACCCGCGCGAGCTTGCCCGGTTGGGAACTCGGCAAGGTGCTCTTCGTGGTGTGGGCGGCCGCGCTCATCTTCTCCACCACGAATGCGGTCAATGTCACCGACGGGCTCGACGGCCTCGCCGGCGGCGCGGCGGCGTTCGGCTTCGCCGCATTCACGATGATCTCCTACCTCGGCTTCCGCAACCCGACGCTCTACCCGGACATCGTCAACCCGTACGACCTCGTCGTGTTCGCAGCATCGTTTGCCGGGGCGTGCGGCGGATTCCTGTGGTTCAACGCTGCGCCGGCCACGATCTTCATGGGCGACGTGGGTGCGCTGGCGCTCGGCGCCGCGCTCGCGCAGCTGGCCCTCGCCACTGACACCCATCTGCTGCTCGCGCTGATCTGCGGCATCAATGTCATCGAGATCGGCTCGGTCGCGCTGCAGATGATCGTGTTCCGCGCGTCGGGCCGCAAGCGCCGCCTGTTCCGCCTCTCCCCCATCCACCATCACTTCGAGATCGTCGGCTGGGCAGAGACGAAGGTGATCATCCGCTTCTGGCTCATCGCGGGGGCGTCCGTACTCGGGGCGCTGGCCGTGTTCTTCGCCGACTTCACCCACCTCGCCGGCGGCTGATCACTCCAGCGGGATGTGCGACCTCACGTCGGCTGCGGGAGTGAAGTCGAGGTGGTCGGGCAGCTTGAAGGCGAACAGCATGGCCACGAGCACCATGCCCGCGGCGACGAGGAACACCGTGCCGAATGACGACTGGGCATGGGCGAGCGACGGGTGGGTGCCGGCACGTGCGGCCACTACCGCGCCGAGCATTGCGATCGACACAGCACCGGAGACCTGGGTGGCGAGTGAGCGCATCGAGGTGCCGTGCGCGACCAGGTGCGACGGAAGAGTGCGCAACCCGGCCACCATGCTCGGTGAGGTGGAGATGCCCCAGGCCAGTCCCTGCACGCACATCACGGCGACCAACACCAAGTCGGGGGTCGTGAGCGTGAAACGCGACATCGCCATGAGCGGGAGGCACATCCCGATGCAGCCGTACACGATCGGCTTGCGGGGCCCGATGCTGTCGACGAGGCGCCCTCCGAGGCCCATACCCACAGCGGCGCACGCGGCTGGCAGCGCGAACAACAACCCGACGCGGAGCGCCGAGTAGCCGCGCAGCTGCTCCAACTCGATCGGAATGAACACCACTCGTGCGTACTGCGCCCCGTTGATCGTGAGCGCCGTCAGCGTGGCGTAGCGGAACAGGGGCATCGACAGCAGCTCGAGATGCACGAGCGGCTCGGGCGTGCGCTGCTCGTGCAGCACGAACGCCACCAGCAACACCAGGCCGAGGCACAGCACGGAGAGGGTCGTCGACGAACCCCAGCCCCATTGGTTCCCCTGGCCGACACCGAGCACGGTCAGGCTCAGCCCGCCGCTGCCGAGCACGAGACCTGGGAAGTCGAACGCGCGCCGTTCACGGTGGCCAACCTGTGGAATGACTTTGATACCCATCGTCAGCGCGACCGCGCCGATCGGCAGATTGATGAGGAACAGCCAGTGCCAGCTCAGCGCGGTGATCAGCCAACCGCCCGCCGTCGGGCCGACCGTGGGCGCGAGCATCGCAGCAATCGCCCACGACGCCATCGCCCGCCCCTGGCGTTCCTTCGGGAACAGCTCCATCGCGATGGCCATGCCAACGGGCATGATCGCCCCACCGCCGAGGCCCTGCAGCACACGAAAGGCGAGCAGCATCGGCAGGTTGGTGGCGAGAGCGCAGAGGATTGATGCGACGGTGAACGCCGCCAAGCAGGTGAGCAGCACTTGCTTGCGGCCGAAACGGTCGGCCAACCAACCCGTGGCCGGCTGCGAGGCACAGACCGCCAGGATGTACGCCGTCATCACCCACTCGACGCCGACCCCTGCGTGCAGCGACTTCCCGATCGGGGTGAGGGCGACGTTCACGATCGTGGAGTCGAGCGCCACCATGATCGTCGTGGCCATCAGCACGCTCATCGGCACCCACGGATTGAGCGTCCGGGTCGGCCGATCGGTGGGGGCATCGAGAGTGGTCATCGGCGAGTCCCGGTTCGACGCGGGGTTGTTGCCGCGGGAAGGTCGGCGAGCAGGGCGAACGAGTGCGCCAGCTCGGCGTGGTAATCGGCGTGGGGGGACTCGAGCCAGCGGTCGATCGCGGTGCGCAGGGCCGCGATTGTGCAGGCACCGAGCAGGATCGGCAGCGGATCGCGCGGATCCTGCCCAAGCCGGTCGGCGGCGAGCGCGGCGACCGCGCTGCTCCACTCGTCGGTGTAGTGCAGGTTGCGCGCTCGCAGGCTGACCGTCGAGCGGATGAGCAGCAGGCGCCGGCGCTCGTCGTCGGTGTGTTCCACCATGCTGCCGGCCATCTCCGCAGCTGCCGCGGCGAGCGACGACAGGAGCGGCTCGTCGACCGGCCGGGTGCGCAGTGCCGCGCTGAACACCGCCAGCCGCTCGTCGGCGTCGGCGAACAGCACGTCCTCTTTGGCGGCGAAGTAGCGGTGGAACGTGCGCGGCGATACGTCAACCCGGTCGGCGATCTCCTCGACCGTCGTGGCATCCACGCCCTTGCTGGCGAACAGCTCGAGCGCGGCGTGTTGCAGCGCGGAACGGGTCTCGATCTTCTTGCGCTCGCGCCGACCCAGTTCGGCCACACCGTCGTCGAGGAGTGCGCTGTCGCCCATCGCGTCCGAACCTAGCAGGATTGTGTCAGTCTCTGACAAATGTCGGATTCAGACAGAAACTCGAACAGCTCCGCGCGCGGCGCGCCTGCCGTCAGAAGCGGACCGCGATCGCCTTGATCTGGGAGTAGTCGTCGAGCGCCTCGATGCCCTTCTCGCGGCCGTAGCCACTGTTCTTGTAGCCGCCGAGTGGGGTCTCAATGGAGAGCGGGCCGCCGTTGACGGCCACCTGCCCTGCGTCGATCTGCTCGGCGAGGCGGATCCCGCGGGCGAGGTCGCCGCTCCACACCGCGGCGAGCAGGCCGTACTCCGTGTCGTTGGCGAGCGCCAGCGCCTCGGCCTCGTCGCGGAAGGGCATTGTCACCAGCACGGGCCCGAAGACCTCCTCGCGGTTGATCCGCCAGTGCGGCTGCACGTTGGGGTACACGGTGGGCTGGATGAACATGCCGTTTGCGCCAGGGCCTTCGGTGTAGACCCCGCCGCCGACGGCGGGTACCGCGCCCTCGGCGGCGGCGATTTCGAAGTACTCCTGCACCTTGCGGTACTGGGCCTCGGTGATCATCGGGCCGAAGTCGACGACCGGCTGCAGTACGGCGGCCTGCTCCACGACGCGGGCCACCACGTCGTCGTGTACGGACGCTTCCACGAGTAGGCGCGTCGTGGCCGAGCACACCTGGCCGGCGTTGGCGGCCACCACCGACACCGCAGCGGCAACGGCCTTGTCGAGATCGGCGTCGGCGAACACCACGAGCGGCGACTTGCCGCCGAGTTCGAGCGTCATCGGGATGAGGCGCTCGCCCGTCAGCGCGGCCAGATAGCGGCCGGTGGCGACCGAGCCGGTGAACGCAATGCGGCGCACGAGTGGGTGCGAAGCGAGCGGCGACCCCACCTCGGGGCCGGTGCCGGTGACGACGTTGAACAGGCCGTCGGGCAGCCCCGCCTCGGTGATCACCTTTGCGAGCAGCAGCGAGCCGGTGGACGTGAACTCGGAGGGCTTCAGGATCACCGCGTTGCCGGCCGCCAGCGCCGGGGCACCGCCGCGGCAGGCCTGGTTCATCGGGAAGTTCCACGGCGTGATCACGGCGACGACGCCGTATGGCTCGTAGCGGGTGTAGGTGTGGGTGCCGGCGCCCTGCTCGATCGTGCGTCCGTGGTGAGCGCGGATGATGCCGGCGTAGTAGCGGAAATAGGCGGCCGACATGTCGACCTCCATCCGCGCCTGGGAGTAGATCTTGCCGGTGGATGCCTGCTCGGCCGCGACGAGCTCGTCGACATGGGCCTCGATCGCGTCGGCCACTCGATGGAGGACGGCCGAGCGCTCGGCCGGAGAGCGCCGCGCCCATACCCGTTGCGCCGCCGACGAGGCCGCCACGGCAGCCTCCACATCGGCCGCGCTGCCCGCCGCGATCTCGTCGCCCGCGAGGCGGGTGGACGGATCCGTCGTGCTCAGGTAGGCCCCGCCGGCCGGCACATGAACCTTCCCGTTGATCCAGTGGTCGTGGCGTACGGTCACGTCTTCAGTCCCCCGAGCATGCGGAGCCCCGGGTCACCCGGCGCTTGATCAGATATCAAATTACCGCCTCACGGTAACCCGTGAGGTCGTCAGTCCTGGCTGTAGAACTGGATGATCGTGCGCGTCTGCGAGATCGGCAGCAGGTGGTCGCGCCCGAAGGCCTGGTGCACCGGGTGCTGGCGGTACGCGTTGTAGTCCTCGACCGTGTCGAACTTGGCCACGAGCGCCATATCGACGCTGTTCGGGTTGAGGCCGGCGTTCCGGCCGCAGTCGAACGAGCGGATCTGCGGGATCGCGGCGGGCAGGGCGACCAACGCCTCGAGGGCAGCGGCGACCTGCTTCTCCGGGACGCCTTCGTTCAACGTGACGAGCACGACATGGTTCAACATGGCGGCCAGGCTACGCGGCCAGCACTAAGGTCACGGAGCGTTCGGGGGAGCCGGGAGGATCACGCATGACGACATACGTACTCGTTCACGGTGGTGGTCACGGCGGCTGGTGTTGGCAGAAGATCGCCACGCGGCTGCGGGCCGCCGGCCATGAAGTGCACACGCCAACACTCACGGGCCTCGGCGAGCGCTCGCACCTCATGGGCCCCGACGTCGGGCTCGACACGCACATCACCGACGTGGTGAACCTGATCTGCTTCGAGGGCCTCAACGACATGATCCTCGGCGGCCACAGCTACGGCGGCATGGTAATCACCGGTGTCGCCGACCGAGTACCCGAGCACATCCGCCGACTCGTGTACCTCGACGCCGCCCATCCGGCGAACGGCCAGTCGCTCGCCGACGTCACACCGTCATTGATGGGCATGGCGCGCAGTATGGGGCAGGTGATCAATGGCGTGGAGCTGGTGCTGCTCCCGATGGAGGGAGCAGGCCGTTTCTACGGCGTGGAAGATGACGCCGACGTGGCCTGGATGGACAAACGGCTCACCGCCCACCCGTGGAAGTCGTTCGAGGACAAATTGCGGCTCACCGACGAGCGGCGCCTCCGGCAGATCCCGCGGGCGAACATCAACTGCATCCCGACGATGGATCCCGACGACACCGAGAGCCACGCCCGCCAGCGCGACGGCGACCGCAACTACGAGATCGAGACCGGCCACGATCTGATGATCACCGAGCCCGACAAGGTGGCGGCGATACTGCTCGAACTGGCCGACGTATGACCACGGAGCAACCTCGATGAGATTCTGGTGCGGTACCGCGTTCATGCGCCCGACGGAGATGCCTGCCGTGGCGCGCATGCTCGACGAGGCCGGCTACCACGGGATGCTGGTGCCCGACCACCTCGTCTACCCACGCGACCTCCGGTCGCCGTACCCCGGCTCACCCACTGGCAAGCCGTTCTGGGCACCCGAGACACCATGGCCCGATGCCTGGGTGCTGATCGGCGCGATGTCGGCGGTCACGACCCGGCTGCGCTTCACCAACTCGGTGTACATCGCGCCGGCCCGGCCGATCCTGGAGGTTGCCAAGCAGGTCGCTACCGCGTCGGTGCTTTCGGGCGGGCGCGTGTCACTGGCGACCGGCGCGGGCTGGATGCGCGAGGAGTTCGAGCTGCTCGGCCAGCAGTTCGCCGATCGCGGGCGGCGCCTCGACGAGATGATTCCCGCGTTGCGTGCGCTTTGGCAGGGAGGCTGGGTGTCATGGCACGGCGAGCACTACGAGATCCCCGAGTTGATGATGGAGCCGCACCCGGAACAGCCGGTGCCCATCCTGTGCGGCGGGGAATCCGCGCATGCGCTACGGCGAGCCGCACGCCTGTGCGACGGCTGGGTGGGCACCGGCTACACGTGGGAGGAAGCGACCCGCTACGTCACGGAGCTGAATCGGTTGCGACGAGAGTACGGCCGCGAGCACGAGCCGTTCGAGATCATCCTCGCCCTGCGCGAGGCGCCCACGCCCGACCTGTTCCGCCGGGCGGCCGACCTCGGCGTCACCGGCGCGATGGTGCTGCCGTGGGCCGGGATCGACGATCTACACGCAGGGAAGCACGAAGACCTGTTACACCCGGCCGAGCGCTATCGGGCAGCGATCCACCGCTTCGCCGAAGCGATCGTCGAGCCATGTCGCTGAGGCTGGTCGGCTCAGAGATGGGCCGACTGGAACACGGTCCAGAGGGCCGTCGGGAGCGCGCGCGGGTAGTCGTGCGCCACCCCCTCCATCACCACGAAGTGGAAAGCATTGTCCGCCCCGACCAAGCTCGTGGCGAACCTGAACGTCACGACCCTGCCCAGCGAGGACTTCACTTCCGCCACGGTGTACTCGTTCGCCAGCTGGCCGACCGTGAGGAAGTCGTCGCGGATCTTGGCCATCAGCGGTAGGTCGAAGATCGCCTCGTCGAGCGGCAGCTCGGACACGCCGGCCGCGGCGAGAAAGCGATCGTCCACTGAGCCCACGGAGAACACCAAGGGCAAGGGGTGCGAGGCAGGCTCGGCGAGGAGGCCGAGGTTGCCCGCCGCGACGGCGATCGCGGCGAATTCCTCGTCGAGATCGACCATCAGGCGCGATGCCATCTGTCCGCCGTTGGAGAACCCGGACACATAGATACGTGAGCGATCGACGGAGTACTCGCTGCTCAGCACGGCCAGCATGCGGCGCACGAACTCCACATCGTCGGGCAGCGGATGATCGAGTTTCGCCCGGGTGGGCGCGGGAAGCGCCGCCGTTTGTTGTGCGGTACAGAGTGGCTCTTCGCTGCTGTCCTGCCCCGCGTTCCAGCGAGTGCGGACGTTGATGTCGTCACGGTCGAGGATGTCTCCGTCGTGGTTCACGTCTTCCAGCCAACACAGGGTGAGCGAGCTGGGGAAGACCGCGATGAAGCCCTCCCGATCGGCGAGCTCACGCCAGCCCGAACCATCGAAGAACCGTTGGCCGTCGCCGCTGGTTCCGTGCAACATGAACACGACCTGTGCCGCGATGTCGCCCGCCGCGCCTTCGGGCGTGTAGACGATGAACTCCCTCGCCAGACCGTCGAGTTCCACGGTGTGGGTGCGGGCGCCGGCGACATTCGGCGCGCCGGTGACCCGGACCCAGGTCGTGTGACTGCTGCTGGTGGGGTTGGTGCTCCCCGAGGCGCCGCTCGTGACTCCCGACGGCGCGGTCGCAACTCCGCTCGAACGGGAGGAGCATCCGGCCACGAGAAGGGCGGCAACGGCAAACACGCCACGGCGAGACAGCGGGCAAGTCAGCAGCTCCGACCCAGCGACCATCGGGCCAGGGTACTTCGCCGTCACTCAACGCGCTCGGGCTCGGTGACGGAGCGGAACAGCAACTCCAACTGCGCGCGTAGCTGCGAGAAGCCACGCTGTCCGAGCGTCTCGGCGATGCCCTGCTCGGCGGCACGCGCGTGCTCGTGCACCATCGACTCCACGCGACGCCCTTTCTCGGTCAGCCGCACGACCCGTCCACGCCCGTCGAGCGGGTCGATCTCGCGCACGATGTACCCGCGCCGCTCGAGGTGGTCCGTGAGCTGGTTGACCGCCTGCTTGCTGACCTGCAGTTCGGTCACCAACTGCGACGGCCGCATGCCGTCGAGGCCCGGGTACCGGAACATGGCGAGGTGCGACGGATTGAGGTCGTCGAAGCCCTCGGCCACCACGCCCGCGTACACCTGATCGCGCACCCAGTTCGACACGACGCGCAACATCGCTCCGACACGCGGGCCTTTGGAGCTGACATCGATTGACACGATGGTCAATTACCTTTACTATCTCGTCGAGTTGAGAACGTCGCTTGAGGGCATGGGCATCCTAGGCAGGACCCCGGCCACCACGCGACGGTCCGGTACCGACCTGGGAGGGTCCGATGCACACGGAAGGCATCCGCGAGGTCACCGCCGACGAGGTGGCTCACTACCGCGAGCACGGCTGGGTCGCCCTGCCCCAGCTCATTACGAGGGAACTCGCGGCGACGCTACTCGAACGGGCGAAATCCCTGATGGGCACCGACGCGAGCGACCATGTCGCCCGCGAGGGCATCGACTCGGCCACCAACCCGTGGCAGGACCGTCACAACGTCATCGAGGAAGACCCCCTCTTCGCATCCGTCGGCCTCAGTATCGACATGGGCGCCAACGCCCAGCGCCTCATGCGCCGCAGCATCGGTGTGCTGCTCTACAACAACACGGTCGCCACCAAGATCGGCGCGAAGCAGCACGCCAGGATCCCGCCGTCGCCCGCCACTCCATTCCACCAGGATGGCGCCACCTACCCGATGGACCGCGCCGGCGTCGTGAGCTTCTGGATCTCGCTCGATCACAACACACCCGAGATGGGCACGCCGCGCTACATCGACGGCTCGAACGACCTCGGCCCGCTGGGCACGATCAAGCGCGACGGCTACCCCGACGAGGGTGGACTCTTCGCCCGCTACCCCGAGCTCAACGACATGCCGATCACGGAGCGCTTCGACCTCCAGCCGGGCGACGCGGCGGCGCACGCGATGTACACCCTGCACGACGCGCCGGCCAACGAGGGCGATCGGCCGCGGTGGGCGTTCCTCATCCGCTACGTGCCGAGCGACACGATCTACAACGGAGCCAAGACCGACGCCACAGCGACGATGCGCAAGATCGCGAAGGCCGGCCTCGAGCCCGGCCAGCCGTTCGGCGGGCCGCTCTACCCCCTGGTCTACGGATGAGCGCGGCGCGCTTCGCCGGCAAGGTGGCCATCATCACCGGCGGCGGCCGCGGCCTCGGCGCCGCATTCGCCAATGCGCTTGCGGCCGAAAGCGCGCGGGTCGCGCTCCTCGAGATCGACGAGCAGGCGGTCGTCGACACCGCAGTCGCGCTCGAGGCGCGGGGGTTCGAGGTGCTCACCGCCTTGTGCGACGTCACCGACGACCACGCGGTCGACCGAGTGACCCAGAACGTGCTCGACCGCTTCGGGCGCATCGACATCCTCGTCAACAACGCCGCACTGCACGCGCGCAAGTACAACCAGCCGTTCGCCAGCCTGGAGCGCAGCGACATCCGTGCTCTGTTCGAGGTGAACGTGATGGGCCTGGTCAACTGCTCGCTCGCCTGCCGCCCGCACATCGCTGCCGCGGGTGGCGGCTCGATCATCAACATCGTCTCGGCGGCGGGACACACCTCCACCACGCCGTACGGAGTCTCGAAGCTGGCGGCACGCGGCCTGACCGTGGCGATGGCCACCGAGTTCGCCGCGGACAACATCCGCGTCAACGCGATCGCGCCAGGCTTCGTCGGCTCGTCGAACACGCTCGCCGAGTGCACGCCCGATCGGCTGATGGCAATCCTCGCCGGCCTCGGCGCGTCGGTGCCGCCGGAGATCCTGGCGCGGTGCAGCACCGAGGATCTGGTGAGCCTCATCCGCAGCATGCAGCTCGTGCCTCGCGAAGGCACCGTGGAGGATGTCGTGAAGGCGCTGCTCTATCTTTGCTCCGATGATGCCGGTTTCGTGACGGGCGAGACCCTCAAGATCGCCGGCGGCGCCGCGATCGGCTTCTGAACGTTCCACACGAGGAGACTGCGCAATGTCCATCGTCATCGCCGGGGCGACCGGCAAGTTCGGCAGTCTCGCCGCGGCAGCGTTGATCCGTCGCGGCGTGAGCCCCGGCGACATCGTCGCGGCCGGCCGCAATGCCGACGGCCTGGCCGGGCATGCCGCAAAGGGCCTGCGCACGGCGCGCATCGACATGGACGACCGCGCCTCGCTCGACGCTGCATTCGCGGGCGCCCAGAGCCTTTTGCTGGTGTCAGTGAACGGCAACCCGCGACGCGTGGCGCAACACCGCGAGGCGATCGAAGCGGCGAGGGCCGCCGGCATCGGAATGATCGTCTACACGAGCTTCCTGCGCTGCGACTCCAACAGCATGCACCCCGATCACTATGCGACCGAGCTGATTCTGCGCGATTGCGGCGTTCCCTACGTGATCCTGCGCAACGCCTCGTACTTCGACTTCTGCACGCGCCGTATCCCGTTCTTTCGTGAGCAGGGTCGCATCACCGGCGCGGCTGGCGAGGGCCTCATGGGGGCCGTCGCCCGCGCGGATCTCGCCGATGCCGCCGCAGCCGTCGTCGTCTCACCCGGCCCCACCGACGCGACGTACGAACTCGCCAGCGACCAGCCGTTCACGATGTCCGAGTTCGCCGCAGCGCTCAGCCACCAGACCGGCGAGGACATCCCGTACGTGAACATGTCGGTCGACGACTACATCGCCGATCTGGTTGGCACCGGTATGGGTGAAGCACCGGCGAAGGGGCTCGCCAACGTTGACCACGAGATCGCGCTCGGCGAGATGTGGTGCGCCAGCGGCGACCTCGTGCGCCTGCTCCGACGACCGCTCATCACACTCGCCGAAGCCATCGCTCAGGCGCTTGCCTGAAACGTCACTCGCTGTCGCCGCGAGGCACGTTTCCGCTAACGTTCGTTCAACGCCTTCACGGGTGCATGACCTGGAATCAGGTTGGGGAACCTCGATTCGCGATTCAGCGACGTACGCCGAGCCGGCCGCTCTGTACGTGCACACCGACACAAGTAGTTCAGGGGAGAACCAATGGCAACTGCACGACCTGGCGAGTGGGTCGAGACCGCTCCTGGAATGGCCGAGATCGACTACGACTCGATGCGCCTCAAGGTGACGACCGATCGCTACACGTCCACCGACTGGGCCGGGCGTGAGCGCGAGAACATCTGGATGAAGGTGTGGCAGATGGTCGGTCGCGAGGACGATGTCGCCCAGCCCGGCGACTGGTTCGAGCACCGCATTCTCGACCAGACCTACATCATCGCCCGCGGCAACGACAACGTCGTCCGTGGTTTCGTCAACGCTTGCACCCACCGCGGCAACGCTCTCTGCCAGGGCAAGGGCAACACCCAGCGCTTCACCTGCCCGTATCACATCTGGAGCTTCGACCTGGAGGGCACGCTGCGCGGCGTCTCGCGCCCCGACCTGTGCGGACCGCTCGACAAGGACTCGCTCGGCCTCGTGCAGGTTCCGGTCGACACGTTCGCCGGATTCATCTTCCTCAACCCGGATCCGAACGCGGTCCCGCTCGCGGAGTTCCTCACTCCGGATGTCATCCGGCTGATGGAGCCGTACCACCTCGAACAGATGTCCACGGTGCTGAACGTGCGCGAGGCGCTCGAGTGCAACTGGAAGGTCGTCGTCGACGCGTTCCAGGAGGGCTACCACATCACGGGTGTGCACCCCGAGCTGCTCGCCGTGATCGTGATCGACCCGACCACGAGCCGCTTCAAGTTCATGGGTGATCACACGGTCGCCTGCGCGCCGTTCGACGTGGCCCACGCCGGCAACGGCCCCGAGGAGCAGATCGCCGGCATCCACGCGCTGCCGGGCACATTCCCCGGCGTCGCCGGCATCCTGCCGCAGTTCGACGCGCTCGTCGACCAGTACCGCGACGCTGACGGCACGATCACGTTCCCCGCAGGCGTCACCGGGCGCATCCTGCTGCAGCAGGCCACCCGCCAGACGCTCACCAGCTACAACTTCGACGTCACCGGGCTCACCGACGCCCAGATGACCGACAACCACGGCTGGATGATCTTCCCCAACTTCTTCATGACCGTTCGCGCCGGCGAGGCCACCGTGATCCGGATGACGCCGCACCCCGACGGCAACCCGAACCGATGCATTTGGCACATCACCAGCTACATGTACCTGCCCGAGGAGTTCCGCGACGCCTTCACTGCCGAGGCGGTCGAGGTAACCGAGCAGGGCACCTACCCGTACTTCCTCGCCCTCCAGCAGGACTATGACCAGATGCAGCGTCAGCAGACTGGTCTGCGCAACCGCCTGCTCACCCACATGACGCTCGTGCACGAGGAGCTCAACGTGGCCAACTTCCACATGCGCGTCGACAAGTACGTCAGCGGAAAGGCCTGAGCATGACCCTGCAGGAGATCGACGACGTCATCGGCAACTACAGCGGGCTGTCGCGCACGGTGCTCGACTACAGCCGGATCATGACCGGGCTGGTGCGGCGCGCGAAGCAGCCGGGTTGGTCCGAGGAGTGCTGGGCGCCGCTCGCCGAGCTGGTCGACACGGCCAACTTCGAGCGCATCGGCAACTTCAAAGAGGTCATGAACTGGCCCGAGTATGTCGCGTTCCTCACCGGCTGGGCCGCGGGGTGCGAGTGGGAGGGTTCGTTCAAGCGCATCACCGAGGCCCCCAACCTGGTGATCCTCGAGCTCGAAGAGCGGGTTCGCTTCGGCGACTTCACCAGCGCGGTGAACTCGATCTCCGTGTACGAGTTCAACGCCTCGGGCAAGCTCGTCCACCTCGACATCTACCTGCAGATGGCACTGCCCGATCCGGCCAGCCTCGAGAGCTACGAAGGCATCCAGATCACGGAGTGAGCGGCCCACCCGAGGATCCCAGGATTCGCGCAGGAGACCGTTGAACCGGCGTTCAGTGGCGGCTAGGTTCTGCGCACCCGGCGGCTTCGGCCGGCGGGTCATCTTGGGGGATGGCAGACGTGGTCGGTGAAATGGCGGTCTGTGGACCGCACCGACAGCGGCCTGCCCACAACAGCTGGAGGAAGATCGATGCGCTTCACGCCATCCACTGCAGGCCCGCGGGCGCGCCGTCTACTGGGGGTGGCCGTCCTCGGCGCGACCGTGATCGCCGCGTGTTCCACCTCCGACGATACGAAGCCGACGGGCCCGACCGGCACCGCGGCGTCCACGAGCACCGATCCCACGGGCACCTCCACTGACGCCTCCACTGACGCTTCCACTGGCACCTCCACCGGCCCCGACATCGGCACCTTCCAGCCGATCACTGGGGTTCCTGGGGTCAGCGACACCGAGATCAGCTTCGCGGTGCTCGGCACCGGCCCGGCCAACCCACTCGGCTACTGCCTCCTCGAGTGCTACAACGCCG
>JAYRWH010000045.1:0-31136 GCA_041918155.1 Ilumatobacteraceae bacterium | reverse complement strand
GACAAGACGCCGCTGCAGAAGCAGCTCGACGGCTTGGCGCACAGCCTGGCCAAGCTGGCCGGCGGCATCGTGGCCGCCGTGTTCATCATCGGCCTCATCCGTGGCGAGGAGGTCTCCCAGCTGATGCTCACAGCGGTCGCCCTTGCGGTGGCCGCGATTCCCGAGGGCCTGCCTGCAGTCACCGTGGTCACGCTGGCGATCGGCGTCTCCAAGATGGCCAAGCGCAACGCGATCGTGAAGCGCCTCGCCTCGGTGGAGACGCTCGGCTGCACCACAGTGATCTGCAGCGACAAGACCGGCACGCTGACGATGAACGAGATGGCGGCCGTCGACTTCGTGACCGCCCACCCCGACATGCGCAGTTCGTCGTTCGCGGCGATGGTGCTGTGCAACGACGCCGCGGTGCGCGAGGACGACGAGGGCGGTTGGCTCCGGGTGGGCGACCCCACGGAGACCGCGTTGCTCGTGTTCGCGGCCGACCAGGGCCACGACATCGATGCCATTCGCGCCAGCCACCCCCGCCTTGCCGAGGTGCCCTTCGACTCGGCCCAGAAGTACATGGCGACCGCCCACCAGTTCGTGGACGCCAACGGCTCCACTGTGGTCCGCCTGCTGGTGAAGGGCGCACCCGACGTGCTGCTCGCCCGTGCCGTGCACCACGGCGGCCTCATGCCGCACCACGACCGCTTCGCCGAGCAGGGTCTGCGCGTCATCGCCTTGGCGCAGCGGCAGCTCTCGCTGGAGACCTGGGATGAGTTCGTCGCCAACGGCGGCGAGCCGCGCGACCTCGTCGAAGATCTCACCCTGCTCGCCCTTGTGGGCATCGTCGACCCGCCCCGGCCCGAGGCCCGCGATGCGATCGCTGTGGCCCACGCGGCCGGCATCGACGTGAAGATGATCACCGGCGATCACGCCGCGACGGCGACTGCCATCGGGCGCGACCTCGGGCTCACCGGTGAGGTGCTGACCGGCGCCGAGCTCGACGCGCTCGACGACGACGAGCTCGGCGAGTGCATCGAGCGCACCTCGGTGTTCGCCCGTGTCTCGCCCGAACACAAGCTGCGCCTCATCGGCGCGCTGCAGCGCCGGGGCCACGTGGTGGCGATGACTGGCGACGGCGTCAACGACGCGCCGGCGCTCAAGAAGGCCGACCTCGGTGTGGCCATGGGCATCACCGGTACGGAGGTGAGCAAGGAAGCCGCCACGATGGTGCTCACCGACGACAACTTCGCCACGATCGTCGGTGCCGTCGAGCGCGGCCGCACGATCTACTCCAACATCGTCAAGTTCGTGCGCTTCCAGCTGAGCACCACGCTCGGGTTCGCCCTGCTGTTCCTGCTGGCGGCCACGTTCGGGATTGCCGACGGCCACCCGTTCGGGGCGATCGCCATCCTGTGGGTCAACATGATCATGGACGGTCCGCCGGCGATGGCGCTCGGTGTGGATCGGGCCGATGGCGACGCCATGCGCCACCGCCCACGCCCCGGCGACGAGCGCATCCTCACTCGGTCGCGATGGGCGGCGGTGACTCTGTCGGCCACGGCGATGGCCCTCGGCACGCTGGCGGTGCTGCGTTGGGCGCCCGAGGCAGGGTTGGAGGCCGACGTGCCGAGCATTGCCGGCACGATGGCGTTCCACACCTTCGTGATGTTCCAGTTCTTCAACATCCTCAGCGCCCGCCATGACACCCGCTCGGTGTTCCACCGTGAAACGTTCACCAACCGCTGGCTGTGGATCGCACTGGCCGGCGTCGCCCTCCTCCAGTTCGGCGTGTCGCACATCGGCCCGATGCAGCGCCTGTTCGACACCGTCTCCATCAGCGCCGGCCAATGGCTGGTGTGCGCACTCGTGGCCACCAGCGTCCTGGTCGTCGAAGAGGCACGCAAGCTGATCGTGCGCACCCGCAACCGCACCCTCGACCACACCCGCACCCTCGAACCCTCGAAAGGACTTTGATGTTCAAGAACACCATGAAGACGACCGTGCTGCTGGCCGGCCTCGGCGGACTCATTGTCGCCGTCGCCGGCCTGATCGGCGGGGGCAGCGTCGGCGCATTCACCATCGGCGTGGTCATCGCGCTCGTGATGGTGGGCGGCTCGTACTGGTTCAGCGACAAGCTGGCCCTCGCCTCGGCGAAGGCCAAGGTGATCGAGCGCGCCGACGCACCCGAGTTCTTCGACATCGTCGCCTCATTGGCGCAGAGGACCAACATGCCAATGCCACGGGTGGCGGTCTCGCCCAGCGAGCAGCCCAATGCGTTCGCCACCGGCCGCGGCCCGAAGCACGCCGTCGTGTGCGCGACCACCGGGCTGCTGCAGTCGATGCCACGCCACGAGATCGAAGGCGTCATGGCCCACGAGATGATGCACGTGAAGCACCGCGACATCCTCATCGGTTCCGTGGCCGCAGCGATCGCCACGGCGATCAGCTACGTCGCACAAATGGCGATGTTCGCCAGCATGTTCGGTGGGGGCCGCGATGACGACGAGGACGGCGGCAACGCCATCGGGATGTTGCTGATGGCGATCCTCGCCCCGATCGCGGCCTCGCTCATCCAGATGGCCATCAGTCGCAGCCGCGAATTCGAGGCCGACCGCGGTGCCGCCGAGCTGCTCGGCAGCGGGCACAGCCTGGCCGACGCACTCGAGCGCATCGAAGTCCTTGCCGCCCGCAAGCCGATGATGGTGGCACCGGCCCAGGCACAGGCCTACATCCACAACCCCCTCAGCGAGCTGCGCCGCGGCCGCACGGCCGGCATGGCCCGCATGTTCAGCACCCACCCCGACACTGCGGAGCGCATCGCCCGCCTGCGGGCCATCTGACCCGTTCGTTTGAAGCCTTCGGCGCGGCGGACGCGCCGAAGGCTTCAAACGGTGGTGGTCAGAGGCCGAACAGCTCCTCGATCGCCGTCTTCGCCTTCGGCGGCTCAAGGTCGGCCGGGTCGGTGAAGGCCTCGTAGCCCTCGACCTCCAACCGGTCGGCCAGCTCGGGGCCGCCGGTCTCGACGATGCGGCCCTTCACGAGGATGTGCACATGATCTGGGTGCAACTCTTCGAGCAGGCGGTTGTAATGCGTGATCGCGATCACACCCAAGCCTTCGTCGTTGGTGGCGTCCTCCACGCGGCGCGAGCAGTCGCGCAGAGCGTCGATGTCGAGACCCGAGTCGAGTTCGTCGAGGATCGCGAACTTGGGCTTCAGCAGGGCGAGCTGCAGGGTCTCATTGCGCTTCTTCTCGCCGCCGGACAGATCGACATTGAGTGAGCGATCGAGCAGGGCCGTCGGAAAGTGGATCCGCTCGGCCTCGGTGGCAACCGCGTCGGCAAGGCCATCGGTCGACTGGCCGCGTGCGGTGAACGCCTCGCTGAGCATGTCGACGAGGCCCACGCCGGGCACCTCGCTCGGATACTGCATCACCAGGTGCATTCCCGCCTGGGCCCGCTGCCACGCGGGCAGGGCCAGCAGGTCGACACCGTCGAGCAGCACCTCACCGGCGTGCACTTCGTAACCGGGCTTGCCCATGATCACCGCCGAAAGCGTGCTCTTGCCGGCACCGTTGGGGCCCATGATTGCGTGCACCTCACCGGAACGCACCGTGAGGTCGATGCCATTCAGGATCTGCTTGCCGGCCACCGAAGCGACGAGGCCCTTGATCTCGAGCGTGCTCATGAGTTTGTCTCCAGATCGATGACGACCTGACCGTCAACCACCTTGGCGCCGTACACGGGCACGGGCACGGTGGCGGGCAGGGTGTCGGGGTGGCCGGTCTTCAAGCTGAAGCGGCTGCCGTGCTTCCAGCACTCGATCGCGCAGTCGCCGGCCCACACCTCGCCCTCGCTGAGCGAGACGTCAGCGTGGCTGCACGTGTCACCGATGGCATACACGTCATCGCCGATGCGCACGACCGCGACCCGGCGGCCGTCCACGTCGAATCGGCTGGCCGTCCCGGGGGCAAGGTCGGCAAGGGCACACACGGGCACGCCGCTCATGAAGTCACCCCAGCAGCTGGTTCGGGCACACGGTTGGCCAGCTTGGCCGCGACCCTCATGCGCAGGTCGGCGCGCAAGGCACCGACCGGCAGCAACGAGAGCACGTCATCGAAGAAGCCGAGCACGACGAGGCGATCGGCCACCTCGGGCGGGATGCCGCGGCTCTCGAGGTAGAAGCGCTGCTCCTCGTTGATCGGGCCGATCGTGGAGGCGTGGCTGCACTTCACCTCGTTCGTGCGGATGTCGAGGTTGGGCACGCTCTCGGCCCACGCGCCCTCGCTGAGTGTGAGGTTGCGGTTGGTCTGGTAGGCGACGCTGCCACGGGCGTCCTCGCGGATGCGGATGAGGCCGGTGTACACGCTCTTGGCACGATCCTGCACGGCGCCCTTGAACAGCAGATCGCTGCTCGTGCGCGGGGCGATGTGGTCCTGCAAGGTCCGGAAGTCGTGCATCTGGTCGCCGTCGGCGTAGTAGAGCGCGACCTGCTTGGTGGTGGCGCCCTGGCCCACCACACGGGCATCGGTGCGCACGCGGGCGTAGTCGCCGCCCAACGCCACAGTGGCCAGCAGGGTGGTGCTGTCGCGCTCGCCGGTGGACTGCTGGTGGGCGAGCTGCCACACGCTCGTGGCGAGCAGGTTGATGCCGAGGTACGACACGCGGGCGGCCTGAGCAGCGTGCAGCACGAGCCGAGGAACCACGAGCGCCTTCACGTCGGGATGCGACTCGAAGCGCTCGACGACGGTGAACTCGCTATCCGCGCCGGCGTGCACCACCAGGCGCGGGTAGAGCGCCGCGCCCTCCTGCTCGGTGGGAATGCGGTGGGTGACGACGATCGGTTCGGTGAGCACCTTCCCCGCAGGCACGGCGATGACGGTGGTGCTGTGGTGGACAGCGCTCAGCTCGTCGAGTACGTCGTGGCTGGCCATCGAGGCTACGAGTTCGGCGACGAGTTCTGGATCGGCAGCGGGCAGGTCGTCGGCACCGACGACGGTGGTGTGCACCTGGGCGGGGGTGAACGCTGCCAGATCGAGTTCACCGATCCGGCTGTAGCGCCACACCTCCTCTTCAGCGGTGGGGAGCGCGAGTGTCTGGGACGGCACGGGTTAAATTCTACTACGCCCGTAGTGGAAATCGACAGGCCGCCACGGGCCACGTCCGAGGCTTAGGGCTTGCGGCGGAAGATGCGCTTCCAGTCACGTGCCGGGTGGGCGTGGCGGGAACGCTCCTCGTCTTGCACCTCGGCGATCACCTGCGGGCCCACCTCACGCAGGTGCGCCTCGGCCTCGTCGAGCAGGGCCGCAGCCGTTCCGTCGTCCAGGCCCGGCGGCTCATCGGGGGTCTTGGGCGTGACCATCGTCCCGTAGGTCCACCCGATGTCCATCCGCGGCTCGAAGCCGGCGCACTCGGTGGGGCACCTCCACGGGGCCTCGGGGGCTAGGTCGAGGTCGCACTTGCGCACCGTCTCACCGTTGGCATAGCTGCGGCTCTCGAAGTGCTTGCACTCCTGACGCATCGGCATAGCGGTCATTCTGACACCTCGGTCGGGCCGCTCCCCAACGGGCACTACGCTCCGCCGGGTCATGACGATCAGCGTGTTCGACCTGTTCCGTATCGGGATCGGCCCCTCCAGCTCGCACACCGTGGGCCCGATGCGGGCCGCCCGCCGGTTCCTGGAACGGTGCGCTGTCGAGGCGGCCCCCGGTGCGATCGGTGGGGTGCGCTGCCATCTCTACGGCTCTCTCGCCGCGACCGGTGTCGGCCATGGCACCGTCTCCGCCGTGGTGCTCGGCCTGTCCGGGGCGGAACCCCACCTCATTCATCCCGATGCGATCGCCGGCATCCTCGCCCACATCGAGGCGACAGGCTGCTTGCGCCTGCTCGGCGACGCTGAGGTGCCCTTCAACGCTGCCACCGACGTGGTGCTGCACCCGGAGGAGAGCCTGCCTGGGCACCCGAACGGGATGCTGTTCGAGGTGGTCGATGCGGCCGGAGCCCTGCTCGACTCGCACCGGTACTACTCCGTCGGCGGCGGCTTCGTCGTGGACGATGACCAGCTGAGCGGCGAGATCGAGGGCGACGGCACCAAGCTCCCCCATCCGTACCGCACCGGGGGCGAGTTGGTCGCGATGTGTGCCGCGTCGAATCTGCCGATCAGTGAACTCGTGCGCGCCAACGAACGCGCCCGGCGCAGCGACGACGAGATCGACAGTGGGCTGGCCGCGATTCGCACAGCGATGCACGACTGTGTCGCGCGGGGTTGCCGCAACGAGGGCGAGCTGCCCGGTGGTCTCCACGTGCAGCGCCGCGCCGCCGCGTTACGACGCACGCTCGAGTCGGAGGCCACTGCACCGCACGACCCGCTCGCCGCGCTCGACTGGGTCAACGTGTTCGCGTTGGCCGTCAACGAGGAGAACGCCGCCGGCGGGCGCGTGGTCACTGCCCCGACGAACGGCGCTGCTGGCATCGTGCCGGCCGTGCTGCTCTACTACGAACGCTTCGTGCCCGGCGCCGACGAAGCCGGCGCCCATCGGTTCCTCCTCACCGCCGCCGCGATCGGCAGCCTGTTCAAGATGAACGCTTCCATCTCCGGAGCGGAGGTCGGCTGCCAGGGCGAGGTGGGTTCAGCGTGTGCCATGGCGGCGGCCGGACTGGCCGAGGTGATGGGCGGCTCACCGTCGCAGGTCGAGAACGCCGCCGAGATCGCGCTCGAACACAACCTGGGCCTCACGTGCGACCCGATCGGCGGGCTCGTGCAGGTGCCCTGCATCGAACGCAATGCGATGGCGGCGATGAAGGCGATCAACGCCGCCCGCCTCGCGCTGCATGGCGACGGCACCCACCTGGTGTCGCTCGATCAGGCCATCGCCACCATGCGCGACACCGGCCGCGACATGCACGAGAAGTACAAGGAGACGGCCCGGGGCGGCCTCGCCGTCACGTTCCGCCACCTCGCCCCCACCCCTGTCGCTGTCAACATCATCGAGTGCTGAGGCGCGGGCGAACGATCTCGGCGAACTCGTCGACGGTGCCGGCGGTGGACTCGAACTGGAAGTTCGAGCCGTCGGGGAGCACAAGCTCGACGACGCCGAGCGACGTGAACGCAACCTTGGTGCGTGAGACGTTCATCGTCACGATGTCGCCGTACGGCAGCGACGCGACCACCGCGTCCGGACGACCGAGTCGGTCGAAGGAGCACAGCGCCAGCCGACGGTCAGTGGCAACGAGTCCGGCCTGACCAGCCGACCCGGCGCCCCAGGCCAGCGCTTTCACGCCACCCACCGACAGGGCACGCAACCCGATCAGGTACTGCTCACTCGGCGAGAGCAACTGGGTGAACATCCGCTCCGGCAACCTGTTCTTCAGCGCCATGCCGCGAGGTTAGAACGCCTCAGCCGACGGAACCTTCCATCTGCAGCTCGATGAGCCGGCTCCATTCGACGGCGTACTCCATGGGCAGGGTGCGGGTGATCGGCTCGATGAAGCCGTTCACCACCATGCCCATCGCCTGTTCCTGCGATAGACCGCGCGACATGAGGTAGAAGAGCTGCTCATCGGCGATCTTGGACACCGTCGCCTCGTGGCCGATCTGTGCGTCGCGCTCGCCGACCTCCATGTACGGGAACGTGCGGCTCTCGCTCTGGTCGTCGAGGATCAGCGCGTCGCACTGCACATGGCTCTTGCAGCCGTAGGCGCCTTCCTCGACGCGCACGAGGCCGCGGTAGGCAGTGATGCCCCCGTCCTTGGAGATGCTCTTCGACACGATCTTGGAAGTCGTCTCCGGCGCCGCGTGCACCATCTTGGCACCTGCGTCCTGGTGCTGGCCGGCGCCGGCGTAGGCGACGCTCAGCACCTCACCGGTGGCCTTCGGGCCGACGAGGTACACGCTCGGGTACTTCATCGTCAGCTTCGAACCGATGTTGCCGTCGATCCACTCCATGTGGCCCTCGGCTTCCACCCGCGCCCGCTTGGTGACGAGGTTGTAGACGTTCGGCGACCAGTTCTGGATCGTGGTATAGGTGACCCGGGCCGACGGCTTCACCACGATCTCCACGACGGCGGAGTGCAGCGAGTCGTTCGTGTACACGGGGGCCGAGCAGCCCTCGATGTAGTGCACCTGGCTGCCCTCGTCGGCGATGATCAGCGTCCGCTCGAACTGGCCGGCGTTCTCGCTGTTGATGCGGAAGTACGCCTGCAGCGGCATCTCGCACTCCACGCCCGGCGGGACATAAATGAACGAACCGCCCGACCACACACTCGTGTTGAGCGCGGAGAACTTGTTGTCGCCGGGCGGGATGACCGTACCGAAGTAGCGCTTCACCAGGTCGGGGTACTCGCGCAGCGCGGTGTCCATGTCGCAGAACAGGATCCCCTGCGCTTCCAAATCTGAGCGATTCCTATGAAAAACTACTTCACTTTCATACTGTGCGGTCACGCCGGCGAGGTACTTGCGCTCGGCCTCGGGGATGCCGAGCTTCTCGTACGTGGCCTTCATCTGCTCGGGCAGGTCGTCCCACTCGCTCACCTGGTCGGTGGCGGGGCGCAGGTAGTAGTAGATGTCCTGGAAGTCGATGTCGGGCATGTTCACCGCGAACCACTCCGCCATCGGCTTGCGGTCGAACAGGCGCAGGCTGCGCCGACGCATGTCGCTCATCCAGCGCGGCTCGCCCTTCCACCAGCTGATCTGGTCGACGACGCCGGTGTTCAAGCCCTTCACGGGCTTGAACGCGTACTCCACGTCGCTGTCACTCCAGCCGAGGTTGTACTTGCTGAGGTCGAGGTCGAACGACGTCATCCGGTGCTCCGATCACGGGCGGGGATTTCCACTACGGCCATAGTAACAATTCGGACACCGGTTGCCCACCGCCCACGCCGACAACCCCGCCGAGCCAGAGCACGGCGGCGACGACGGCGATACTGTCGACCCGTGAACCAGAGGCTGGTCGCCGCCCTTTCCGTCGCCATGCTCGTGGCACCCGCACTGGCGGAGCCCAGTGCATCGGCGCTCGCGGCGCCCTCCCAGACCGCGCCCGTGCGCCACGGCGACTACACCTACACCGTCGATTTGGCCGCAGGTGTGATCCATGTGTCGGCCGACATCAGGGTGGCCAACGACGGCGCCGACGGGGCCCGCGTGTGCTACACGAACTTCCACCTCAAGGTGCCACTGGGCGCCACGGGCTTCCGGGCCATCAAGCGCACGGTCGTCGAGCAGGTCGAAGTACTGCCCGCCGCGAGCGGCGCCGCGACCACCGAGATCGAGATCACGCTCGCCGAATGCCTCGACTACGGGCGCCAAGCCGCGCTCCTCGTCACCTATGACGTGCCCGGCGGCGCACCCCGCTCAGCGGCACCGGCCAGGGTCGGCGCCGGGTACGTCGCCTTCGTCGCCTGGGGCGCGGGGCGTCCGGGCGGCTCATCGCTCACCGTCGTCGTCCCCAGTTCGCTCACGCTCGACACCCTCGGCCCCGGCTGGTCGAGTGCGGTGGAGGGGGCGGACACCGTCTACACGCGATCGGCGATCCCTCAGCCCGACACATACCAGGCGCTGATCGCCGGCCGCGACGACAACGATGCCAACAGCGAGGAGCTCGATCTCGACGGGCGCCGCTTCGACCTGCGCGGTTGGCCCGGCGACAGCGAATGGATCGATCATGTTCGCGGAGGTCTCGCCGACGCCGTGCCGGCGCTCGAGCAGGCCATCGGCAGGTCATGGCCCGTGTCGGGTACGTTCGTGATCCACGAGGCGTACACCCCGGGCGGGCTCGGCGCCACGAACTGGCCGACGACGGGTGGCGAAGCACAGGCCGGTGAGCAGCTCGACCAGCGCTCGCTGTTGCGCGGTTTGGCGAGCGCATGGTTCGGGTCCGAGTCGTTCAGCGACCAGTGGCTCGCCGAAGGCCTCGCCGACGTGTATACCGACGCCGCACTCCACCAGCTCGGGGGCGTGCCGGTGCCCGAGCTGTACCCACCAGCGACGGTCGCCGTGGCCGGCATCGTCGACGAGATCGGCTCGGAGAAGATGGCCGCTGTGCTCGAGCGCATCGAGACCGGCACGGGGGCCTACGACCTCGGCGAAACGCCCACCACCACCATCGACTGGATGCACTTCCTCGACCTCGCCGAGGAAATCGGTGGCTCACAGCAGGCTTCGGCCCTGCTCCAGCCGTTGGTCGACGAATCCACCCAAGATCTCCTCACCGAGCGATCCCGCGCCCGCGCCGCGTACATGTCGCTGCAACAGCACGGCGGCGAGTGGGCACCCCCGCTCGGCGTGCGCCGTGCGATGGACACGTGGTCGTTCACAGAGGCGATCGCGCGGATGAAGAAGGCCGAGACGGTGCTCGACCTGCGCGACGCCCTCGTCACCGATCTCGAAGGCACGGATATCGCGGTGCCCGACGACCTCCGCGCGGCCTACGAGGCCGCGACGACCGACTTCACCGCGGCAGCCGCGGCCATCGAGGCGCGCGCCGATGTCGCCCCCCTGCTTGCCATCGCGATCCGCGCCGACGCGGACAACAGCGGCGCACTCGACTGGCTCGGCCTCATCGGCAGCGATGTGGACGGCGCACTCGCGTCGGCGCGGCACGCGTTCGACAGCGGCGACACCGACACCGTCAAGGTCAAGTCGCACGAAGCGTTCGACGCGGCCCACAGTGCGACCTTCGAAGGCATGAAACGGCTCGTGCTCGCGATCGGCTTCCTGCTCGCCGCCCTGGTGGTCGCCCTCGCAATCCGGTCGTTGCTGCGCCGCCGCGCCACCAGGAACGCGGAAGTAGGGTCCGAGACATGATCCCCGTGTTGCTCGTCCACGGTGCCTGGCACGGCTCTTGGAGTTGGGCGGCGGTTCAGGCAGAACTCGACCGTCGCGGCGTGCCATCGCTCGCGGTCGAACTGCCCGGCCACGGCGTGTCCGCAGCACCCCTCGGCGACCTGCACGGCGACGCCCGCTGTGTGGTCGACGCGATTGACCGCATCGGTCACGACGTGGTGCTCGTGGGCCACAGCTACGGCGGGGCGGTGATCGGCCAAGCCGCAATGTGGACCGAACGCATCCACCACATGGTGTACGTCGCCGCGTTCGTGCTCGACGAGGGCGACTCGATGCGCCACATCGGCGTGCTCGACGGGGTGCCCGAGGAACCGCCGTCGCTGCTCGGCGACGCACGCAGCCGACTCGGCGACGTCCTGTTGCTCGACCCCGTCGCGGCGATCCCTGCCCTGTATGGCTGTGCGCCCCCAGCGGTGCAGGACGCGGCAGTCGCCCGCCTGGACCCCCAGCCGGTGGCCAGCTTCGTGCAGACCGTCACCGGCTCGGGATGGAACCGCTTCTCAACCACCTATGTGCGCTGTACCGGCGATCGCTGCGTGCCGCTCACCCACCAGGACGCGATGGCGGCCCGTTGTAGCGCGGTGCACACGCTGCACACCGACCACTCGCCGATGCTCTCCGCTCCCGGCGACCTCGCCAACATCATCGCCGCGCTCGCCATCGCCTGAACCGACGCCATTCGGCGATCAGCGCGGCAACAATGCCGTTGACTCGTCGCGGCGGCCGAGCACCTGCTCGGCATCGGCGCCGATCCAATCGAGGCAGGCCGTGTAGAGAGCGAACGGGTGCACGTTCGGCCGTACATCCCCGTCGAGCAGGTTGCCGAAGTCGACCTCGCCGTACATACCCCCGGCGACACCGCGGCCGATCGCCAGCGAGAGCCCACCCGCGCCGTGGTCGCAGCCACCGCTGCCGTTCTCCGCGGCCCGCCGGCCGAACTCGCTCGTGGTCACGAGCAACACGTCGTCGCTCAGCCCCGCGGCCTCGATCGCCGAGCGGAAGGCGACGATGCCGTCGTTGAGGTCGGCGAGCAGGCGGGAGTGGGTGGCGGTCTGTCCGGAGTGGGTGTCGAACCCCGCCGCGCTCACCACCACCAAGCGAGTCCCCACGTCGGCAGCCAAGAGCTGGGCCGCGACGGACAGGCCGTCGGTGATCGTTGCCGCACCCTCCCGATCGGGCAATTCGTCCGACTCGGGCCGCGATCCCGTGACCCCGGCGAACTCGCCGACCGCTCGGCCAGCGCGGCCATATGCGGCCCGCAATTGCGCCGACAGGTCGTCGCCAGCGCCGGCGGCCAGCGCCGCGATCGATCGCGGGTCGATGCCGATCCAACTGAAGGAGCCGGGGCTGGTCACCACGGTGGGGTTGGCGGCGATCCCGTTCAGCAACGGGGCGCTCGCACCGAGTGCCACCGCGAGCAGGGGCGCCTGTTCGGGAAGACCGTCGATCACACGGCCCAGCCAACCAGGCGCGGTCAGATCGTCGGCCCGCCACCAGCGGTCGAGCGATACGAAGTGCGACCGGTTCGGGTCGTCGAATCCGATACCGCGCAGGATCGCCAGTTCACCGCTCTCCCACAGCGAGCCCAGCCCGGCCAGGCTCGGGTGCAGGCCGGCATCGGTGATCCCCTTCAACGCGACGACGTCCTGCTCGGGGATCGCCAGCGTCGGCCTTAGGTCGCGGTAGCGGCCGTCTGTCGGCGGCAGGGTGTTGAGCAGATCGTTGCCGCCGTTCATCTGCACGACGACCAGGCGGCGGCCGGCGAACTCACCGGCGAACGCACCACTCGCCGGTCCGGAGGAAGGCGGCGAACTGGTCGACGCCGTGCCGACGATCGTTTCCGTGCCCCGTCCGCGGTCGTCGCAGGCGGCGAGGCCGGCGGCAACGATGCCGGCACCGAGGCCGAGAAAGCGGCGGCGGCCGATGGGGTGAGTGTTCCCGGCAGTCATGCGATCACGAACTCCGGGGTGATGAGCGCCACCGCCAGGCGATCCGGGCCACGTGCGGCAGCGGCCAGCGCGGCAGCCGACTCCGGGCCGAAGCCGGCGGCGGGAAGGCCGAGCACATCGGCCAGAGCGGAAGGGTCATCACCGTGCGCGGCGGCGAGCACCTCACCGTCTGGGACGGAGGCGGCCACCACTGCGGCGAGGTTGGCGCGGGCAACGAGGCTGCTCGCCGAGAACCACGCGGCGCCACCCGGCCAGCCGGCCACGTTCGGAGGCAGCATCGGCAGCTGACCGGCGGCCCGCAGGAGCGGCGCCGTCTGGCGAGGGTCGGGCACCGAACCCGTGACCCGCCTGGCGATCACGTACCACGGCAGCGGGGCGAGCACGATCGGGGCACCATCCGTCGTCACGACGGCCTCCAGGGCGGCGCGCACGAGTTCCCCGACATCGAACCCGGCTGCGCTGAACCGCTCCGCCAATTCGGCGACGAACGCCGGATCCGCAGTGCCGAGGAACTCCGCGGCGACGGTGGAGGCGATCCAAACCGGCAACGACGCATGGGCCATGACGGCATCGACGACGGTGTCGAGGTCATGCACCTGGTCGCGTCCGAGGTACCGATGGTACGCGTCGTCGTGACGGCGGGGCCGGAACGCGGCTGAGCCCTCACCACGCACGAGGGTCCAACCGGTGAGCGCGACGGCCCCGGCTTTGACATCCGCCTCGCTGTAGTTGCCCTCTCCCAGCGTGAACAGCTCCAGCAGCTCGCGGGCATAGTTCTCGTTGGGCTCGGCACCGGTGGATGTACGCAGGTCGAGGTACACGAGCATCGCCGGGTCGATCGTCACCGCCCTCAGCAGGTCGCGGAACGGCCCGCGCCCGGCGCGACGCAAGAGGCGCACCTGATCGACCATCAACCGGGCGACCCGCACCTTGTCGAGGGCACTCACGAAGTGGCCGTGCCACATCCACGCGACCCGCTCCGCGAGCGGTGCCTCGCTCGCCACCATCGTCTCCACCCAGGTGTGGATCGCGTAGACCGCAGCACCCCGATTCCTCGGCTCGAGCGGCAGTCGAGCGTCGTCCCACGGGTCAGCCGCGGGCACCGCGCCGAGCAGCAGTTCGACCTCGGCGCCGACGCCACGGTCGACGGCACGGCGCAGATCGGCGATGGGGAGTCCGAACCCGGCTCGACGGTGCAGCCGGCAGATCTCGTCGCGAACGCTCACATGCTCAGGATGCACCCCGGATGTGAGCGATCTGTGAAGGCGCGGGCACGACCTCCATCTCGATGAAGATGCACTCGCCAGGGCAGGCCGTCGCGGCATCGATCACGTTCTGCTCGTAACGCCGCTCGACGGCGGCCAGGCTCCCCGACCCGCCCGGATCGTTGAGTGCCCGCTCGGCCTGGACGACGTAGGCGATTCCGTCCTCCAGGAGCGTGAACACGTCATGGCAGTGGTCGACGCACAGGCCGTCGCCCGTGCACAGGTCTTGGTCGATCCACACCCGCATCAGGCCGGGAACGTTACCCTGACCGCCGTGCAGCAACCCATCGCCAAGCGCGTCGAGCACACCTGGCCGCGTCCCACGGGCGCCGCCCCCGACCCGTGGGCGTGGTTGCGCGACAAAGACGACCCCGACACGATCGCCTACCTAGCGGCCGAGAACGCCTGGTCGGATGCGTGGTTTGCCGAACATGCGGATCTCACCGACACGATCTTCGGCGAGATCAAATCGCGGGTCCAGGAGACCGATCTCAGTGCGCCGGTCCGCAAGGGTCCGTGGTGGTACGTGACGCGCACGGAGGAGGGCGCCGAGTACCCGATCCACTGCCGCGGCACGGGCGCCGACACCGCGACCGAACAGCCGCTGCTCGATGAGAACGCCGAGGCGGCCGGTCACGAGTACTTCTCGGTGAACGCCTTCGACGTCAACCCGCAGCACACCCTGCTGGCGTGGAGCAGCGACACCGACGGCAGCGAGCAATACACCATGCGGTTCCGCAACCTCGCGACCGGGGCCGAACTCGCCGACGTGCTCACCGCCACTACGTGGGGCGGTACCGCCTGGTCGGCAGACGGCAACGTGCTGTTCTATGTCACCGCGGATGAGCAGATGCGGCCGAGCACCGTGTGGCGTCACGGGTTGGGTTCGCCGCAATCGGCCGACGAGATCGTCTTCGAGGAGCCCGACGAGCGCTTCTATGTGTACATCGACCTCAGCCGCAGCGGCGAGTGGATCGTCATCGAGACCGCGAGCAAGGTGAGTTCCGAAGTGTGGTTGGTGCCCGCCGGGGCTCCGTCGTCCGCGCCGGCGTTGGTGGCTGCCCGACGCGCCGACATCGAGTACACGCTCGACCACTGGGGCGACCGCTGGGTGGTGCTCACCAACCTCGATGCCACCGACTTCCGGCTGATGACCGCGCCGATCGACGCCCCGGGCGACTGGACCGAACTCGTCGCCCACGAGCCGGGTCGGCGGATCACCTCGGTGGAGGCCTTCGCCGAGCACCTCGTCGTGCACGAGTGGGCCAACGCTCAGCCGCGGCTGCGCATCCTGTTCCGCGATGGCGCCGAACGCACCGTCATCGGCGCCGACGAACCCCACGACCTAGAACTCGACTCGAACCCGGAGTGGACGGCCACGACGGTGCGCTTCGTGGTGCAGTCGCTCACGACACCGCTCACCGTCTTCGAGGAGGACGTGCGCACGGGTGAACGCACCACGCTGAAGCGCACCCCGGTGCCCGGCGCCGACCTCACTCGCTATGTCAGCCGCCGCCTGTGGGCGACAGCCGCCGACGGCGTGCACGTGCCCGTCGACGTGGTGCACTGCGTCGACGCCACGGCCGACGGCAGCGCGCCCCTCGTCGTCTACGGATACGGCAGCTATGAGGCGTCGATGCCGCCGTGGTTCTCCGTGGCCCGGCTGTCGTTGCTCGATCGCGGCGCGGTGTGGGCGCTGGTGCATCCCCGCGGCGGTGGCGAGTTGGGCCGCGACTGGTACCTGCAGGGCAAGCTGCAGCACAAGCGCAACACGTTCACCGACACACTCGCCTGCGTCGACCACCTCGTTGCGAACGGGCTCGCCGACCCCGCCCGAATCGCGATCCGCGGCGGCAGCGCGGGAGGCCTCCTCGTCGGGGCGTGTGTCACGACGCGGCCGGATCTGTTCCGCGCCGGCGTCGCCGAGGTGCCCTTCGTCGACATCGTCACGACGATGTCCGATCCCTCGCTGCCGCTCACGGTCACCGAGTGGGAAGAGTGGGGCGACCCGCGTACCTCCCCGATGGCCGAGTACATCCTCTCCTACTCGCCGTATGACCACACGGTGGCGGCCGATTACCCAGCCCTGCTCATCACCGCCGGCCTGAACGACCCGCGGGTGAGCTACCACGAGCCCGCCAAGTGGGTCGCCAAGCTGCGAGAAGTGCGCACGAACGACGCAACCCTGCTGATGCGCTGCGAGATGGGCGCCGGCCATGGTGGCCCGAGCGGCCGCTATGAGGTGTGGCGCGACGAGTCACGCATCCTCACGTTCCTGCTCACCGAATTGGCCTGACCGAACTGCCTCAGAGCAGCGCGGCGGCCACCGCCACCGCCACGAACACAGCATTGCGCACGAGATTGCCAGAAGCGATCGGCTTGGCGCTCAACGCGCCGAAACACGCACACGGTGGATGGCTGCCCTGGCTGAGCCGCAGGGCGATGATGGCGGTGAAGGCCACGAGCAGGCCGACGGCGAACCAGGCAACGATGTGTCGTTGCACCTGGGCCACCAGCAGCGCCCCGAGCACGACCTCCACCCACGGCACGAAGGGCACCAGGAAGCGGTGCACGCCCATTCCCGCCGCCTCGCTGCGCCACAGCGACGGGCGAGCAACCTTGGTGATGCCGGACAACAAGAACACGAGCGCGACCAGCACAGCAGCGATCGCCCCGAAGGATCCTCGGTGCACGATCACCCCACCGCGACGGTCATGCCCTCGGCCGCCACGAACACCTCGAAGCCGCCCCTCGCTCCGGCGGCGAGCGCCTCGTCGCGCATGATGTCGAGGTCGGCGTCGGTACGCGTGGGGTCGTGGTGGAACAGCGCCAGCGTGTGCACGTGGCAGGCCTCGGCCATCCACAACGCATAGTCGATCGTGCAGTGTCCCCACGTGCTCTTCAGGGCGAACTCCGGGTTCGTGTACTGCGAATCATGGATGAGCAGATCGACACCTTCGGCGATCTCCCGCGCGGCATCGCTCACCGACATTTCACCGTCATGGGGCTGCTGATGATCGCTGAGGTAGGCGACCGAGTGGCCCTCCCATTCCAGCCGGAAGCCGAGGGTGGGACCGACGTGAGGCACGCGACGCGCCATCACCTTGATCTCGCCGAGGAGGAAGTCGCTGTCGCCGGTGTCGTGGAAGTGCAGGGTGCCCGGCAGTTGGGCCACACCGATCGGGAAGAGGGGCGGCTTGATCACCTCGGCGATGACCTCGGCAACAGGGCGCCCGTCGTCCTGCGAAGGCGCGTACACGTCGAGCTCGGCGCCCACCGAGTGCAGCGGGGTGAAGAACGGCAGGCCCTGGGTGTGGTCCCAGTGGAGGTGGCTGAGCAGGCAGGTGCCGCGGAACGTGCCGTCGTGTGCCTCGTCGACGCCGAGGTAGCGCGCTCCCGTGCCGAGATCGAAGAACAGCGGGCCATGGCCGGGTACGAGCACCGCGACGCAGGACGTGTTGCCCCCGTATCTCGCGACAGCGTCGCCGTGACACGGTGTAGAACCGCGCACGCCGAAGAACCGGACCTGCATTCCCAAAACGCACCTCCTGCGAAACCTCACGTTAGGTCCCCGGCCATGAGCCGGTAAACAATTCCGACCCGTGACGTCCGTCGCACCTCCGATAGCTTGCGGGCATGGCGGCATTCAGTGAGGGCCGGGTTCACGCCAACGGGGTCGAGTTCGCGTACCTCGAGGCCGGCGACCCGGCGGCCCCGCTGGCCCTTTGTCTGCACGGCTTCCCCGACACTGCCCACACATGGCGCCATCTCCTCCCCGAGCTTGCCGCGGCCGGATTCCGGGCGGTCGCCCCGTTCATGCGCGGGTATGCGCCCACCGCGGTGCCCGCTGATGGCCGCTACCAATCGGGCGTTCTGGGTGTCGACGCCAACGCACTCCACGAGGTACTCGGCGGCGACGGGCGGGCCGTGGTCATCGGTCACGACTGGGGCGCCACCGCTGTCTATGCCGCGGCGACGCTCGCGCCTGAACGCTGGAGCAAGGTCGTGGCGATGTCCGTGCCCACGGCGAACGCCGTGCCGGTCGCCTTCCTCACCGACCTTCGGCAGCTGAAGCGCAGCTGGTACATGTTCTTCTTCCAGTCGCCCCTCGCCGACTTCATCGTCCCCGGGAACGACATGGCCGTCATCGACGTGCTGTGGGCCGACTGGTCACCGGGGCACGACGCCGCGGCGGATCTCGCCCTGGTGAAGCAGTCGTTGCGCGACCCGGCGAACCTCACCGCAGCGATCGGCTACTACCGGGCAACGCTGGGCGACGGACTGAAAGACCCAGCGCTCGACGCCGCGCAAGCCGCCACCCAGGCCGTGCCGCCCCAGCCGACGCTCTACCTGCACGGCCGCGACGACGGCTGCATCGGCGTCGACGTCGTGGCGCACATGGCCGCGACGGTGCCGCCCCACGTGACGATCGAGTACATCGAGGCCGCGGGCCACTTCCTGCAGCTCGAGCAGCCCGCGGCGGTCAACGAGCGCATCGTCACCTTCATCCGCTGAAGCCTGGCCGAAGCGGGTCGGGAATACACTTGCCGTTCCGCCATGTCAGCCGTTCCCTCCCGCCGCCGCGCCCTGTTCGCACTCGCCACTGTCGCCGTCATCGGCGGCGCGGTCGCGCACGCGGCGGCCTCAGGAACGACCAGCAAGGTCGACGGTGCCGCCGACCCCAGCTCGTTGGCGGTGCGCGGCGAGCGCACCCAGGTGGAAACGCCACTCGCCGCGCCGGATCACGGCGGCTGTCTCAGTGGCACTGGGACGAAAGTGGCGGCCTCCATTGACCCGGCGCAGCGGTGGTACGTCGACGTCGTTTCCAGCGAGTGGTACTACTGGAAGGTCTCCTTCTACCCGCGGCCGGGGCTTCGCGGGGCGGTCGCCCTGGTCGGCGATTCGCTCACCGTCGCGGCGAGCGAGGAGACGATGCGCGGCCTGATCGACGCCGGCTTCGGCCCCGTGTGTATCGACGGCCAGGTGGCCCGCCGGACCAGCGTCGCGACCAACGAGATCCCGTCGGGCGTGCAAGAGGTGGCCCGCATCAAGAGCAGCGACCCGGTGTGGCGATTGTCCACCGTGCGCTGGGTGTTGGCACTGGGCACCAACGACGCCCGCGGGACGATCAGCACGTACGCCGCCACGATCCAGAAGGGACGCAACGCGGTGGGCACCGTCACGGTGCCGATGTACTGGATCGACGTCCGTACCCGCCTCGGTGAGCCCAACACGAACTACGAGAACCAGTGGAACGCTCGCCTGCCAGGGCCGAACACGGTGATCATCGGCTGGGCCGCGGCAGTCGCCCCATCGGCTTCGCTCTACATCAACAGCGTCGACATGATCCACCTGACCGCCGCCGGTGAAGTGCTCCGCGGCAACCTCACCGCGGCGACGCTCTCGGCCACCTGAGCCGGCGTCAGGGCAGGCGCAGCACGCCAGCCTCGAGAACTACGAGGCCCTCGGCGCGCAGGTCGTCCACCAGTCGCTCCGCCGCACGATGAGCGAGCACCCGCGGCGCCATTTCCACGCGCACCGGCGCGGCCGCGAGCGCCTTCATCAGGCGACCCCGGGCCTGGCGTTCACTGCCCTCGAATCGTGACTGCGCACGGCTGACACCAGCCGAGCCGAGCGCGGGATCGGCGCCCTGGCCGCGCCACGCACAACCCACGCGCAGGGGGCACTCGTCACACGCCGGCCGCGGGCGGCACACGGTCGCGCCGAGATCCATCAGGCACTGGTTCCACACCCACGACTCCCCCATCGGCAGCGCTGCGTCCGCGGCCGCCTGCGCCTCGCGTGCGGTCAACCGGCGGCCGGCCAGTCGGGCGAACACCCGGGCGGTGTTCGTGTCGACGACCGCAGCGTCGGCCTCGAACGCGAACGCGAGCACCGCCCGCGCGGTGTACGCGCCCACGCCGGGAAGGGCGAGTAACCCGGGCAGGTCGCCCGGGAAGGCACCGGCCGCTGCCACCACTGTGGCCGTCGCGTGGAGGTCGCGGGCGCGACGCGGATAGCCCAGGCCCTGCCAACTGCGAAGCACGTCACCCAACGGCGCCGCCGCACACGCCGCCGCCGTCGGATAGGTGGCGATGAACTCGCGCCACTTCGGCTCCACCCGCGCCACCTGGGTCTGCTGCAGCATCACTTCGCTGACGAGGACGGCCCACGGATCCCGGGAATTGCGCCACGGCAGGGCACGCAGGCGCGGCTGGCCCCACGCGAGCACCGCTGCGACAGCGGCGTCGTTCACTCGCCGGTGCTCGGAAGCTCGTTGTCGTCGGGGTCGTCGGGGTCGCCGGGGTCGCCGGTGCGCCGGCGGCGGCTGAAGCGTGCCGAGAAGTCGAGCACGCTCTCGCGGCTCTCGGCCGCCTCACCGGCGAGTTCACGCAGACGCTGCAGCTTGTCGCGGCGCCTGATGCTGAAGGGCCCCATGCGCAGCGACGCGTAGAGCAGCCCACCGAGGAAGATCGGGAAGAAGTATTGCGCGAGGCGGTACGTGGCGGTGCCGAGGACGGCGGTGGCCTTCGTGAGCCCGAAGCCGGCGAGGGCCAACGGCAGGCCACCGTCGATGATCCCGAGGCCGCCGGGGGTGATGGGGATGACCGCGAGCACGTTGACGAGCCCGAACGCGACGATCAAGGCATCCACATCGGTCGATTCGCCGAACGCCCGCAAGAAGACCCACAGCGCGGCGGCATCCAGCAGCCAGTTTGCCGCTGCCCACCCGATCACCCGCATCAGCAGGGCGCGGTCGGCAACGAGATCCTCCAGGCGGGCGGCCACCTGACGAACGCCGGCCGAGGCACGGTCTTCGCTGAGCTTCATCCGTCGGGCGATCCAGCGGATGACCCGCTCGGCGGTGTGCTGCCCTTCGAGAAGGCCGACTACGAGTGCGCCCGCAATGACCATCAGGACGATGCCGGCGACAGCAGCCGTGACATACCCGGGGTTGACCCCGCGGATCGGGATGGACACCAGCAGGCCAGCCCAGAACACGAGGTTGAGCACGACCGCCGATCCCAGCCCGGCCGTGGCCAGCGCGAATCCGGCATCCGGACCGGGCACCCCGCTGAGCGTCATCAACCGGTAGCCGAGCGCGGAACCCGCAGCGCTGCCGCCCGGCACGATGCTCGACAACGCCTTCGTGCTCATCTGGATGCGGAACAGACGCAGGGACGAGAGGCGGTCGCCGGCGTCCCCGAGCGCGGCCTTGGTGAGCAGCGAGTAGCAGTAGAGCGCGGCGATCTCCAGTCCCAGACCGAGCAGCAGCAACCACGGGCTGACGTTGCTGAGCTCACCAGTGGACTTGCGGATGCCAGGGATGATCGTGGCCGCGCCGAAGTAGACGATGACGACGAAGGCACCCAGCTTCAGCGTGAAGTGCCAGGGCCGATGGCGCCGCGGGCGCGGCGGACCACCCGTGTCGTCGAGCGAGACGCGGGGCAGCTCGCCGGTGTGATTACCGGAGTGATTGCCGGCCGGGTCCAACGTCACGCACCATTGCTAGCCGATCGAACAACCTCGCGGAGGCGCTCGCTGAGGAGCGGGCGCTGCTCCGCCGCGACCTTCCCGAGGTGGGTAACGACGAGTTCACAGTCGGGAACGACCACTGTGTACTGGCCCTCGTAGCCATGGGCGGCGAAGCTGCCCGGTAGATCCGGCCACAGCCACCAGTGGGCGCCGTAGTCGAACTCGCCCTCGGGATCGCTGGCAGTGAACGTCCGCCCGTGGTCGCGCCAGCCCGCGGGCAGCACCCGGGCACCGTCAGTGGCGACACCGTCGTTGCGGTACAGCTCACCGAAGCGGGCGAAGTCGCGAGCCGTCGCATACACATAACTCGATCCGACGAACGTGCCCGCGTCGTCGAACCGCGGCGAGGCGCTGGCCATCGCGGCCGGGTCGAACAGGCGATCGTGCAGGAACGCCTCGATCCCCTCACGGCCGCCGCCCACCGCGTCGCCGACGATCCGGGCGACGATGTTGGTGGTGCCGCTGGAGTAGTTCCACACGGTGCCGGGCGCGTGGACGAGCGGCCGCGAGGCGGCATAGGCGGCCATGTCGCCGGCACCGGCGCCGAACAGCATCTCGATGCAGTGGCTGGTGGCCGCATCGACGTAGTCCTCGCTCCACTCCAGCCCGTCGCGCATCTCCAGCAGGTGCTGCAGCGTGATCGCTTCCTTCGCCGTGCCCCGCCACGCGGCCACCGGTGCGGGTGCGGCGAGCTGCAGCCGCCCCTCCGCCACGAGGATGCCCACCGCAGCGTGAGTGATGCTCTTGGCCATGCTCCACGACACCAGCGGCGTGTCCGCGGTGACCGCACCGCCGGGGCCGAACACCGTGTCGGGCAGGATGCCGTAGCGCTCGAACACCACCGCTCCCGCGCGCATCACGACCAGCGCGAGGGTGCGGCCGTGCGCCGCATCCTCGGCGAACAGAGCATCAGCGACGCGCTCGACAGTTGCCAGATCCACCCCAGGCATGGGGACGACGCTAACACCGGGCGCGATGCCGTCACCGTGTGGGAGAACGACGGCACTGGCCGGCCAGTGCAGTGGTCAACGCGTCAAATCCGCCCCCCGTCGCGTCAAGACCGCGTTCAGAGCCTCGCCAGGCCTGGGGTGCAAGGTGTACCCCTGTAGAGATATGGACGGCAACACCGGAGAACGAATCGGAGTCGGCGCAGGATTTGCAGGAGTAGCCATCCTCGTGGCCGCCATGATGGTGCCCCTGCGCGACCGAGTGGGCAGCGCCAACATGGCTCTTGTCCTTGTCCTCGTCGTGATCGGCGCGGCGGCGACCGGTGGTCGGGTGGCCGGCGCCATCACTGCCATCACTGCATCGCTGTCGTTCAACTTCTTCTACACGAAGCCCTACATGGATCTGCGCATCCACGCGATGCGCGACGTGCTCACCGTCGTCCTCATCCTCGCGGTCGGTCTCGCCGTCGGCGAGCTCGGCGTCGCGCGCTCCCGTCAGAGCGCCACCCGCCGTTCGCACCTGGCCTCGATGCGCTCGCTCGAGCAGGTCGGTGCGCTCGTCAGCGGTGGGGCAAAGGCTGACGAGGTGTGGCCCGCAACTCGTGAGGCGTTGGTCACCACCCTGCGGGTTCGTGGTGCAACCTTCGAGCCGCTCGCCAGCCAGACCACGCTGCCGGAGATCGAGCGCGACGGACGCATCGACGTCTCCGACAAGCGCTACCGCGGCGACGGCTTCGCCCTGCCCGACGAAGGGGTCGCCCTTCCTGTCGAGGCCGCCGGCGTGCGCCTGGGCCAGATCGTCCTCGACCCTGATCCCGAGGTGGGGGTCACCCGCGAACAGCGGCGCACGGCCGTCGCCCTCGCCGACCAATTGGCCATCGCCCTGCGTCGCGACAGCGACCTTCGCGCCCTGTGGTGAGTGAGCCTCACGGCTCGAAGCGGTGGCCCATGCCGGAGTCGGTGATGAAGTGCATCGGCCGCGACGGGTCACGCTCCAGCTTGCTGCGAATGTGCGCCATGTGCACCCTCAGCAGGTTCGGGTACGCGTCGTAGCCCTCCCCCCATACCGCTTCGATCAGTTGCCGTCGCGTGACCAGGCGGCCGGAGTGCTGCACGAGGTGGGTGACGATCTTCCACTCCGTGGGCGTCAGGCGGACCTCGGTGCCATCGGGGAGCACGGCACGCAGCGCCATCAAATCGAGGTGGAACGATGCCGTCGTCACGCTTGCACCCTCGCCGCTGTCGCTCGTCGCCTCCGAAGCCCGGCGCAGCGTTGCCCGCAGGCGCGCCATCAGCTCCGCCATGCCGAACGGTTTGGTCACATAGTCGTCGGCGCCGGCGTCGAGCGCCTGCACCTTGGACTGTTCGTCCTCCCTCACGGTCAGCACGATGATCGGCACCGGGCTCCAGCCGCGGACTGCCTCGATCACCTGCACCCCGTCCATCCCCGGCAGGGCGAGGTCGAGCAGTACGACGTCGGGGTGCTCGGCGGCAACCGCCGTCAGGGCACGCTCGCCCGTGTCGGCCTCGAACACCTCGTAACCCCGCGCCCCCAGGTTCAGCGCGAGCGCTCGGCGGATCTGGCGTTCGTCATCGACCACGAGCACCCGCGTCACGGCGTTGCTCCGGCCGCCGGAACTGGCGGCGAATCGCGATCTGGCTCGTTCGGAGTTGCGGCAGAGATGGGTAGGACGATGGTGACGGTCAGCCCTCCGCCCGGCGTGTCATCGAGCGCCATCTCACCACCCATCGCGTTGACGAATCCCTGAGCGATCGACAGGCCGAGACCGACGCCCTCCACCGCGCTGTGTTCGTCACCAAGACGCTGGAACGGCTCTGTGACGCGACTGCGCTGACCGACTGGGATGCCTGGCCCGCGGTCGATGACGCACAGGTGCACACTCGACCCGACCGCGCCGACCGAGAGCCGAGGCGGTTCTGATCCACCGTGCTTGAGCGCGTTGCTGACGATGTTCGCCAGGCTGCGCTCGAGCAGCGCGCCGTCGGCGCGAACCGCGGGAAGGTCAGCGGCCACGTCGACCGCCACCGAATCGGCGTCACGGCCGACGCTGTGCAGGGCCTGGGCGATCACATCGGCAATATCGACATCGGCGATGGACATCGCGAGCGTGCCGATCTGCAGGCGGCTCGCATCGAGCAGGTTGCCCACCAGCCGGTTGAGGCGATCCGTTTCCTCGTCGACCACCTTCAACGCATCCGTGACCTGCACGGGTGACCACTCCACGGATTCGTCGAGCAGGCCGCTCACCATCGCCTTGATCGACGACAACGGCGTGCGCAGATCGTGCGACACGGCGCGCAGCAGGGCCGTGCGCACCGTGTCCATCGTCGTCAACATCTCCACTTCGCCGGCCTCGGCAACCAAACGCCGCGACTCGAGCGCGACGGCGAGCTGATCGAGCAGGGCGCGCAGCACTCTTTGGTCGTCGCCGCTCGGGTGGCGGCCGACGAACAGGATCCTGTGGGCAACCCCCTCTGCCCCCGTCGCCAGCTCCACGGAGTGCCCGTCTGCGGACGAGACCTCGGCTCCATCAGCGGGCTCCTGGTCGGCATCCGCGATCCGGTGCCAACCATCGGCGAGCTTCTCGTCGAGTCCGACCGAGCGGAAACCGAATGTGAGGCGTAGCTGTTCGAGCAGGCCGGGCAAGGGGTCCGGGTCGGCCGCCAACGTCGCCGCGGCGCGCGCAAGGGCCTCGGCCTCGACCCGCGCCCGGCGCGACTCGCCCGACCGCCTCGCGGCCACATCCACCAATGTGCCGACGGTGATACCGGCGGCCAGGAAGATCGCGATCGCCACGATGTTCTCGGGTTCGGCGATGGTGAACGTGTGGATCGGCTCGACGAAGAACCAATTGGCCAGCAAGGACGCCTCGATCGCAGCGACTGCAGCCACGAGCCGGCCCCCGAGCACGGCGATGAACAGGACGGCAGCGAGATACAGCAGGAGTTCGGTCTCGAGGCGGATCGATCCTCGTGCCGGGGCCGTCGCCATCGTCAGCAGCGGCAGGCCGACAATGGTCAGTAGCCAGGCGACGGCGAGTCGCGGACGGGGGGCCTTGATCCGCGACTCGCCGTCGGACCGCACGGCTGATGGCACGTCGGAGTCGGCGTCGCGGGCGATCACGTGGACATCGATATCGGACGCCAAGCGGGCCACTTTGGCCACCAGCGAACCGTGCCACAGCTCGAACCACCGGCTGCGGCTGCTCGCGCCGAGCACGAGCTGAGTGGCCTTCTCCGCACGCGCACAGGCGACGAGCGCCGCGGCACGATCCGTGCCGACCACCTCGAGCACGCGGCCGCCGAGCTCGCTGACGAGCCGGCGCTGCTGGGCGAGGTGCCCACCCTGCTCGCTGCGCAAGCCATCGTCGCTGAGAATGTGAACGCCGATCAGGTCGCCGCCCACCCGCCCGGCAATGCGGGCTGCACGACGGATGATCACATCACCGCTGGGAGCACCGGTGATGCCCACCACGACCCGCTCGCGTGTCTCCCACGCTTCGGTGATGCCATGGTCGGCGAGATACACCGACAGCGACTCCTCGACGCGGTTCGCGACCCACAGGAGGGCCAGCTCGCGCAGGGCACCGAGGTTCCCCGCCCGGAAATAGTTCGAGAGGGCGGCGTCGATCCTGTCGGCCGGATAGATGTTGCCGTGCGCCATACGCCGGCGGATGGCCTCCGGCGACATGTCGACGAGTTCCACCTGGTCGGCGCGGCGCACGATTGCATCCGGCACGGTCTCGCGCTGCTGGGTGCCGGTGATCCGGCCGACGACGTCGTTCAGCGATTCCAGGTGCTGGATGTTCAGCGTCGAGATGACGTCGATGCCCGCGTCGAGCAGTTCCTCGACATCCTGCCAACGTTTCTCGTGGCGGCTGCCCGGAGCGTTCGTGTGGGCGAACTCGTCGACCAGCACCACCTGGGGCCGGCGCTCGAGGACGGCATCGATATCCATCTCCTCGAGCACCGTGTCGCGGTATTCCACACGAGCGCGGGGCACTACTTCGAGGGTGCGCACCTGCGCGGCGGTGGAGACCCGACCATGGGTCTCCACCACCCCGACGACGACGTCCGTCCCGCGCTCTGCACGACGGAAGCCCTCATTCAGCATGGCGTAGGTCTTGCCCACCCCCGGTGAAGCGCCGAGGTAGATGCGCAACGATCCACGCGCCATCGGTCAGCTCATGTCGTCGAGCGCAACGTTGAGCGTCACCACATTGACACCGGGTTCGCCGAGGATGCCCAGCGACCGGCCGTCAGTGTGATCGTCGATCATGCCGAGGACGACCTGCAGGTCGAGGCCCCGCTCATTCGCTACGCGAGGTGCCTGCAAGCGGGCATTGGCGATCGAGATGTGGGGATCGAGGCCCGAGCCGGAGGCGGTGACCGCATCGACCGGCACGAGCACGTCGGCACCCAGCCCGTTCTCATCGCGGTACGCGGCGACGCGCTCTTCGACCGCAGCGAGCAGATCGGGGTTCAGTGGGCCGAGGTTCGAGCCCGAGCTCGCCGACCCGTCGTACCCCGCACCCGCGGCCGAGGGCCGCGAGTGGAAGTACTGAGGGGCGGTGAACGTCTGGCCGATCAGCGAACTGCCCACGACCTGGCCGTCGCGAACGATGAGCGAGCCGTTGGCCTTGTCGTGGAAGGCAACCTGTCCGATTGCCGTGGCAACCAGCGGGTACACCACGCCGAGCAGGACCGTGAAGAACGCGGTGATGAGCAGGGCGGGGCGCAGTTGTCGGATGAATGAACGCATGTCACTTCACTCCCAGAGCGGTAACGAGGATGTCGATGAGCTTGATGCCGATGAACGGGGCGATGACCCCGCCGAGGCCGTACACGAGCAGGTTGCGCCGCAGCACGGCTGCCGCGGCCTCGGCCCGGAACTTGACGCCCTTCAGCGCCAGCGGCACGAGGGCGATGATGATCAGCGCGTTGAAGATGACGGCCGAGAGGATCGCCGATCGTGGCGAACCGAGGTTCATCACGTTCAACTTGTCAAGCGCAGGCAACACGCCCGAGAACATCGCCGGGATGATGGCGAAGTACTTCGCCACGTCGTTGGCGATGGAGAACGTGGTGAGCGAGCCGCGGGTCATCAGCAACTGCTTGCCGACCTCCACGATCTCGATCAGCTTCGTCGGGTTGCTGTCGAGGTCGACCATGTTGCCGGCCTCTTTCGCGGCCTGCGTACCGGTGTTCATCGCCACTCCCACGTCCGCCTGCGCGAGCGCAGGGGCGTCGTTCGTGCCGTCACCGGTCATGGCGACGAGGTTGCCGCCCAGCTGCTCGCGCTTGATGAGCGCCATCTTGTCCTCGGGCGTGGCTTCGGCGAGGAAGTCGTCGACGCCGGCCTCGCGGGCGATGGCCGCGGCGGTGAGCGGGTTGTCGCCGGTGATCATCACCGTGCGGATGCCCATCGCCCTCATTTCGTCGAAGCGTTCACGCATGCCGGGCTTGACCGTGTCCTTCAGCCGGATGACACCGAGCACCTTCCAGTTCCCGCCGGGCTGCTTGTCGATGACAACCAGTGGGGTGGCGCCGTCATTGGACACCATCTCCACGATCGGCAGCATCTCCAACGGCACCTGGCCGCCTTCGGCCTGCACGAAGCGGCGGACCGAATCGGCGGCACCCTTGCGCACCGACCGACCCGTCGTGAGGTCCATGCCCGACATGCGGGTCTGAGCGGTGAACGGCACGAGCACTGCACCCGGGTCGTCGAGCACCGACAGGCCGAAATCGCGGACGGCCAGTTCAACGATCGAACGCCCCTCGGGCGTTTCATCGGCGAGCGAGGACACGAGCGCGCCCTCGGCCACTTCCTGCTCGGTGACGTCGTGCACCGGGATGAACTCGGCCGCTTGACGCGAGCCGTACGTGATCGTGCCGGTCTTGTCGAGCAGCAACGTGGTGACATCTCCCGCGGCCTCGACGGCGCGACCCGACATGGCGAGCACATTGCGCTGCACCAGGCGGTCCATGCCGGCGATACCGATCGCCGACAACAGGCCGCCGATCGTGGTGGGGATGAGACAGACAAGGAGGGCGACGAGCACGATGATCGTCTGCTGAGCACCGGAGTAGATGGCGAACGGCTGCAGTGTCACCACGGCCAGTGTGAAGATGATCGTGAGACCAGCGAGCAAGATCGACAGGGCGATCTCGTTCGGGGTCTTCTGCCGGTCGGCGCCTTCGACGAGGGCGATCATCCGGTCGAGGAACGTCTCGCCCGGCTTGGCAGTGATCTTCACCACGATCTGGTCGCTGAGCACCCGGGTACCACCGGTGACAGCCGACCTGTCGCCGCCGCTCTCGCGGACGACGGGCGCCGATTCGCCGGTGATCGCCGACTCGTCGACGGTCGCAATACCTTCGACGATGTCGCCGTCGCCGGGGATGACCTCGCCGGCGGCGACCACACACAGGTCGCCGACTTTGAGATCGGCCGAGGAGCGCTCGATGATCGCGCCGTCCGCACCGCGGACGTGGGCGATCGTGTCGGCCCTGGTCTTGCGCAGGGTTGCCGCCTGGGCCTTGCCGCGGCCTTCCGCCATCGCCTCGGCGAAGTTGGCGAACAGCACGGTGAACCACAAGAAGGCGGCGACGAGTCCGGCGAACGTGTTCTCCTGCGAGGAGTTCGTGCCGAAGTCACGAATCCACAGCAGCGTGGTGAGTACGGAGCCGACCTCGACGATGAACATCACCGGGTTCTTCGCCATTGAGCGCGGGTTGAGCTTGCGGAGCGCGTCGACCGAGGCCGACTTCACGATGGCCGGATCGAAGATCGACTTCGACGCAGCCTCCTTGGTGCGAATCTTCGGAGGCCGCTCTGGGGTAAGTGTGGTAGTCATTTCTGGAGGCCTGCCTTACAGCGAGAGGTGTTCGAGGATCGGGCCCAGCGCGAGGGCCGGGAAGAAGGTGAGGCCGGCGACGATGATGATCACGCCGGTGAGCAGGACGCCGAACAGGGCGTTGTGGGTAGGCATGGTGCCGCTCGTGGCGGGCACTTTCGGCTTGGCAGCCAACGACCCACCGATCGCCAACGCCGGGATGATCGTGAAGAAGCGGCCGATCATCATCGAGAAGCCCTGGGTCACCGTGTACCACTGGGTGCCCGTGCCCTGGTAGGCGAAGGCCGAGCCGTTGTTGTTGGCGGTGGATGCGTAGTTGTACAGCACTTCCGACAGGCCGTGCGTACCTGGTTGATACGTCGTCGCGCTCTTGATCACCACCGCGGCCGCGGCGAACGTGAGCAGCGCGAACGGCATCGCCAGGATGTACAGCGTCACCAGTTTCATCTCGGAGGCCTGGATCTTCTTGCCCAGGTACTCGGGCGTTCGCCCGACCATGAGGCCGGCGATGAATACCGCCAGCAAGGCCATCACCAGGATTCCGGAGATACCGACGCCGACACCGCCCGGCGAGATCTCGCCGAACATCATGTGCAACATCGGGGTCATTCCGCCGAGCGGCGTGAACGAGTCGTGCATGCAGTTCACCGCGCCGGTCGATGTACCGGTCGTGGAGGCGGCGAATACACCACAGGCGCTGGCGCCGAAGCGCACCTCCTTGCCCTCCATGTTGCCGCCGGACTGTGTGGCCGAGATCGACTGATCGACGCCGAGCGAGGTGAGCTGCGAGTTGCCGTTCTGCTCGGCGAACGAGGCGAACACGGCAAACACCAGCAGGATGCCCGCCATCACGGCCACGAGCAGCTTCGTCTGCCGCTTGTCCTTGACGAGATGTCCGAATGAGAACACCAACGCCAGCGGGATCAGCAGGAGCATGTAGTTCTCCATGAAGTTCGTGAACCCGCTGGAGCTCTCGAACGGGTGCGCCGAGTTCGCGTTGTAGTAGCCACCGCCGTTCGTGCCGAGTTCCTTGATCGCCTCCTGCGAGGCCACCGGGCCACCGGGGATCAACTGGGTTGTGGCCGGGTTGCCGTCGGCGTCGGTGTTGGTCGCGTCGATCGTGGTGGCCGCGGTGTGGCCGTTGAAGTTCTGCACGACGCCCTGGGAGATCAGCACGACAGTGCCGACGAGCGCGAGCGGCAGCAGGATGCGCACGGTTGCTCGGGTCATGTCGACCCAGAAGTTCCCGAGGTTGCGCGATCCCGTGCGGCAGATGCCACGAATGAGCGCGATGGCGATGGCGATACCGGCCGCGGCCGACACGAAGTTGTGCACCGTGAGGCCCAGCATCTGGGTGAAGTGGCTGATCGACACTTCACCCGAGTACCACTGCCAGTTCGTGTTCGTGAGGAAGCTGGCCGCGGCGTTGAACGATCCCATCGGCGAGACCCCGGCGCGATCCGTGGGGTTGAAGGGCAGCGAGCCCTGCAGACGCAGCATCGCGTACAGAAGCAGGACCGAGACGAGCGAGAACGCCATCATTGCCGCGGCGTAGACGTTCCATCGCTGTTCACGACGCTCGTTGATGCCACACACGCGGTAGATGGTGCGCTCGATAGGACGGAACAAGCGGTCGCCCGGGGCCGAGCCATCGGTGCGAGCGCCGAACACGTTCGCCATGTACCGGCCGAGCGGCGGCACGGTGATCGCCAGCGCGGCGATCAGTGCCGAGAGTTGGAG
>JAYRWH010000044.1:0-1637 GCA_041918155.1 Ilumatobacteraceae bacterium | reverse complement strand
GCGGGTGATCGACGCCTGATCGACGTGGCAGCGCCACGCAGCGGTGACCTCGACGCCGAGCGCCCAGGCCAACGCGGCACGGATGGGCGTCGCATGGGTCACCACCACCACCTCGTGGTGACGGGACTCCTCGACCAGGTCGGCGCACGCGGCCCATACGCGAACCTGCAACTCGTTGAGCGTCTCGCCGCCCTCAGGAGCGAAGTCGGGATCATCGAGCCAACCGCGCATGACCTCGCGGGGTACGTCGGCCAACGGGAGGCCGTCCATCACGCCGTAGTCGAGTTCCTGCCAGCGCTCATCGACGTCGGGCTCGATCCCAAACACCTCGGCGGTCTGACGGGCCCGCAACAACGGCGAGCACACCACCCGGTCGACCCGGGTGATCGCCGCGCCGAGCGCCGCGACTTGTTGCCGGCCCACCTCGTCGATCGGCAAGTCGACCCGACCCTGCAGCCGGTGTTCGGCATTGGCCGGGGTGCGGCCGTGTCTCACGAGGTACAACACACGGACAGTCAACCACGCCCGAAGGCGGATGCCGGTTTCAACCCTCGCTCAGCACGCCCTCGCGCCAGAAGCGGCGCCGGCGCTCGGCGTCGGCCAGACCGAAACGACGCCACGCCCACCACAGGATCGCCGCACCAGCCAGTTCGAGGGCGACATCCAGCGGTAGGCGAGCGAGCGACGGCACCTTCACGTCGCCCCAATGGCCACTGAACGGCCACCAGAAGACCCTCGTGGAGGCGAACGCTCCGTCCCACACGAGGTGCAGCATCATGCCAATCGGCAGGCCGAGCAGCAGACGGCGCACCGGGTGCCGGCCGGCCGTCACGAGCATCACCACGGCCAACGCGCCGACCGACACCGTCAGGCTGTGCGCCCACCGCGCCTGGCCGAACGGCACATCGATGAGGTCGGGCAGCAGGGCGCCAACGAGCACCAGCCGGTAATCGAAGAACGGGTCGCTGAACACGTACCACACCGACACGAGTGCCGTGCCGAGGAACCACAAGAACACGGGCGCCTACCGCACCAGGATGCGCCCACACTGCGGGCATTCGCCGAGTTCGCCGACGGGCACCCGCTTCACGATGTCGAGCTCGGCGGGCGAGAGATCCATGTGGCAGCCACCGCAGTGAGAGCCCTCCAGATGGGCCACGCCGACGCCGCCGAACTGCTTGCGCACATGGTCGTAGGCGGCCAGCTGATCCGGAGCGAAGCCGACCAATTTCTGTGCCCGCCGGGCAGTGAGGTCGGCCGCCTCCGCATCGAGTGCGGCCATGGCGGCATCGAGGGCGGCCGCACTGGTGGCGAGCGCGGCCTCCAGTTCGGGTAGGCGCTCTTGAAGGGCAGCCAGGTCGGCCTCAGCGCCGCCTTGCACGTCGAGCGCCGCCAGCTCCTCGTCGTCGCACTCGCTACGGCGGGCGTTCAGGGTGGCGATCTGGGTCATCAACGCCTCGGCCTCGCGGGGTGCGATGACGGTCTTCAGCTGGGCTTCCAGGCGGCTGCGCCGGGCGGTGAGGTCGGCGGCGGTGTGCTCCGCCGCGGCGATCGACGCGTCGGCGGCATCGATGCGCGCCTGGGCAGTCGCCATCGCGGTGCGTACCTCGGCCACGGCCGCGGCGTCGCGCTGACGT
>JAYRWH010000043.1:0-49011 GCA_041918155.1 Ilumatobacteraceae bacterium | reverse complement strand
CGGCCACGATGCCGCCGGCCAGCTTGGCCAGGCTGTGTGCCAACCCGTCGAGCTGCTTCTGGAGGGGCGTCTTGTCCGAATCGGTGCGGCGCAACAAGTCGGCGATGCGGCCGATCTCGGTGCCCATGCCCGTAGCGGTCACCTCGTACTCGGCGCGGCCGCGGGTGACGGTGCTGTTCATGTGCAGCATCCAGGTGCGCTCGGCGAGCGGTGCGTCGTGGGGCGCTGCGGTGTGATCCTTGGCCACCGGGTTGCTCTCGCCCGTGAGGGCGGATTCATCCACCTCGAGGCCTACCGCGGTGAGCAGGCGACCGTCGGTGGGAATCCGGTCGCCGGCCTCCACGATCACGACGTCGCCCACGACCACGTCCGCGGCTGCGATGTCGTGCAGGCCGCCGTCGCGCCTCACCCGGGCCCGGGTGACGAGCATGTTCCGCAGCGCATCGAGTGAGGCCTCGGCCCGGTTCTCCTGGACGAATCCGATGACTGCGTTGAGCAGCACCACGGTGAGCACCACGAGCGGCGTCTTCACCTCGCCGGTGACGACGAAGGCCAGCACTGCGGCGCCGATCAGGATGAGGATCAGCAGGTCCTGGAACTGGGTGAGGAACCTGCGCCACGCAGGCGTGCGCGGCGCGGCATCCAACTCGTTGCGCCCGTATTCGGCCAAGCGACGCTCGGCTTCGGCGAGGGTCAGGCCCGGTGGCGTGAGTCCGGGTTCCGTGGTGGCAGCGGGCATCTGGTTCCTTCGGTCAACTTGGTCAGTCGTTCCGAAGGTCTCTCCCAGCCCACTCGGGCTCACTGTCGCCGGGCCTGGGCCGTGATGACGACGACGGTGTGTCGGGATACTCCCCTTCGAGGGGCATCGTAGGGGTCACAACCGCCGGTCGCAACGGTTTGTTCCCGAACGTCGTGGGTACGCTCGGGCGCCATGAGCGACGATTGGCACCCGAACGTCACCCGCGTGGTGCAGGCCGCGGCTGCGCGAGGCCTGTCCATCACCCCGGTCCGTTTCCCCGAGGGCGCGAAGACCGCGGTGGACGCGGCGAACGCGATCGGGGTGCACGTCGGCCAGATCGTCAAGAGCCTGATCTTCGGCGTCGACGGCCAGGTCGTGCTTGCCTACGTGAGCGGTGCCAATCAGCTCGACGAGAAGAAGCTCGCTGCGGCCGCCGGGGGCGTGAAGTGCGAGCGGGTCGACGCGGACACGGTGCGCACCGCCACCGGCTTCCCGATCGGGGGCGTGCCGCCGTTCGGCCACACCACGCACCTGCAGGTATTCATCGACCCTGACCTGCTGCAGTACGACGAGGTGTGGGCTGCGGCCGGCACCTGGCACGATGTGTTCGGCATCGAACCCCACAAGTTGGTGGAGGCGAGCGAAGGTCTGGTCACCGACCTCAAGCGCGGCTGACGTCGGCTCGCTGGGCATGACCGGCTCCGCCCGGAACGGCAGCTCGGCGCCACGGGTTCGCGAGTCTCCGAGGAGCTGGCCCCCGTTGTTGCACGCACGATGCAAGGATGCCGCACATGGGTTTTCGAGACCAGGGGATCGAACCAGCACATGGGTTCACGGGGGATGGGTTCATCGTTCGACCGCTCACGCCGTCTGATGTCGCGCTCGACTACGACGCCGTCATGTCGAGCCGCGAGTTCCTTTTCCACTGGGAGCAGGACCCGCCCTATCCATCGGAGGACTTCTCGGTCGAGGACAACCTCAAGGATCTCGAGAAGATGTACAGCGCTCACCGCGACGGGTCCCGTTACACCTACACAGTCATGAACGCCGCCGAGACCGAGGCGCTGGGTTGCATCTACTTGCTGCCCAATGACGACCGCATGTACCTCACCGCCGAGGTGACTTCACACGACGGCACCGAATTCTCGACGGTCGACGCGACAGTCAGCTTCTGGGTCCGCCCATCTACCTGGGAGGACGGATTCGAGCGCGTCGTGCTCGGCGCAGTACTCGGCTGGCTGCACCACGACTGGTCGCTCAAACGGCCGGTGATCATCACGAACGAGCACCTCCATCACCAGATCGCAACGATTGAAGGGCTCGGCCTGACGCGACGGTTCGACTACGACCGGGACAAGGACATGTACACGTCCCACGCCTACGCTTAACGCTCGGTGGAGCGAGGCTGGCCGACACGTTCGTCGGCGTGCTCGGTCACTTGGGTTTCCAGACCCAACCGTGGCGTGCCGCCCTTCGGTCACACCACGCACCTGCAGGTGTTCCTCGACCCCGGCCTGCTGCAGTACGACGAAGTGCGGGTCGCCGCCGGCACGTGGCACGACGTGTTCGGCATCGAGCCCCACAAGCTCGTCGAAGCGAGCGAGGGCCTGGTCACCGACCGGAAGAAGGGCTAGAGGCGTAGTACCCGCAACACGCTCTGGGGCTTGAGATCTTGGCGCTCGTAGAACCGTTGTGCTCCCTCGTTAGCGACGCAGCTGTCCACGTGCGCCTCGGCGCAACCCTGCGCTCGCGCCCATGAAATGAACTCCTTGACGAGTTGAGAGCCGACGCCTTTGTCGCGAAATCCAACATCGACGAACATGCTGCGAAGCACGCCGTAGGTGACGGCCACGCGTGTCGGTGATGACTGGCTGAGATAGCCAACAGCGTGACCGACCACGGTTGTGCCGGCTCGTGCGACGAGCACGAGTGCCGATGGATTGGCGAGAAGCCGTTCGAAGTCGCCCCGTCCCTCCCGGTCGGGCCAGGTGACGTCCGCAAACGGCTCGTGCTGGCCGGCATCTTCGCGGAACAACCCCGCTTCGACCTCGACGAGCCTGGCGATGTCATCGTGCGTGGCGGGTTCGACCTTGATCATCGGCGGATCCTACGAGCCTTGCGATTGAGGGTGCTGGGCGATTAGATGTGCCCATGCCCGCCACCGGTGACGCCGTCGAACTGACAGCAGTCCTGTGGGTCGCGCCTTACCGTGGTGACAGTGCACGTGCGGGTGGCGCGCGCGACCGCCCGCGGCGCTGACCGGCCGGCCCCTGCCGCCGCGGTACAGTCGGCGCGCATGAGCAGCGAACTCCCTCGCCTCGAACAGTTTCCCGCCTTCGTCGCCAAAGGCGGGGCGATCCGCGTCCTGCCCGAGTTCACCGGCGGCGAGTGGTACGAGGCGCTCGAGCGCGACACGGCCGACGACGGGGCGGACGGTCACCTGGTGTCGTGGCACACGTTCGCGGCGCCCTGGGACTCGTGGGAGATGCACCCGATCGCTGACGAGCTGGTGCTCTGCATCGCGGGTGGCGCCGAGCTGGTGCAGCAGATCGACGGCGACGAGGTGCGCATCGCCCTCACCGAGGGTCGGTGGCTGATCAACCCCGCAGGTGTGTGGCACACCGCCGATGTCGCCGCCGGCGCGAGTGCGACCTGCGTCTTCGTGACGGCCGGCCTCGGCACTCAGATCCGCCCGCGGTGACCCCGTGGCGGTGACGCTGCGCCGTGCCACCCTCGACGACCTGCCCACATTGCACGCGTGGGACGCCGACTCCGACGTGGTGGCCTCAGGAGCGGCGCGCGGGCAGGAGGGGTGGGAGGACGACCTCGGCCGCGACGTGCCGTGGGCCGAGGAACTGATCGCCGAATCGGACAGCGAGGCCGTGGGTTTCATGCAACTCATCGATGCTGCGGCGGAGGAGTCGCACTATTGGGGCGACGATGTGGAGCCGGGAGCGTGGGCGCTCGACATCTGGATCGGCCGGCCCGAACATCGTGGCCGTGGCATCGGCCGCGAGATGATGCGCCTCGCGCTCGACCGCTGCTTCGAGGTACACGGCGCCTCGGCCGTGCTGCTCGATCCGCGCCGCGACAACACCCGGGCCCACCGCTTCTACGAGCGCCTCGGGTTCCGTTTCGTGGAGCAACGCGAGTTCGACGGTGACGAGTGCGACGTCTACCGATTGGGCCGCGACGAGCGGTGACTGCGCGGGTGGCTAGTGGGTCGCCAGCCAGGCAAGGCACAGGTCGGGCCAGCGGCGCACCGGCAGATCGGTGTCGTGGACCCGGAACCCGAAGCCGTGACTGCCCTTCTCGAAGAGGTGCAACTCCACCGGCACCTTGGCCTCGGCCCACGACCGGTACAGGTCGAACGAACCGGTGACGCCGAGCGGGTCGTCGGCCGCGGCGAGCACGAACAGCGGGGGCGCGGTCGGGTCGACGCGGGGTGCATCCCACGATGGCAGGTAGACGATGCCCGCCGCGTCGGGCCGGGCAGGTCCGTGGGCGAACACCGCGTCGGCGACGACGCGACCGCCTGCTGAGAACCCGATCATCGACACATGCCCGTAGCCCTCGGCCCGCACCATCTCGACAGCTCGTGCCGCGTCGGCGACGGCGAGCGGCAGGTAGCGCTGACCGATCTCCTCGAGGCCGTTCATGAACGCGTCGCGCAGTGCGAGTCCGAACGCTTCGTCGTCGACCGGGGTGGGGACAACTCGGTACTTCAACACGAACGCGGCGTAGCCCGCGTCGCGCAAGAACTCGGCGACGGCCGTGCCCTCGTGGTCGATCGCGAGGAAGTGCAGTGCGCCACCGGGCGCGACGATCACAGCCCGGTCGGTGGGGGTGGCGGGCAGCACCGGCGTGAGCGTGGGCACGACGATGTTGCGCACCGTCCCCTCACCGACGATTTCCTCGTGGGTCCAGGTCTCCGACCCGGGCGCCACGCCGCTCCACAGGCGTACTGCTACTCGATCGCGCATGTGATCACGGTACCCAGGTGCGGAGCGTTGTCGCGGACTCTGGTGAGGTCAGCCGGCCGCCGCATGAGGTGGAACACTATGTGGCGTGACCGACAATGTGATCGACGCCCACCTCGCCGCGCTGCCCCAACCTCAACGCAACACGCTCGCCGCCTTGCGCGACACGTTGCGCGGACTGTTGCCCGGCGCGGAGGAGTGCCTCAGCTACGGCATGCCGTGCTTCAAAGTGGATGGCAAGGCCGTGGCCGGCTTCGACGGGTACAAGGCGCACTGCTCGTATTTCCCACATAGCGGCAACATTGTCGGGCGCGTCAGCGGCATCCCCGCCTGGTGCACCGCCGCGTCGAAGGGCACCTTGCAGTTCCCGGTCGATCGTCCGCTGCCCACGGAGCTGGTCGAGAAGCTGGTGAAGGCCCGCCAGGCGGAGATCGCCGAGAAGGGTGCCCGGCCAGCAAAGCGCTCGTCGACCGCGGCGAAGTAGCGATCTACGATCGCGTCATGACGAGACGAATCCAGGTGGTACTCGATTGCCGCGATGCCGTAGGCCTCGCTCTGTGGTGGGCCGACACGCTCGGGTGGCAGTTCGAATGGCTCGACCGCGAACTGTTCGCGCAGATCAAGGCCGGTGGCATGTGCAGCGACGACGACGTGATCGAGGTCGACGGCAAGCTCACGTGGCGCGACGGCGCGGCGATCAATTCGGGCGACGCTCGGGAAGCGATGCAGCGTATGTACTTCCAGGCCGTGCCCGAGGCGAAGGCCGGAAAGAACCGGATGCACATCGACGTGCGCTACGGCGACGATGACCGCGACACCACCGTCGCCGGGCTGATCGCCCGGGGCGCGACCCGTATCGGAGAGGGCGTACAGGGGCCACACACGTGGGTCGTGATGGCCGACCCCGAGGGCAACGAGTTCTGCGTCACCTGAGGCGCGTCACCTGGGACGCGTCAGAAGTTGCCCAGCCACTCGGTGGGGTCGAGGCCCAACTCGCCCTTGCGGCGCTGTATCCACAGTGGGATGGGGTCGGGGCCGCCCTCGACGATGTTGCGCAGGAAGTCACCCTCGGGATGCCACAAGTGACACGAGCCGACGTTGGCCTGCGCGAGCCGCGTCTTGACCTCCGCTGACGCCGGCGGCTTCGGGCCGGCGGCCGCCTCGGTGATGTGGAACATCGACCACGTGGCCTGGAACACGGCGGGGCCCATCGCCTGCAGCAGCGCGGTGACGTGACTGCACCCATTGGGGCCACCGAACAGGTCGCGCACCTTGTGCGTATACCCACGGGCGATCGACACGCCGACGAGCTGTTGGTAGGTGCCGGCGATTCCCGGGCAGGGCGGGTAGGGGAACGATTCCATCACCACGTTGGCGGAGGTGATCACCATCGCCGGCAGCACCACTTCAAGGTCGACCACCATCTCGTGGACGGTCAGCGGCCGCGGGTCGCCCTCGATGTACAGACCGGGTGGCTTGCGGTCGCGCACCGCTCCGCGCACGACGAGGGTGTGGTCGTCCTTGCGGAACACGCGGACCGCGTACGATCGGTCGTGCACCTCATCCGCGGCGGTGAGCCCCGGGGGCACCGGGCACAGTTCGTCGAGTTGGTTCGGCATCTCAGTTCCTGGCGAGGCGCTCGAGTTCCAGGGCGACGACCGCCTCGCTGTCGACCTGGGTGAGGATCGTGACCGCGCGCCGGCCGGACCACCCGGCGGCCGACAACGCGTGGCGCGTCGCCGGCCACGTCTTGCCACGGCCGACGCCGTCGCCGGTATCGACTCGGATGGGGTGGTGCGCCGCGCCGTAGTGCCGCGGCGCGAGCAGGTACGAGATGCACGTGCTGTCATGCACATGGATGCCATCAGGGCCGCCGTGGGCGAGGTGGAAGTCGCGGTAGTACGGCAGAATCGCCGCGGCGTGGCGGGCGCGGGGATTGTCGATCGCGGCGAGGCCAGCGATCTGGGCGCTCGACATGATCGTGGACTCGGTGACATCGAGTCCGCACATCACGATCGGGCAGTCGGCGCCGAACACGATGTCGGCGGCCTCTGGGTCGTTGAGGATATTGGCCTCGGCCGCGGGCGAAGCATTGCCGCCCACGAACGCGTTGCCACCCATCAGCACGATGCCGGCGAGGTGCTCAGGCAGGTCGGGTCGCAGCAGCAGGGCGATCGCGATGTTGGTGAGCGGGCCGATCGGCACGAGCGTGATCTCGCCGGGAGCGGCGAGCACCTCCTCGATGATGAAGTGGGCCGCGTCGAGGGGGTGCGCCGCATGCGATGGCGCCGCGAGCGGAATGTCGGCCTGGCCGTTCACACCGTGCACGAAGTCGGCCGGGCCGCGATAGTTCATCGCCAGCGGGCGACCGGCTCCCTGCGCGACGGGGATGTCGGCGTGGCCGGCGATGTCGAGGATGCGGATTGCGTTGGCAGTGCACACCTCTACGTGGGCGTTACCGAAAACCGTGGTGAGTCCGACGACCTCCAACTCGGGCGAGGCAAGGGCGTAGAAGATCGCCATCGCATCGTCGATGCCCGGGTCGGTGTCGATGATGATGCGGCGCACCGCTCTGCTCATGCTTGTTCGAGCGCTTCCAGCAGGGTGTTCCAGCCGAGGATTGCGCACTTGATGCGCACGGGGTACTTCACCACGCCCTGCAGGGCTTCGAGGTCGCCGAGCTTCACCGACGGGTCGGGCTCGATCGGGTTGCCATCCTCGTCGGGGATGCTCATCATCCCTTTGAAGCGACGCACCAGCGCGCGTACCTCGTCAACGGGCCGGCCTTTCACTGCTTGGCTCATCATCGAGGCAGAGCTCTGCGAGATGCTGCAGCCCTGGCCCCCCACCTTCACGTCGGTGATGACGCCGTCCGCGACCAGAAGGAACACGTCGATCTCGTCGCCGCACAGCGGGTTGTGGCCAGTGGCGTGCGGCGCGGGCGGGGGCAGCTCGCCGCGGTTGCGCGGGTTGCGGTGGTGGTCGAGGATGATCTCGCGGTACAGGTCTTCCAAACCGGGCATTGGGGTCTCCTCGTCAGAATCCGAAGATGTCGCTGGAGCTGTCGAGCGCGTCGGCCAACGCGTCGACATCGGACATGTCGTTGTACAGGTAGAAGCTTGCGCGCGCCGTGGCCGTCACGCCAAGTAGGCGCATCAGCGGCTTGGCGCAATGGTGGCCGGCGCGCACGCACACGTTCTGCTGGTCGAGCACCTGGCTGAGGTCGTGCGGGTGGATGCCACGGAAGGCCAGGCTGAACGTCGCGCCACGTACTTCGACATCGCGTGGGCCGTGGATCTGGAGGTCGTCGCCGAAACGCTCGGTGAGCGTGCGCAGGGCGTAGTCGGCGACTTCCATCTCGTGGCGGCGCACATTGGCCATGCCGAGCCCGTCGAGGAAGTCGACCGCGGCGCCGAGGCCGACGACCTCGGTGATCGGGGGAGTGCCGGCCTCGAACTTGGCGGGCAGCTCGGCGCAGGTGAACCCGTCGAGGCGCACGTCGGCGATCATGTTGCCGCCGCCGAGGAAGGGCGGCATGGCGTCGAGCAGGGCCTCTTTGCCGTAGAGCACGCCGATGCCCGACGGGCCGCACAGCTTGTGGCCGCTGAACGCCATCAGGTCGGCGTCCCAGGCCTGCACGTCGCTGACGTTGTGGGGCACGTACTGGCAGCCATCGACGATCGCGACCGCGCCGGTGGCGTGGGCCGCGGCGCACAGCTCCTTCACCGGCGTGATCGTGCCGAGCACATTGCTCATCGCCGTGAAGCTGAATGCCTTCGCGCCGTCGAGCACCTGGGGCAGGGTGGTGAGGTCGAGCTGACCGTCAGCTGTGAGCGGCACCCAGCGCAGCTCGATGCCGCGCTCGGCGGCGAGCATGTGCCACGGCACGATGTTGGCGTGGTGCTCCATGTGGGTGAGCACCACCGCGTCGCCAGCCTGCAGGTTGGCTCGGCCCCACGAGTGGACGACGAGGTTGAGCGCCTCGGTGGCGTTCTTGGTGAACACGATCTCGTGCGGGCGGCGGGCATTGACGAACTTCTGCACCTTCGTGCGGGCTCCCTCGAATGCATCGGTGGCCTCGGCCGCGAGCTGGTAGGCGCTGCGGTTGATCGGAGCGTACGAGTGCTCCATGAAGTGGCTCATCGCGTCGATCACCGACTGCGGCTTCTGCGACGTGTTCGCAGAGTCGAGGTACACGAGCTGCTTGCCGTTCATCTCGCGCTGCAGCAGGGGGAACTGCGCCTTGATTGCGGCCGTGTCGAGTCGCTGTGGGTCGAGGGCGTTCATCGGTGTAACCATCGGAGTGCTCATCGGAACGCCTCGTACCCGTCTTGTTCCAGCTGGGCGGCGAGTTCCATGCCGCCGCTGGCGACGATGCGGCCGTTGATCATGATGTGCACATGATCGGGGCGCACCTCGTCGAGCAGGCGCTGGTAGTGGGTGATGAGCACGACGCCCATCTTCGGTCGATCGGCACGGATCTCGCGAATCCCCTTGGCCACGATGCGCAGCGCGTCGATGTCGAGGCCCGAGTCGGTCTCGTCGAGGATCGCCAGCTCGGGCTCAAGGATGGCCATCTGCATGATTTCGTTGCGCTTCTTCTCGCCGCCGCTGAAGCCCTCGTTGAGGTAGCGGTCGACGAACGAGCTGTCCATGCCGAGCCGCTTCATCCAGTCCATGGTGGCGAGGCGCAGCTCGAGCACGCTGAGGTCGACCCCCTTGCGGGCCGACAGTGCCTGGCGCAGGAACTGGATCACTGAGACGCCGGCGATCTCCTGCGGGTACTGGAACGCGAGGAACATGCCCGACTTGGCGCGCACGTCGGTGGGCCACGCGGTGACGTCGTCGCCCTGGAAGTAGATGCGCCCGCTGGTGACTTCGTACTCGGGGCTGGCCAGCAAGGTGCTGGCGAGGGTGCTCTTGCCCGAGCCGTTGGGGCCCATGATCGCGTGCACCTCGCCCGCGTTGACGGTGAGCGACAGGCCCTTCAGGATCTCGGGCGCGTTCCCCTCGTCGGTCACGGGCCGAGCGTGCAGGTCGTCGATACGGAACAGCTCAGAGGTCTCGGTCACAGCCTTCAGTGTATTTCCCCTATGGCCGTAGTGGAAACCCCCGAGGCCTTCTCCGAGGGTTTCCGGCGGTCCGAGGGTTTCCGTCGATACAGGTACGACGAAGAAACTCGAAGAACGGCTCAACCGGCGCGGAGGGCCTTCCACAGCAACCGGTAGCTGGGGTACTCGAAGGTGGCGTCGATGTAGCCGGCCTGGCGCAGGGCCAGGTCGAAGCGACGCAGGCTGCGGAACGGGATGCCGCTGTCGACATGGTGGGACAGGTGGACGCCGATGTTGTACGGCACGAGCATGAACCGGGCGAGGGGGTGTTGGCGCACCTGGTGGGTGTTCTCCCGCCGGTCGCTGCCGGCCCGCATGCCGCCGTGCTCGGCGATCGAGCGCAGCCGGTTGATCACCCGCCATACGGTGAGGTACGGCGCCAGCCAGAAGAACGGGTACAGCCACCAGTAGCCGCTGAGGATCGCTGCCGCGAGCAACGCCACCTGGGTGGCGAGGATCTTCCAGAACGTGTTGCGCACCACCGGCACCTTGCTGCGGGCGCCGCGGAAGAACTCGGCCATCAGCTTCAGTCCGGTGCGCCCGGTGATGTCGCGCAGCAGTTTGCGGCGGAAGCTGGCGGGGGTGATGGGGTAGCCCTGGTAGAGCGCGATGTCGGGTTCGTCGGGGCCGAACTCGTCGCGGTGGTGGGCGGCGTGAACCCGCCGGTAGCCGTCGGTGTTGGTCCACGACGGGAACCCGAGCAGCCAGCGCCCGGCGAAGTCGTTGAGCCGCTTGTTCGTGAACAGCGATCGGTGGGCGGCTTCGTGCATCAGCGACAGGTACTGGGCGAATGTGCGCCCCATCAGCAGGAACGTGAGCGGCCACACCCACGGCCGCAGCGCGACGGTGGCCCAGATCACCAGGCCGGTCTGTACATACAGCGCGAGCACGGTGAACGCGTTGCGCCACGACGGGATGCGGCGCAGTTGCTCGCGGAACGCCGGCTGCGGCCGACCATCGGCGCGGATCAGCTCGGTCTCGTGGCACACCGGCAACGTGGCCGGCACCATGCCTCCGAGAACTGGGCCGCCCAGAACCGGACCCTCAGGCACTGCGCTCATCACCAGCCCCGCTCGACCCATTCCTGCAGGTGGGGGCGCTCGGTGCCGATCGTGGTGTCGAGTCCGTGGCCGGGCAGCACGATCGTGTCCGCAGGCAGCGTGAACAGCTTGGTGTCGATCGAGTGGATGATCGCCTCGAAGCTGCCGCCGTCGTAGCCGGTGGCGCCTGGCCCGCCGGGGAACAGGGTGTCGCCGGTGAACACGATCGGCGCGCCTTCCACCTGGAAGCTCACCGACCCCACGGTGTGCCCGGGGTTGTGGATCGCGCGCAGGCGCAGGCGCCCGACCTCGATGACCTCGGCGTCGTCGATGAACACGTCGTAGCCGACGTCCTTCAGCATCGGCGCGTCGAGGCTGGTGACGCCCACCTCGTAGCCGGCCTCGCGCATCGCGGGCACCGCCTGGATGTGGTCCCAGTGGCCGTGCGTCTCGAGCACCCGGCGCACGCCGAGACGAGTGCACATCTCCAACAGCTGCTCGTGCTCGTTGGCCGCGTCGATCAGCACTGCGTCGCCGGTCTCCTTGCAGCGCAGCACGAACACATTGTTCTCGAACGGCCCCACCACGACACGGTGGATCTCCAGCCGGCTGTCGGCCCAGTGCTGTGTGCTCATGACGTAACGCTACAGAACCGCCGGCGTGGCTACGTTGGCGGAGATGAGCGACCCCACGACCTGGACCGCCACAGAGCAGGCACAGGCGATCGCCGCCCGGCGGCTCGGTAGCGAGGAGCTGCTGGAGGCGTTCCTGGCGCGCATCGCGGCTGTCGATCCGGCGGTGAACGCGGTGTGCACGCTGGCTGTCGACGCGGCCCGAGCCCGCTGCCGCGAGGCGGACTCGGCGATCGCCCGCGGCGAGTCGTGGGGGCCGCTGCACGGCCTGCCGGTCACGATCAAGGACGCGATTGCCACGGTCGGCATCCGCTCCACTGGCGGTGCTGAGGTCCTGCGCGACCATGTGCCAACGGACGATGCGCCCGCAGTGGCCGCGTTGAAGACGGCGGGAGCGATCGTGTTCGGCAAGACCAACCTGCCCGAGTGGTCGGGCGACTGGCAGACCTTCAACACGCTCTTTGGCACTACCAACAACCCGTGGGATCTGGAGCGCACGCCGGGCGGCTCCTCCGGCGGTGCGGCTGCGGCGGTGGCGTGCGGGATGACGGCGTTCGAGTTGGGCACCGACATCGGCGGTTCGGTGCGCGTGCCGGCGTCGTTCTGTGGCGTGTACGGGCTGAAGCCGTCGTGGGGCGTGATCCCCACGTTTGGCTACCTCGACGAACCGAACGGCGGGCTCACCGAGAGCGACGTGAACGTGTTCGGCCCGATCGCCCGCAGCTCGGAGGACCTCGCGCTGCTGCTCGACGTGTTGGCGGGCAGCGATCGGCCCGTGCCCCGCCGGGCCACGCTGCAATCGCCGGAAGGCCTCCGGGTCGTGGCCTGGTTCGACGACCCGACGATGTCGATCGACGACGAGTCGCGTCGCCTGCTGGAGGCAGCGGTCGATGCGCTGGCGGCGCTTGGCGCGACGGTCGATCGTGCCACCCGGCCGGCGTTCGACGCGGAAGAGGCGTGGCGCACCGGGCTGCGCCTGATCGGCGCGGCGGTGTCGGTGAGCGACGGTGTCGACCGCGGACTCACCCACCGCGAGTGGCTGTACCTCGATCGCCGGCGCGCCCGCTATCGGGCCGCGTGGGCCGAGTTCTTCGCGTCGTTCGACGTGCTGATGTGCCCGGTCACCCTCGTGCCCGCGTTCGAGCACCTGCAGGGGGGTTACTGGGCCGACCGCACGATCATGGTCAACGGGGTGGCCCGCAAGTACCTCGACCTGGAGGCCTGGCTGGCGCTGACCGGCGCGGCCTACCTGCCCTCGGTGAGTACGCCCGTCGGTCGCACAGTCGCCGGCCTGCCCGTGGGCGTGCAGGTGGTGGCCCCGTACCTGCACGACCACATCGCGATCCGTGTGGCCGGCTGGCTCGGCAACGCCGCCGGTGGGTACGAAGTGCCGCCGCTGGCGAAGCTCGAGAGCACGAACACGAAGGACAAGATGGGGTCATGACCGATCACCGCCGGGATCAGTGAGGGTGCTCGACGGGGGGATGGGGCGCGAGTTGATGCGCATTGGTGCACCCTTCCGTCAGCCCGAGTGGTCGGCGTTGGCGCCGGTTCGTACCGGCCCAACCTGTTCGACGCGGCACGGGCGCAGGAACTCATCGTCCCGCTGGTCGACGCACTCGCCCCGCATGTCGACGTGTGGCTGGGCGAGACCCTCGGCTCGATCGCCGAGGCTCGCACCGTCCGCGCTGCCCTGGATCGCGCCTTATCGACCCTGCCGATGTGGATCTCGTACACGCTCGACGACTTCGTGCCGGGTACGTTGAAGTCGGGTGAGGCGATCGAGGCGGCCGTGCGGGTTGCCGCCGACCTCGGCGCGGCCGCGGTGATGTTCAACTGCTGCCAGGCCGAGACGATCACCGCCGGGTTGGAGATCGGGCGGGCAGCCCTGCCCGACACCGTTCGAGTCGGCGGCAACGCCAACCGCTTCGTCGCCGCGCACACCTCCGATACCCCCTCGAACGCGGGGATCGCCCCTTTCCGCGACGATCTCGCTCCGCACGAGTACCGCACGTTCGTGTGCCGCTGGCTGGACACCGGCGCCACAATGGTGGGTGGGTGCTGTGGGATGGAGCCGGTGCACATCGCCGAGATCGCCCGGCTGGTGGAGCGGCCGGCGTAACGCTTGACACGCCGGAGCGCGCCACGCCACTCGGCGCCGTTGGATAAGATGGTTTTTGCTTCAAGCCCACACTGCGGTACGCCGATGAACGGGCTGGCTCCTTATCGAAAGGCACCCCCATGCGCGTACCCCGCACCCTCGGCGCTTATGGCGTCACCATCGTCCTCGCGATGTTCGGCGCTTCGGGCATGGTGCGTTCCTGCACACCGCCCCCGCCGGCGCCGGCGCCTGCGGGAGCCGTGTCCGTTGAGGGGTGCATGGCCCAGGTCAACGCTGAGCGGTCCGCACGTGGCATCCCGCTGGTGGGCTTCGACGCCCGCCTGGCGTCGGCCGCGCAGAAGCACTCCGCGTATCAGGGATCGATCAGCACGATGACGCACACGGGCTCTGGTGGCACCACCGGTGGCCAGCGGATGAGGGCCGAGGCCTACACCTGGCGTACCTGGGGTGAGAACGTCGCGTACGGCTACGGCGACTGCGGCGCGGTGATGAACGGGTGGATGAACAGCAGCGCCCATAAGGCCAACATCCTCAACCCGAAGTTCACGACCATCGGGATGGGCGTCGCGATCGGCGCGGACGGCAACCTCTACTGGACGATGGATCTCGCCGCGCCGCGCTGAGCGTCAGCGAGCGACCTGCTGGGTCAGTGCTTGACGGCCTTGAAGGTCGGCGGGGGGATGATCGTGAGCAGTCGTGTCTTGGGGCACGACACCTTGCGGTGCGCATCGCACTTGGGGCAGTGATAGTGATCCGCTCCGGCTTCCAACCAGAGCGTGGTGCCACAGGTGGCGCAGGTCTCCTGCCACACGGCGCATTCCGTGCCCGCCAACCGGTCAGAGTGGAGCGGGCAGCCGTGGCCGTTGCATACGGGGAAGCGTTCGTCGAGGACGATCGCGTTCTCGGGGCACTTCGCGACGCACACCATGCAGTCGTCGCAGGTGTAGGGGTCGATCTCGAAGATGCCGAGGAACGAGTCCGTCTTCGTGAGCGCGTCCGTGTGGCAGGAGAAGTCGCAAGCACCGCAACCGATGCAGCGATCCTGACGCACCATCAAGCTCATCGCATCGACCTCACGCAGGCACCACCGGGTTCTGCGGGTGGAAGTTGCGGAGTTCGGTCATGCAGCCGGTGTGCACCCAGGGGGCGACATCGACGCGGGAGGCGGCTGTGGTGTTGACGTACTTGCCCTTCTCGTCACTCCATTGCCACCAGCCGTAGGGCACGTCGACGACCTGGGTCATCGGCTGGCCACAGTTCGGGCAGGTCGGTGCACTCATCGGGGTTCCTTTCAGCCCGCGGCCACGGCCGTGCGGGCCGCGCCGTCGAGGTATTCCTGCAGGGTCTGGTTGAAGCGCGAGAACTTGTCGACGCCCATCGGGTCGGTGCCGCGCAGGCGGATGTCGTCGCCGAGCAACGCCAGGCTGTTGATCGTGAGCCGGCCGACGGCCTTGCCGTTCGCGAGGATGTTGTCGAACATCGCCTGCCACGCGCTGAGCGGCCCGTCGAGGTAGTAGTCGCCACTGGCATCGGCGTCGGCGGCCGAGACTTCCGCGACGCCCGAGCAACCGAGCACCGCGAAGCTGATCTTGATGGCGAAGTCGCCGCCGTCACTGCGCATCACCAGCACGGCGTGCATGTCGCAGTCGCCGAGGATGTAGAAATCGTCCGGCCGGCGGTTCATATCGTCGGCGAGCGCCTGGAAGAAGGAAGCGGAGTTGATGTTCATCGTTCTGTTCCTCAGTTCGCCAACACGGTCTCGGGGTCGATGCCGAGCAGGTCGAGCGGCAACGTGGTGCGGTGCAGGCGGCTGATGCCGGCGCGCTCGCAGCGAGCCAGGTAGCTGGTGAACTGCTTGCGCGACATCTCCATCTGGAGCGGGAAGCCCTTGGTCTCGATGTCCTCGATGCCACCACCGAGCAGCACCGCCAGGGCGGTGCCGAAGTCTTGGTTGGTGCCGAAGTTGGTGAGCACGGCCTCGCCGTGATCGAGGGCCTCGTGGATCTCTTCCGCGACATCGGGATCCTGCTCGACGGCGTAGCGGATGTGCATCGTGCCGTAGGCCACGTGGCGGGCCTCGTCCTGCATCGCCATGCGGAACATGCGCTTCTCGACCGGTGACGGCGAGATCAGCTCGCCCATGCGGAAGATGTCGAGGATGAAGCCCTCACCGAGCAGGTGCATCAGTGCCGTCGCCTGGGTGTAGGTCTTGGCCTCGAGGATCGTGCGCAGCATGCTCTCGCCCTCACCCCGGCTCATCAACAGGCCACCGCCGTTGGCCAGTGCCCGCTTGCGGAACACCTCGGCGTGGCGGGCCTCGTCCATGATCTGTGTGCAGAGGAACATCTTGGCCTCGATGAAGTCGTGGTTCATGCGCCACATCCACTTCGCCGGCAGATCGGCGGCGATCATCTCCACCTCGGTGAGCGTGGTGCACACCTGGCAGATCGCGTGCTCGATCTCGTCGGGCAGCTCGGGCAGTTCGGTCCACGGGATGTCGCGGGTGGCGCTCCACTGGCGGGCGACGGCCTCTTCGTACAGCTCGACCACGTTGTCGGCCCACACGTCGCTCTTCTTGTTGAGGATGTAGCCCATGTCCGGGGTGCTGGGGTCGACGTCACAACCACGCGGCGCCATCGTGCGGTACTTGGGGTTGTCGGGAACGTCGCCATAGGTGCCGGTTGCGATGTCGATCATGGTCAGGCCGCGCGGGCCCGGCTTGGGCTTGATGCCCCACTCGCTCTTGGCGCCTCTCAGCCACTTCCAGTCGAGCGGCATGCCGAGCGGTGATGTGGTCGGCAGGTTCGCGTACGCCGGATTCTCGGTAACGGTCATGTGTGTCCCTCCACAGCAACCGGGGCCCCCGCCCCGACATTGAGACAATTTGAGTCGAAGTGTCTCACGGTCCGACAGGGACTTTGGTCCCGTTCACCTCTCGACAGGGGCAGATTCTTGTGAAATTGTGAACCCACGCTAGGAGCAAGGTGGGAAGCGTCGACCGGAGGAGCCGTCGGAGGGTCCTCCCTCACAGAGGGAGAGGCAAATGCACCTGTTCAGCAGGAACATCCAGTTCAGCGGTCCGCAGAGCGAAGTGTCCGCACACGCGGCCGCGCTCGGCGCCTACGTCAGCAAGAAGTCCGGGCTCGACGTGGCCCAGTGGTCAGCCGTGTTCGGCGCTCCGGTGGGGACGTGCGTGTACTCCGCCCGGGTCGACGGACTCGCCGGTGTGCAGGCAATGGCGATGTCGCTCGCCGGTGACGCCGAGTGGGAAGCCATGGTCGGGCGGGGCTCGGGCTGGGTCACGGGCCCAGTGGTGGACTCGTTGGGCAACCCGATCCATGGGTCCCTCGATGGCGCACCGCCGCCCGTGGGCGCGGTCGCCCAGGTGACCTCGGCCGTGATCGGTAACGGGGCGTACGCCGAGGCCATCGGCTGGGGTGTCGCGCTCGCCGAGCACATCGAGACCGTCACCGGGTCGCCGGTGATGTTTCTCACGGAGATGGCCGGCACGTTCGGTGGGGTCCGCTGGGTCGGCGTGTCCAAGGACGCCGCCGCGGCCGACGCCTCGGGTGCGGCGATGGCGGGCGACACGAAGTATCTGGAGATGCTCGCCGACGCCGGGCGCCTGTTCATCCCGGGCACCGGCCACCAGGCCACACTCATGCGCATGGCCTGACGAAAGCCGACGGGAACGACGGGACGGCGGGTCGCGGTCGTCGGCGGGGGTTGTGGACGTAGGGTGAACCATGAGTTCCTCCTCCGTGACCCCTGCCGACGAGCGGCCCCTGTGGCGTGGTTGGATGCATGTGGCTGCCTTCGTGCTCGCGATCCCCGGCGGCACACTGTTGATCATCGCCGCCAACGGTGCGGCCGCCACCGTGGCGGCCAGCATCTACGCCGCTGGGCTGCTGCTCGGCTTCGGTACCTCAGCGGGGTATCACCGCCTGGCCGTGCGGCCGCGCACCCAAGCGATCATGCAGCGCCTCGACCACTCGATGATCTTCGTGCTCATCGCCGGCAGCTACACGCCTGTCTGCCTGCTCGGCCTGCCCAACTCGTGGGGGATCCCGTTGCTCTGCATCGTGTGGGCAGGTGCTCTCGCCGGTGTGCTCATCAAGCTGTTCGCGTTCGAGAAGATGAAGGTGCTCGAGTACGCCTTGTACCCGATCCTCGGGTGGATCGTGGTAGTGGCCCTTCCGGTGATGTTCCGCACGATGACCCCGCTGGAGTTGTCGCTGCTGTTCGCCGGCGGCGTGCTCTACACCGTCGGCATTCCGGTGCTCGTGCGTGAGCGGCCCGACCCGTGGCCCCGCGTGTTCGGCTACCACGAGATCTGGCACGCGTTCACCGTCGCTGCCGGCGCCTGCCACTTCGCCACCATCGGTCTGCTCGTCCGCGGCTAGACCCCAAGTCGGCGCTGAGGCGGGCCGTGACCCCGCCTGAACGCCGACTTGTCAGTAGAGGGCGTCGATGAGGGCGCGGTTGCGCGTGCTCTGCCAGCGCGGGATGACGTGGTTCATCACGTACCCGAATCCCAGGTGGCGATCGGGGTCGGCGAAGCCGAGTGCCCCGCCCGTGCCGAAGTGGCCGAAGGCCCGCGGGCTGGTGCCGAGCGGACGGCGCTCGCTGGTGGGCACGAAACCGAGCCCGAACGTGATGTCCTCGCCGAGCACCGGGCAGTGCCCGCTCGACTGGGGCCGAGTCGCCTCGGCGAGCAGGCCGGGGGAGAGCAAGTGACCAGGTTCGGCGAGCGCCGCGTACAGGCGCGCCAGGCCCGTGGCACTGCCGTGGCCATTGGTGGACGGCACCTGCGCGGCCCGCCACTCCGGCAGGTTGACCACGCCGTTGGACGCGTAACCGGGCGGGTTGAAGTAGCCGAGCATCACCATGCGCGCCTCGCCCTCGGCCTGGTCGTCGAATGCGAACGGGTCGATCGAGTCCATCGGTGTGGTCGGTGCCCAGATTACTTCGGCGCAGCGGTGCTGCTCGGCGGCCGGTACACCGAACCACAGGTCAGCCGCGAGCGGCCCGGCAAGGGCGCGCAGCCGCGGGCCCGGCATCTCGCCGGTGGCCCGCTCGACGATCCCGCCCACGAGATGGCCGTAGGTGTTGGTGTGGTACACGTGCCGTGAGCCCGGCTCGAACCATGGCTCGGTGGCGGCGAGCGCGGTGGTCATCCGTTGCCAGTCCCACAGGTCGTCGTTGGTCAGTCGCTCGTGGATCGCGGGCACGCCCGCTTGGTGGCACAGCGCGTGACGGATCGTCGCGCGGCCCTTGCCATGGGCGGCGAACTCGGGCCAGATCGTGGCGATCGGGTCGTCGAGGCCGACCCGTCCCCCGTCCACCGCCTGCAGCGCGAGCAGGGCGATGATCGCCTTGCCCACCGAGTAGAAGTCGACGATCGTTCTCGGCGTCCACGGGGTTGTGCGCGCGGCATCGGACCAGCCGCCGACGAGATCGACCACTGTCTCGCCGTCGACGATCACACACAGGGCCGCACCGACCTCGCCACGCTCGGCGAAGTTGGCTGCGAACTCGTCCTGTACGGCCTCGTACCCGGGGGCGCACACACCGCTGATCGGCACGTCCATGCGTGGAGTCTGCCCGTTCAGGTGCTGACGACGTCGAAGCCGAGGCCGAGCGCGACGGGGATCTGCGCGGGATCGAAGGTGACGAACGTGACCGGGCGGGGTAGGCGGTCGGCGGCGGCGAGGTGCAAGGCGTCGGCCAGGCGGATCGGCTGGTCGCGCATCAGCTGCGCCGCGCGGTCGAGGCAGCGCTGGTCGAGGGGTACGACGGCGTAGCGATCCCACTGCAGGCGGATCGCGTCCTCGAGGTCGGCCTGCAGCACGGCCTCGTCGGTGAGGCGGGTGATCAGCGCCAATGCCTCGGTGAGGGCGAGCGCGCTCACGACCGTGCCGTCCACGAGTGCGTCGGTCGCAATGCGGCGCCCGGCGGTCTCGATGTGCAGGGCCACGACCGCACTCGTGTCGAAGAACACGCTCACCCGCGCAACTCCTTCAGAGACCGATCGAGGCGTACGCCGCTCCACACGGCGATCGGGACTCCGAGGCGCGGCGGGTCGGTGCGCCGCGGCGGCAGGATCGACGGGTCGAGTGCCTCGTCGACCGGTCCGAGGCGAGCGACGGCCCGGCCACCGACGGACACCACCACGGCCTGACCGGATCCCGCCCGGCGGATGATGGCGGCCAAGTCGCCTCTGAGTTCGCGTATCCCGATCATGTGTACACAAGCGTACACGCAGCGAGTGGCACGGGTCGGCGGCGGCGAGCAGACTTGCGCCATGAACTTTGCCTTCACCGAAGAACAGGAAGAACTGCGCAAGACCGTCCGTGCGTTCCTCGACGCGAAGAGCCCCGAGACCGCCGTGCGCGAGCAGATGGAGACCGACAACGGCTTCGACGCCGCGGTCTGGAGCCAGATGGGCGAGCAGATGGGCCTGCAGGGCCTCGCCATCCCCGAGGAGTTCGGCGGGTCGGGCTACTCGTTCGTCGAGCTCGGCATCGTGCTCGAGGAGATGGGCCGCGCCCTGCTGTGCGCGCCCTACTTCAGCACCGCCGTGCTGGCCGCCAACGCGCTCATCCACAGTGGTGACGAGGCCGCGAAGAAGGCCCACCTGCCCGGCATCGCCAGCGGCGAGACGATCGCCACCCTCGCGTTCACCGAGCCCAACGGCAAGTGGGACGAGAGCGGCGTCACCGCCACCGCCGAGGGCAAGGGCAACAAGTGGACGATCACCGGCACGAAGAGCTTCGTGCTCGACGGCCACACCGCGAGCCTGATCATCGTTGCCGCCCGCACGGGCAAGGGCGTCAGCTTGTTCGCCGTCGATGGCGGCGCGGCGGGCCTCACCCGCACTGCGCTCAGCACGATGGACCAGACCCGCAAGCAGGCCAAACTCGACTTCGCCGGTACGCCGGCCACGCTCGTGGGCACGGAGGGGGACGGCTGGAATGTGCTGAGCCGCGTGCTCGATCTCGCCGCGGTGGCACTCGCCGCCGAGCAAGTGGGCGGCGCCCAGAAAGTGCTGGAGATGGCCGTCGAGTACGCCAAGGTGCGCGTTCAGTTCGGTCGCCCGATCGGTTCCTTCCAGGCGATCAAGCACAAGTGCGCCGACATGCTGCTCGAGGTCGAGTCGGCGAAGAGCGCGGCGTACTACGGCATGTGGTGCGCGGCCGAACTCAACGACGAGCTGCCGTCGGTGGCCTCGATGGCCAAGGCGTACTGCAGCGAGGCGTACTTCCACGCCACTGCCGAGAACATCCAGATCCACGGCGGCATCGGCTTCACCTGGGAGCACCCTGCTCACTTGTACTTCAAGCGGGCCAAGAGCAGCGAGCTGCTGTTCGGCGACCCGACCTACCACCGCGAGCTGCTCGCGCAGCGCATCGGCATCTGAGCCGACACCTTGACGCGGTGCCTGCGCCGTCAGCGAAGGCGGCGCAGCACCCCGCGGGGGTTGAACGTCATGAAGAACTTGTGCGCCTGCGGGTCGTGGGCGTAGTCGCCGTTCTCGGCCAGGAAGCGATCGAGGGCCTCCATTGGGCCGGGCCCGAACTCCGGGTACACCGGGTGTCCGTTGACGTTGGTGTCCTCGACGATGAGCAGCGACCCCACGCAGACGAGCGGCGCGTAGACCTGCAGTTCGGCGTACACATGACCCTCGGAGTGGTCCGAGTCGAGGATCACGAGGGTCTTACGGCCGTCGATCCGGGCCGTGATGTCGGCGACGATCGCCGGGTCGGTGCTCGAGCCGCTGATGTAGGTGATGCGCGGGTGTTCGGGGCGGCCCTCACGATGCACCAGGTCGATGCTGATGATCTCGCCGTGGCCGAGGATGTCGAGCATGTGCGCGAGGAACAGGGCGCTGCCACCCATGAACGTGCCGCTCTCGACGATCACATCGGGCTTCAACTCGAACAGGTACTCCTGGTAGAGCCACAGGTCGAGGGGCAATTTCAGTACCTCGTTGCCCATCCAGCGTGTGTTCTGCCACGTACTTTCGCGCGAGTCGTAGTACAGCCGGTGGAAGTCGTCGACGAGCGACTGGCGCCGATCGCGCTCGGCGACCGGACTCTCCGCGAGGAAGGCACGGGCAGCGGCGAGGTCGGGCCCGCGGCCGGTGAGGCGGCGCAGCCATTCGACCGGGCGCACGAACCGGGAGTTCACGACCGCGGCGAGCAGCTCCTCGGCCTCGTGACGGCGTGACCGTTCCTGCTCGATGGACCGGTCGTAGTCAGGCACGGAGCCGCAGTGTAGTGGTGAGGTGGGCGACGGATAACGTGGCCCGGTGCCGATGGTGACCTTCCTGTTCGTGCTCGCCGCGGCCGTCTGCACGTTCGTCATCGCCGCGGTTGTGGTGGGCCGCGAGGCGCACCGCCTCGACTCGGTCGCCCCGCGCTCGGTGTACATCCCCGAGGAAGCTGCCGAGTTCGTGGCCGAGTACCTGCCCGCGGAGTCACAGGCCAGGCTCACGCCCGACGAACTCGATCAGTTGCTCGTGTTCCACATGCGCTGGCTGCACAGCAAGGGTCTGCAGCCCACCAACGTGGTCGACCGCCGCCAGGACATCACCACGCCCGTGGTGATCGCGGAAGACACCGTTGTCGCCTACCTGCTGGGCGAGGCCGAGCGGACCGAGCTCGATGTGGTGGACGACATTGACGTGGTGAACGTGGTCGACGCGCACATGGCCTACTTCCACGCGATCGGTGCCGTCGGTCCGAAAGCCGCCGGCGACGACGTCCTGTAACTGCAGCCCCGCGTCAGTGCCCCTGGTAGATGAAGGGCACGCTCACCTTGCTGGCCACGGCCACCCATAGCAGCACGCCGGCGATGATCAGGCCGACGACGGCTTCCACGGCGTAGAGACGCACCCGATTCGGTTGCGGTTCGCTCGACTCGCTCATGGCACTCCTCGTACGGTTCGGCACTCGGCTGCGCCCACACGTTTCCATTGATCGCACAGCAGTGGCGTGAGCAGGTCGAGCAGCGGTTCGGGGTTGTTCATGTGCACGACGTCGAGGAATACGTCCGCGGGCTCCATTTCGCGGCTCAGCGAGTCGGCCTGCACCGTCACGGTCGGCCCGGCGGCGCCGTCGGCGATCGCTGCCAGGCGCTCCTCGAGCGCGGCGACGAGCGGCTCGTCGACCGGGTTGTCGAGCACATCGAACGACACCGGGGTGAAATAGAAGAACACCGGCCGACCGGACCCGGCGGCCACGTCCACCAGTTGACGGATGGCGTCGTCGCCAGCGGAGTGGTCGGCGTCCTCCAGGCCCTGCAAGAAGACAGTGAAGCGAGCGCTGAAGCTGGTCTGCGACTCGCGCCCGCGCTCGTGCAGCATCCAGAAGTCGGAGCTGTCCGCAGGCAGACCCTTCAGTGTCGTGGGCGGGGAGCTGTCCGCGGGCGGGTGGAGCAGCACGTCGGTGGCGTCGAACACCCCGTTCACGTTGTCGCGGGCAGAGCCCCGGTTGTCGACGAGCGGCACCGCCGAGCCGGCAAGCGCGAGCAGCAGATCAGCAGGCGAGGCGATGAACGGCGCCCAACCCCATGTCGAGGGATCGCGCCAAAGCGTGCCCGGGTAGGCGACGTCGAGTGCCTGCCATGCCTGCTCGCTCCACTCGGGGAAGAACCACGACGGGTTCACCGCGACAACGATCGCGTCCGAGTCGTTGTCGATCGCCGCGTGCAGCGCGGTGAGCGCATCGACCGAGCGCATCGCGAGCATCGAGTATGCGTCGATCACCACTGGCTTGTCGCCGACGGCAGACACCCGTGAAGCGAAGCGGGCCGGCACCGAGACGCCCTGCCACTTGACCTCCGACCCGCCGATCCAGGCCACCGTGTACGAGTTCGGGTCGTGGGGTGGGGCGAGGAAGCCATCCTCGTCGCCCTTGTCGAACGGCGCCACGTAGCGCACCGCGGAGGCGGGCTCGTCGGCCGGTATGGGCCGGTCGGTGTACGTGGTCGTGTGCGAGGGCAGCACTCGCCCGAGCACGAGCGCGGCCGCCACGGTCCACGCGGCCACGCGCGCAACGCTGCCCCACGTGGAGAACACGCCGGCCCGGCGCAACAGGGTGGTGACGCGCGACATCACGTCAGATCACCGGAACCAGCGCGCGGTAGTAGTGCAGGATCTCGGCGGTGGGCAGCATCAACAGCGGCAGGCTCACCGCGAACCAGCCGAAGATCAGCACCGGCTTCAACGCACGCACGGCGTTCGACGTGCTCGCCGGACGGCGCGCACTCACGGCCCGGTGCACCACCAGGCTGATGCCGTGGTACAGCCCGAACACCGCGGCGCCCCACGCCAGTTCGTGCCACAGCCCGATCAACAACATCGTCACCAATGTGGCTGCCACCGTGCGCCGCGGTCGGGTGCCGCCGAGCGGCGTGAAGACGTTGCGCTGCAGGAAGCGGGTGAGGCTGATGTGCCAGTTGTTCCAGAACGCGGCCGGGTCGGTGCGCAGGAACGGCCGGTCGAAGTTCGGACGCAGGGGAGCACCGAGCCAGCGCCCCATCGCGATCGCGATGTCGGAGTAGCCCGAGAAATTGAGCGCGAAGTAGGCGGTGAACGCGACGAGCGCCACATCGAGGCGGAACGGGCCGTTCACCGCATAGTCGCTGAACGCGGCCGCCGACCACTGCAGCGGCAATGCAAGCGCGAACACCTTGAACAGGCCGGTGGTGAGCAGCAGCAGGCATTCGCCGGCCTGCGCGGGGGTGACGGGGCGTGTGCCATCGAGCGCGGGCAGCACCTCCTCGTACTCGGCGATCGGCCCGACCAACAGGATCGGGGCGAACAGGCCGTAGGCAACCACCCGCCCGGGCGACTGGCGCTCGATCAGCCCGATGCGCGACTTGATGAGCAGGTCGAGCGCGCGGAACGTCACGAACGACACCCCGATCGGCACCACGATCGCGAAGCTGAAGTCGAGCGTCGCCGCGGGTGGCAGCACGTGGCGTAACAGGCGGTTGCTCCACATGGTGGCGTCGATCGTGAACAGGCGCGGCCACACCTTCCACACGACGAGCGGAGCGATGGCGACCCCGAGACAGGCCACGAACGCAGCGAACCCGGCCTTCCACCGGTCCGAGCGCGCGGAGACCTCTTGCAGCACCGCGACGACGCACCAGTAGACGACGTGCAGCAGCGCGACGCGGGGCGCGATGACCGCGAGCGCGTACGTGCTGAGCACGATCAGGGCCCAGCGGCGCACCCACGGCTTGCGTACCGCGAGGAACAGCAGGCCGGCCACGAAGACCACCGGCGCTGTGTCGAGCACATAGCGGAAGGAGTCGCCCTGGGGCATCAGCCGCGGACGACCGTGATGTGCTCGGGCGCATTGACTGTGCGCCGCGCGGCGAGCGTGTACTCGCCGTCGCCGGTCTCGGCAAAGCCGTGGTCGGGGAACAAGCGGGCGACCAACTGGTTCCTCGCCGTCGGTACGTAGCGGGCCGTGATCGCGCCGCACCCGCGGCCGCGCAGCTCGTCGACCAGAGTCGCGATGAACGCAGTCTCCACCCCGCGGCCCAGTACCCGGCAGCTCATCAGTAGCGATTCGATGACAGCACCGGCGGTCCCGGCAGCGTCGCCGCAGCGGGCGATCGCCACCACGACCAGCCCGTAATCGCCGAAGCGGTCGCTCACTTCGGCGGCGCGGACCACGTAGGTGGGATCGTCGAGCAGGCGGCGCACCTCGGACTCCGTGCGGCGAATCGTGGTGACATTGAACTGATTCGTCTTGTTGATGAGCTGGGTGACCCGGGCCACCGTGGTGTCATCGATTTCGAGCCAGCGCAGGCGCAGGTCGAGCGAGGCGAGGAACTCGTCGTGCGACATCGAACCGGAAGCAGCCACTCGCCCGGCCTCTTGGTGCACCCGTACCGACCGCTCGCGGTCATCCGCGGTGACGGAGAGGTGGCGGAACAGGCCCGAATCGGCGAGCAGTTGGGGCAGCAGCTCGAGGTCCTCGGGCACCTGCAGACAGCGGACCGCGGGCAGTTCCGCGCATACCGAGGCCAGCTCGTGGTGGCTGTCGTCGACGAACACGAAGCTGTCGAGGCCGAGGTTCAGCTCGCGGGCTATGTCGGCGATGTTGCCCGGCTTGGGTCCCCAGTTGACGCGACGGGTGGCCACGTCGTCCAGGCGCAGCACCATCCCGTCGAGCTGCTCGAAGGCTTGTACGACGCTCTCGTCGGCGTTGCGGCTGGCGAGCGCGAGCAGCACGCCCTGGCGCTGGAGGCGGCGGGCGACGTACTGGAACTGGCGGAACGCATTGCCGGGGAAGGCGTCGCTGCAGTCCAGCGCGCCGATGCCTTCGTCGCCGACGATCCCGCCCCACAGCGTGTTGTCGCAGTCGAGCACGAGTACCTTCGGCGCGGCCCGCGTGCGGTGGATGATGCGGGTGGCGATCTCGGCGCCGAGCACTCGGTTGAACTCGCCGGTGAACGGCTGGCGGTAGAGCAGCCACGAGGCCGCGTCATGCACACGCGCCGTGCCGTGGGCCACCTGCAGTGCCATCACGTCAACGGCCGGGGCAACCGCGGGTGGGCACTCGCTGCGGAAGGCGGCGTTGGCCGCGGTGGTGAGCGCGAGTAAGCGCGCGAGTGTGCTGGTGTCGAGGTGGTCGAGGCCGTAGCCCACCGGCACAGGGGCGTCGCCCACCGTGAGCCGCGCCCCGATGCGCCTGGCGAGCCCGGCCACCGCCGCCCCCAACTGGCGGCATCCGTCGAGCAGGCGCTGCTCGGCGCCGTCGGCGTTCTCGGCCCAGTCCAGCAGGTCGCGCTCGAACACGTCCTCCAGGCGCCACAAGACCACCACCTCGTCCGCCGCGCCGAGGTCGAGGGCCTCGGGTTGCAGGCAGATCTGGAACAGCTGGTTCGCGTCGGCGAAGCGCACCACGGTGTCATCGCCGGTGGCTGCGCCGCCTGTCATCTGGCGCAGCGTGTCGCGGATGGGGAGTTCGAGCGGGCGGGCGGTCCAGGATGCGGCGACGACGACCGAGCGGGTCACACCGCTACGCCCTTGTCGCGGAGCACGGTGCGCGCCAGGCCGATCGTGCGCATCTTCATGATGTCGCGAGTGCGCAGTTGCACGGTGAACGTGGCCTCGATCTCGGTAACGAGTTGCACGGCGGCCATGCTGTCCCACTCGGGCGTGTTGTCGGGCGACGACTCCTCCGACAGATCGCTCGCCCGCACGTCGAGGCAACGCGCGAACAGGTCGGTGAGGGTGTCGGACATGGCGCCCGAGCTTACCCCTGGGCCCGCGCGGCGACCGTGTGCAGCAGGGGCAGCAGAACCTCCACCGGGTCGGCGGCTTCAACGGGCACCACCGTCGCCGTCTGGTCGGTGGCCATGCGTGGCAGGCGTGGCACCACCACGGCCAGCCCTGGCCGGGCAGCAGCGAGGTCTGCGCACCACACCTCTGCCTCCTGCTTCGCGCTCGCGTACTCGGCCAGACCCGCGGGAGGTTGCTCGACGGCAACAGAGGAGGGGAACAGCAGGCCGCGCAGCGCGGGTCCGTCGCACGCCTCGAACGTGGCCTGAAGCCCGTGGACGGAGACGGCGCGGAACCGCTGCAGCAATGCCTCGTCGAACGTGCGCCCGCCCACGAACACCGGCGGGGTGGGGAAGTAGGCGAGGACGGTCGGCGTGCGTGCCGCAGCGGGGAGCTGTTCGGGATGGGCGACGTCGTACTGCAGGGCGCTCACCGTGCGCCCCAGCGCGGCCAGTTCGGCGACGATGCGGTGCGCGTCGGCCGCGCCCTCGCGGTACGTGATCGTGACCTCGGCGCCGCCGAGCGCGAGCAGCTTGGCAGCCACCTCACCCAGCCCGCGTGACCCACCGACGACGAGCGCCCGCACCCCACCGAAGTCGTCTGTCGCGACCTTGGGTTGCAGGTCCGCGGCCGTGGGTTGCTGCACCGTGTCGGGGCGCACGAACGCCTTCACCGCGGCCCGCATCGTCGCGGTGCGCACCTCCAGCGCCACCATCCCGAAGCGGTCGTCGAACGCCGTCACTTCGTAGTCGCACTGGTCCGCGGCCATGTCGGCTGTGACGAGTTCGGCCGTCCACCCGGACAGGATCGAGCGTCGTCCAGGGCAGTGCATGCCGACCACCGTGCTGATCGCGGCGAGCGAGGCGAGGCGGTGTCCGCCCAGCCAGGCGAGTACGCGCGGGAAGCGCGCCGCGGCCACGGCGGAGTCGAGCCCGAGTGTCACCGTGCCGGTCAGCCCCGCCGCGGGAACTGCGTCGTGCGGCTCGGCGGGCCCATCGCACGGTTGGCCGACTGGAGTGTTGTCCGGCGTGCCGGCCGGCTGTAGCGCGACCAGCACTGTGGTCGTCATCCCACCCGCGTCGGCCACCTCGACGCGTAACCGCTCGCCATCGACAGTGTGGGTGACGGTAACTGTGGTCCCTACGGCGACGGGCCGGCCGAACGTGGCCGCGATGGAGGCGGGCACCGCCGGCGAGGGATGCTTCGCGAGCGCCGTCTCCAGCGCCGCCAGTGCGACATGGCAGCCGTGCACGATGCACACGCCGAACGGCGATCGGTGAGCCACTGTGGCGTCGAGGTGGATCGGGTTGCGGTCGCCGCAGAGTGCAGCGAAGGCCTCCTGGTCGCCCAGGTCGAAACACAGCTCGAAGCGCAGCGCGGCCATCGCCTAGATCATCATGTTGAGCTGGCCGAGGATGCGCCCGGCCAACTCGCGGTCACCGCTCACTTGCGGCGTGACGTCGTCGGCGGTGCGCCGGCCGGTGGCGAGCACGACGAAGCTCTCGGTGTCGAGTGCGATCGCGGCGACCGGCGGGTTGGTGGGAGCATCGACCGCGGTCGCACGTGCGTCGCGCACTTCGTAGACGAGATGGCGTTCCACGCCGCCATCGGGGCCGGGAATGATGGCGAAGGCCACGGCCTCGCCCTCGGGCGTGGCCGCGCGCTTTCCGACCACGATCGGCAGTGTGCGGATGAGACGATCGACGGTGTGCCCGGCCGACGGGCCCGAGAGGTTGCCGGGGCGGCCGACGGCGCGGCGCATGTCCTGCTCGTGCAGCCAGCAGTCGAGCACGCGGATGTGGAGGAAGTCGGCGAGCGTGCCCGGCCCGGTGGGCGTCATCGCCGGCTGCTGGAAGTACTCGGGCGCGGCGGACCCCAGCGTGGCCAGCCGCACCGCGACCAGGTCGTTCCACTCCTTCAGCACATCGGCACCGGACGTGGCGCGGCGGGCGTCGACTTCGTTCTCGTTGTTCGCGCCGATCGGGTTGCGGATGTAGTCGCGCTCGCCCGAGCGGTGCTCGGTGGCGGGCAGGCCTTCCATCATCCGCTCGATGCCGATGAGGTGCGACAGGTTGTCCTTCACCGACCATCCGGGCAGGTCGGTGGGCGTCTCCCACTCGGCTTCGCTGAGCTGTGCGCCGAGCTCTCCGATGGCGCGGAAGCAGTCATCGAGCATGTCGATGATGGGAGTAGGGATCATGGCTGCCTCCTGTGCCGCCTTTCTGGCGCGACGGCGCCACGCTAGTGTCCTGGCCATGGAACGGCCGACCCGCTTCGAGCACACCCGCTTCCTGGGCGACAAGCGCACCCAGCTCGTCTACGACCTCGACTCGTGGACTGACACCGCCGTGATCGACGAGATCGTCGGCGCCGATGTCGGCCTGTGCTTCGGGCCCGACTCGCTGGCCGAGGCCCGCAACCGCGGCTACACGCTGGCCACGCCGGGCGCCACGCGCCGGCGCCGCAAGCCGCGGGCCTGACGGCGGGGTGAACGGCAGCTTCACCTCCGGGACACTGCGGCTCGCTCGCTACCTGGTACGGCCCGCCGGCCGCCAGGGTGCCCTGCCCGGCCTGATCCTGCTGCATGGCTTCCCCACGGGGCCGCTCGACGCGCGCCAGAGCGCGGGCACGTTCCCCGAGCTGATCGACCGCGCCGCTCATGAACTGGGCTGGGTGGCGATGACGTTCACGTTCCGCGGCTGTGGCACGAGCGAGGGCGACTTCTCCTTGCAGGGGTGGGTCGACGACCTGCGGGCGGCGATCGACCATCTCATCGAGGAGGCGGGCCCGTCGAGTATCTGGCTGGTCGGCACGAATACCGGCGGATCGCTCGCCACCTGTGTCGCTGCCGACGACCCGCGCGTCAGCGGCATCGCCCTGCTGAGCCCTCGCGCCGACTTCGACGACTGGGCCGCACAGCCGCGACGGTTCCTCGAACACGCCCGCGAGATCGGCGCGGTCCGCACGCCGGGCTTCCCCACCCAGTTCGAGGAGTGGGCCCGCGAGTTGCGCCGCTTCCGGCCCATCCAGGCTGCTCGTCGCGTGGCGCCGCGGCCGATGCTGGTGATGCACGGCGACGACGACGAGTCGGTGCCGGCCACCGACGCTCGCCAGCTCGCCGAGGCCCACGGCGCCGCCGAGTTCCGCGTGTTCCAGGGCGCCGGCCACCGCCTACGGCACGATCCGCGGGCGATTGCCGTGCTGCTCGGCTGGCTCGACCGCCAACGTGTGGTCAGCGGGCCGTGAAGCCGTCGGGGTGGCTGGAGTGCCACGCCCACGCACTGGCGATGATCTCGTCGAGGCCCTGCGTGGCCTGCCACTTCAGCACCTCGCGGGCGCGAGTCGGCTCGGCGTAGGTGCTCACCGGGTCGCCCGCCCGGCGGGCGACGACGTCGTACGGCACGGAGCGGCCGCTGATCCGTTCGGTGGCCGCGATCACCTCGAACACACTGCTGCCCACGCCGGTGCCGACATTGATCGCTTCGGTGCCGCCTCCGCCCGCGAGGTGATCGAGCGAGCGCAGGTGCGCGGCGGCGAGATCATCGACGTGGATGTAGTCGCGGATGCACGTGCCGTCTGGGGTGGGGTAGTCGTCGCCGAACACCGCTAGGCGCCCCATCTGCCCCAGCGCGGCCTTCATCACCAACGGCACCAGGTTCTGCGAGCGGGTCCAGTCCTCACCGATTGCCGCGTCGGCGCTGGCCCCTGCGGCGTTGAAGTAGCGCAGGCTCACCGACCGCAACCCGTGGGTGGTGCCGTACCACGTCAGGATCCGCTCGACCATGGCCTTCGTCTCGGCGTACACGCTCTCGGGGTGGATCGGAGCGGCCTCGGTGACCGGCATCTCCTCAGGCGTGCCGTACACGGAGCACGACGAGGAGAACACGAGCTCCTGCACACCCTCGGCGAGCAGCGCCTCCACCAGGTGCACCGTGCCGGTGACATTGTTGAGCCAGTAGCGGCCCGGCTGCTCCATCGACTCGCCGACGGCCTTGTACGCGGCGAAGTGCACGACCTGGCGCACGCCGTGGGTGCGGCACAGCTCGCCCACCAACGCCCGGTCGGCGATGTCGCCCACCACGAGGTCCGCCCCGAGAACGGCGGCGCTGTTGCCGTACTCCAGCGAGTCGAGCACCACCACCCGGCGGCCCGTGGCCACGAGCTGGCGCACCGTGTGCGAGCCGATGTAACCGGCCCCACCGGTGACGAGGACGGTCATCGGGCCAGCCCCTGCTTGCTCATCGGCCCGGTCTCGTGTGCGTTCATCGGCGGCAGACTACCGCTGCGCCGGTAGGCTCAGTGCTCGCTATGAGCAGCTCGATCGCTATCGTCGGCACCGGATACGTCGGGCTGACGTCCGGGGCCTGCTTCGCCCACTTGGGCCACCATGTCATCTGCGCCGACATCGATCCGGCGCGCATCGCCAGCCTCGAGTCGGGCAAGGTGCCGTTCTTCGAGCCCGGCCTGGCCGAACTCGTCACCGAAGGCATCGAGTCGGGGCGGCTGACGTTCGTCCTCGGCGGTGCCCAGGCTGCTGCGCAGGCCGATCTCGTCTACCTCTGCGTGCCCACGCCCCAGCGCGACGATGGCTCGGCCGACCTGTCGTACATCGAGCAGGCCGCGGCCGAACTTGCGTCGTCGCTGCGGCCCGGAGCGGTCGTCGTCAACAAGTCCACCGTGCCGGTCGGTTCCACTCGGGTCGTCGAGCGGATCCTCGGCCGGCCCGACGTGAAGGTCGTCTCCAACCCCGAGTTCCTCCGCGAGGGCTCGGCTGTGGCCGACTTCCTCCAGCCCGACCGGGTCGTCGTGGGCAGCGACGACCGCGAGGCTGCCGAGAAGGTCGCCGCGCTCTACAGCCGCATCGACGCGCCGGTCATCATCACCGACCCGGCCTCGGCGGAGACGATCAAGTACGCGGCGAACGCCTTCCTGGCGACGAAGATCTCCTTCATCAATGCCGTCGCCGCGGTGTGCGAGGGCGTCGGCGCCGACGTGCATGCCGTCGTGCGTGGCATTGGCACCGACCGCCGCATCGGCGGTCACTTCTTACAGCCAGGGCCAGGGTGGGGCGGTAGCTGCTTCCCGAAGGACTCGCGGGCGCTGGTGAAGATCGCCGAGGACTCCGGCTACGACTTCGCCTTACTCCGGGGGGTGATCGCGGCGAACGACGAGCAGCGCCAGCGCATGGTCGACAAGGTGATGGCCGCCGCGGGTGGCTCACTGACCGGTGTCAAGGTCGCCGCGTGGGGGCTGGCCTTCAAGGCCAACACCGACGACGTGCGCGATTCGCCCGCCGTGTCGATCCTCGGCGAACTCGTCGGCCTCGGCGCCACGGTGCGCTGCTACGACCCGAAGGCAACCGCCGACCTCCCCGGCGTCGCGTTGGTCGACTCGGCCCTGGCCGCGTGCGACGGCGCCGATCTACTCGTGGTGCTCACCGAGTGGCCCGAGTTCGTTGCCTCCGACCTGGCCGCGGTCGCCGAGCGGCTGCGCCTCAAGGAAGTCGTCGACACCCGCAATGTGCTCGACCGCGACAGCGCCCGCTCCGCCGGCCTGCACCTACGCGGGGTCGGCCGGTGAGAGCACTCGTCGCGGGTGGTTCGGGCTTCATCGGCTCGCACCTCTCCGATTGGTTGCTGCAACAGGGTGACGAGGTCGTGGTCGTCGACAACTTCCTCTCCGGGCGGGCCGCCAATGTCGCCCACCTGACCGGTCACGAGCGGTTCACGCTCATCGAGCACGACGTGTGCCTGCCGGTGTTGCCGGCACTCGCCGCTGCCGGCGTGCAGGGCCGTTTCGACGCCGTGCTCGATCTCGCCAGCCCGGCCTCACCCACCGACTTCAGTCGCCTGCCGCTGGAGATCCTCGCGGTCGGCTCCGACGGCACCCGCAACCTGCTCGACGTCGCCCGCGAGCACTCCGCCCGCTTCCTGCTGGCATCCACGAGCGAGGTGTACGGCGACCCGCTCGTGCACCCCCAGACCGAGGACTACTGGGGCAACGTCGACCCGATCGGTCCGCGCAGCTGCTACGACGAGTCGAAGCGCTTCGCCGAGGCGGTCACCACCGCCTACCGGCGGGTGCACTCGGTCGACACGGTGATCGTGCGCATCTTCAACACGTACGGCCCGCGCATGCGCCCCGACGACGGGCGGGTGCTCACCAACTTCATCACCCAGGCCCTGCGCGGCGAGCCGATCACGGTCTACGGCGAAGGCAGCCAGACGCGCAGTTTCTGCTACGTCACCGACGAGGTGGACGGGCTGCTCACCGCCCTCGGCAGCGGGCAGCCGGGGCCGTTCAACGTGGGGAACGCCGACGAGGTGACGATCTTGGAGCTGGCTGAGCTGGTGCTGGAGCTATGTGGCTCGCGGAGCACCGTCGTGCGTATGCCCCTGCCCGACGAACGCGGGGGCGACCCCCAGCAGCGCTGCCCCGATCTCACCCGCATCGGCGCCTTCGGGTGGCAGCCCAGCACCCCGCTGCGCGAGGGCCTGACGGCGATGATCGCCGCCATCTCCGCGGAAGTCGGCCGCGCCCCCGGTTGCGATCCGCGCGCCTCCGGTGGTGGCTGAAGTCATGCCCCGCACGGATCCCCCGTTCGTCAGGGTCGTGGTCATCAACTTCGACGGTGGAGCCGTCACGTTGCGGTGCCTCGATGCCCTGCTCGCGTCCGACTACCCACGCGACCGCCTGGAGATCGTGTTGGTCGACAACGCCTCGGTCGACGGCCTGAACTGGGTGCTCAAGGCGCAATACCCCGGGGTCGTGCTCATCGAGAGCGACATCAACGAGGGGTTCGCCCGCGGCTGCAATCTCGGCATCGGTGACCTCACCGGCGTCGACATGGTGGCCCTCGTCAACAACGACGCGATCGTGCAGCCGGACTGGCTGTGGCGCCTGCAGAACGGCTTCAGCGACGAACGGGTCGGCGCGGTCGTCCCCAAGCTGCTGCTGAACGTCCACGCTCGCACCGTGTTCTTCCACACCGAGCGGCTCGACACCGACGACGAGGGTCGTTCGGTGGGGGTGCAGGTGGAGTCGGCAGTGCTGAACGGCGACGTTCAGGGTAAGGGGGATGGACCCGAGGTGTACCACGACGAGCGGTTCTGGCCCGATGACGGCTGGACGAAGGCGCCGCTGGCCGCGATGTGGTGGGAGAGCACGCCGGAGGCACCTGCCGATCACCTGGAACTGAGGTTGTCGAGCCGTTCACCGATGTCGATCAGGGTCGGTGAGCCGGGTCGCGAACTCGCCCTGGCCGTCGGGCCCGAACCGGTGACCGTGGAGCTGTCGCTCACCGACCACCGACGGATCATCAACAGCGCGGGTGGGGCGATGTACGCCGGGTGGTTCGGTGGCGACCGCGGCTTTCTCGAGCCCGATGTGGGGCAGTACGAGGAGCCCGAAGAGGTGTTCTCGTGGTGCGGTGGTGCGGTCCTGCTCCGCACGCAGTATCTGCGCGAGGTCGGCCTGTTCGATCCCACCTACTTCCTCTACTACGAGGACTTCGATCTCTCGTGGCGCGGCCGCTCGGTGGGTTGGACCTACCGCTTTGAGCCGTCGGCCGTTGTGTTCCACGAACACGCCTACTCCAGCAAAGCGGGGAGTCCGTTCTTCGAGTATTGGGTCGACCGCAACCGCCGACTCACGTTGGTGAAGAACGCGCCTGCCGGTGTCGCGCTGCGAGCCGTGGGCGGCAGCGCGGCGCGACTCGGGCGCGTGCTTGCTCGTCACACGCTCAACCAGGCCCGCCGACTGCGCCCACCGTCACCGTGGGTCGTGCGAGAGTTGCTGGTGGGCTACTGGCGATTCGCTCGCGCGCTGCCCCGAGCTGTGCGCGAGCGCCGCCGGATCGCTCGGACAAGCACGGTGTCGCGAGCCGCGATCGCGGCCTGGACGGTGCACAAGTGAAGGTCGGCATCTACAACCTCTACTGGACCACCTTCGGCGGTGGCGAGCAGCAGGCCGGAGGCATCGCCGACGCGCTGTCGGGCGAGCACGAGGTGGAACTGCTCGGCCCGGCGTCTGTCGATCTTCGGGTGCTGCGTGACCGGCTCGGCCTGCGCCTCGACGGGGTGACGTTCCGCCGCATCCCTGCCGACGACCTCTCGGCCACCCTCGCCTCGGCCGATTACGACCTGTTCTTCAACCACACCTACCGAAGCACGGCCCCCAACCTCGCTCGCCTCGGCGTGTACTTCGTGATGTTCCCCCACCGCTTCCGGGAGAGTGCGGTGCACCGGGGGGCCCGGAGCGTCGCCGGCGCCGCCGCCGCACCCGCGCGCGTGGTCGCCGGGGTGCACCCGCTCACTGACTCGCGCGGTGCGGTGGTGGAGGGGCCAGTGCTGGTGCACGTTGCCAAGGACGTGCGCTCGTTGATCGTGGATTTCCACGCGGAGGTGGCCGAGGAGATCGCCGTCAGCGTCGTGCGTCGCGGCGCGCCTGTCCGCCGGGAGAAGGTGTCCGGCCACACCACGGTGGAGGTCGATCTGTCGCAAGAGCCAGGCGGAGCCCACGGCCACGAGGTGTTGTTCGGCGCTGCGTCACGCAAGGAGTCGTCGCTGCGGCTCACCGGCCTCAGCGTCGACGGTCGCGCCGTCGAGCCCGCACCGCGCTCGCTGCGCCAGCGGCTGGTACACATGCGCCCCGATGCGTTTCTCGACACGTACGACACAGTGGTGGCCCTCAGTGAATACACCCTCGGCTGGACCCGCAAGTGGTGGGGCCGCGGCGAAGAGGTGCTCTCACCCCCGGTGAAGATGCGTGCCCCCGGCGACAAGGAGAAACTCATCATTGCCGTCGGCAGGTTCTTCGACCAGAAGAGCGGCCACTCCAAGCAACAGCTCGAACTCGTGCGAGCGTTCCGCGAGCTCGTCGACCACGGGCTCAGCGGGTGGCGATTCGTATTGGTGGGCGGCTGCAACCCGGCCGACCGCGAGTACGCGATGGCGGTCCGTCGCGAGGCGCGTGGCCTGCCGGTGGAGGTGCACCTCAACGCCCCCGGCCCGTTCCTCGACGAGCAGCTCGCGAAAGCGAAGTTCCTGTGGCACGCGGCCGGCCTCGGCGCCGACCTCCAGGCTCACCCCGACCGTGCGGAACACTTCGGGATCGCCCCGATTGAGGCCATGTCCGCCGGCGTGGTGCCGATCGTGTTCGCCGCTGCCGGCCCCACCGAGGTGGTCCAGAACGGGATCAACGGCTTGCACTATCACACCGCCGAAGAGCTGGTGCGCCTGACCCTCGGCCTGATCGCCGACGAGCCCCGTCGCGCTCAACTCGGGGCCGCCGCGGTCGAGCGGGCCCATGAGTATGACGGCGCCCACTTCGAGGCTCGCGTGCGCGACCTCGTCGCGAGGGTTTCCTGCTGAGCGGTGCCCGCTACACCCAGGCGCGCACGACGGAACGGCCGCTGAGGATGCGGCCCTTGGTCGGCAGGGGCCGCCCGGCAACGAGCTCGAGCTCGTGCTGGCGCCACACGCCCAGATCGTCGACGCGGGAGAACCCGGCGTCGTCGAGCAGACCGACAAGGGCCTTCATGTTCGGGCCGAAGTGGTTCGTACCGTCACCGTTGAGGTAGGCGCCGGGGTAGTAGGCCAGTGCCGGCCGGTCGATGTGGAGCATGTCGACGACGGTCTCGATGAGGGTGTACTTACCGGTGACGCTGCGCACGCGCTTGAGATAGCCGAGCGGGTCGGGCGCGTGATACAGCACGCCGAAGAAGAACGTCACGTCGAACACGCCGCCGATGGCCTCGGGGGTGAGGTTCTCGACGCTGATCACCTGGTCGCGCACCTTCAGGCCTGTGTGCTCGCGGACGAATTCGAAGTTGCTGCGGGCGGTTGCGGTCGGCCATTCCCATACGAACTCGTCCGTCGCGAGCACGTCGGCGGCGCCGCGGCGGGCAGCCTCGAACGCGTACCAGCCGTCGTAGGTGCCGATGTCGAGCACGGAGAGGCCGGCGAAGCTGTCGGGCAGGCCGAGGTACCGAGCCTTGTCGTGGCTCGGGTCGGGGCCCGGGCCTACGACGCCATTGGCGAACTTGAATGTGTGGAACCAGTCGCGCGCCGCCACCAGCTCGGCGAACTCGGCGGTGTCGATGCCGGAGGTGATCTCGAAGGGCGGAGCGGCGTTGCCCGAGCCGTGGTTCAGCTTGGGCGGGGCGGCGAACTTGACACGCTCAGCTTCGTTGAGCCGCCCGCGCCGGATCGCCGCGGCCTTGTGCACCCCAGGTACTCTCCCCAGCACCTTGCGCAGTGTGCTGTTCATGACGTTCCGATCCTCCCGTTGAGTGGCACGCCTAGGCTAGAGGTCGATGAGCCTCGAATCGACCCCGGCTGTACCCGTCGGGAACACGTACGACAAGTACGCCAGCCAGAACCCGATCGAGCGGGCGATGATGCGCCGCTTTCTCGCCGCGCTCGATGACATGGTCGACGGGTTGGCCCCCACCGCACTGCTGGAGGTGGGCGTCGGCGAGGGTGAGATCCTGCAGCGGATGACGGCCCGCTTCCCAGGAGCTCGAGCCATTGGCCTCGACCTGCCCGACGAACACCTCGCGGCCGAGTGGGAACGGCGTGGGCTGCCCGCCGAGTTCGGCGATGTCGCCGCCCTGCGCTTCGCCGACGGCGAGTTCGACCTGGTGATGGCGATCGAGGTGCTGGAGCACGTGCCCGATCCAGATCAGGCGCTCGCCGAGCTGGCCCGGGTCTGCCGCGGCGTGGTGGTGCTGTCGGTTCCCTCCGAGCCGGTGTGGCGGATCGGCAACATGGCCAGGGGTCGCTACCTGCGCGAGTGGGGCAACACTCCCGGTCACGTGAACCACTGGGGCCGGCGCGGGTTCGTGCGCGCCGTCAGCCGCCACTTCGACGTCGAGGCGGTCGCCAGCCCGTTGCCGTGGACGATGCTGCGGGCCCGGCCCCGCACTCGCTGATAGCGTCCGGCCGGCGTGGCATCTTCGGCTCCCAAATACGAGTACTCCTATACGGAGAACTCGGCCCCTGGGCATCTCGTCCGCCTGCTCGCGGAGTCCGGCCGAACCGGGTTGGTGCTCGATGTCGGCTGCGGCTATGGCGCGCTGGCCGAGCCCCTCGCGGCCGTGGGCCTCGGCTACGCCGGCCTCGACTGCGACCCACTGGCGATCGAGAGCCTGCGCTCGCGTGGGTTCGCGGCCGAGCTGATCGACCTCACCACCGACGATCTCGCCGGCCGTCTGCTCGCGCTCGCGGGTGGGCAGCCCGTGGCGGCGATCACCGCCATCGACATCGTCGAGCACCTCTCCCCGCACCAGCCGCTCGTCGATGCGATCGCCGCCGCGGCCCGCAGGCTCGACTGCCTCGTCGGTTTCAGCATCCCCAACGTCACCCACGTCGACTTGGCGCTCAAGCAGATGATCGGCCGGTGGGACGTCACCGAGATCGGGCTGCTCGACGCCACCCACATCAGCCTGTTCGATCACCGCCGCCTGCTGGCATCGCTGGCGACCGCCGGGCTGGAGGTCGTCGCCGAGGCCGACATGACCGCTCGGTTCACCGAGCAGGCAGTGCCCTTCGACCATCCGGCACTGCGCACGGATTCGCCGCTCGGCATGCTCCTGCGGTCGCTGCGGGCGGCGGCCGATGCCCACTCGGACGCGTATCAGTTCGTGCGCCTGTGCCGCCCGATCGAGCCGGCCGCCGCAGCGGCCCCTCTGGCCGAACCGAACCCGATGACGCCCGTCGACGTCGGTTTCACGGTGGCCGTGTTGCTACCCCACCACGCGGCCGATCCGGCACCCCAGTGGGCCATGCTCTCGGCCCAATCGCTCGCCCCGCGCGAAGTGCTGGTGGTTCGCCCGCCTGGTGCCGGAGCGGTCGCGGTGCCGCTCGGCGCAGCGGTGGTGGAAGCCGCATCCGACTCGCTGGCCGACCTCGTGACCGCGGCGATCGCGGCGGCCACCGGCAGTCACCTGTGCATGCTCGCCCCCGGCGAGACCGTGCCACCCGGCTGGCTGGCGCACTTCGGCACCATCGCGGCCGACTACGGTCACCGCGTCCTGCTGCACCCGGCGACCGCGAACCGTGGGGGAGCCGCCGTGTCGGTCACTCGCTGGGAGCCGCTGCAATACCTCGGGTTGGGGGGCACGCCCGCCGCTGCGTTCGCCGTTCCGCTGGCGACCATCCGCCGCCTGCCCCTATGGCCCGATGCTGCACACGGCGCAGCCGCCTGGCGGGGTCTGGTAGCCCGGGCGGCGGCGGCGTCCGGCGTGGCCGGTGGCGCCGAGGGGGTCCTTGCCCACGCGTCCGTGAGCGCCAGCGAATACGAGACACAGAGCCTGTTCGGCCAGTTCGGTGCGGAGCCCTACCTGCTCTGGTCGGGGTGGTACATCGAGGCCGAACACCTCGTGCACCGCGCTGCCTACGCCGACGCCATCGCCCGCTCGCGGTCCTGGCGGCTGCTCCGCCTGCTGCGTGCCCCGCTCGAGGCGGTGCGTCGCCTCGTGCGCCGCTGACGGAGCGCTACTTGTCGAGCTCTTCGGCCTCGACGCGCATCCGGTCGAGTTCGGCCCGGCGGGCCTCGAAGCGGTTCTCGGCGAGCAGCCGGCGCGATGTGGCCGTGAGGTCGGCCAGGAAAGCCACCATTACCAGCAGGGCGGCGATCAGCACGAGCGTGACCGCCGCGAGCAGGCTCGGCAACCGGGAGCGGTACGTGTCGGTGAACAGGAACAGCCCCAGCCAGCGCGTGCCGAGGATCGCCCCGAGCACGAACGGCAGGACCGCGATCTTGGTGAAGAAGCGGAACGGTTGGTAGATCGCGTAGCTGCGCACGATCGTCGAGGCCGAGCGGCGCACATATTGGGCACTGCTCTTCACCAGGCGCGACGGGCGTGTCTGCGGGTTCACCTTGATCGGCACCGACTTGACCTCGAGGCCCTCCCACCCGGCCTGGATGAGCGTCTCGAGCGTGTAGGTGTATCGGCCGAACACATACAGGCGCATCGCCGCTTCGCGATCGAAGGCCCGGAAGCCGCTGGCGGCATCAGCGATGGTGGTGCCGGAGAAGCGGCGCACGACGGCGCTGCCGACGCGCTGCAGCCGCTTCTTGATGCCGGAGAACTCGGGCACGGATTCGATCGGGCGCTCGCCGACGACGATGTCGGCCTCGCCGGAGAGCACCGGAGCCGTGATGTCGGGGATGCACGAGCCGTCGTACTGGTTGTCGGCGTCGGTGTTGACGATCACGTCGGCGCCACGCTTGAGCGCTTCATCGAGCCCGGTGAGGAACGCCTTGGCCAGCCCACGGTTGCGGCGGTGGCGCACGACATGGTGCACGCCGAGCTCGCGCGCCACCTCGCTCGTGCGGTCGCTGCTGCCGTCGTCGATGACGAGCCACTCGACGATATCGAAGCCCGGTACCTCGCGCGGGAGGTCGGCGACGGTCTCGGGGAGCGTCCCTTCCTCGTTGAAGCAGGGAATCTGGATGATCAGCTTCATCGCGACGACTCTAGAGGCGGGTGACGGAGCCGAGGTCGAACGCCACCACGCCGACGTCCGAGCCGGGGTTGACGACGATGAACTCGTCGCGCCCGTCGCGGGCTGCGGCCAGCTCCGCGTCCTGACCGTCGGTGATTCGGGTGGAGACGGTGTAGGTACCGTCGAGCAGCGGCACCCGGTCGAAGCCGACGTGCACGGTGCCGGCGCCCGCGAGCGGGCCGATGCCGTGCTGGAGCAGATCCAGGTCGATGGCGTAGATCGTCTGGCCCTCCCGTGACACCACCGATACCGTCAGCAGCGGCTGTTCGACCGTGCGCTTGGCCTCGTAGGTGACATCGATGCCGAGGCCCTCGCCGGGCCGCATGAACTTGCGCTCGCCCTCGTGGTCATGGTGGAGGGCGGTGTCGGTGATGCGCAGCAAACTGCCCTCGCCGTTGCCGACGACGGTGGTCTCGTGCAGGGTGCCGTGGAGGTGTTCGCGGAACACGCGGATCGCCTCGCCGGGCTTGGCGTCGGCGACGACCGTGCCGTGGTCGAGCACGATCGCCCGCTGGCATACCTGGCGCACGATGTCGGCGGCGTGGGTGACGACGAGGATCGTGCGGCCTTCCTGCTGGAACTGGCGCACTCGGTCGAGGCACTTGCGCTGGAACACCTCGTCGCCGACGGCGAGCACCTCGTCGACGAGCAGGATGTCGGGGTCGACGTTGATCGCGACCGCGAACCCGAGGCGCACGTACATTCCGCTGGAGTAGTGCTTCACCGGCTCGTCGATGAACTCGGCGAGCTCGGCGAATTCGACGATGTCGTCCAAGCGGCGGGCGATCTCCTTGCGGCTGATGCCGAGGAACGCAGCGTTGATGAAGACGTTCTCGCGGCCGGTGAGGTCGGGGTGGAAGCCGGCCCCGAGCTCCAGTAGCGACGCCAGCCGGCCGCGCAGGCGGATCGAGCCGGTCGTCGGCTTGAGGATGCCGCTGATGCACTTCAGCAGGGTGCTCTTACCCGACCCGTTGTGGCCGAGGATGCCCACCGTCTCGCCCGTGGCGACGGTGAGGTCGAGGGGCTGGAGCGCCTGGAAGTCGCGGTGACGCGACCGGCCCATGCGGATGATCCGCTCTTTGATCGAGTCGGCCTGGTTCTCGTGGAGGCGGAACACCTTGGAGATGTTCTCGGCGACGATCGCGTCCATGCTCAGAGCACCTCTGCGAAGTTGCCCTCGGCGCGGTCGAAGACCCACAGGCCGAAGATGAGCAGCACGAGCGAAAGCCCGCCGACGATGCCGAGATTGCGCAAGTACCACCACTGGTCGACCGGCGGCAGGAGTTGGCGGTCGCCGGCGCTGGCCGCGCCGTAAATGGCCCGCTGGAACGTGGTGATCACCGACGTGAACGGGTTGAGCAGGGGCAGCCAGGTGGGCAGGCCGTGCTCGTGAAACCAGTTGGAGGCTCGCGCGTACTCGTAGACGATCGGGTTCGCCCAGAACAGGGCGGTGAGGGCGAGTTCCAGCAGGTGCTGGGTGTCGCGGGCCCACACGTTGAGCACACTGAGCAGCAGCGATAGGGCGGCGCACAGCAACGCCACCACGAGCACGGCGATCGGCAGCAGCCACACGTAGCCCCAGCTGACGCGATGGCGGGCGACCGCGAGAATCGCCACGAACGTGGCGAACTGGAGGAAGAAGTGCACCATCGCGCTGCCGAACGTGGCGAGCGGCAACACGGCGCGGGGAAATGGCACCTTGGCGACGAGCCCACCGTTGATCGTGATCGACTGCACGGACGTGGCCAGGGTCGTACTGACGAGCGTCCAGACGATCAGGCCGCACAGGACCCAGATGGAGAAGTCCCGGAAGCCGGCGCCGAGGATGCTGAACACGAACGTGTACACGAGGAGCAAGAAGGCCGGTTGGGCCATCGACCAAGCGAAACCGAGCGCCGAGTTCTTGTAACGAACCTTCAGCTCTTTGCGGATGAGCCCGCCGAGCAGTTCTCGGAACTGCCAGATCTCGCCGAGGTGGGTCGGCAAGCTCCGGCGGGCCGAGATCACGCGGAGCTCGGACGATGCGCTGCCCGGCTTGACCATGAGGAGTTGAGGATAGCCTCGCTCCATGACCTTTCGGCCCTTCTCGCGCCGCCGGTTCGGCTGGGCGGCCCGTCCGCGATCGCCCTGGGCCCCCGATGACGGCGCCGGAACGCGCCACTGTTTGATCTGCCGCTGGTCGGGCGATGCGTTCGTCGGCGGCGACCACTCCGAGGCGGCCCAGTGCCCCCAGTGCGGTTCGGTCGCCCGCGATCGCTTCCTGTTCTGGTGCTTCGTGCATCGCCGGCCCGACTCGCGCCGCGCCCGTGTGCTGGAGACGAGCCCGCGCCTCGGCGATGACTACCGCCACGCGATGGGGCACTGGTTCCGCTACCTGTGCTCCGACTATGACGAGGGCGCCCACAAGGGCAGTGTGCGACTCGATCTGCAGGCCATCGACCGGCCCGACGCGTCGTTCGACGTAATCCTCACGCCCCATGTGCTCGAACACGTGCCCGACACGGATGCCGCGCTGCATGAGATCCGCCGCGTGCTGGCGCCCGGCGGGCGGATGTTCCTGCAGGTTCCGGTGCTACAGGGTCGCACCGCGCCGCCGGCCGCGCCCGAGTTCCACGGTGACAACACGCCCGTGTTCTGGCGCTTCGGCTTCGACCTCAGCGAGCGCCTGCGCGCCGAGGGGTTCACCACCACGCTGTTGTGCACCCAGGAGTGGGCCGAGGTCGTGTCCTCCGGCGCCGGCGAATGGGCCACCTGCACCTCACCCGAGTTCGACGTCGTCTCGATGCTGGCCGGTGCTGTCGGAAGCGAATTCAGCGTCGTGGCCGATCGCGAGGCCACCTTCCGTAACGGCTTCCTTCCGGCCTATATGTTCTTCACGTGGGAGTGCGTCAAGCCGTGATCGGTCGGGCCCAGACCGGCTGACCGGTCAGGCGCGTAGGGGGTCGATCGCCTCGGTGTCGATGCCGTGGCGGGCGATGGCAGCGCGCACCTCGTCGGGGGATGCCGCGCCCTCTGCGGCGAGTGCGCTCAGCACGCCGACCACGACGTGGCCGGCATCCACCTCGAAGTGGCGGCGCAGGGCTTCTCGAGTGTCGCTGCGGCCCATGCCGTCGGTGCCGAGGGGCAGGAACGTGCGGCCGGGCACGAAGCGGGCGATCTGCTCGGGCACGATCTTCATGAAGTCGGTGACCGCCACGATCGGGCCCGCCGACTCGGCGAGCAACTGAGCGACGAGCGGCGTCTGGGCCGGCTGATCGGGGTGCAGGCGGTTCCGGCGTTCGGTGGCCAGAGCCTCTTCGCGCAGCGCCTTGTACGACGTGGCCGACCACAGGTCGACGCCGATGCCGTGCTGCTCTATCAGCTCCAATGCGGCGGCGCGGGCAGCGCCCTGCGCCGAACCGCTGAACAGCAGGGTGGCGCGGCGCTGGAAGTCGCCCGCGGCCGCCTGCCAGCGGTAGAGACCGCGCATGATGTCGGCGGGGTCGAGGCCCTCGGGCATCGCCGGCATCGGGTAGTTCTCGTTGTAGAGCGTGACGTAGTAGAAGACATCACGGTCGGTGCTGTCGGGGCCGTACATGCGCTGGATGCCCGCCTGCACGATCGTCGCCACCTCGTACGCGAAGGCCGGGTCGAAGGCCTGGCACGGGGGCACGGTGCTGGCGAGCACGAGCGAGTGGCCGTCCTGGTGCTGCAGGCCCTCGCCGAGCAGGGTGGTGCGCCCGGCGGTGGCGCCCATCAGGAAGCCGCGGGTGCGCGCATCCGCGGCCTGCCAGATGAGGTCGCCGACGCGCTGGAAACCGAACATCGAATAGAACGTGTAGAAGGGGATCATCGGCACGCCGCGCGTGGCGTAGGCCGTACCGGCGGCGATGAAGCTGGCCATCGCGCCGGCTTCGTTGATGCCCTCTTCCAGGATCTGGCCCTTGGCCGACTCGCTGTAGCTGAGTAGCAGGTCGTGGTCGACCGGCTCGTACTTCTGCCCCTGCGACGCATAGATCTTCAGCGCGGGGAACAGCGAGTCCATGCCGAACGTGCGGCCCTCGTCGGGGATGATCGGCACGACGTGCTGGCCGATGTTCTCGTCGCGGGCGAGGTTGCGCACGAGGCGGGTGAAGCCCATCGTCGTGCTCACCTCCTGGCCCCCCGAGCCTTTGCGCAGCTCCTCGAAGGTGCTGTCGGTGGGCAGGTTGAACGTCTTGCGGGCACGTACCAGTCGCTTGGGGATGCTGCCCCCGAGGGCCCGCCGGCGCTCCATCATGTACTGGTACTCGATCGAGTCCTCGCTCGGGCGGAAGTACGGGATGTGGTCGTCGTCGAACGCGCTGTCGGGGATCTCGTCGTGCAGGTGCAACCGGTCGCGCATCGCGATGAGCTGAGCCTTGGTCATCTTCTTGATCTGGTGGGTGGCGTTGCGCGCCTCGATGCCGGGGCCGAGTGTCCAGCCCTTGATCGTCTTGGCCAGGATCACCGTAGGGGCCCCCGAGCCGAGGTTCTCCACTGCGGTCTTGTAGGCCGCGTAGAGCTTGCGGTAGTCGTGGCCACCGCGGGGCAGGTTCTCCAGGTCGGTGTCGGTGAGGTGGGCAACCATCTGGCGCAGGCGCGGATCGGGGCCGAAGAAGTTGTCGCGGATGTAGGCGCCGTTCTCGACGCCGTAGCGCTGGTACTGGCCATCGACGGTGGTGTTCATCTTGTTGAGCAGGACACCGTCCTTGTCCTTGGCGAGCAGTTCGTCCCACTTAGAGCCGTGGATGACCTTGATGACGTTCCAGCCGGCGCCGCGGAACGTGGCTTCGAGTTCCTGGATCACCTTGCCGTTGCCGCGCACCGGGCCGTCGAGGCGCTGCAGGTTGCAGTTGACGACGAACACGAGGTTGTCGAGCTTCTCGCGGCTGGCCAGCGAGATGGCCCCGAGCGTCTCGGGCTCGTCGCACTCGCCATCACCGAGGAAGGCCCACACGCGACTCTGGGAGGTGTCGTCGAGCTCGCGGTTCAGCAGGTAGCGGTTGAAGCGGGCTTGGTAGAGCGCGGTGATCGGGCCGAGGCCCATGCTGACGGTGGGGAACTCCCAGAAGTCGGGCATCAGACGCGGGTGGGGGTAGCTGCTGAGGCCCTTGCCGCCACGCCCGATTTCGCGGCGGAAGTGCTCGAGGTCGCTCTCCTCCAGGCGGCGCTCGAGGAACGCTCTGGCGTACACACCGGGGGCCGCATGGCCCTGGTAGTAGACGTGGTCGCCGGCGTTGCCGTCGTCCTTGCCGCGGAAGAAGTGGTTGAAGCCGATCTCGTAGAGGCTCGCCGAGCTGGCGAACGTGGAGAGGTGGCCGCCGATGCCGTCGGCATGCTTGTTGGCCCGCACCACCATCGCCGCCGCGTTCCAGCGAATGAAGCGGCGGATGCGGCGCTCGATGTGCTCGTCGCCGGGGAACCACGGCTCGGCTTCGCGGGGGATGGTGTTGATGTACGGCGTGCTGACCGTGGCGGGGAAGCTGACCTGGGCCTCGCTGGCCCGTTCGAGCAGCTTGCTGAGCAGGAAGCGGGCGCGCGACTTACCGTGCACCTCGATGACGGCGTCGAGGCTGTCCATCCATTCCGACGTTTCTCCGGGGTCGGTGTCGGGAAGCTGGTTGACGAAGCCGTCGAAGATCATGTCGGGCAGTCTGCCAGGGCTACCGGTGGGTAAGTATCGTGACCTACATGTTTCGTGTCACCCTTGCTGCTGCCATCCTGTTCGCCCTGGGGGCTTGTTCCGATGATGAACCCGTGGCCGTGGCCACCACCGCGCCGGCAGGCACCGGTGCCGTCACGATCTCGTACGAGCTGATGACCGCTGCGCAGGGCAAGGAGTTGATCGACTCGGGTGTGCCGCTGACGATCATCGACGTGCGCACGCCCGAGGAATTCGCCGAGGGCCACATCGAGGGTGCGGTGAACAGCGACATCGAAGGTGGCGCCTTCTCCGGCTACATCGCCACGCTCGACAAGAACGCAACGTACGTCGTCTACTGCCGTTCGGGTCGCCGCTCGGCGTTGGCGGCACAGGCGATGTCCAGCGCGGGGTTCACCCAGGTGTACGACATCGGTGGCCTCGCCGACTGGGAAGCCGCCGGCTATCCCGTGGTCACGTGACCACGCCCATCGTCGTCTACACCGACGGAGCCTGCTCCGGTAACCCCGGGCCGGGTGGCTGGGCGTGGGCCGTGGCCCCCGACGGCGACCGCTTCGGGTCAGGTGGCGCGGCGCGGACCACGAACCAGCGCATGGAACTGCAGGCAGTACTCGAAGCCCTGCGCGCGCTGCCCGGCGAGCTCACCATCGTCAGCGACAGCACGTATGTGGTGCATTGCTTTCGCGACAAGTGGTGGGTCAAGTGGAAGGCCAACGGCTGGAAGAACTCCAAGAAGGAGCCGGTGGCCAACACTGATATCTGGATGCCGCTGGTGGAGTTGGTGCAGACGCGCCAGCCCGCGTTCCGGTGGGTGAAGGGCCACAGCGGCGACCGCATGAACGACCGAGTCGATCAGCTGGCCGTCGTTGCTGCTCTGGGCCCATTCACCGAGGCCGAGCCGGCGCCGTCCTCGCCGCCTGCTCAATCGTCACTGTTCGATTGACGTCACGATTGGGGCACGGGCTTGCGGCCCATCTGTCGCAGCAAGTGCGCGTGCGACCGCAGGGCTGCGGTGACGCTGGGGTGCACCCGGTACTCGATGCCGCGCTCGCGGCAGGCGGCTTCCAGCTTCGGCGCGGCGCGGCGCAGCATGTTGTGCGGCAGCTTGGGCGCCAGGTGGTGCTCGATCTGGAAATCGAGGCCGCCCATCAGCCAGTGCACGAAGCCACGCATGAACGGCACCTTGCAGCGGATATCGACCGTCGTGTGCAGTTGGTGCAGCTCGAAGTCCGAGCCGCGGCGAGGTGCATCCGCTTCGAAGAACTCCGCTCGGTCGACGCAATGGGCGAGCTGGAACGTGTTCGCCAGCAGGAACCCAACAAGCCAGGAGATGGCCAGGTAGAACGCGAGCACGCCCCACCACGGGTGGAAGAACATCGGCAGGACGATGGCCCACGAAAGGTGCACGACCTTGCCGAACACGATCAGCGCAACGTCGCGCCGGCGCGGCTTGATGGGCAGCGCGTGCGCCCCGACCGTGCCCTTCCTCAGCGTCTCGAAGTCGCTCATCACGAACCACTGCAGGGTGAGGAAGCCGTAGAGCACCCACATGTAGATGTGCTGATAGCGGTGCCACGGCTTCCACTCCTGTTGCGGAGCGAGGCGGGCGAACGGTGCCTGGTCGATGTCGGTGTCGAAGCCGACCACGTTCGTGTTGCCGTGGTGCAGGCGGTTGTGCTTGAAGCGCCACAGGTACGAACTCGCGCCGAGCAGGTCGGAACTCCACCCGGCGACATGGTTGGCACGACCACGAGGGGCGAAGGCCCCGTGGTTGCCGACGTGCATGACGTTCGTGGCGGTGGCCACCCCGGCGACCGCGAGCACAGCGGCGAAGAGCATCCGCCACCAGAGCGCGACGGGTGCGAACACCAGCCCCGAATAACTGCTGACCCCCAACGCGGCGATGAACGCAGTGTTCCAATGTAGGCGTCGCTGAGCGGCTGCGACCTCTTTCGTCGAGGGCATCATCGACTGTGTGAGGGTCGGTTGGGCGGCCCTGGTCATCGTGTCCATGGCCCCTCCTTTTTCAGGCTCGCGCCGTTCGTGCTACCACCTTAGGGACTAATGGCCGCGAGTCGTCGCCGTCGGCAATTGACGCATAACGTCGCGGGCATGGACATCAATGGAGCAAGTGCAATCGTCACGGGTGGTGCATCGGGCATCGGCGCCGCCTCGGCCCGTCTGCTCGCCCAGCGCGGCGCCAAGGTTGTGGTCGCCGACCTGCAGGAAGAGAAGGGTCGCGCACTCGCGGATGAGATCGGTGGAGCGTTCTGCAAGGTCGATGTCACCAGCACCGACGACATCGTCAATGCGGTCGAAATGGCCAAGAGCATGGGCCCGCTGCGCGTGCTGGTGAACTCGGCCGGCATCGGCTGGGCCCAGCGCACCGTCGGCAAGGGCGGCTACGACACTGCGGCCAACCTCGACGCGTTCAAGAAGGTCATCACGATCAACCTCGTCGGCACGTTCGACTGCATCCGCATCGCCGGCACCGCCATGGCGCAGACCGAGCCGCTCGAGCACGGCGAGCGCGGCGCGATCGTGAACCTGGCCTCGGCCGCGGCGTTCGACGGCCAGATCGGCCAGGCCGCCTACTCCGCGTCGAAGGGTGGCGTCGTCGGCATGACCCTGCCCGTCGCCCGCGACTTGTCGGCCGTCGGCATCCGTGTCAACACCGTTGCCCCCGGGCTGATCGACACCCCGATCTACGGCCAGGGCGAAGGCAGCGAAGCGTTCAAGGCCAATCTGGAGAAGGGCGTGCTCTTCCCCCATCGCCTCGGCCTCCCCGAGGAGCTGGCTTCGATGGTGCTCGAGTGCGTCACCAACAGCTACATGAACGCCGAGACGATCCGCGTCGATGGTGGCATCCGCATGCAGCCGAAGTGATCCCTCGCTCCGAGTGTTTCCT
>JAYRWH010000042.1:0-5591 GCA_041918155.1 Ilumatobacteraceae bacterium | reverse complement strand
AGGTCGAGATCGCACGCCTGCAGGTTGTGCTCGGCGAACGACTTGCGGCGAGTGACCCCGGTGTTGGTGCCGTCAGGCGCGAACGACCAGCCGTGGAACGGGCAGGTGAACCCGGTCGCGCAAGTGCCGTGCGTGAGCGCCAGGCGCACGCCGCGGTGCTTGCAGACATTGTGGAACGCCTTCACACCGGCCTCGGTGCGCACGACGATCACCGACTGGTCGAGCAGGTCGTACACCGCGAAGTCGTTGACGTTCGGGATCTCCTCGAGCCGGCACGCCATCTGCCAGACGCGCGACCACAAGTGGTCGACCTCGGCCTGGAAGTACACCGGGTCGTAGTAGCGCCCCTTCGGCACGCGGTCGAGCACTTCGATCAGGTGAGGGACCAAAGTCCCTTTCTGGCTCCCCATGAGTACAACGTTATACTCCAATGAGAACCTGGATTTCATCCAGTGTGCATTTCATCCAGTGCGCGGGGCAAAGCTTTCCGGGGGGACCAACATGGCTGCATCCACCAGCGCGCCCGACGTCGACGTGCTCGTCGTCGGGGCCGGGATCACGGGCATCTACCAGCTCTACACGGCGCGCCAGGCCGGCTTCAGCGTGCACCTCGTGGACACGGCGAGCGGCGTCGGTGGCTGCTGGTACTGGAACCGCTACCCCGGGTGCCGCTTCGACTCGGAGAGCTACAGCTACGGCTACCTGTTCTCCAAGGAGCTGTTCGACGAGTGGAAGTGGACCGAGCACTTCGCCGACCAGTCCGAGATCGAAGCCTACCTCAACCACTTCATCGACCGCTTCGACCTGCGCCGCTCCATGCGCTTCGACACCACGGTCACCTCAGCGGTGTGGGACAACGTGGCCGGCGTGTGGGTGGTCACCCTCCACGACGGTTCCGTGGTGCGGGCCCGCTACCTCGTCTCCGCCACCGGCGTGCTCTCGGTGCCGTACACCCCCGACGTGCCCGGCCTCGACACGTTCAAGGGCGAATCGCACCACACCGGCATGTGGCCCAACCGCGAGATCGATTTCCGCGGCAAGCGGGTGGCCGTCATCGGCACGTCCTCCAGCGGCACCCAGGTGATCCAGACCAAGCACGGCGAGGTCGCCGAGATGGTGGTGTACCAGCGCACGGCCAACTGGTGCACCCCGCTCAACAACCGGCCGATCACCGACGCGGAACAGGCCGAGCTGCGCGCCGGCTTCGAGCAGCTGCGCGAGACGCTGAACACTTCGATGAGCGGCTTCGCCCACCCGGCCAACACGCGCAACGCGTTCGACGACACCGCCGAGGAGCGCCAGGCGTTCTACGAGAAGATGTGGAACAGCCCGGGATTCATGAAGCTCACCAGCAACTACGCCGACCTGCTGTTCAACGAGACCGCCAACCAGGAGTGGTGCGACTTCATCGCCGCCAAGATCCGCAGCATCGTGCATGATCCGGCCACGGCCGAGCAGCTGATCCCCACCGATCACCGCTTCGGCGAGAAGCGCCCGCCGTTCGTGATCGGGTACTTCGAGGCGTTCAACGACCCGAAGGTGCAGCTCGTCAACCTGCGCGAGACCCCCATCGAGCGGATCACCGAGAAGGGCATCGTGTCGGGGGGCGAGTTGCGTGAGTTCGACATCATCGTGTGGGCCACCGGCTTCGACTTCGGCACCGGCGCGCTCAACCGCATGGGCATCGTCGGGCGCGACGGCGAGACGCTCCCCGAGCACTGGGCCGACGGGCCGACGACGTTCATGGGCCTGCAGACCCGCGGCTTCCCGAACCTGTTCTTCCCCGGCGGCCCCCACGCCGCGGCGGGCAACAACCCGCGCTACAACGGCGACCAGGTCGACTTCCTCACCGAGTTGCTCACGACCGCCCGCGACCGCGGCAGCGATGTGATCGAGGTGTCGGAGACGTCCGAGGAACGCTGGACCCGCATGGTCGACAAGGCCGCGGCGGCCACCACGTTCGGCACGATCGGCCAGTACGTCGGCGGCAACGTGCCCGGCAAGCCGAAGCGCTACCTGCTGAACGCCGGCGGCCGGTTCAAGCTGTTCGAGATCATCGCCGACGTGAAGGCGAAGGACTTCGACGCGTTCGAGTTCAGCGCCCGCTAGCCGGTCGCTCGGGCTAGACGGTGGCGATCGGCGTCACCGGCGAGCCGACGATGCCGGGGAGCCGCAGGGGCGGCGCAGTGAGCAGGAAGCGGCTGCGGTCGTGCTCGCGGAGCCAGTGCGCCAGCTCGTGGAGGTACCACAGCTCGCCGAGCGGCACGCCGAGTTTGAACAGGCACAGGTGGTGCAACGGCAGGAACGAGTGCCGGTGCGAGTGGCGATCCTTGCCCAACATGCCCTCCACCGCGTAGTTGTCGGCGGCCAGGCCGGCGATCTGCGAGTTGGCGATCCAGTCGAGCAGGCTCTCGTCGCGCGAGTCGAGCCACGAGCACGTGCGGAAGATCTCGTCCGGGTCCGGGTTGCGGTTCCACTCCAGGATGCGCGTGGCGAAGCCGGTGTGAATCAAGAGCACGTCGCCCGGCTCGACCACCACGTTGTCGGCGGCCATGATGTCTTTCAGCGTGTCGAGGCGCACGCCGCGGTACTCGCGCCCGAGGTGCTTCTCAATGTCGATGAGCACACCGCGACCCTGCACCCCGTGGAACGCCATGTGCTCGAGGCCGAGGTGGCGGGCAAATGCGCGGTGGTGGCTGCCGTCGCCGGCCGCATCGTCCTGCGGACCAACGAGGTCGACCCCGGCGCGATAGCCGTTGTAGTAGACGGCCTCCTCCACACCATCGCCGTCGGCATCGAACTCGGCGCCGACGTGGGCGAGCGCGTCCCACTGCGTCGAGTACTGCAGCGACAGCGTCACCACGTCGTCGGCCCACACATCGACGTATTTCGGGTCGCCCCAGTCGATCATCTCGCTCATGTGCACGTTGTAGAAGACGGCCTCGTTGCCGTCCATGTCGACCGTCGGCGACAGGCGTGGCGGGAAGCGGCGCTGGTTGAGCAGGGTGCCGCCGGGGAAGTCGAGGGGCAGGCTGAGGCTGAACGTGATGCCGGCCTGTACTTCGCGCACGCCCTGCAACACCTTCTCCGGCGTCATCAGGTTGATGCGACCCAACTCGTCGTCGTCACCCCAATCGCCCCACGTGGAGCCCTCCGGACGCTGAACCCACCGCTTCGCCATCCCTTGACCCCCTTCGAACCGGCGCCAGCATTGCACGTCTCGCCGCTGATGCACATAATGTGATTCTCCACGCGCGAGAGGGGGATGCTCGCCGGAAAGGGATCCATGACACAGAAGGACTTCGTGGTGTCCGCCGACGGGCACCTGCTCGAGCCGACCGACCTGTTCAAGACCCGCCTGCCCAAGCACCTGCGCGACCGAGCGGTGTGGGAGGAGGACTTCGAGATCGAGCCGCTCGTGGAGGGCGGCCCGCGGGTTTTCCGCAAGCTGCACACCCCGGGCTTCGAGGGCTGGACCGTGTCGCGCTATCGCCAGACCCGTGGTCGTATGCCCGAGGGCGACCCCGAGATCATCCTCCAGGACATGGATCTCGACGGCGTCGACGCGCAGGTGCTGTACCCGAACCTGTCGATGTTCGGTCTGTACACCGACGACCACGAGCTGTCGATCGCCCACGCCCGCGTCTACAACGACTACGTGATGGAGCGCTTCACGCCGTACTTCGACCGCCTCGCCCCGGCCGCCCCGATCCCGATGACCGACGTCGAGGACGCGATCGCGGAGATCGAGCGCGTCGCCGCCGCCGGCTTCAAGGCGATCCTGCTCCCGGCCACCCCGCCCAAGCCGTACTACTCCAAGGAGTACGACCGCGTGTGGGCCACGATCCAGGCCAGCGGAATGACGTTGTTCTTCCACACCCAGACCGGCGGCGTGAAGGTGAACGATCCCGAGGCCGTCACGCTGAAAGTCGTGATGGAATCGGCCGCGCAGGTCAACATGCCCATGACGGAGAAGATCGCCGCCAAGCGGATGGTCACCCAGTGCATTTACGGCCCGATGGCCGCGCAGACGCTGATGTGTCACCTCATCGGTGGCGGCGTTGCCGAGCGCTTCCCCGATCTGCACTTCTCGCTCATCGAGTTCAACGCCCACTGGCTGGGATCGCTGATGGGCGCGATGGACAAGTGCTGGGTCGTCGGCATCGGCCAGGACATCGACTGGTGGCTCGGCATCTGGGACGACACGAAAGCACCCACCGATCAGCTGCACATGTCGCAGCTGTTCAAGCTCAACGAGAAGTGGCCCTACCCCCTGACCCCCAGCGAGTACGTGCGCCGCCAGTTCCACGTGCAGTTCCAGGACGACCCGATCGCAATCGCGTGCCGCAACGTCACCGGCCTGTCCACGCTCATCTGGGGTAACGACTACCCGCACGCGGAAGGCACGTTCCGCAGCAGCGCGCAGCTCAACGCCGAGCAGTTCGCGGGCGTGCCCGATGCCGAGCGCAAGGCCATCGTCGGTGGCACGCTCGGCGAACTGATGGGCTTCAAGCCCACGGTGTCGGTCTGAAGCGCCTGCGCTTCGACGGTCGCGTCGCCGTCGTCACCGGTGCCGGGCGCGGGATCGGGCGCGCGTATGCGCTCCTGCTCGCTGCGCGCGGCGCGGCCGTGGTGGTCAACGACCTCGGCGGGACGATCGGCGGAGAGGGCGCGGATGCCGCGCCGGCCGAGCGCGTCGCCGCGGAGATCACCGCCGCGGGCGGCTTGGCGATGGCGGACACGAACGACATCTCCACGGCCGAGGGCGCGCAGGCGCTGATCGCGACCGCGCTCGAGGGTTTCGAGGGCATCGACATCCTGGTGAACAACGCGGGGATCATGCGCTGGGCCCACTTCCCCGAACTCGATCCGGCCGACCTCGACCGCCATCTCGCCGTGCACGTGGGCGGGTCGTTCCACACCACCCGCGCCGCGTGGCCGCACATGGCACAGCAGGGCTACGGGCGCATCGTGATGACCACCTCGGCCGGCCTGTTCGGGCTGCCCAACAACACGTCGTACGCGACGGCCAAGGGCGGCGTGATCGGGCTGACCCGCAGCCTGCGCACCGCAGGTGCCGCCCACAACATCAAGGTCAACCTCATCGCCCCGGCGGCGATGACCCGCATGGCCGGCAAGCAGTCCGATCAGCGGTCTGGCGGCGACATGGGCATGCCCCCCGAGCTAGTGGCGCCGATGGTGGCCTACCTCGCCCACGAGGACTGCCCCGTGAGCGGCGAGATCTACGCCGCCGGCGCCGGACGGTTCTCCCGCATCTTCATCGCCTCCACGCCCGGCTACCTGCACGCGGGCGCGTCGGCGCCCACCATGGAGGATGTCGCCGCCCACTGGGCCGACATCAACGACGAGGCCGGCTACACCGTGCCCCACGACCTCATCGACTGGTCGACCCACTTCACCGGCCACCTGCACCGCGCGGTGGAGTAGGCGTCTGCGTCACCGCACAGAAGCAGGAGGCGGGACGAGCGACCCGCCCTACTCCTCGAGCAGGTCGGGCTGTTCGTCGACGATCCAGTCGTACAGGGGCTGGAACTGGTACCAACCGGCGCGGGGAACGCCGACCTGGGAGT
>JAYRWH010000041.1:0-76338 GCA_041918155.1 Ilumatobacteraceae bacterium | reverse complement strand
CCGGCATCTCACCTCACACGACCCGGCTCTTCGGAACAGTCACTCCCGAACCCGCGCACCACGCTAATCACCATCCACCACCCCCTGCTTCGGCGCGCCCCACAACGAGCTCGAACCGCCACTTGACACAAAGAGGATTCGATATGGAGCGGCGGTGTCCAGGGGCACCTGACGACAACTCCTTGCCAGCACGGCACCAGCCCAAGCGGTTCAGCTGAACCGCCCACCTCGGCAGCTCGGGGCTATGCCGTCTGGACGTGGAAGGACTCGAGTGCCTCGGCGGGGATACCGAGTGTTCCGTCTTCGAGCTTGACGCGCGGGAGGCGCTTCTCGTACATCGCCTGTACGACGACACGGGTCGCGACGCCCAGCCGTTGCGCGGCCTCGGCGGGGAGAAGCACTTCTCGCTCGGTCATTGCACGCCCCCTTCGTCGAAGCCCAACCTACCGTGGAGCATCCGGATGACGGTGGCCAGTTCGTCCTGCAGCCCTGGCGCGGCACCGCGTTCGCGCAGTGCCAACCGAGCGTCCTCGATCGCCTCCAACACCCGGAATGCTTCATCCAGCGACAACACGACACCGTTGGGAACGGGGTCGTCGAAGGGATTTCGATCGCTCATGCCGCGAGTATGAATCGAGGGTGTGACGACGTTCCCAGCGGCGTCTTCCTCCACCCCGTTAAATCCGACTTGCTTGGTCATGATTCGTGCGAGTACGGTCTCCCGGCTATGAGCAACACCTGGGGTTTCGAGACCCGTCAGATCCATGTCGGGGGCGAGCCCGACCCGACCACCGGCGCCCGCGCGGTGCCGATCTACCAGACCACGAGCTACGAGTTCCGCGACGCCGCGCACGCGCAGAACCTGTTCGCGCTGGCCGAGGTCGGCAACATCTACACCCGCATCATGAACCCCACGCAGGGGGCGCTCGAGGCGCGCATCAACTCGCTGGAAGGCGGTTGCACCACGGCCATCGGCCTGCCGGGCACGCTCGTGGTGAGCAGCGGCCAGGCCGCGGAGACGCTGGCGATCCTCACCCTCGCCGAGGCCGGCGACCATGTCGTGGCCAGCCCGTCGCTGTACGGCGGCACCTACAACCTGCTGCACTACACCCTGCCGAAGCTGGGCATCGAGACCACGTTCGTGAACGACCCCCACGACCTCGAGCAGTGGCGCGCCGCCATCCGCCCGAACACCAAGGTGTTCTACGGCGAGGTGCTGGCCAACCCGAAGAACGACGTGTTCGACATCGAGGGCGTCAGCAAGATCGCCCACGAGAACGGCATTCCGCTGATCGTCGACAACACGGTGCCCACCCCGTTTCTCATCCGCCCGCTCGAGTGGGGCGCGGACATCGTGGTGCACAGCCTCACCAAGTTCGCCGGCGGCCACGGCACCTCCATCGGTGGAGCGATCGTCGACGGCGGCACATTCGACTTCGGTGCCAGCGGCCGGTTCAAGAACTTCGTCGAGCCCGACCCCAGCTACCACGGCCTGGCCTACTGGCCGGCGCTCGGTCACGGCTCGTTCATCCTCAAGGCCCGCGTGCAGTTGCTGCGCGACCTGGGCATGGCGATTTCGCCGTTCAACGCGTTCCTCATCATCCAGGGCCTGGAGACGCTCAGCCTGCGCATGGAGCGTCACTTCGCCAACGCCGACAAGGTGGCCAAGTACCTCGTCGGCCACCCGCAGGTGGAGTCGGTGAACTACGCCGGGCTGGCGACCAGCCCGTGGCACGAGCGGGCCAAGAAGTACGGCGCCGGCAAGGGCTACGGCAGCATCATCGCCTTCGACATTCGCGGCGGCAGGGAGGCCGGCCAGAAGTTCGTCGAGGCGCTGCAGCTCCACAGCCACGTTGCCAACATCGGCGACGTGCGCAGCCTGGTCATTCATCCGGCGAGCACCACCCACAGCCAGCTCACCGAGGAGGAGCAGGCCAGCACGGGCGTGCGCCCCGGCCAGGTGCGCCTCAGCGTCGGCTTGGAGACGATCGACGACATCCTCGCCGACCTCGAGCTGGGGTTCGCCGCCGCCAAGTGAGGCGGGTCAACGGAGAGCGGCCGTCACGGTTCGGCGGTTCCCGAGCCGTGACGCACCCACCCGGTGAGGCGCTCGATCGCGGGCGCAGTACCCAACACCACGAGCACCTCGCCGGCGCGCAGGTTCTCCGACGCCTCGTGCCAGCGGGCCAGCCCGTCTTCGCGGCGCAGGCCGAGGATGTGCACGTCGTCCGCGCGCTCCATCAGCGCCTTGAGGCTGAGGCCCTCGGCACGCGAACCGGGCCCGATCTCCATCTCCTCCACGCGCATGTCGGTGCCGGGGATCGGCAACACGCCCAGCACCTCCGCGTCGAGCGCGGTGGCGGCCAGGCTGGCGCCCATGCTCTCGTAGACCGGTACCGCGTGCGACGCGCCGGCGCGCATCAGTCGCTCGCGCCACGACACGTCGGTGACGCGCGAAACGATGCGCAGGTCGGGTGAGAGCGATCGGGCCGTGAGCGCGACGACGGCGTTGGAAGGGTCGTCGAGCGTCGTGATGAGCGCAGCAGCGCGGGCCACCGCGGCGCGGCGAAGCACCGTGGCGTCGCGGGCGTCGCCGCACAGGAACACCCCGCCGAGATCGGTGATCGCCTCCTCCGACGAGTTCGTGCGGTCGATCACGACACACTCGTGGCCGCCGCGGATGGCGGCGGTCGCCGCCGAGCGGCCGACACGCCCGAACCCTGCGACCACGACATGGCCCTCGAGTTGCGATCTCACCTTCGACCTCCTCAGCTCACGGATCGCGCCGCGTAGTTCGCCGGAGACGAACAGTGCAGTGAGCGATGCGGACGAATACACGAATACGGCGAACCCGGCGAGGATCGTCGCCATCGTCCACACCCTGCCGCCCGTGCCGAGCGGGTGCACTTCGGCGAACCCGGCCTGGCCGACGGTGATGAACGTCATGTACACGCCGTCCATCCAGCCCCAGCCCTCGATGAGCACGAACCCCGCGGAGGACACCACGATGAGCGCCAGACCGGCCCGCGCCGGGCCACGAAGGTGGCGCGCGAAGAGGCGCAACACCGATGTCTGCTGGGCTGCCGGCCGCACGTCGGGCATGGTCTGAGTATGGCTCACGGCCTCGCCGCCGGGCAGGATAGGTTGGCCTCGTGACCAGGGCCGTCCGCACCGATCTGCGTGAAGCGCACCGTCGCTCGCTGGCCCACGTCGCCGCGCCGGGGGCCCGTCTCGACGGCCCCACCCGGGTGCGCATCGCCGAAGTCGCGATCGCGGCCTATCTCGACCCCGATCCGGCCCCGCCGTGGGCGCGTCCCTACGGCAACCCCTTGCTCGACGGCGCCCATCGCCTCGCCCGCCACGCCGGCACGCTCACCGAAGGGTGGTACGACCAGCTCGTCGCCGACGTGCACCCGCTCGACTGGGTGGAAGTCGTGGGAGTGGTGGTCGCCGCGATCCCCCCGATTGCGTTCTCCCGGGCGATCGGCGAACCGCTGCCCTCCCTGCCGCCCCCCGTGCCCGGCGCGCCCCACGGCCGCGAAGCCGAGGAGCTCGCCCCAGCACGGATCAACTGGGTGCCGGTCGCCGCACCGGCCGACCGCACGGCCTCGGTGGTGCAGGCGCTCAGCGCCCTTCCCGACGAGTGGGACAACATGTGGCACCTCGCCGAGGCCCAGTACATGAGCAACGGCCAGATGGCCGATCCACGCTGGACCCGGGGCACCCTCAGCCGCCCCCAGATGGAACTCGTCGCCGGCCGCCTTTCGCTCATTCGCGAGTGCTTCTTTTGAACGACGTCACATGCAGCGATGCTCAGTTGGAGCAGCACCGAATCCGGATCGCCCGCCGATCTCGCCGCCATCGCGGCGGGTGAGGGCGACGCCGGGCTGCCCCATGGCGCCGAGCTCGTGGCGTTCGCCGAGGCGATCGCCCGCTTCGACAGCAACGCCCTCACCGCGGCCCGCGAGCGGCTCGTCGAGTGCGCCGGCGAAGCGTTCATGATCGATGCGGCCGCGGTGGCGGCCAACTTCGAGATGATGACCCGCGTCGCCGACGGCACCGGCGCCCGCTACCCGGAGGATTCGGCCGCGGCCCGGGACGCGATCGGCGTCCGCCTGGGCGTCGACGGGTTCACCTCCCACCGCTGAGCACCGCTGAGACGGGCCGAACGCCCCTGCCGCCGCGGCCGCCTGTGGCGTACCGTGTCACGCGATTCGTCGACGAGGGGGTCATGGCATGGGCAAGTGGTGGCGTCCGGCAGGTCAGTGGGTGAGTCGGCGAACGTTGATGACGTTGGTCGCGGTGGGTGTGGTGACTGCCGCGTTCGGCCTTGGCCTGGCACAGCTCGACTTCGCCACCGGCCAGGACAGTTACATCGACCCGGCCTCGAAGGTGGCCAACGACAACCGCGACTACCAGGAGCTCTTCGGCGGCGAGACGATGATCGTGTTGTTCACGGTGCCTGAGGGCAAGACGCTCGTCGACTTGTTCACCACCGGCAACGTCGCCCAACTGAACGAGATGGAATCGACGTTGCTCGCCAACGACACGGTCGTGCACTCGGTCGTGTCGCCGGTGGCCCTGCTGCAGTGGACGAACGACCTCATCACCAAGGGTGCTGCCCTACAGATTCTCGGCCGCGCCACCGACCGCGACCCCAGCGCGGACAGCAAGGCCCTGCGCTCCGCCGACCAGTCGCTCACCCTCGCCCGCGTGGCGGCGGCCGGCACCCAGTCGATGGACAACCCCGACTGGGTGAAGTTCCTGCTGTTCGACAACACCGGCTTCTCGCTCGACACCGATCAGAAAGTGGTGGCCCCGCCCGACGACAAGCTGATGGTGCGCAAGGCGCTGCGGGCGTTCATGCCCGACAGCCGTCATGCCATCTTCGGCGCGGTGCTCACCGGTAACGCCCCGCTCGACGACCTGGCCGCGGGCTCGGCCGCGGTGAAGGACAGCCTGAAGGGCCGCACCTTCGACAACGCCACTGTCGTGGTGACCGGTACGCCCACGTTCCTCACCGACATCAACAACTACCTGCAGGGGGGCATGCTCACCCTCGGGGGCATCGCCGTGCTGGTGATGATGGTGATTCTCGTCGTCGCCTTCAAGGTGCGCTGGCGGCTGCTCCCGTTGGCCGGCATGGTCGTCGGCGTGGTGTGGGGGTTCGGTGCCTTCGGGTTCACCGGCACGAAGCTGTCGTTGGTGACGATCGCCGGCCTGCCGATCCTCATCGGCCTCGGCATCGAGTTCTCCATCCAGATGCAGAACCGCATCGAGGAAGAACGCATGCTCGATCACGCGGCCGGACCATGCGGCGAGACCGCCCACCACCTCGGGCCGCCCATGCTCGCTGCCACTCTCGCGGCCGTCGTTGCCTTCCTCACGGTGAAGATCTCCAAGGTGCCGATGGTGCAGGACTTCGGTGTGCTGCTCTCGCTCGGCATCGTCGCGCTCCTCGTCGCCGGCATCGTCCTACCGGCCACCGTCATCGGGGCCCGCGAGCGTCGCTCGCCCACCACCAAGGCGCCCCGTGAGAGCTGGGTGGAGGCCACCGTCCACCGCCTCGGCTCGTTGCCGAAGTACACGGTTCTGCCGCTGGTAGCCATCGCCGTCGTGATCCCGGTGCTCGGGCTCACCCTGGAGTCGGGTTCGAAGATCGAGAGCGATCCGGTGAATTGGGCGAACCAGCAGAGCACGTCGATCCGCAATGCGCGCACGCTCGAGTACGAGACCGGCTTCGCCTCCACGCTGGGCGTGCTGGTGCAGTCGGATCCGACGACATCGTCGAATGGTGTGTTCACCGACCAGATGGGCCAGTTCCAATTCGACCTGGTGACGGCCGCGCTCGGCGACAATGTGGAGCTGGCCGAGGCCTCCAGCCTGGCCACCACCGTCGGCTGGCTGATGGAAGTGCCCGGCGCCACCCCGCTCGCGCCCACCGGACTCGACATGTTGCAGGCCTTCGAGGTGGCACCCACCACGCTGCAGCAATTGATGGTGGCCGACGGCGGCAATGCCGCCCAGGTGCTCTTCCAGGTGGGCCCGTCGTCGCTGGAACTGCGCTCGTTGGTGCTCGATCGGGTGAACGCGGCGATCGCCGACCCGGGTGATCGTGCGCTGCTGCCCAAGGGCGCGACGGCCACGACCGGCGGCCTCGCCGTCGTGGGCGTCGGCCTGCTGGAGAACATCACTGCCAACCGTGCCCAGCTCACCATCGTCGCCCTACTGCTCGTGGCCGCCTTCCTTGTGCTGCGCTACCGCGACCTGGCCCGCGGGATGCTGACGATGATCCCGGTCTGCCTCGCGGTGGGCACCTCGGCCGTGCTCGTGCGGACGCTCGGCATCACGCTCAGCCCGCTCACCACGGTGAGCGGTCCACTCGTCGTGGCCACGTGTGCCGAGTTCGCAGTGCTGCTCATCGACCGCTATGCGGAGGAACGCGCCAGGGGGCTGGACCCTGAGCAGAGCACGAGTGTCGCCGCGGCCCGTACTGGGCGAGCGTTCTTCACCTCCGCGCTCACCACGCTCGGCGGGTTCGCCGTGCTGATGTTCTCGACGCTGCCCCTGCTCGCCGACTTCGGCCTGGTGGTGACGATCAATATCGCCGTCGCCCTCCTTGCGGCACTCGTGGTCGTACCGCCGCTGGTGAAGGCCGCCGACAACCTCGGCCTGCTGGCGATGGGCCCCGACACCACCCGCGTGCAGGTGCGCTCGCGCCGCACGCTGGTGGCCGCCACGGCGGGCTTGGCCCTCGCCGTCGGAGGTGGCGTGATGGTGGGCGACGCGGTGCGGACGACGACGCTCGCCGTCGCCTCGCCGCGCATGACGGACACCGCGGAGGCACCGGCCACGATCCCGCCGAGTACCACTTCGCCGCCCACCACCTCGCTGGCTACCGGCGAGACCTTGCCCCCCGGCCCGGCGGAGAAGCCCACCGGCCTCGTCGCGGGCACGTTCTACGACGCCCTGGTGTCCGCCGGGGTCGACCCTGGTGTCGCCCGCTGCGCCGCCGACGACCTAGTGGCCACGACCTCGGAGACCGACCTGTTGGCGATGGGTATCGCCAGCGTCCCGCGGCCGCCGGAAATCGATGCCCTGCTGAAGGCCGCCGGCACGCGCTGCGGCGTCACCCAAGCCCAACTCGATGCGGCCGGCGGCGCCTGACGCGGGCTATTCCTCGTCGTTGCGCTGTTCGCGCAGGAAGCGCTCCAGCTGCGCAGCGAGATCGTCCACTGACGGCAAGGTTGCCTCGACTCGCCGGTCGTAGTCGCGCTCGAGCATCTCCACATAGTGCGCGGCTTGTTCGTCCTCGGCAACGGCCTCGTCGTGCAGCGAGCGCCAGCGGGCGGCGTCCTCGTTGAGCGACGCATGTCCGGTTGGCACGCCGAGCACATGCTCGAGGTGGCGCAACAGGGCGATCGAGGCCTGCGGGTGCTTGGCGTTGCCGAGGTAGTGGGGCACACCGACCCGCAACGACACCGCGGGGAGACGGTTGCGCTCGAGACGCTCCTGCAGCACCCCCATCAGGCCGGTGACGCCCTGGTACTGGGGGCGGCTGAGGCCGAGCGCACGGATCAGGCCGGGGCTCGTGCTGCTGCCCACCACCTGCGGCGGCCGGGTGTGCGGGATCGCCTCGGGTGAGGCCCCGAGCGTGACGACGATCTCGCAGCCCATCTCCTGGGCGACGGTGACGATCGCGTCGGCGAACGTCGCGTAGCGCAGGTGTGGCTCGACGCCGGCCAGCAGCACGACGTCGTGGTTCTTGCCCGGGTAGCGCACCACGCGGAACTCGTTGGTGGGCCAGACGATGAAGCGCTCGCCATCGTCGTCGAGTTCCACCTGTGGCCGCTCCTGGGTGAAGTCGTAGAACGGGTCGGGGTCGATAGAGGCCACGACTGGGGCGATACGCCCCTCGGCCACGGTGTCGACTGCATCGCTCGCCACCTCAGCGATGTCGAACAGTCCGCGCAACGCAAGCACCAGTATCGGCCGGCGCAGCGGGAGGACGTCGTCGTACGCCGTGGTGAGCACGTTCAAGCGAGAGCCCCCACGACATGGTCGATGCAGGCGGTGAGGCGAGCGATGTCGTCGGGTTCGATCGCGGGGAACATCGCGATGCGCAACTGGTTGCGGCCCAGCTTGCGGTAGCTGTCGGTGTCGACGACGCCGTTCGCGCGCAGGACCGCGTTGATGTCGTGGGCCTCGACGCCGGTGAGATCGATCGTGCCGACGACATTGCTGCGCTGCATCGGGTCGGCGACGAACGGGGTCGCGTACGACGACTGCTCGGCCCAGCCGTAGAGGTGGGCGGCCGACGAGCGGCTGCGCTCGATGCACCAGTCGAGTCCGCCGCTGCCGAGCATCCACTGCAATTGGGCGTCGAGCATGACGAGGGTGGCCAGCGCGGGGGTGTTGTAGGTCTGGTTCGCCACCGAGTTGTCGAGCGCGATGTTGAGATCGAGCGAGGCCGGGCGCCAACGATCGGAGTGGCCGATCTCGCGGATGCGCTCCACCGCGGCCGGCGAGCAGGCCGCGAGCCACAGGCCGCCATCGCCGGCGAAGCACTTCTGCGGGGCGAAGTAGTACACGTCCACCTCGTCGCGCAGCCACGGCAACCCGCCGGCGGCGGAAGTGGCATCGACGAGGACGAGCGCGTCGCCCTCCGCGCGTGTGAGATGCATCGACACGCCGGTGGACGTTTCGTTGTGGGTGAGCGCGACGACATCGACACCGTCGGCCGCGGGCTGGATGGAGGGGTGAGTGCCAGGCTCGCTCTTCACGATCGCCGGTGCGCCGAGGTGGGGGGCGGCCGACGATGCTTCGGCGAACTTCGAGGAGAACTCGCCGAACACATAGTGCTCGCTGCGCTCACGGATGAGGCCGAACGTGGCGACATCCCAGAACACGGTGCTGCCACCGTTGCCGAGCACGATCTCCCAGTCCTTGGGCAAGTTGAAGAGGGCCTTCAACCCGTCGCGTACGGAGCCCACGAGGTGCTTCACCGGTGCCTGGCGGTGCGACGTGCCGAGCAGCAGGTGGTTCGCTGCATTGAGGGCGGCCACCTGCTCGGGCCGCACCTTGGAGGGGCCGCAGCCGAACCGCCCGTCGGCGGGGAGGAGGTCGGTGGGGATCTTGATGGTGCTGGGGTCTGCGCTCACCTTCCCAGTCTCGTGCGCGCAGGGCCTGTCGACAAAGGTCACCGTACGAAATCTCAAGGGCCGCGAGGGGCGGCCACCCGTAGAATCGGGTCGTCACAGCGAAAGGTCCCCCACCGTGAAGCGCACGTCCGCACGTCTCGCCGCAATTGCCGAATCCGCCACCCTTGCCGTCGATGCCAAGGCCAAGGCCTTGCAGGCCCAGGGGGAGAACGTGATCGGCTTCGGTGCGGGAGAGCCCGACTTCCCGACGCCCGAGAACATCGTCGAGGCCGCCGTGCGCGCCTGCCGCGACCCCAAGATGCACAAGTACAGCCCGGCCGCCGGCCTGCCTGCGCTACGCGAGGCGATCGCCGCGAAGACCCTGCGCGACAGCGGCTTCTCCTGCCAGGCCGGCCAGGTGCTCGTCACCAATGGCGGCAAGCACGCGGTGTTCACCGCCTTCGCCGCCCTGTGCGACCCGGGCGACGAAGTCATCTGCCCGGCCCCCTACTGGACCACCTACCCCGAGGCGATCACGCTCGCCGGTGGCGTACCCGTGGTGGTGCAGACCGACGAATCCAGCGGCTTCAAGGTGACGGTCGAGCAGCTCGACGCGGCGCTCACGGCGCGCACCAAGGTGCTGCTGTTCGTCAGCCCGGACAACCCCTCGGGCGCGATCTACTCGCCCGCCGAGGTGGAAGCCATCGGCCGGTGGGCCGTGGAGAAGGGCGTGTGGGTGCTCACCGACGAGATCTACGAGCACCTCGTGTACGGCGACAATCAGTTCGTCTCCATGCCCACCGTCGTGCCCGAGCTCGCCAACCAGTGCGTGATCGTCAACGGCGTCGCCAAGACGTACTCGATGACCGGCTGGCGCGTCGGCTGGATGATCGGGCCGAGCGACGTGATGAAGGCCGCGATCAACTTCCAGTCGCACAGCACGTCCAATGTGTCGAACGTGGCTCAGGTCGCGGCACTGGAAGCGGTGTCCGGCGACCTGTCGGCCGTGGCGATGATGCGCGAGGCGTTCGCACGCCGCGCCGTCACGATGCACCGGATGCTCAACGAGATCCCGGGTGCGCACGCGATCGTGCCGCAGGGCGCGTTCTACTGCTACCCGAACCTCAAGGAGCTGCTCGGCAAGCCGCTCGGCCCCAACGGAACCGTCAGCCACACCACGCTCGAGCTGGCCGATGCGATCCTCGGCGAGGCGAAGGTGGCGTTCGTGCCCGGCGAGGCGTTCGGTACGCCCGGCTTCGCCCGCTTCAGCTTCGCGATCGCCGACGCCGACATGGAGGAAGGCATCCGCCGAATCCACGCCTGGGTGACGGCCTGAGTCGCATAGCGTCGGGGGCGTGACGCTCGACCCCTTCGGACTGGAATCGATCACGCTCGACTGGTTGCGCGCCAAGCCGGGCGGCAAGTGGGCCCGCTACCCCGGGGCGCTCGCGGCCTGGGTGGCCGACATGGACTTCCGTCCGGCACCCGCGATCGCCGCCGCCGTGCGCGCTGTCGCTGACGCGGACGACTTCGGTTACCCGGCGTGGCAGTCCAGGAAGTGTCCCTCACCGGCGGAGGAGGCGTTCGTCGCCTGGAGCGCCCGCCGTCACGGCTGGCAGATCGACGCGGCGGACGTGATGGCGCTCGCCGAGGTGGTGCAAGCCATCCAGCTCGTGCTGCACACGGCGACGGCGCCGGGCGACCGGGTGGTGGTGCACACGCCCGCCTACCCGCCGTTCCTTTCCAGCGTGGAGAAGACCGGCCGCCAACTGGTGCGTCTGCCGGCGCGGCGGGATGCGGCCTCGGCCACCGGCTGGTCGTTCGACTACGAGTGGCTCGACGCCGAGCTGATCGCGCGGCCGGCCGCGGCCATGCTGCTCAGCCACCCGCACAACCCCACCGGGCACGTGTTCGGGGAGGCCGAGCTGCGCCTGCTCGCCGATCTGGCCGAGCGGCACGATCTGCTCATCATCAGCGACGAGATCCACGCCGACCTCACGTACGCGCCGCATGTGCACCGCCCGATCGCCCTGTTCGCACCCACGCGTACCGTCACGATCACCGCCCCCTCGAAGGCCTTCGGGATGCCCGGTCTGCGGTACGCCGTGGCCCACTTCGGGTCGGCGCGGGCGCGGGCGGCGGTGGGGCAGCTGCCCGACCACCTGCTCGGCACGGTGAGCGTCACGGCGGTGGCCGCCGCCGAAGCGGCGTGGACACGGAGCGATGACTGGCTGGTCGCGGTGGTGGCCCACCTCGACCGCCAGCGCCACCTGCTCACGTCGCTGCTCGCGAAGGCACTGCCGTCGGTGGGTTACGTCCCGCCCGCGGCCACGTATCTCGCATGGCTCGATTGCCGCGCTCTCGGGCTCGGCGATGACCCGTCGCTGGAATTCGCCCGCCGTGGCGTGCGCCTCAGCGAAGGCCCCAACTTCGGCGTGGAGGGCAACGGCTTCGCGCGGCTCAACTTCGCCACGTCCTCGGCGGTCCTGCGCGAGATCGTCACCCGCCTCGCCGGTTGACATCGCCCCGAGGGTGGCCGCCGGAAAGCCTCGGACGGGGCCGTTACGCGAAGAGGCGGCCGGTGGGAGTGGCGAGGAAGGCGTTGAGGGCGATCTGCTCCTGCTTGATGAAGCCCTTCTGCGGCAACGCGCCCGAACGCACCATCTCGATCACGGCGGCAACCGAACCGGCCGTCGTCCAGGCGATGGCAGTGCGGTGGATACCATCGACCTCGCGGGGCAGGTAGGCGCGCACGAACTCGTCGCGGCGGAGCTGGCCGTTGCGGCTTCCTTCCGACGACACGTGGATGTACACGACGTCGTCGTTCACCGGCGGCTTGGAGTGGGTGAGGATCTCGCCGGCGAGGTCGCGGCGCTCACGCAACAACAGCTCGTGGAAGAAGAAGTTCATCAGGTCCATGTGGCCGGGGTAGCGAATCGTCTTGTAGTCGATGTTCGCCACCCGCCCGTGGTACGTGTCGCACATCGTGCCCAGGCCACCGGAGGTGGTGAACGCCTCCAGCCGCAGGCCGTTGATGTGCAGCATCTCTCGCCACTCCATCGGCGAGACCCACTTGCGCTGGCCTTCCTCGATGACCTCGCAGTCGTTGAGGTACTCGTTCACCACGCCCTCGGGCGACCAGTTGAACGCGTAGCCGAGTAGGCCCGTGGGGTGCTGGGGGAGCGCGCCGACGCGCATGCGCACCGCGCGGCACACGTCGAACGACTCGACCTGGGAGGCGGCGACGATGCCGACAAAACCGGGGGCGAGGCCGCACTGCGGGGCCATCACACCCGCAGAGGTGGCGCTGAGTTGGAGGATCGCCTGGGTGGTGCCGACGTCTTCGGTGAGGTCGAAGTAGTGGATACCCAGCTCGTGGGCCACCGTGGCGACGCCCTTGTTGAGGTGGTAGGGCAGGCACGAGAGCACGGCATCGACGGCGGTCAGCTCGCCGCGCAACCCGGCCACCTCCGCGATGTCGACGGTGTGCACGGGGAAGCCGCCGTCGTCACGTGGCATGCGTTGGTCGATGCCCGTGACCTGGAACCCTGCGTGGTGGAGGAAGGTGGCGGCCAATTGGCCGACCTTGCCGAGGCCGAGAACGGCAACCTTGTCGAAGCCCATGGCAATGAGCGTAGGCCGCGGTTTCGCCGCTGCCGACGGGCGGTATGGCACCGGCCGCGGGAGCGGGGTGTTGCTAGCGTTCGTTGCGCAACGGATGAAGGGAGCCCGACCAGAATGGACACTCGAACACGGCGGACGATGGTCGGAGCGCTCGCGGCGGTGCTCGTGCTCGCCGCGTGCGGTGGTGATGGCAAGAGCGACGGCGGCAACGGCGACGGGTCTTCCGCCGGTGGCGGCACGACCGCACCGACCGGCACGCCGGGGGACAGCGCCGCAACGACGACCGCGGCCGTGATCGACGACTCGTACACGCCCGGCCCCGTTGCCGTGCGGGTGGTGAACCTGCTTGACGAGAACGTGGACGTGTACGTGCGCACGGATGGGTTCGTGCAGGCCTACCTCGTGGCGCCCGGGCTCGCCCCCGGCGAGGTGAGCGAGTTCTACAACCCGCCCGAGGACGGCCGCCTGATCGCCACGAGCGCGGGTGCGGGCGACCCGGAGTGCGTCGTCGACTGCCCCCACTTCCTCGCCGAGGTCGGCACGGACCCCGACTACGGGCCGGTACACACCCTGATCCTCGCGACCGACGAGGGCGTGGCGTCGGGCCTCGACCTGTGGGAGCAGCCCCGCGTGTCCTACGGCAATGCCAACGAGATGGTGCCGGCCGACCCCAGCGCGGGCATCGTCGTCGTCACCGGTTACGCGGTCGATGACGCGGACTTCGGCCTACTCATGGCCGTGTCCGGCACGGCGGGCTGCCTCGAGCCGTTCAACCTGCCTGGTGTGCTCATTGGTGGTAACCAGACCCCGGCGTTCCTGCTGCCGAGTGCCTCGGTCGAGGTGACGATCCACGACAACAACGACCGCGACTGCACCGGCACGCCCGTCGGTGGCCCGTTCGCGTTGGACGTCGCCCCGGGTGAGCGCGCCCACCTCATCCTGCGCGGCTCACTGACGGCCGGCGTCGAGGCGATCATCCTGCCGATGGAGTAGTCGCAGCAGTCAGTAGTCGATGCCGCGTTTGGCGTTGATGCCGCGCTGGAACGCGTGCTTGACCTCGCGCATCTCGGTGACCGTGTCGGCGATCTCGATCAGCTCGGCCGGCGCATCGCGGCCGGTGACGACGATGTTGACGTGGCGCGGGCGTGAAGCGATCGCAGCCACGATCTCCGACGTTGGGACCCAGCCCCAGGCGCACAGGTAGGTGACCTCGTCGAGGATCACCAGCTCGTGCTCGCCGGCGGCGATGAGGCCCGCGGCCAGTGCCCATGCGGCGCGGGCGAGCGCGATGTCGTGGCTCTGGTCGGCCGAATCCCACGTGAAGCCGCCGCCGAGGGCGTGCCAAGTGACGCCGAGCTGGTGTCCAAGCTTCTCCTCGCCGACCTTCCAATCGCTGCCCTTGATGAACTGCACCACGGCGACCTTCCAGCCGTGGGCGAGAGCACGCACCATCACGCCGAACGCTGCGGAACTCTTGCCCTTGCCGTTGCCCGTGTTCACCAGGACGAGCGAATCGGCGTGGCGTAGCCCGTCGGGGCGCGGATCGTCGACGAGCGGCTGGGTGGTTCCGCCATCGCTGTTGGCGTGGTAAGTGTTGGGCGGCGCGTCCATGAATTGATGCGAGTGTAGGGGCGGCTGCTACCGTTGCCCCGTTCGCCTCCGGGCGGATGCAAGGTCCCCAGCGAAGCCGGTGAGAACCCGGCACTGTCCCGCAACGGTGGTTCTGCCTTCGGCAACGAAGCGCACGACGAGTCCGGTCGCCTGGTGCCCTGCGCGCAACTCACCCTCGAGGCAAGGGGGGTTCGCGGCGGTTCACCCCGCCGGGATCCAGCTTGTCCTCCCGAACCGGAGGCCTGGCCCTCCGGAGAAACGGAGGATCCGATGAAACGGTTCACTTCCATTGCCGCACTCGCGGCACTGTTGATCGCGGCGACCGCCTGTGGCGATGACTCGTCGAGCGACCAGGCGGCCAGTGATGCGCCCAAGGCGATCATCAGCCTCTCGCCCACGCACACCGAGATCCTGTTCGCGATCGGCGCCGGCGATCAGATCATCGCCATCGACGACCAGTCGAACTACCCGGCCGAAGCGCTGGCCAAGCCGCACGACCTCTCCGGCTTCGAGCCGAACGTGGAAGCGATCGCGGCACTGAAGCCCGACCTCGTGGTGATCGGTAACGACTTCAAGGGCCTTGCCGCCCAGCTCGAACCGTTGGGCATCACGACGTGGGTGAGCCCCGCGCCCACCACGTTCGACGAGGTCTACGCCCAGATCGAGCAGCTCGGCGCGGTCACCGGCCATGTCGCCGAATCGGCGGGACTGGTGGCCCAGATGCAGACCGACATCGACGCCGCGGTCGCCGCCGCGCCGCGGCCCGTCACTTCGGCGAGTTACTACCACGAGCTCGATCCCACGCTGTACACCGTGTCGAGCACAACGTTCATCGGCCAGGTCTACAGCCTGTTCGGGCTGGCCAACATCGCCGACGGGGTGGAGAAGGGCAACGACTATCCGCAGCTCAGCGCCGAGTACGTCGTGTCGGCGAACCCCGACCTGGTCTTCCTTGCCGACGCAAACGCGTACGACCTCACGGCGCAGTCCGTTTCCGCCCGTCCGGGTTGGGACCAGATCGCTGCCGTGCAGAACGGTCAAGTGATCCTGATCGACGACGACATCGCCTCGCGCTGGGGGCCGCGCGTCGTGGACTTCGTGCAGGCCGTCTCGGCGGCGCTGACAACGGTGCCGGCGGCCTGATGGCTTCGACTCGCGTCGGGCGGCGGTGGTGGCTGCCAGCAGCACTGGCACTGCTGGCAGGTGCCATCGCGCTCGGCGTGATGATCGGACCGGCGGGCTCAGTGTCCTCGGCCAACTGGAACATCATCTGGAACATCCGCCTGCCGCGAGTGGCGCTGGCCGGGATCGTGGGGGCGATGCTCTCGCTCGCCGGGGCCAGCTACCAGGGCGTGTTCCGTAACCCGCTCGTCGACCCGTACCTGCTCGGTGCCGCGGCCGGTGCCGGGCTGGGAGCGACGTTCGTGTTCGTGTACGGAAGCGCCAGCACCTCGGGCTGGTTGGTCGATCCGCTGCCGCTCGCGGCCTTCGTCGGCGCGCTCGCCGCGGTGTTCGTCACCTACACCGTCGGTGCATCGTTCGGCGGCAGCACGTTGAGCCTCGTGCTCGCCGGTGTGGCCGTGGCCGCGCTGGCGACGGCGGTGCAGCAGTACTTCCTGTTACGCCACAGCGACGTGATCAAGGAGGTGTACTCCTGGATCAGCGGCCGCGTCAGCACGGCGACATGGCACGACGTGAAACTGGTGCTGCCCTACGTGGCGGCCGCATCGGTGGTGCTGTTGCTGCACCGCCGCCACCTCGACGAGCTGCGCGTGGGCGATGAGGAAGCGGCGACGCTCGGCTCGGACGTGCGCCGGGTGCGGCTTGTCGTGGTGATCGCCGCGACGCTCGGCACGGCCGCGGTCGTGAGCGTCAGCGGGCTGATCGGCTTCGTCGGCATCATGGTGCCCCACCTGGTGCGATTGCTCGCGGGCGCGTCGTACCGGATGGTGTTGCCGCTCAGCATCGTCGTCGGTGCCGCGTTCCTGATCCTGGCCGATGTGCCCGGCCGTGTGCTCGAGCACGGCGGCGAGACGCCGATCGGCGTGGTCACAGCGCTGGTGGGCGCGCCGATGTTCATCTTCGTCCTGCGCTCCCGGAGGGCGGTCGCATGAGTTCGCTGGCCTTCGACCAAGTGGCGGTGCGTTACGGCAAGACGGTCGCGCTCCAGTCGTTCAGCGATCACGTGCGCCCGGGCGAGTGGCTATGCCTGATCGGGCCGAATGGCGCCGGCAAGTCGAGCGTGTTGCGCACAGTGGCCGGCCTGGCCCGCCACACGGGCACGATCACCGTCGACGGCACGCCTCTGTTCGAGCGCTCGTCGCGGCGGCGGGCAGCGCTCGTGGCGTTCGTGCCCCAGGCGCCGCTGATGCCCGACGACATGACCGGGCAGGAATACGTGCTCCTCGGCCGCAACCCGTACATCGGCTACTTCGCCAGCGAGACCAAGCACGACCGCGCGCTCGTGCGCGAGGTGCTCGGCCGGCTCGACCTCGATGCCTTCGCCGACCGCGCGCTGGGCACGTTGAGCGGCGGCGAGCGCCAGCGGTTGGTGATCGCTCGCGCGGTGGCGCAGGAGGCGCCGATTCTGCTGCTCGACGAGCCGACGAGCGCGCTCGACATCGGCCACCAGCAGCAGGCGCTGGAGCTGGTGGATCGCCTGCGTCGCGAGAACGGCCTCACCGTCGTGTCGGCGATGCACGACCTCACGCTGGCCGGCCTGTACGCCGACCGCCTGGTGATGCTCAACGAGGGCTATGCCGTCGCCGCCGGCACCCCCGCGGAAGTGCTGCGGGCGGAGACACTCAGCGAGTTCTACGGCGTGAGCGTGACCGTGATGCACGCGCCGGATGGCACAGTGGCCGTCGTGCCGAAGCGGTCGATGGGGTAGGGGTCGCGGCGATCCACTGCTGGAGTTCATCTGTTTCAGGCGCGGGCCAGCCCACGTCGTTTCGGTGTGTGGATCAGTCTCCGCGGGGATCAGCGATGTCGCGGGCCGAACCACTCACGTGATCCGCGGCGGGCGGTTGGCCCGACGCCTTACTGGTGGCAACGGGCCATGGCGGCCCTGCCCCGGTTAGCGTGGCGGGCCGTGGACGCCATTGCCCGAGACATCGCCGGCGCGACGACGGCCCATGCCGCCCTCGGGTTGGCGCTGGCCGGCCTGACCGACGCCGAGGTGGCCCGGCCATCGCTGCTGCCCGGCTGGACGGTGGGGCACGTGCTCGCCCACATCGCTCGCAACGCAGACAGCCACACCCGCGTGCTGCAGGCCGCGAACCGTGGCGAGGTGGCCGAGCAGTATCCCCACGGGATGGATCAGCGGGTAGGCGAGATCGAGGCCGGTGCCGCCCGCCCGGCCGCCGAACACGTCTCTGACGTCGCCGACGCCTGCGCCCGGCTGGAGGCCGCCTGGGCGGCGATGACCCCCGACGGGTGGGCCGGCGAAGGCCACACCGTGCATGGGCCGGTGCCGGCGAGCGAGCTGCCGTTCCGCCGCTGGCGCGAGGTGGTGGTGCACCACGCCGATCTCGGACTCGGCTACTCCTGGCGCGACTGGCCGGCTGATTATGTGCGCCTCGAGTTGGCGCGGGCCACGATGCTGTGGGCCAGCCGGCGACCGATGGGCATGACCTCCCTGCCGTCGGCGGCGATCGTGCTCGACGACCGCCAGCGGCTGGCGTGGCTGCTCGGTCGCGCCGAGGTCGACGGCCTCGACCCCGCGGGGATCATGTGATGGCCCGCAGGTGGTGGGCAGGCGCCGGGCTTGTGGCCCTGGTCGGTCTCGCGTTGGCCCCGGCGCCGCCCGTGTTCGCCCATGCTGGGCTGGAGTCCACCATCCCCGAGGCCAACAGTGTGCTGCAGCAAGCGCCGCCGGCGGTCGTGCTCGACTTCGACGAGAACATCGACACCGGGCTGGCCAGCATCCGCCTGTACCGCGGCGACAGCAGCGAGATCGAATTGGGCGATCCCACCCAGGGCGCGGATGGCTCGATCGTGACGGTGCCGCTGCCGTCGCTCGGTGACGACGTGTACGCGGTGGTGTGGCACGTCGCCTCCGCGGATGGCCACGTGGTCGACGGCGCGTTCAGCTTCCAGGTCGGCAGCACCAGCCAGGGTGACGGCTCGGCGCTCATCGAGTCGGTGCGCCGCGGCGTGCGCGCGACGCCGTCCGTGCGCTGGTGGGCCGGCGTCGCCCGCTTCGCCGGCTACCTCTCCGCCACCGTGCTCATCGGTGCCGGCTGGTGGATCGTCGTCGCCCACCGCATGGGTGTGGCCGTCGAGCGTCGTCGTCGTCGCCTCGTTCCGTTCGCCGCGGGACTGCTTGCCATGGCCAGCGCGGCCGCGTTCGTGCTGTTCGGCGCGGAAGCGGTGGCCGGCTCGCTGAGCGACGCCTTCGCGCCGACGGTGTGGAATGCCACCGCGGGAAGCCGCACGGGCCTGCTGCTGAAGGGCCGCCTCGGGATCGCGATCGCGTGGTGCGCGCTCGTCGCATTGCACTCGCGACTGCCCGCGCGCTGGCGCAACACACTCGCCGGAGCGTTCGCGATCGCCACGATCTACACGTTCAGTGCTGTCGGCCACCCGAGCGGGCAGCACCCCTCAGCTGTGTGGATCGCCGTCGACATGCTGCACATGGCGGCCATCGCGCTGTGGTTCGGCGGCCTGCTGATGCTCGCGCTCTCCCCCGCGACCGCGCTCGCCGACGAGGCGGGCCAGCGCTTCGCCCGCCGCTTCTCGCGCGTCGCCCTGGTCGCCGCGCCTGCCGCGGTGATCACTGGAGTCGCGAGCGCGCTGAAGATCGGGGGCGGCCTCGATCACCTGGTCGACACCGAGTGGGGCAAGGAGATCATCCTCAAGGCCGCGCTCGTGGCGGTCATCCTCGTGCTCGCCGCGGTGGCACGGTTCGTGCTGCACCGCCGTTCGACCACCTTGCTGCGGCCGGCAATCCTCAGCGAAGCGGTGATCGGCCTGGCGGTGATGGCACTCGCGGCGAGCATCGTCTCCCTGTCGCCCCTCCCGGCTCCGGCGCAGGCCCCCTTCGCCGGCCAGTTGGCCTCGCCGCAGGGGCTGATCGCAGTCGTGTCGATCGGGCCTGGGGCGGTCGGCTCGAACGTGGTGCACATCTTCATCACCCCACCGGGCGGTTCGATCGTGCCCGTGAAGTCGATGACGGCGCGGGTGTCGCTGCTGTCGACCGCGCTGGTGGAGGTGCCGGTGACGCTCCACTTGGAGGGCCCCAACCACTACCAGGGCACGGTGACGTTCCCCCGTGGCGGAGAGTGGCGGCTGGAGTTGATCGTGCAGGTCACCGACGTACAGCAACAGTCGCTGACCACCACCGTCCCGATCCCGTAGACGCTCCGGGTGGCGTAGTCAGCCCTGCGTGAGCCAGGCCGTCGCCTGCTCATAGCCCTCATCGAGCATGTGCACCGAGCGGCCCACATCGAAGGTGGTGATCTCGCTCTCCGGCGCAGGTACTTCCACCACCACCAGCCCGGGCGGTGGGCGAAGCAGAACGGCGCGCCCATGAGCCTCGACCCCGAGCGAGCTGGCGCGGAACAGGATGTCGAGTGCGTGCCTGGGCACCTTTGTCGCCGCCAGCCACGGCACGCTCAGGACGAGCGCGCTCGCCGCGCCGAGGCCGAGCGTGATGTCGAGCGGGATGTCGGCAACCACGCCGCCGTCGACGAAGAAGCGCCCGTCGATCTCCACGGGGGGGAACACGCCGGGGAACGCGCTGCTGGCGAGCACCGCTCGAGCAGCGTCGCCCTCGGTGATCGCGACACCATCGCCGCTCAGCAGGTCGGTGGCAACGATCGCCACGCGGGTGGGCGCGTGTTCCAGCAGGCGGGTGCCGAGGTGGCGGCGCAGGAAGCGATGGCCGTCCAGGTTGTCGAGGAAGCTCGGATGACGGCCGGCCACGGCGAGTGCCATGCGCCCGATGCGGATGCGCATGAGGTCGCGGCGGGTGATGCCGCGCCACATCGTTTCCATGCGCGCGACGCCCTGCACGCCCGGGTTCCATGCGTGGAGCGCGGCGTTCACCGACCCGGCCGACACGCCCACCAGCAGGTCGGGTTGCACGCCCGCTTCCGCGAGCGCTTTCAGCACGCCGACTTGGTAGGCGCCGAGCGCGCCACCACCGGGCATCACGAACGCGAGTGGCCGAGGCAGGGCGGCGATCTGCTCGGGTGTCACCCGGCGATTGTGACAGGCCCACGGGGGCGGCGCGGGGCACGAGCCCGCCGCTCACTCGCGGACGGTCTCGGCGCCCGCGTCGAAGGCATTGACCCAGGGCTCGACGAGGCGATCGATGTGGTCCGCCAGCGTCCCATCGGCGCCGCCGGGCAAGTGCGCCAGCCAGGCGGTGAACGCCTCGCGGAACGCGAGCAGGGGATGCTCGGCGTCGGGGTCGGGCATCGGCGGGATCGGTGTGCCGTTCGGGATCTTGCCGTCGGCCAGCCAGCGGCTGTAGACCTCGTGAGCAATGAGCGCGGCTGTGATCGTGCGCGTGTAGTTCTGTACGTACACCTCGTCGTCGTCGGCCCGCTCCGGGTCATACGGCGAGAAGCTGCCGACGATCGTGAATGCCGCGCCGACGGCGACATTGCCGGCAGGGCCGAGGGGTAGGGCGGCAGCGATGCCAGCGATGCCGAGCAGCAACGACCAGGCGTCGGCGCGGGCCTGCTCGTCCTCGTAGCGGCGGTGGATGATCACCTCGGCGAGCATCCCGCAGTACGCGGCGTACTCCTCCTGCGCGTCGGCGCCTCCCGTCAGCACATGTTGTATCACCCCATCGCGTACGCTCTCCGCGTTCGCCGCCAGGCGCTCGAGGGCACGGTCGTCGTGCAGGAGTGCGTCGAGCAGGTGGCGTTGATGGTGGGTGTCGAGGCCCCAGCCGCGGTTCAGCGGCGACAGTTGCATGGTCCAGGGCGCGATCAGGTCGACGAGGAACAGCGGCAGGTCGGGATCATCGATCGCCGACTCGTAGTACGCGTACCAATCGTCGGCGAACCAATCGAGCAGGGGAACGAGGAGGCGCCCGGCGGAGGCTGTGTCAACACGGCTCGGATCGGTCGCCGTGAGCGCGATGTAGTGGGCGATCTCCGGGTGAGTGCCCGCCTGGAACAGAGTGCGCGGGTGCGCGCCGGCCAGTTCGACATAGCGGAAACAGGCCGCCGGGTTGGCGGCGAGGAGCGGGAACAGCACGTCCGCCGCGTTCGGGCGGGTGCCGTTCGCAAACTCCATGGCGGCACCGGCCCCGAGTTCCGGCGACCAGACTTCGTCACACCAGCGCTGCACGATCCGGTCGGCCACCTCGGCCAGCTCCGCTCCGTGCAGCCCGAGGTGCGCCACGAGCACCGCGGCGACGTACGGCGACAGCTCGTCGAGATCGTCGAGCAGCGCCTGCACGAGATTGGTGCGGGTGCCGATCAGCGCCATCTCCTCGGCCAGCATGGCCATCGCCTGCGGGTCTTCGAAGGCCTTGTACGGGTTCGTCTCGGCGAGTACTCCGGCGAGCGCGTGAACACCTGCCTCGTCGAGGCGCAGCAGGGCGATGTCGCCGAGCGTGTGCGGGGTGTTGCGGGCCAGGGGGTCGGTGGCGAGCAGGCCGCGCACGAGGGGCGCCCACGTACGCTCGACGGCATCGAGCGCGAGGCGCACGGCCCGCACGGCATCGGCCGCGGCCGGGTCTGCGGACGCAACTCGGCGACGCTCGTCGATGGCACCCAACATCTGTACATGCAACGACGCGAGCCGCTCTGGGTCGTAGGCGAGCACGGTCATATCTCGTCCCCTTGCTCCAGTCGCCGTGCCGCAGCCAGCAACCCGTCGGCCTGGTAGAGGATCAGCCGGCGATAGTTCGTGAGCTGGTCGACGCACTGTTGCGCGATCGGCCCGACCCACGCGTCGGGCCCGGCGCGGCGGTACAGGTCGAGCACGCGCAAGTTCTGGAGCTGGCGGGCGAGTTGCCGCAGGTCCGTCGCGCGTTCGAGCTGGCTCGGGGTGGGGATCGGGGGAGCCCCAGGCGGCGCAGGCACGGGCATACACCCCCACTGGGTACAACGAGCCGCCCGAACCGGCAGAACCCTCCGGTTCCTCCCTTTGTGTCGCGGCACTACGTCCACCGTTGGACGTCCGGCCGCGACACAAAGGAGCAAGAGCGGGTTCAGGTCAGAGGAGGTGGCGGAGTATGCGGTGGTGGGGAAGTTGAGTGTTGGCGTCGATGAAGCCGTCGCCCACGACCCCAAAGCCATGGCGCAGATAGAACGCGAGCGCGCCGTCGCGGGCGTTGGCCCACACAAGTGCCTCGCCGCGGGCGGCCATGCGCGCGCAGCCCTCCTCCAGCAGCATCCCGCCGAGGCCGTGGCCCTGCAGCGTGCGTGATGTGGCCATTCCGCGTAGTTGCACCGCGGCCAACCCCTCGTGCGGGCGCGGCACCCAACTCGACACCGCCGCGAGTTCGCCGTCGACGCGCAGCGCGAGGTGGAGCGCACCGGGCCACGTGTCCTCGGGGAACTCGACCTCCTTGGTCGGCGTGTCGAAGCGCAGCACGGACAAGCGCAGCGGGTGGGTCTCCTCCGCGGCGATTTCGACGAACTCGGGGGCGATCACGGTGTGACGGCTTGCCCGCCGGCCGCGGCGCTCGCGTACATCGCGTCCACGATGCGGTGGGCGGCGACCGCGGTGTGCAGATCCGGCGATGCCGGCCGCCGGCCGAGCACGCAGCGGATGAATGCTCCGTCGGGGTTGTTCGTGATGCCGTCGCGCAACGGCGTGACCGCCTCCTCCAGCGCGGCTGCCGCCAGCGAGCCGGTGGTGCCGTCGCGGTCGGTCCAGCTCACCGGGCCGAACCAGTCGTCACCCTCGATCACGATGTGGCGCCGCTCGCAGAGCACTTCCACCCGGCGCAGGCTCGGGCGGGCGAGGTTGTCGTGCCACACGCTGCTCAGCGTGCCCGTCGCCCCACCGTGGAAGCGCAGCACTGCCGTCGCCACATCCTCGATGCCGTCGTAGCCGTGGAAGTTCGCGGTGTGCGCGCTCACGGTCTCGATCTCGCCGACGAGGAAGCGCAGCATGTCGACATCGTGGATGCTGTGCTCGATGAGCGTGCCTGCGCCGACCTTGTTGCGGTCCGCGCGCCAGGTGCTGTCGTAGTGGCCCTGGATCGGGATGAATTGATCGTCGCGGAACACGACGCTCATCACCCGGCCGGCAGCCGCGTCGGTGATGAGGTGGCGGGCCCACAGGTAGGCGGGCGAGTAGCGCAGCACGAGTCCCACCTGGTGGGTGACGCCGGCCGCGTCGGCCTCTGCGGCCATTGCCTCGGCCTCGTTGCACGTGAACGCGAGCGGCTTCTCGCAGAACACGTGCTTGCCCGCCGCCACCGCCTTGGCGAGTTGGCGCGGGTGCTCGCTGGTCCAGGTGCAGATGTACACCGCGTCGCAGTGCTCGATCACCTCGTCCTCGCTGTCCACCACGTGGTGGCCGCTTGCGGCAGCGAACGCTTCGGCCCGCTCGCGGTCGGGGTCGTACACGCCGGCGCGCACCACCGGCGCGCCGCTGCCGTGCAGGCTCTTGGAGTGGTACGTGGCGATCAGTCCCGCGCCGAGGAAACCGATGCGCACGGGTGCGGAAGTCATCGCCTCAGCTTGCCAGCACGACAGTACGGTCGGCGATTGCAGCCGCCTCGTCGCGGTCGTGGGTGACGAGTAGCGCCGTCGTGCAAGTGGCGCGCAGCAGCGTCGCCACCTCGGCGGCGAGACGATCGTGCAGGTCACGATCCAGGCCGGTGAGCGGCTCGTCGAGCAGGAGCACGCGCGGCCGCGGCGCCAGCGAGCGGGCGAGTGCGATGCGCTTGGCCTCACCGCCGCTGAGGCTCGTCACCCGGCGGTGCTCGAAGCCGGCCAGTCCGACGAGCGCGAGCAGCTCGGTCACCCTGGCTGCCGTCGCCGCCCGCGTCGCCCCCTGCATGCGCAACCCGAATCCGATGTTGGCCGCGACATCGAGGTGTGGGAACAACTGCTCGTCCTGGAACACCAGGCCGATGTCGCGCCGGTGCGACGGCAGGCGGGTGATGTCGGCACCGTCCAGCCACACACTGCCCGCATCCGCAACGAGCAGGCCGGCGAGCACACGCAGCAGGGTGCTCTTGCCGATACCCGCCGGGCCGAGCACGGCGACCACTTCGCCGTCGGCGACGGTCAGCGACACGTCATCGAGCACCGTGCGCTCGCTGAAGCGAACGGTGATGTCACGTGCCTCGAGCATCGAAGACCTCCGTTCGGTCCGCCGCGGCGGCGATCGCGGCGGTCACCACGAGCAGCATCGACGCCAGCGCGAACGCCTGCGCACGCGGGATCTGCCCCGCGTGCCCCAGCAGGCGGGCAATCGCAATCGGCATCGTCTCGCGGCCTGAGCGAGTCAGGAATGTCGTGGCCCCGAACTCCCCGAGCGAGATCGCCGCGGCCAGCCCGGCAGCGCCGACGAGTGGGGCCGCGACGCGGCGCACGTCGACGTGCCACCACGCGCGCCACGGTGATGCTCCGAGCACAGCCGCCGCGGCCCGCTGATCGGGCGGGATCGCACGCAGTACGGGCACGAGCGCGCGCACGACGAACGGGGTGGCCACGAGCGCGTGGCCCACGGGGATCAGCCACCACTCAGCGCGCCAGTCGTACGGCGCGGTGTCGAACGTGATGAGCACCCCGAGGCCGATCGTCACGGCGGACGTGCCGAGCGGCAGCATCAGGCCGATGTCGAGCAGCCGCCCGTGGCGGCGGGCCGCGCCGATCGCCAGTGCGGCAAGCCCACCGACGGCGACGCTGATCGCCGTGGCTACCGCGGCGAAGCGCAGCGAAATGAACAGCGAGGCCAGCGGGTCGACGCCGAGGCTGACGCCGGGGCGCACCTCGGTGCGGCCGAGCGTGTGCCACGCGGTGAGCGACCACGAACCGTCCAGCCGCAGCGAGCGGGCCACCATCACCGCCGGCGGGGCCACCATCGCCACCGCAGTGATGACGGCCACGGACCCGACGAGAAGCCGTTGTCGAGCGGTGCGGGCACTCCGAACCGCGGGCGCGCCTGGCAACGCGACCGCCGCCCGCCGCTGAAAGCGCGCCGCGAGTGCGATCACGATGCCGAGCATGACCAACTGCAGCACCGACAGCACCGCCGCGCCGTCGATGTCACCCAACTGGGTGGCGCGGCGGGCGATCTCCACCTCGATGGTGGTGTTGCCCGGCCCGCCGAGCAAGCGCACCGTGCCGAACGCGGTGAACGTGAACAGGAACACGACGGTCGCCGCGGCCCACAGCGCCGGCCGCAGGAGGGGCAGCACGACATGGCGCACCACCTGCCACGGCCGCGCGCCGAGCGTGCGTGCTGCGGCGGTGAGATCCATGGGCAGCGCGCCCCACAGCGGCGCGAGCAAGCGCACCACCACGGCCACGTTGAAGAACACATGGGCGATGATCACGGCCCGCGCCGTGTCGTGCCACGACTCCGGCAACAGCGCCAGGAACGCCGCGCCCACCACGACGGTGGGCAACATGAACGGCACGGTCACGATCGCGAGCACGGCGCGTCGTCCGCGGAAGCGGTAGCGGGCGAGTACGTAGGCCGGGGCAAACCCCGCCACCAGGGTGAGCGCGGTGCTCACCACAGCCTGCCACGCGGTGAACCACAGCACCCGCCCGAGCCCGGCGGAGCCCAACGCATCGGTGAACGATCTTGGCGCGAGCACCCGCGCGAGCAGGGTGGCCACCGGCCACACGAAGAACACGGCCAACCCCACCGCGGGTGCCGCCGCGAGGGCAGGGCCGGCCCAGCGGGGCAGCCGGTTCAGCGCAGGACGATGCCGTTCCACTCGTCCTGCCACTGCTCGCGGTTGGCCGCGATGTCGGCCGGGTCGAGGGTGTACGGATCGTCGGGAACGACGGCGAACTTCGTGAACACCTCCGGCAGCCGCACCGCCGGGTCGATCGGGTACACAAACAGGGTGAGCGGCAGTTCCTGCTGGAAGCGTTCACTGGCGAGGAAGTCCACCAGGCGGGCGGCTTCATCCGGGTGGTCGGTGCCGCGCAGTACACCCGCGTACTCGGTCTGGCGGAAACATGTGCCCGCGGCAACGCCGGTCGGCGCGTCGGTGCGTGGCGGATCGGCGAACACAACTTCGGCGGGCGGGCTGCTGCCGTAGCTGACCACCAACGGCCTGTCGCCGTCGCTGCCCGCGGCGCCGCTGAAGCGCTCGTAATACGCGACGTCCCAGCTGTCGGCGACCTCCACGCCGTTGGCCTTCAGCGCCCGCCAGTAATCCTGCCAGCCGTCGCCCATGGCGGCGATCGTGGCCAGCAGGAACGCGAGGCCAGGGGAGGAGGCCGACGGATCCTCCACCACGAGCAGGTCGGCGTACTCGGGCTGCAGCAGATCCTCGAGAGTGGCCGGCGGCGCGATGGAGCGATCGGCGAACCAGGCGATGTCGTAGTTCACGCACACGTCGCCGAAGTCGACCGCGGTGGTTCCGCCGGTGAAGATCCCGCCGTCGGTGGCCGCGGAGAGCAGGGTGTTGTCGACGCCCCACATCACGTCGCCCTCGGGGTTGCCGGCGGTGAGCACCGCCTTGGTGACCATGGTGCCCGCGTCGCCGGCGGTGACGATGCGCACCGTGATGCCGGTGTCGGCGGCGAACTCGGCGAGCGCGTCGTTGAGGGGCGTGCCCTCGGTGGGGAACGACGAGTAGGTGACGAGCGTGATCGTCGTCCCCGCGCCACTGCTGCCCGCCGGCGTCGCCGCGTCGCCGCACGAGGCGACGGCGAGCCCCGCCAGCACAAGGCCGGCGAACGAGAGCGTGCGGCTCATGGGATGACCACCGTGATGGTTCCTTCGGCGACGCCTGCGGTGGTGTCGCCGGTGGAGACATTGCTGAGACCGCGGGCTTCGAAACCTGTCATCGAGGCCTCGGCGAGCGGCCAGCGGGCGCCCGTGAGCGTGACCCCGCGGCACGGCCCGTGGAGCGCGAGGAGGGAGAACACCTGGCCGGCGGCGAGCGGCAGGTCGGTGATGCGGCCGGGGTGCAGCACGGCTACCGCGCTGCCGCCGAGCACGGCCCGGACGGATGCGAACCGGCCGAGGGTGGGATGCCCGAGCACGAGCAGGGTGCCGAGCAGGTGGTCGAGGCGGTCGTCGACGAGCGGGTCGAGGCCGCCGAGCAGCAACAGGTCACTGACCTCCGTGTCCGCCACCGCCGACGCGAGCGCCAGCTCGGTATCGGTCTCGTCCTTGGCCGGGGGGTGTTCCTCCACCACTGTGCCGTGGGCGTAGGCCCACATCCGGCCGGACGCGCTGATGCTGTCGAGATCGCCCACGAGCCGATCGGGCCGCAGCCCCGCCGCCACCGCGTGGTCGAGCCCACTGTCGGCGGCGATCACGACGGTGTCGCCATCGTTGGCGGCTGCCTCCCAGGCTTCGATGGCACGCGGCGAGAGGGGACCTCCGCCGACGACTACCACTGCGACTGTGCCCATTGGCTTCCCTCCGCTGGCATTACCCAGATCAGGTTCTCGGGTCGGTGGCGTCCGGCCACCCTCTCAGCCCGCCCCAGCGAGCTCCCCGTATTGGTTGAATGCGCAGTGTAGCGCGGGTGGCTTTCAGGCGTCGGTGGCGCGACGGATGTCGGGCTCGATGTACACCGTCGTGGCGATCGGCACGGCGACGCGCAGGCGCGCCTCGGTGGTGTCGATGGCCGCGGCCAACCCAGCGACCGACAGTGCGTGGTCGAACTCGACCTTCGCGGCCACCAGCAGCTGATCAGGGCCGAGATGCATCGTGCGCAGGTGGATGACGCCGAGCACCTCGTCGCCGCCCTCGATCGCGACCTCGACCGCCGTGAGCGTCGCGTCGTCGGCGGCCTCGCCGATGAGCAGGCCCTTCATCTCCGCGGCCAGGATGATTGCGATCACCACGAGCAGCAGGCCGATGGCGATCGAACCGACGGCATCCCACCGCGGGTTGCCGGTGATCTCCGCCATCGTCAGACCGAACAAGGCGAACAGCAGACCGGCCTCGGCCCCGACATCTTCGAGCAGCACGACCGGTAGTTCGGGGGCCTTGGCCGTGCGGATGAACTGCCACCAACTGCGCCCGGCGCGCACATGGTTGGCCTCGCGCACGGCGGTGCGCAGCGAAAACGTCTCCAGCACGATCGAAAGGCCGAGGATCACATAGGCGATCACGGCGCTCTCGATCTCGTGCGGGTGGCCGAGCTTGCTGATGCCTTCGTAGAGGGCGAACAGCCCGCCCATGCTGAACAGCACGAGGGCGACGATGAACGACCAGAAGTAGCGTTCGGGCCCGTAGCCGAAGGGGTGCGCACGGTCGGCGGCGCGGCTGCCGCGCTTTGAGCCGAACATGAGCAGTCCTTGGTTGCCGGTGTCGGCCACGCTGTGCCCGGCCTCGGCCAACAACCCGGCCGAACCGGTGAGCACGAAGCCCACGAATTTGGCCGCGGCAATGCCGAGGTTGGCGAAGAACGCGGCGATGATGGCTTTGCGGCTTCCGTCCTGCACAGCGGTCAGGCTAGCGAGGCGTGCCGCCCACGCAGGGAACCCGCGCCGGTCAGGTGACGGCGATCGGGCCGTCCTTGCGCGGCAGCTCGACGAACGTGCGGCCTGGGGTGAGCAGCATGATCTCACCGGCATCGCTGGTGAGCGTGAACGGCGCCATGTTGTCCGCACGGGTCCAGGTGCCGTGCACCACGGTGCCGGCCGTCAGCAGGTAGGCCTCGCCCGTGCCGAGGCTCTGCGCGTCGGGGCTGCCGAGGCCCGCCTTGTACACCATCACCAGGATGAGGACGTTGTTCGTGGTGACAAGATCGCCGTTGCGCTCCTTGTCGGCCTTGCGGTTCTGCTCGCGCTCGTACAGACCGGTGTCGGCGTTGTACGTCCACGCCACCTTGTACGAGTCGAGGTTCAGCTCGACAGAAGTTGCCGGCGTGCCCTGCAGCGCGCCGTCGGCGGCGCGGTACTGGAACTGCGGCGGCGGCGTCTGCCCACCCTCGGGGGCGACCGTCCAGGCCTTCTCGATGTCGAAGTACAGGTCGTACGGACCCTTGTCGAAGTCGACGCGGAAACAGGCCCCGTTGCAGTGGGTCATGTTCATGTTGATCAGGGTGCTGTCGTCGATCTCGTTGGTGACGGCCGGGTTGCCGCCTGCCCAGGCGAGGATCGGGTGGTTCAGCGAGCTGAGCAGGTTCACGTCCTGGCGGCGGCCCGAGCGGATCGGCCCGACGACATCAGCGGGGGTGGTGCTGTGGAACACGGCCGCGAATCGGGTGATCTGAGCATTGATGATCTCTTCGAAGACGATGTCGGCCTCGTTGAGGCCCGTCTGCGGGTGCTTGTCGTAGTTGCCGATCTTGGCCACCATCGCCGGGCGGGCGGCGACTGCGGGGTCGGTGACGTCGAGGCCCGTGAGCGGGAACTTGGGCTTGGGTGCCTCCGTGGTGGTGGTGGCGAGCTCGGTGCTCGGGGGCGTCGTGGGGGGCAGCGTCGCCGGCAAGGTGGAGAGGGCGAGGGTGGTGGTCGTGGCCGGGCCGGAGTCGGCCGTGTCGCTGCTGCACGCGGCGACGGTGAGGGCAGCGACCGCGAGCAGGCCGGCGCCGACTCGACGAAGGCGGTGGGAGGTGGAATGCATGGCTGCGATTCTGTCATCCCTGCCTCCGGTATTCGCGGCGCGGCTGGCCGGCTGTCCCCGGGCGTGAGGCACACCTAACATCTTGATGGGTGGGGGTAGCCTGTGCCCGTGAGCCCCCTCGCCGCCAATGCCGTTCACTCGATCATCACGATCACGCCCGACGCGCTCGCCAAGCTCGTCGAACTGCGCGACACCGAAGCCGATGGCGATCGCCTCGGCCTGCGCCTGGAGATCATCAGCAAACGCGGAGAGGACTTCCGCTACGACCTCAGCTTCGATGTGGTCACGCGCGCCGCGCTCACTGACGAGGTTCGCACCCACGCCGGCGGCGGGCAGTCGCTGAAGGTGATCATCCCCGCCGACAGCGCGGAGCTGCTCGAAGGCGCGACGCTCGACCACAGCGACTCGGCCGGCCTCGTGATCCGCAACCCGAACAAGCCGCAACCGCCAGTGGTGGAGGGCCTGATCCACGACGATGTGCTGAGTGCGGAAGTCGTGCGGGTGATCGACGCCGAGGTCAACCCGGCGCTCGCCGCGCACGGCGGCTTCGTCACGTTCGTCGGCCACGACAACGAGGGCACCGTGTACCTCACCATGGGTGGCGGTTGCCACGGCTGCTCGATGAGCAAGATGACGATGCTCGACGGTGTGCAGACGATGCTCGTCGAGCAGCTCGCGGCCGTCGAGCGGGTGCGCGACCTCACCGACCACACGTCGGGCGAGAACCCCTTCTATCACTAGGTCTTGGCACTGGCTCGGCGCTGAGGTTCCGGATCGATCCCACACAGCGTTCGGGACGGTTTACACTCCGCCCATGTCCCGCCGCCTGCTCCCTGCCGCACTTGCTGCCTTGGCACTGGCGGTGCCGGCCGCCTGCACCTCGTCCACCTCCCACTCGGCGGGGGCCTCCACCTCGACATCGGGGGTGTCCACGACCGCGAGTTCCGCCCCGGGCGCCACTGCCGCGGCCACCACCACGCCGGGCGCCTCGGCGCCCCCCACCACCAAGCCGGGCGCCACGGCGCCCCCGACCACCAAGCCGGCCGCCACTGGGCCGCAGATCACGATGTCGGTCACCGACCCGGGAGTCTGCCCGGCCACCGATGTCTCCTACCAGGGGGCGCCGCTCACCGTGCGGGTGACGTGGAAGGTCACGAACGCCGATTCGGTCATCATCGCCATCGACAGTCCCGGCGCATACGAATCCGACCTGCCGCTGACGGGTTCGATGGATCTCAACTGGAGCTGCCCGGCCTCGTCACACACGTACTACATCGAGGCCGTGAAGAACGGCCAGGTCGTGGCACAGAAGACGAAGACGGTGAGCCCGCCCGGTTGACCCCGGGTCCCGGCGGCGGGTGTCAGCCGTCGAACCAGATGCCGCGCAGCACCGAGCCGGTCTCGAACCAGTACCAGCCGTCGCCGAGGTCACGCAACGAGCGGATCCCGCCGGCATGCTCGATGGCCCCGTCGGGGCTGTGGACCAGGCCGGCGCCGTTGTCGGAGTTCAGTCCGCCGTCGAAGTACAGGCGGGTTTGCCCGCCGACCACCCGTTCGCGGGTGTCGGGCCAGCACAGCCAACCGACGGATTCCTTGTCGATGGGTCGGCCGGCCGTGACGGCATCGGTGAGGCGCGACTCGCACACCGCCCAGCGGGCGTGGAACGGCCCGCCGATGGTGTGGAAGCCGCCGATGGCGAGGCACAGCACGAGCCAGGCCGGGAACCAGCGAATCGGACGGCCAATGTCGCGGCCGTGTTGCGCGAACGACCATCCCACCCAGCAGCCGCCGGCGGTGATCGCTGCCGCCATTGTGTTCCACTGGTCGTCGGGGCCGGCGGTCTCCCACGCGTTGATCGCCAGCGCGATCGGGAAGAGGGCGAACAACGCGAGCATCACCCGCGGGCGCCGCTCGATCGTGTCAGCGTCGTCCGTGACGTTGGTCTCGAAGCGGATGATGAGCCGCCGGGCGAGCTTTTCGGTCGGGGCGTCGAGCCGCACCAGCGCGGTGGCGGCAAGAAACACGATCAAAGTCGGGACGGCCGCGAGCTGCAGCACGAAGGCGATGAGGGACGCGGCCGTGGCGCCCATCGCAACGGCGAACGTCCCTCGCCCGGGCTGGATGCTGTCCGGTTGCGGCGCGGGCGTTTCGGCGGCGGCGGTCACAGGCCGAGCGTACACACGAACGTGTCGATGGCATGGCTGAGCGCGTCCTGTTCGGGCCCGAGGGACGCGACATGTCCGCTGTGCTGCAAGACCAGCCGCCGCACCTCACCATTGAGGGCCCGGGCGATGAGTTCGGCGGCGGCCGGGTCGGCCGAGTCGTCGAGCGCCCCGGACACGAGCAGCACCGGCACCGCGATCGCGGCGAGATCGGTGGCGAGCACCCCTTCGGTCATGGCGATCAGCGCTGCGATCGGCAGCCGGGTGTAGCCGATCTCGCCGTCGGCCAGCGGCGCGCCCTCCACCCATTCGTGGCCACGCGAGCGCCGCCAGACCAGCCCGTCGAGCGCGTCCGGGTCGGCGGCCGGGGTGCTGATCGCGGCCACCGCCGAGCAGCCGCCCTGCGCGGCCAGGGCGAGTGCCAATGCCCCGCCGAGCGACTGGCCCACCACGACCGCGGTCCGGTGTCGCTGCGCCGCCTCCCGCACTGCCGCGAGCCAGTCCTCCCAGGTCGTGTTGGCCAGGTCGGTAGGGTCGCTGCCGTGCCCGGGCAAGGTGGGCGCGAGCGCCGTATGGCCGAGCGCAGTGAGCGCGTCTGCCAGCGGTTGCATCGTGGCGCCGGTGCCGCCCAAGCCGTGCAGCAGGAGGATGCGGGCCATCGGTGCGCCGTGCGCTCAGCCGGCAGCGAGAGCGGCGTGCAGGTCGGCGAGCAGGTCGCCGGCGTCTTCCAGACCGACCGAGATGCGCAGCAGGCCGGGGGAGACCCCCTGCTCGGCGGCTTCCGCGTCGGTGAGGCTGGCGTGGGTGGTGGAGCGCGGGTGACACACGAGCGTCTCTGGCCCGCCGAGGGATGTCGCGACGCGCACGAGTTGCACTCGTGACAGGAGTTGCTCGGCGGCCTCACGGCCGCCCGCGAGATCGACCGCGAGCACGGTGCCGTAGTGGCCCATCTGGCGAGCTGCGAGCGCGTGCTGCGGATGCGATTCGAGGCCGGGGTAGTACACCGCGGCAACGGCCGGGTGGCCCTGCAGCTCGTCGGCCAGATGCATGGCCGAGGCCGACTGGTGGCTGGTGCGCACGGAGAGCGTGCGCAGCCCGCGCAGTGCGTTGAGCGCGTCGAACGGCGACGCGGTTGCGCCGTGCAGCACCGAGTAGGCCCAGATCGAGTCGATGAGGTCACGCTCGCCGCTCACCACACCGAGCGTGGCGTCGTTGTGACCGGCGATGCCCTTGGTGGCCGAGTGCAGCGAGAGGTGCACGCCATGGGCGAGAGGCTGTTGACCGAGCGGTGTGGCGAACGTGGAGTCGACGAGGGTGATCGGGCCGCGCAGGCCGCCGATCACGTCGAGGTCGACGATCTCGAGCCGTGGGTTCGAAGGTGTTTCGGCGATGACGAGCATCGTGCGGCCGGGCCGCAGCGCGGCGGCGAACGCGCCGGGCTCGGTACCGTCCACGAACGTCACGTCCATGCCGAAGCGGGCGCACGGGCCCTGCAGGAACGCGAGCGTCGCCGAGTACAGCTGGCGCTGGGCGACGATGTGGTCGCCGGCGCTGCACAGCGCCAGCACGACGCTGCTGATCGCGCCCATGCCGCTGGCGAACGCGAGCGCGGACTCGGCGCCTTCGAGCTGGGCCACTGCATCTTCGAACGAACTGACGGTGGGGTTGGCGTACCGGCCGTAGAACTCGCCCGAGCGCAATCCCGTGGCCCGCTTGCGGGCGTCGTGCATGTCGGTGGACTGCCACACGCTGCTGGCCCACAGTGCGGGGGCGAGCGAGCGGCCGCTGTGTCCGCGGCCGGCCGTGATGGCACGCGTGGCGGGGGAGTGCGGCGCAGGCTGGTTCTCGTCCGGCATCCTGACAAGGCTACGCCGTCGTTCTACGCTGCGCCCATGAGTTATGACCTCGGGGTTTCGTACAAGGCAGCGCGCGAGCGGATCACCGCGTTGGTGGAAGGTGCCGACGCCGCGCTGGTGGTGCCGGCGACTCCCGAGTGGACGGTTCATGACGTGCTCGCCCACCTCGTCGGCGTCACCGAGGACGGCGCCACGGGCAACATGGCGGGCGCGCCGAGCGACGCCTGGACAGCGGCCCAGGTGGATCGCGGCAGGGGCCGTTCGACTGAAGAGCTGTTGGCGCTGTGGGCCGAGCACGCTCCCCGGATGGAGGGGTTGCTCTCCTCGCCGCAGGGGGCGATGGCCTCCGCGGCGGTGCTGGACGTGCACTGTCACGAGGCCGACGTGCGCCATGCGCTGGGCCTGGCGGCCGATCTGCCGGCGGACTTTCTCGTCTGGGCCGGCGCGGCGATGCGCGATCGCCTTGCCACACAGGTCGCCGACGCCGAGTTGCCCGCCGTGGAGGTCGCGGCCGACGACTTCGAGTGGTTCCGCGGCCGGTTGGGTCGGCGCACCGAGGCGGAGGTGCGCGCCTACTCGTGGTCGGCCGATCCGGCGCCCTATCTCGGCGTGTTCTTCCTCTTCGGTCGCGCCGAGCGATCACTCGGCGAGGTGCCGCGGTCATGATCGGCAAGCTCGGTGAGGTCGTCATCGACTGCCACGATCCGCTGCGGTTGGCCGAGTTCTGGCAGCGCATGATCGGTGGCTACGTGGTGCGCCAGAGCCATGACTGGGCCGCGCTGGAACCACCCACCGGCCTCACCGTCGCCTTCCAGCTCGTGCCCGAGGGCAAGGTGGTCAAGAACCGGGTGCACCTCGATATCGACGTCGGCGACCTCGCGGAAGCGACGACCGCCGCCGAGGCCGTGGGCGCCCGCCGGCTCGGCGAGGTGGTGTACGACGAGCTCGGCGGCTTCCAGGTGATGGCCGATCCGGAGGGTAACGAGTTCTGCCTGATCCACGGTCCGACTGCGATCACCGCGTGACAGGTGCTGTGGCGTCGCGTCCTGGCGGGCGCGGGTAGGTACTCTCGACAGCATGAGCCAAACCATCCGTCGTATCGCGCTCTCCACCGGTGGTGGTGACGCTCCCGGCCTCAATGCCGTCATCCGCGGGGCCACGCTCGCGGCAGTGAATCGCGGGTGGGAGGTCGTGGGTATCCGCGACGGATTCAACGGCCTCATCATGCCCGAGGACTACGCCCACGGCGGTGGGCTGGTACGCCTCGACCGTGACGACGTGCGTGGCATCGTGCACATGGGGGGCACGATCCTGGGCACCACCAATCGGGGCAACCCCACGAACTACCCGGTCCTGCAGCCCGACGGCTCGTACGTCACGATCGACCGCACCGCAGAGCTGGTGTCGCTCTTTCGCGCCCACTCGATCGACGCGCTCATCACCGCCGGCGGCGACGGGTCGCTGACCATCGGCAACCGCCTGCACCAGGCCGGCCTGCGCGTGATCGGCGTGCCGAAGACGATCGACAACGACCTCGAACACACGGAGGCGACGTTCGGCTTCGACACGGCCGTCGAGTTCGCCACCGAATGCATCGACCGCCTCTTCTCCACGGCCACATCCCACGGTCGCGTGTTCGTCGTCGAGGTGATGGGCCGCTACGCAGGCTGGATCGCGTTGCACGCGGGCATGGCGTGTGGCGCACATGCGATCCTGATCCCCGAGATCCCATACTCGCTGACATCGGTGGTCGACACGATTCGCGAGCGCGAGCGGCGCGGGGCCAAGTTCTCCATCGTCGTGGTGGCAGAGGGCGCCGCGCCCAAGGGCGGCGCGGTCACCACGTTGCCGGCCGAGGCCGGTCACTCCGAGCGGCTCGGTGGTGTCGGTGAGAAGATCGCCCACGAACTCGCCGAGCTCACCGGCAAAGAGACCCGTACGGTGGTGCTCGGGCACCTCCTGCGTGGTGGCACGCCGACCTCGTTCGACCGGCTGCTCGGTCTGCGCTTCGGTGCCGCGGCGGTGCGCGCGCTGGAGGACGGGCTCGACGGCGTGATGGTGTCGCTGAACTCCGCGGGGATGGAGTTCGTTCCACTCGCGGAGGTGTCACATCGTCAGCGCATCGTGCCGCTCGACTGCGACACGATGCTCACCGCCCGCGACATGCTCATCAGCTTCGGCGATTGAGTTCCTAAACCCCCGAGTGCTTGTTCGCTCCGGCGATCCCGATGATGCCGGCGATGACGATGGCGACCGCTGCTGCCAATTGGAGGACGAACCCCGCCCCGATACCGAGGGAGACGTCGATCGTGTACCCGGAGTCCTCGCTCAGCTGTCTGGCGTCGTCGAGCATCGAGTCCGTCAGGGTGTAGCTGAAGACGGTGAAGATGGCGGCTCCGACCCCGACGATCGCAGAGATCGCGGGGATCGCTGGCGAACCGCCGCCGGTGGCCGAGGACCGGTTGACGAGGAACACGATCCCGAGCACGCCGACGAGGGCGCAGGCCAGGACCGCCGCGATCATGCTGTAGGAGAAGTGGTCGGATGCGCCGAGGGCTTTTTGGACCTCCCAGCCCGTGGCCGAGTCGCTCCCGATGTCGAAGGCGGAGTCGAACTTCAAGGTGAGGTAGCTGAGCCAGCTCGCAACCACTCCGGCTGCTCCCGCGGTGATGAGCAGGATCGCCACCGCCGGCGAGCCGCCGGACCGCTGGGCCACGGGCGGCGCTCCGTACGGCGCGGTGTACGGCGCGGTGTATGGAGGGGATGCCGGGTAAGCCGCCACCGGTGCCGACGGCGCGAGCATCGCATCGACGGTCTGCACGCCATTGTCGGCGACGTGCTCGGTCCAGGCGGCACCGTTCCAGTACCGCGTCTGATGCCGCTGGTAGGGGTCGGGATACCACCCTGCCACGATGTTGCCGCCCGAGTAGTTGGACACCGGAACCCCCTTTTCAGCTGTCGCCCGGAGCGTAGGGCCGTGGGGGCACGCCGGCAAGATCGGCGCCGCACGGTGGGTCGTGTGCCGGCGTTCGTCGTTCTGCCATGATCCACGGGTGAGCACGACGAGGGTTGGTTGGCGGCGCATACCGGCGTGGTTGGTGGTCACGCTCGTGGCGTTCGCGGTGTACGCGGTGAACCTCCGCGGCGACCCGCGCCACGACGGCTTGCCGGCGGTACCGATCGCCGTCAGCCTGTCGCACCACGGCGACCTCACACTCGACGAGTACCGCGACGTGCCCGGGTTTGCCGAGCACTATTCGATGAGCGATCACGACGGCCACCTCGTGGGGTTCTTCCCATGGGCAGTTGCGCTCCCGGCGGTGCCGGTCGTGCTGGCCTTCGACGGCGCCCACGTCGTCGGCGTCGGGCCGGGCTCGGACGGCGCGGTGCGGGCGATGGCGCGGTGGTTCGCCGTGATGCAGAACCTGACGGCAGCCTGGACGAGCGCGCTTGCGGTCGGCGGCATGTTCGTGCTGGTCCGCCGCCGGCGCCCCGACACCGGCCTGCGGTTCGCGCTCGGAGCGACCGCGATCGTCGCGCTCGGAACGTCGCTGTGGAGCACCGCCGCGGCCTCGTTGTGGCAACACGGCCCGTCGATCGCCGCCGTCACGTGGGGGCTGGTGAGCCTCGTCGATCACCGCTTTGCTCGCGCTGGTGCGCTGTTCATGCTCGCCGTCGCGTTCCGGCCGACGAACGGACTCATGCTGCTGGCCGCGCTCGCCGTCGTGCTCATCACGGAGCGCCCCGCGTGGTGGCGCTACGTGGCCGGGTCGGTGGCCGTCGCCGTTCCGTGGTGCGTGGTCACGCTCGCCACCTACGGCACCGTGCTGCAGCCCTACGGCGACGTCAACCGCTTGGGGCTGCACGACGAGTTCGGCGATGCCCTGGCGGCGAACCTCGTCAGCACCGGCCGCGGGCTGTTCGTCTTCACCCCGATCGCGGTACTCGCCGTGCTCGGCGCAGTCAAGGTTGTGCGCACCCGCAGCCGTGACGCGTTGCTGTGGGTCGCAGTCGTGGTCGTACCCGTGCACTGGGTGCTGGTGTCGCTGTACCACCACTGGTGGGGCGGCAACAGCTACGGGCCGCGCCTGTTCACCGACGTGGTGCCGTTGCTGCTGATCCTCGCCATCACGCTCGGAGGTGAGGCCGTGTTCACCCGAGCGTGGGTGCGTACCGCCGCCGGCGCAGGGGTGGTGGCGCTCGCCGCGGTCAGCATCGTCGTGCATGCCGAGGGTGCGTTGGTGCTCAGCTCGGGCTGCTGGTCGAGCCACCCGGTGGCGATCGACTCCGACAGCAGCCGGGTCTGGTCGGTGAGCGACGCGCTCGTCACCAAGGGCCTACGCGACCTCGTTCACGACCCCGTGGGTGCCGTGCGTGGCGTGTGCCGCACGGGGTGAGCAGGTTCAGGCCGGCACGCCGACGCGGCGTGTCCACCAGTCGTGGAAGTGGGACACGCCCGCTTCCAGCGCGGTGCCGCCCAAGTTGGGCACATAATTGTCGAACGTGATCCCGAGCGAACGCGCCACGACCATGCCCTCGTGACGGCGCTCGACGAGGTCGTGATCTTCCAACACGGTCTCCTCGAACGCATCGACGATCGCTTGGGCGAGGCCGGGCACCAGCGTCTCCATGTCGGCGGGCACGCAGTAGTGCACGCGGTTCACGTACTGGCCAAAGCCGAGCGGCACGATGACCGAGAGCACGCGCAGGCCGTTGTACACCTCGAACATCAAGTTGGGGTAGATGCCGACCCAGCCAACGCCCATGTGCGGGGTGGGCTCGCCCCGCTTCGCGTAGTACTCGTCGAGGCCGTCGGCCCATTGGGCGTACTTGGCGGACTTGCAGCCGCGCTCGTCGGAGAGGGTGAGGAACTGGGCGTGGAAGTTCTCGCCGAACGTCCATTCGATAGAGGCGCAGTCGACGAAGGAGGCCAGCCCGGGATGGTACGGCGGCACGTGGTAGCAGTCGCCGAAGACCTCGAGGAACGCCTTCCAGTCACCGACGTACGGATCGTCGTGGGTGGAGAACACGACACAGTCGTCGAGGTCGAGCCAGTGATCCACCCCGCGCTCGCGGAAGTCGTCGTCGATGCGGGCGAGGTCGGCGGAGTAGGAGTCGCGTCGGCTGGGGTCGACGGCGAAGTGGAACCCGTGCCAGCTCAGCAGCTCGAACCGGGGGATCTGCAGCGCGCGACGGCGACGCTCGGCTTCCTCACCCCGGCCGAGGTCGAAGTTCGCACCGCCGATGAGGCTGCCGTCGGGGCGGAACGTCCAGTCGTGGTATTCGCACGTCAGGCGCGGCTTGGCGACGGGGTCGTCGTGGTTCAGGAGGGGCCGGCAGGCGTGGGTGCACAGGTTTGCCAGCAGGCGCACGGTGCCGTCGGGATCGCGGGTGAGCACGAGGCGCGGGTCGCTGTCGGAGCGGCGATGTCCGACCTCGGGGAGCAGGATGTCGTGACCCATGTAGGAGAGGCCCTCACCGGGCGCGAACACGCGCTGCGTCTCGCGGTCGTGGATCACCTCGTTCGCGTAGGCCGCGGGCGGCAACGACACAACGGTGGAGGGATCGAAGTCGTAGCCCGGCCGGTGCCAGGTCTGGCCAGGCTCGTGCGCGGAGTGAGGAGTCACACAGTGACGCTAGTTACTTACGCAACAGAACGTCTACTCGCTTGGCGGCAAGAGCGACGGCGGCGATGGCCAGCAGGAGGAGTACGGCGACGTGGGCGAGCACCGAGATGCTCCAGGCGCCGGCGTTCGCAGCCCTCACGATGGCGACCCCGTGGTAGAGCGGGGAGAGCTGCACGACCCACGCCCACGAGCCGTAGCTGGAGGCCGGGAAGAACGTGGCGGAGAAGAGGAACAGGGGCATGATCGCGGTGGCAACGATGTCGAGATCGGCCCACGAGCGCATGAACGTGGTGGCGGCAAAGCCCACGGCGGCGAACGCGAGGCCCACGAGCGCACAGGCCGGCAAGGCGAGCAGGGCCCACCAGGACTGCACCAGGCCGAGGGCCGCCATCACCACGAGGAAGCTGATTGCGTAGAGCTGCCCACGGATGAGCGCCCAACCGATCTCACCGGTGGCAACATCGGCCGGACTCATCGGTGTGGCCAGCGCGGCGTCGTAGATGCGGGCGTACTTCAGCCGGTGCAGGACGTTGCCGGTGGAGTCGAAGATCGCGCCGTTCATCGCCGAGGACGCCATGAGCGCCGGCGCGACGAACGCGTCGTAGGGCACCGACTTGCCGGCCACCGACACGTCGCCGACAAGGTTGCCGAGTCCCGAGCGCATGCTGAGCAGGTAGAACAGCGGCTCGAAGAAGCCGCTGACGATGATCAGCCACTGGCGACGATAGGCCACGACGTGGCGCTCGATCATGCGGTGCGGGCGGCGCACGACAAAGCCGGCGGGGATGATGCGCAGGGAGCTGCGCACGGCGTTGCTCATGGGTACAACTTCCGGCGCAGGCGGCGGATGGCGAACCATGTGCCGACCACGATCCAGGCTGCGGCGTACCCGAGGTGCCCGGCCGCTCCTACCCAGTCCACCGAGCCGGTGGTGAACTCGCGGGCGACCACCACGCCGTGCCACAGCGGGGCGATCTTGGCGACCCACTGCACACCGACCGGCAGCTGCGACAGCGGGTAGAACGCGCCGCCGAACAGGAACAGAGGGATGATCACGAAGCGCTGGATCGCGGGGAACCCGCCATCGAGTTCGAACCCGATGGAGAGGGCCATGATCGGCATTGCGAACGACACGCCGACGAGGGTGGAGATGAGCACGGCGGCGATCAGCCCCCACGAGCGGGTGTCGGGGAACAACGCGAGGGCGACGGAGACGGCGCCGGTGGCGAGCGCGCAGCGGGCCGCCATCCAGACCGCGTGGCCGAGCACGACGTCGCGGGCCTCGAGCGAGGTGGCCGCGATGCCGTGGTAGCCGCGCTGCCACTTCAGCCCGCCCATCACCGGCCACATGCTCTCGCCGGCGGCGAGCGCCATCGCGGTCGTCACGAGCAGTCCGGGGGCGACGAACGCGACGTACGACGCGCCGCCGAGCGTGTTGCCCGACGACGTGTGGCGATCGACGAGCGCGCCGACACCGACGCCGAGACCGAGGATGTACAGCAGCGGCTGCACGAACGACGACATCAGGTTCATCTTCCACAGGCGCCGGTACTGGGTGAGATGCCAGGTGGCCACGCGCAGGGGGCCGGGGGTGGAGAGTGCCATGGTGTGCCCCTCAATCCGCCAGGCTGCGGCCGGTGAGCAACAAGAACACGTCTTCCAGGCTGGAGCGGCGCACGAGCGCGCTCTCCGGCGTGAGACCGCGGCCGTGAGCCTCGGTGAGCGCGGCTTCGCCGTCGGCGGCGTAGATGAGCACCCGGTCGGGAAGTAGCTCCTGGCGCTCGCCGATACCGCCCAGCTGCGGCGCGGCGGCCTCGTTCTCGCCCGCCGGGAAGCGCAGCTCGAGCACCTCGCGCGTGGAGTAGCGGTCGATCAGCTCCCGCGGCGAACCATCGGCGACGATGCGCCCCTGATCCATCACCACCAGCCGGTCGCACAACTGCTCGGCCTCGTCCATGTAGTGGGTGGTGAGGACCAGCGTGACGCCCTGCTGCTTCAGCCGGTAGAGGCGATCCCACAACACATGGCGGGCCTGCGGATCGAGCCCGGTCGTGGGCTCGTCGAGCAGAAGCAGCTCGGGCTCGTTGATGAGTGAGCGGGCGATGGAGAGCCGCCGCTTCATGCCGCCGCTGAGGTTGTCGACGATGCTGTCGGCGCGGTCGGTGAGCTGGGCGAATTCGAGCAGCTCGGTGGCGCGGCGCTTGGCCTCGGCCCGGGGGATGTCGAAGAAGCGTCCGTACAGCCACAAGTTCTCCTTCACCGTCAGCTCGGTGTCGAGCGTGTCGAGCTGGGGCACGACGCCGATGCGGCCGCGGATCTGGGCGCCGTGCGTGGTCGCATCGAGGCCGAACACGCGCAGACTGCCGCTGCTGGCGGGGGAGACGCAGCCGATCATGCGCATCGTGCTGCTCTTGCCCGCGCCGTTCGGGCCGAGGAAGCCGAATGCCTCACCGCGGCGCACCTCGACATCAATGCCGTCGACGGCGGTGAACTCCCCGAATCGCTTGACGAGCTGTCGGGCGGCGATGAGCGGTTCGGATGCTGTTGACGGATCGGACGGGGCGGACATCACCGCGCACACTATCGAACAACGGTTCGACTGGGTTTCCGAATATCGAACGGCACGTCCTTACATCTGTCCGCCGAGCCAGTTCTCCGGGCGGGCGATAGTGGCCTCCCAGTCGATGTCCTGGTCCTTGCCGCCGCGTCCGACGAGCACGACGATCGGAGCGCCTACCCGCCACGCGCTGAACATGAACATCAGCCGGGCGAGCGCGAGTTGGGGGATCTGGCGCTTCAGCGTCACTGGACCCTGAGGGGTCTGCAGATCGATGCGGTACACGACGCGGCCGTTCATCTTCATGCTCGTCGGCTGCGCGCCCGCGAGCTGAGCGAGCATGGGTGTGCGCTCGGCGCGCCATCGAGCGAGCTCGTCGTCGCGCCGCTCTCCTTGCGATACACCTCGATCCGATCCGGCTGCGGCCAGCGGTCCGGTTCTGGCCAGCGCAACAGGCTGCGCTCGACCAGCGACGAGCCGTTCGGTCCGTTGCCCCACATCACGAACGCCCGGCCGCGCTCGAGGGGGTGGGCCTTCACCGGAACGCGGCCGCCGGGCACGAACGTTGCCTGCACCCCAGGCGGGATGTCTTGGCGCACGCACACCTCGTGCTCGCCGTCAGGGCGCTCGGTGATGAGGCGGATCAGCGACACCTGCTGATCGAACTCGTCGGGGCCACCGTCGGCGGGAAGATCGGCAACCGCCACCACCCGTGCATCGCAACGGATGTCGCAGCCGGCAGTGGGATCCGGTCCTGGAATGATGTGCAGCCCCGACGCGGCGTCGGCGAATTTCACGACCTTCTTCAGCAATCCCATCGACGTCCTCCTCGGCATGCTGTCCCGGTCGCGACGGTAGTGCACACGCGAAAGGGCCCCCGCCGGAGCGGGGGCCCTTCGAGTTGTCGGTGTGACGCTGCGCTCAGCCGACGGGCGGCGGAGGCGGCGGGGTCATGCCGGGGGGCGGCGGCGGGGGCGGGGTGCCGCCACCGGCCGAGCCACTGAACTGGCCCTTGATCTTGTTCATGTCCTTGAGGTCGCTGAGATCGCCACCGGACTCCTTGAACATCAAGAATCCACCGAAGGTGGCGGCCGCCGCGGCGATGATGGACAGATACAGGCCGAAGCTCGCGTTGACCTCGATGGTCGGGCTGCCGAAGTACGTGATGTCGTCCTCACCGATGACCAGCTTGAGCAGTGCGAACAGCGTCGCCAGCGCGGCGACGGCCAAGAAGCTGATGGTCGGGATCTTCGGTGCTTTCACTCCAAAGGCAGGCAGTACCAGCAGTACGGCACCGGCGATGAGGAGCAACCCCCACAGCGAACCCCACAAGAAGCCCGCGTCCCAAGCGTTGGCGGTGGCACCGGGGATGTCGACACCCTGGACTTCGGCGCCGTACCACTCGAGGAATGTGGAGACGAAGAAGACGATCGACGCAGCGGCGAAGATCTGGCCACCCTTGCTGATTTTACTGAGATCCACGGAATGCCTCCCGGATGGTTTGTCGGAATCTGATCCAGCGGAGCGAACCGTACACCCTCTCCGGATGGGGTCCGCGCATATGGACCACCGCTGGTCAGCCGGCCGGCGGCGGAGGAGGAGGAGGCGGCACCATGCCCGGCGGCGGGGGCGGCGGGGCCATGCCGTACGGCTGCTGCGGCATGGGCGCTGCGGCGGGCTTGGGGCCGCCACCCAGGCTGATGAGATCGGTTCCCTTGCCGAGCAAGGCCATCACCGATCCGGCGGCCATCGCGGCCGATCCGATGAGCATGAACCAGAAGCCGATGCCCTTGTCCCACGGGAAGTCGGGGGTGAGGTGAGCGATCATGATGCCGAGGGCGGAGATGCCCCAGGTTGCCTTCAACTGGTTGCTGCTGAACGTCAGCACGTCGGCGGGCAGCTTCACGCCGAACAGCTCGCACAGCGACCAGGCCACCAACACGATGGCGAGGATGGCGGGGATCGTGGTGACGAACGCGCCGATGTCGGTGCTCCATGCCGAACGGCTGTCGCCACCGAAGTCATAAAAGCCGAAGAACGAGAACAGCACGCACACGATGCCGCCGGCGGTCGCCACCAGGTTGGCGACGGAGATCTTCTTGCCCATGGGATACCTCCTGGAGCAGGGACGCGTAAGTGCTCCAACGCGAAACGTACACCTTGTTAACCCACGAGCGATCACTGCCCGCGGTCCCCTACATTCGGTGCATGCCGATCGCCCTGCTCTCCGTGTACGACAAGACCGGGATCGTCGATCTCGCCCGCGGGTTGCAGCTGGCCGGGTGGCGCATCGTCAGCTCCGGCGGCACGGCGAAGGCGATCGCCGAGGCCGGCATCGACGTCACCGACCTCGCTGATCTCACCGGCCTGCCCGCGATCCTCGATCACCGGGTGGTGACACTGCACCCGAAGGTGCACGGCGGACTGCTCGCCGACCCCACCAAGCCCGAGCACCAGGCCGACATGGTCGCCTACGGCATCGAGGCAATCGATCTCGTCGTGGTCAACCTGTACCCGTTCACCAGCAACCCGAGCATCGAGCTGATCGACATCGGCGGCCCGGCGATGGTGCGCGCCGCGGCGAAGAACCACGCGCACGTCGGGGTCGTGGTGAACCCGGTGGACTACGCGCTCGTGCTGGAGGAGATCACCATCGGCGGGGCGCTGTCGCCTGGCACCCGCCGGCGCCTGGCCCGCGACGCGTTCGCCACGATCGCGGCCTACGACGCGGCCATTGCGAACTGGTTCGACGCCCCATCGCCCGACTCCACCGACGAACTGCCGATCGGCCTGCACCTGTCGCTCGCCCGAGCCCAGACGCTGCGCTACGGCGAGAACCCGCACCAGCAGGGCGCCCGTTATCGCTTCGCCGGCGCGTCGAGTTGGTGGGACTCGGCCGTGCAGCACCAGGGCAAGGAGCTCAGCTACCTCAACCTGTACGACGCCGAAGCGGCATGGAAGCTCGTCCAACGCTTCGGCCGGCCCTCCTGTGTGATCGTCAAGCACGCCAACCCTTGCGGCGTGGCCGTTGCCGATGCGATCGAGCAGGCGTACGTGGCGGCCAACTCGTGCGACCCGGTGTCCGCGTTCGGTGGCATCGTCGCCCTCAACCGGCCGTGCACCGGGGCGTTGGCCGAGGCGCTCGCACCGGTGTTCACCGAAGTCGTGGTTGCCCCCTCGTACGCGCCCGAGGCGCTCGCGGTGTTCGCCAAGAAGGCGAACCTGCGCGTGCTGTCGGCGAGCGCGCCGGCGCCGGCGGCGCTCGACATCCGCTCGATCGACGGTGGCCTGCTCGTGCAGCAGGTCGACACAGTCAGCCCCGACCGTTCGGGCTGGCAGGTCGTCACCGCGGCCGAGCCCACGCCCGAGCAGTGGGCCGATCTCGAGTTCGCCTGGCAAGTGTGCTCGGTGGTGAGCAGCAACGCGATCTTGTTCGCCAAGGACGGCCAGGCCTTCGGCATCGGCGCCGGCCAGCAGAACCGGGTGGACAGCGCCCGGATCGCGGCGACACGGGCCGCGGGCCGCGCCGCCGGCGGTGTGTGTGCGAGCGATGCCTTCTTCCCGTTCCGCGACACCCTCGAGGTCGCCGCCGAGGCGGGTATCGTCGCGATCATCCAGCCCGGCGGCAGCATGCGCGATGCCGAGTCGATCGCCGCCGCCGACGAGCACGGCATCGCCATGGTGTTCACCGGCGAGCGCCACTTCCGTCACTGACCGGGCGTCATCGGGCCGCGCTGTGGATTTCGTACAGCGTGGCATGCATTGGCGGGCTGTCCGCGCCATCCTTGTAGGACCGTGGCACGCATCTCCGACCTCCTCGCCGCCGGGCGCACGTATTCGCTCGAGTTCTTCCCGCCCAAGCACGAAGCCGGCTGGCTGAGCCTCGGCCGCACGATCGGCGAGCTCGAAGCCCTGCAGCCCGACTTCGTCAGCGTCACCTACGGCGCCGGCGGCGGTACGCGCACGAAGACGGCCGACCTCGTCAGCTGGGTGCGCCGCCAGACCCCGATCACCCCGATGTCGCATCTCACCTGTCAGGGCCACAGCCGCGACGACATCCGCGAGATCCTGATGACGTACAAGGCCGAGAACGTCGAGAACATCCTCGCCCTCGGCGGTGACCCGCCTGCCCACGGGGCCGAGCAGGCACCCAGCGACTACCAGTACTCCAGTGAACTGGTGGAGGACGTGCGCGAGTTCGGCGGCTTCTCCATCGGCGTCGCCGCCCACCCGGAGCTGCACCCGCGCTCGCCCGACCGCGACTCCGATCGGCGTCACCTGGCGGCCAAGCTGCAGCTGGCCGACTTCGCGATCACGCAGTTCTTCTTCGACATCGACCACTACCTGCGCATGGTCGACGAGTTGGCCGCGCTCGGCGCGGACAAGCCGGTCGTGCCGGGCATCATGCCGATCAGCAACATCGCCCAGGTGACGCGCATGGCCCACATGAGCGGTGCGGAAGTGCCCGACTGGGTGGTGCAGGCCATCTCCAAGGCCGGTGACGACCTCGACGAGGCCGAGCGCATCGGTGTCGACCTCGCCACCGAGCTGTCGGCGCGGCTGCTGGAAGCCGGTGCGCCAGGCCTGCACATCTACACGCTCAACCGCGCCTGGGCCGCCCGCCAGATCTTCGCCAACCTCAAGCTGCGCTGACCCTCTTCGGCAGAGTTGGCGTTGAGGCGGGCTGTGGGGCCACTTGAACGCCAACTTCGGGCAACGGCCTGACGTGCTGACGTCAGGCGGTCCAGCGCGTCGGTGTGGTATCCGGCGGGACCTCGCCGGTCTGCTGCAGCGGCCATTCTGTTCGCATCACAGCGTTGGCCAGGTCGGACAGGTCGACATAGTGGTCGCGGCCGGCCCCGGCATGGCTGTAGCCCCGTGGCTCGAACCAGGTGGCGAGTTCGCCGTATATGTCGTTGTAGTTGGTGAGGTACGGAACGACGCGGGTCACCACGGCCGCATGCTCGACCCTCGGCAGCTCGTACAACTGGGCCGGCTCGGGCACCTCTGAAACATCGTCATCGACGGCGATACCGACGTACGTCATCAGTGTGCCCGCGTCGGGATCACCGTCGTGGACCTGGAAGACCGGACTCTGAGCTTCGATGCCGGCGGCATGGAGCAGACCCTCGAGCGACAGCAGTGCCGACAGCACGGCCTCCGTCATCATGTCGGCGCCGAACCCTGGCGCGGGCAGCGCGATCGCTGCGAATCTGATGCGCGGGAGCGATTCGATCTTGACCTCGTAGTCGGGCATGACGCCTTCTTTCTCGATGAGTCGGAGACGTCCATCGACTTCGGCGATCTGTCGTGAGCGTTGTTGAAGCTCCGCTTGCAGCTCTCTGCGCCGCTTCTCGAGCAGCTCACGAAGCTCAACGGGCGTGAGGGCGCCCAACATGGAAGCGACCTCGTCGAGTGAGAAGCCGAGCTCCTTCAGCGCGACGACGCGATGCAACCTCGGCAGCTGCAGCGCCGAGTAGCGCCGATACCCCGATGCTTCATCGATCTCCGCTGGCGGCAACAGGCCGATGGCGTCGTAGTGACGCAACATCCGCACGGACACCGAACCGAGACGAGCGAACTCTCCAATACTGAACATGACCCCTCGATGCTGAACCCTCGCACGGTGTCAGAGTCAACCGATTCCCGCCGAAGTTCTGGACGGTTGCACCTGAGACCGTCCGCTGAGAGCGGGACGGAGCGGGTTGCGTAGCGTGTCCGCCATGCGCGCGTACGAGAACATCTATATCAACGGCCGGTGGGTCGCCTCCACGGGCACCGGCACCCTGTCGGTCACCGACTCGGCCACCGAGGAGGTCATCGCGACGATCCCCGAGGGCACCGCCGCCGACGTCGACAAGGCGGTCGCTGCCGCCCGCGCCGCGTTCCCCGCGTGGAGCGCGACGCCGAAGGAAGAGCGCGCCGCGATCCTGATGAAGGTTCACGCCGGCCTCGAAGCGCGCACCGAGGAACTCGCGCAGACGATCGCCCGCGAAGTCGGCATGCCGCTCATCCTCAGCAACCTCATCCAGGTCGGCCTGCCGAAGGCGAACTTCGCCATCGCCGCGCAACTGCTCGGCACCTACGAGTTCGAAAAGCAGGAGGGCAACGCGCTCATCGTCCGCGAGGCGATCGGTGTGGTTGGCTGCATCACCCCTTGGAACTACCCGCTGCACCAGATCGCGCTGAAGGTTGCGCCGGCGCTCGCCGCCGGTAACACCGTCGTCGTCAAGCCGAGCGAAGTCGCGCCGATCAATGCGTTCATCCTCGCGGAGGTGATGCACGAAGCGGGCGTGCCTGCGGGCGTGTTCAACCTCGTCACCGGCGCCGGCCCGGTGGTGGGCGAGGCCATCGCCGCCCACCCCGATGTCGACATGGTGAGCTTCACCGGTAGCACCCGCGCCGGCAAGCGCGTCGCCGAGGTCGCCAGCCAGACGGTGAAGAAGGTTGCCCTCGAACTCGGTGGTAAGAGCGCGAACGTGATCCTGCCGGACGCCGACTTCGCCAAGGCCGTCGCCGACGGCGTGGGCAAGTGCTTCCTCAACTCGGGCCAAACGTGCACCGCGCTCACCCGCATGCTCGTGCCTCGCGACCGCCTTGCCGAGGTGGAGGGCATCGCCGCCGCCACGGCCGCGGCGTTCACGCCCGGCAACCCGTTCGCGAGCGCATCGCGCATCGGGCCGCTCGTGTCCGCCGCCCAGCGCGACCGTGTTCGTGGCTTCATCAACAAGGGCGTCGAGGAAGGCGCCAAGCTGATCCACGGGGGCTCCGAGGCCCCCGATGGCCTCGCCACGGGCTACTTCGTCGCCCCGACGGTGTTCTCCGAGGTCACCCGCGACATGACGATCGCCCGCGAGGAGATCTTCGGCCCGGTGCTGTCGATCATCCCGTACGACAACGAGGAGGAAGCGGTCGAGATCGCCAACGACTCGATCTACGGCCTCGCCGGCGGTGTGTGGGGCGAGGCCGACCACGCCAAAGCCGTGGCCCGCCGCATCCGCGCCGGCCAGGTCGAGGTCAACGGCGGGCCGTTCAACGTGACGGCTCCGTTCGGTGGCTACAAGCAGAGCGGCCTCGGTCGCGAAGCGGGCACGTTCGGTCTCGAGGAGTTCACCGAGGTGAAGGCGCTGCTGCTCTGAGCCCAGCTTCGGGCTGAGCCCCGAGCCCGGGCCGACGCCCGGAGCGCCTCGCAAATCAAGGGCTGCCGCACCATACTGTTCGTCCAATGCCGGCCCGCCCCACCACGCCTTCGCAGGGAACCCCGTCAGCGGGTATCAGCCGCGTTCCGTACCTGCCGGGGCTCGACGGGCTGAGGGCGATCGCCGTCATCGGCGTGATGATCTACCACGCGCACCACTCCTGGTTGCCCGGCGGCTACCTGGGTGTCGAGGTGTTCTTCGTCATCTCCGGCTACCTCATCACGCTCCTGCTCATCGGCGAGTATGAGCGCACCAAGCGCATCGACCTACGCCAGTTCTGGACCCGCCGCTTCCGGCGCCTGCTACCCGCGCTCTACCTCACGCTGATGATCGCCGCGGTCTACATCGCGGTGTTCTACAGCGTCACCCGTGAAGAGACCCGGGGCGACTTCCTCGGCGGCATCTTCTACGTCAGCAACTGGTACCAGATCGTCGTCGGCCAGGGCTACGCGAGCAGCGAGGCGTTCGTGCCGCTGCGCCACCTGTGGTCGCTGGCGGTGGAGGAGCAGTTCTACCTGATCTGGCCGTTGGTGATGACGGTGGTGCTGCGCCGGGCGCGCAATCGGCTGCCCGCGGTGGGCCTCAAGCTGTTCGGCGTCGCCATCGCGATCACGGCCATCACGGCGGTTCTGTTCGTCAACGGCCCGGTCGCCACCGCGTGCAACGCCGAGTTCCACCGGGGCTGCTGGAGCGTCGGCGACCGCTACATCAACATCAATGACTCGCTCTACCTCGGCACGTTCAGCCGCGCCGGTGGGCTGATGCTCGGCGCCGGTTTCGCCATGTTGTGGCGGCCGATGGCGATCCTGCGCGGTCCGTTGCGGCACAAGGCCAAGGTCGTCGATGCGGTCGCCGCGATCGGCCTCGTGATCGTGCTCGCGCTCATGGGCACGATGTACCTCACCGAGAAGGGCGGCTCGGTCTACAACCCATGGCTGTTCCGTGGCGGCTTCTTCGTCGTGGGCATCGCCAGCCTGATGATGATCGCCGGCGTCACCCACCAGTTGGGTTCCAGCGGCAAGCTGCTGGGCAACAGGGTGCTGCTCTGGATCGGTACGCGCAGCTATGGCTTGTACCTGTACCACTGGCCGATCTATCAGTTCATCCGCAAGCAGGCCAGTATCGAGATGACGCCGGTACAGATCGGTGTCGCGATGGCGATCGCCTTGCCCGTCACCGAGCTGAGCTACCGCTTCATCGAGACGCCGATCCGCGCCGGCCGTCTCGGAAGCGTGCGCAAACTCGTCACCGCCAGCGGAGCTCACGTGATGGCGTCGGTCAGCGTCGTGGCCCTCCTCGGTGTCGCCACATACAGCCTGGCCAGCGCCGACCCGCACTGTGTGGGCGATGTGCGTTGCTCGTTGGTGCACGAGGACGGTTCCGACCCCACCGACAGCACCGGCCCCACCGACAGCACCGATCCCACCAGCACCGACACAACGGGTACCGGCACAACGGGCACCGGCACCGGCGTCACCACCGCGACGGCTACTCCGACCACCGTGTCCGCGAAGGAGTACGTGGCCATCGGTGAGTCCGTGATGGAGGGTGCCTTCGTGTACCTCGAGGGCAGCGGCGTCCGCACATTCGCCAAGGAGGGCCGCGGGCCCGAGGGTGCGAAGAACGCGGTCAAGAAGTACCGCGATCAGGGCTACATCGGCGCCGGCACCCAGATCATCATCCAGGTCGGCCACAACGCGCCGATGACCCAGCCGGCCATCGACGCGATCATGAAAGAAGTGCCCGAGGGTGCGGGCACGGTGTGGTTCATGACGATTCACGGCGACGCCGCCTGGATCGAGGACAACAACACACTCATCAAGGCGATCCCGCAGACCTATCCGGCCGTGAAGATCATCGACTGGGACGCGGCTGCGGGTGGCACCGCCCTGTGCTCCGACGGAATGCACCTGACGTGCAACGGCGAGACGGCGAAGGTGTACTACACGAACGTGATCCTCGCTGCGCTGGACCTGCCGACGATCACGTAGGTCTCTGTCGGTGCACGGGCTTCCTGACGAGGCCGTTCGCGTCGTACGCTGCACATCTATGAACTCTCCCGTACGTGTTGCCGTCACCGGTGCAGCCGGCCAGATCGGCTACAGCCTCCTGTTCCGTATCGCGTCGGGCTCGATGCTCGGCCCTGACACCCCCGTCATCCTCCAGCTGCTCGAGATCACGCCCGCCCTCGGCGCTCTCAACGGAGTGAAGATGGAACTCGACGACTGCGCCTTCCCCCTGCTCGCCGGCGTGGTGTGCACCGACAACGCCGATGTCGCGTTCGGTGATGCCGACGTGGCCCTACTCGTGGGTGCCATGCCGCGCAAGGCCGGTATGGAGCGCAGCGACCTGCTCAGCGCGAACGGTGGCATCTTCAAGCCGCAGGGCGAGGCCCTCGCCCGCAGCGCGAAGAAGGACATCAAGGTGCTCGTGGTCGGCAATCCGGCCAACACGAATGCGCTCATCGCCCAGCAGAACGCGAAGGGCCTCGATCCCGGCCGGTTCACCGCGATGACCCGCCTCGACCACAACCGTGCCGTCACCCAGCTCGCCCAGCGCGTCGGCAAGAGCGTCAACGACGTCACCAACATGACGATCTGGGGCAACCACTCCGTCACCCAGTTTCCCGACCTCTACCACGCCGCCGTTCAGGTGGACGGCCAACGGCTGAACGCCCATGAGCTGGTGAACGACCAGGCCTGGTACGCCGACACCTATATCCCCTCCGTCGCCAAGCGTGGTGCGGCGATCATCGAGGCCCGCGGCGCGTCGTCGGCCGCCTCGGCCGCGAACGCCGCGGTCGATCACATCCGCTCGTGGTCGCTCGGCACGCCCGCGGGCGATTGGGTGAGCATGGCAATCGTCAGCGACGGTAGCTACGGCGTGCCCGAGGGCCTCATCTCGTCGTTCCCGTGCGTGTGCAAGGACGGCAAGTACTCGATCGTGCAGGGCCTCGAGATCAACGAGTTCAGCCGCGGCAAGATCGACGCCTCCACGGGCGAGCTCGCCGAAGAGCGCGACGCCGTGAAGGACCTCGGCCTCATCTGATCCAGCCCGCGTTCTCGGCTCAGCCGACGGCGAGCTCGCAGGCGACTTCCATCATGCGGTCGACGCCGATCTTCAATTCGGCGTCGCTGATCCGCTCGGCCTGGGTCTCGCTGGCGATGAGGTCGCTGATGGTGGCGATACAGAGTGTCTCGATCTTGTGCATCGCGCCGAGCGTGTAGAGGACGGCGGCTTCCATCTCCACGGCCAGGTGGCCGCGGTCCTTCCAGCGCTGCATGATGCCCTCACGCGGGTCGTAGAAGATCGCCGACGACACGATCGGCCCGACATGCACGCGGGCGCCCTTCGCGCGCGCGAGCTGCACGGCGCGCTCGACGAGTGAGTACGTGGCGGTGGGGGCGTGCGCGTCGCCGCCGACGAGCTGGCTGACGATCTGGTCGTCGGGGGTCGCGCTGATCGCGACGACGGTGTCGGCCATCTGCAGGCCCTCGGCGAGGCCGCCGGCGGTGCCCACCCGGATGAGGCGGGTGGCACCCATCTGGATGAGCTCGTTGTAGTAGATCGCGGCGCTGGCGCAGCCCATGCCCGCGGCCTGCACGCTGATCGGCTTGCCCTGGTAGGTGCCGGTGAAACCGAGCTCGCCGCGCTCCTCGTTCACCAGCCGGGCACCGGGGTCGAAGAACGTCTCGGCGATGTAGCGGGCACGGCGGGGGTCGCCCGGCACGAGCACGGCGGCGGCGTAGTCAGCGGCTTCGGCGCGGATGTGGATCGGCATGCCTTCACGATAGGCCAGCACGTCAGGCCGGTGACCTTCGGCCCTACGGGTAGGTCGGGGCTTCTTGATTAAGTAGGGCGGTAACCCGACTAAATGGAGGACGGACATGGACGAACAACGTCACGGTGACGGCTGGTGGGTGATCACCTTCGTTGTCGGTGTGCTCGGGCTGGTGATGGGCATCGTGGGGATCGCGATGGCCTCCGGCAAGGCCGACAACGCGAGCACTGCACCCGCGGCCGCGACCGGTGAGACCGAGTTCGACGTGGTGCTCGCGGACATCTCGGTGAGCCCGTCGATGATCGAGGTACCCGCCGGAGCGGTGATCACGCTCCATGTCACGAACGAGGGCACCCTCGACCACGACTTCAAGGTCGTAGGTACCAGCGGTCTGGGCGCGCTGAAGCAGGGCGAGTCGGCCGACCTCCAGATCGGCCCGTTCACCGCGGACACCGAGGTGTGGTGCACCGTGCCCGGCCACAAGGAGGCCGGCATGAAGATGGGCGTGCACGTGCTCGGCGGTACGGGTAGCACGGGCGGCACGGCGACCGACACAGGCAGCGCGGGTACAGCCACCGACTCGGCCGTCATCGACGGCACGGCGATGCCGCCCGACGGCTGGGCGGGGCGCGACCCCGTGCTGCAACCGGCGCTCACGGGCACGGTGCACGAGATCGCATTCGATGCCGTGGAGGCCGAGGTGGAGGTGGCGCCCGGCGTGACCCAACTGATGTGGACCTTCAACGGCACGGTGCCCGGCCCGACACTGCACGGCAAGATCGGTGACACCTTCCGGATCACGCTCACCAACAAGGGCACGATGGGCCACTCGATCGACTTCCATGCGAGCAAGGTGGCCTGGAGCGACGAGATGCGCACGATCCAGCCCGGTGAGTCGCTCGTGTACGAGTTCCAGGCCGACTACGCCGGCGCGTACATGTACCACTGCGGCACCGCACCGGCCCTGCACCACATCGGTAACGGCATGTACGGCGCGATCATCGTCGACCCGGCGAACCTCGAGCCCGTCGACGGCGAGTTCGTGATCATCCAGAGCGAGCTGTACCTCGGCCCGCAGGGTCAGCCCGGCGACCTCACCAAGATGATGAACGAGCAGTTCGACGCCGTCGTGTTCAACGGCTACTTCGCCCAGTACAAGTTCGCCCCGATCCATGTCGAAGCCGGCAAGCGCTACCGCCTGTGGGTGATCGACGATGGCCCCAACGAGAACTCGGCATTCCACATCGTCGGCACGATCTTCGACACCGTGTTCAAGGAGGGTGCCTACCTGCTGCGGCCCGACGACACCCACGGCGGCTCGCAGGTGCTCGACCTGCAGCCTGCTCAGGGCGGGTTCGTCGAGTTCAGCTTCGCCGAGGACGGCCTGTACCCGTTCGTGACGCACAAGTTCGCCAACCCCGGCAAGGGCGCCCTCGGGTTCTTCGCCGTCGGCGAGGTGGACACCAGCGGCCTCACCGGACACTGAAGCTTGCCCTGCGAAACATCCAGGTGAAAGAGTGCTCCGTCATGGCTGGTAGTCGAGCGGTGGGCGCCGGTGATGGGGGGGCACTCCTTCGCGCGAAAGCATTGGGCGCGCCCACCCGGGTGGAGATCGTCGAGCGGCTCCGCGCCTCGACCTCCCCCCTGACGGCGTCGCAACTGGCCGAGGCGCTGGCCCTCCACCACACCGTGGTGCGCGAGCACCTGGCGATGCTCGTCGAGGTCGGTCTGGTGCGCGGCGAAGTACTGCCGGTCACCGGCCGCGGCCGGCCGCGCACCGGCTACTTCGCCGTCGCCGAGGCCGAACCCGGCCTTGCCTACAGCACCCTTGCCGGGCTGTTGGCCGATGCACTGGAGAATGGCCTCGAAGCCCGTGAGGTGGGCCGCCGCGCCGGGGCCGAGCTGCAACCTTCGCCGGCAGGGGCGGTGGCAACCCTGCGCGACGAGGCCGATCGTCTGGGGTTCCGGCCACATGTGCGCTCCAAGGCAGACGCCCACGAGATCGTGCTGCGCGACTGCCCGTTCGTGGCCGTCGCCGCGGAACGTCCGGACACGGTGTGCGACCTGCACCTCGGCCTGGCCGAGGGTGTGTGCGAACGCGACGGCGGCATGGTGGTGGAGGGCCTGCGCCTGGCCGACCCGCGCAAGGGCGGGTGCCGGATCATGCTGCGCGCGGTGCCTGCGCCGTAGGCGGCGCCGACAGGGGTCACTTCAAGAACTTGCTCGTCGTGTTGTCGGCGAGCACCTTGCCGCCGGTCTGGCAGGTCGGGCAGTAGGCCACCGTGTAGCCGCTATAGCTGACCGAGCGGATCGTGTCGCCGCACTCGGGGCACGCCTGGCCCACCCGGCCGTGCACCCGCCCGGGCCGGTCGGCCGACGAACTCATGTCGGTGCGGGTGCGCTCGTAGGCCAACCCGTCGTCGATGGCCGCGTGGATCGCCGCGGCGACCATGGCCGCGCCTGAAGCCCCGAGCTTGCCCGTCATCGCGAACGGAGAAACGTGAGCGCGGTGGCACACCTCGTTGGCCAGCATGCGACCCAGCCCGGCGATCTGGTGCTGGTCGCGCAAGAAGCCGTGTACGCGCATGTTCGTGGCCGCGAACGCGGCGGTGAGCGAGGCCGGCGTGCAGTCGATCGCGTCCGGGCCGAGCCGGTTCAAGGGTGGGCCGGCGAGATCGGCGGTGCGCACACACCAGACGCCGGCGCGGCGTTCCTTGCCCGCCTCGGTGAGCAGCAGCGCGGGCACCGCACCCGTCGCCGACGCGAACACGAAGCGGGCCTGGCCGTTGCGGGGCTTCAGTGACTGCGAGCTGTCGACGAGCAGGCGCCCGCCCTGCATCAGGTGGATGACGAAATGGATCTCGCCGAAGTCGAGCAGCAGGTATTTGCCGCGGCGACCGACTCGGCGCAGCGCCTGACCGTAGGCGTCGTCGGGCCGCGGTGTGGCCGTCTTCAGCGCGGTGAAATTGAACGGCACGAACTTCTCCAGCACCGCGCCCGTGTACAGCCCGGTCAGCCGTTCGGCGTGGGCCTGCACCTCGGGAAGCTCGGGCATGAGCGGCGGCGCCCGGTCAGCTGTAGTCGGTCTGCTCGCGCACGGTGCGGAACACCGTGTCGAGGGCGGCGAACACGGGCTGGGAGTCCATCAGCTTCTGCTGGCTGCCGGTGAGCAGGATGCGGCCCTTGATGAACGCCTCCTGCGCGTTGATCGCACCGGTGGCGACCCCCACTGCGGTCTCCCACGTCTGCTCCATGCGCACGTCCTCGGGGAACGCGCCGCCGGCACCGAAGCGGGCCACGCCGTCGGCCACCTGCAGGTGGTACACGACCGTGCCCTCGGGCCCGTCGGTGACGGCCTGGGTGACGCCGAGCGTGTAATCCGCGGCGAGGCGCTGCAGTTCCTCACTGGCGGCAACCTGCGCGGTGAGGGCATCGAGCCATTCGAGGCTGAGGTATCGGATCACCCCCATAGTCTGGCCTGCGTGCCCACCGATGACGACGAACTCGAACACCGCGGCGTCGCGGCCGAGGCGTGGTGGTGGTGGGGCTGGGCGCACGACCGTTCCGCCGGGCTGTTCGTCGGGCTGGAAGTGCATGGCTCGCGCTTCGACTACCGGGCCGGTCTCGTGCGCCCAGGCCGGCCCCTGCTGTACGTGGAGGAACTCGACGGCACCGGCCGGCGCGCGGGGCTGGAGCTCAAGCCGCCGGAGATGTGGGCCGACCATGTCTGCGACGTGCCGTTGCGCCAGTGGAGCGTGGGCAACGAGGCCCACGGAGTGTTGCTCGACGATCTCCGCGAGGCGCTCGCGCGCCCCTACGGCACCCGCGTGCCGGTGACGTTCGACGTGGAGTGGTACGCGACGGAACGGGCGGTTGATACCGAGCACGGCTATGAGCAGGCGGGCGAGGTCGACGCGGTCGTGGAACTCACCGAGGGCCTCGTAGAGGTGCAGGGCCACGGCGGCCGCCGGCACGCATGGGGGGTCACCCCGTCGGCCACGCACGTGCTCACCCGCGCCGGGTTCCTCGCGCCTACCGTTGATGGCCGATGACCCGCGACATCCTCGACGAGTTCGAACAGCAACGCCGTGGCCCGGCGTACCGGGTTGTGTCCGCCACGCCTGGCCTCGTGGTGGAGGATCGTGCAAGCGGCTTCTGCGGCGACGTCGTGGGTGCGGACGCTCGGGCACTGACCCTACGCGACCGCCACGGCGGCACCCGTGAGTTCCTGTGGAAGGAGGGCGGGTTCCTGCTCGAGGGCAAGCCGGTCACCCTCGTGCGCCCCGCTGCACCAACGGCCGGGAGCGGGCCACGCACCACAGCCAGCGGCTCGGTTGTCGCAGCCGCGCCGACGCGGGCCAAGACCGCTGCGGCCAGTCGCATCTGGGTGGAGGGCATCCACGACGCCGAACTGCTCGAGCACGTGTGGGGCGACGATCTGCGCGAGCTGGGGATCGTCGTCGAGCCGATGCACGGCATCGACGACCTGGGCGCGAAGGTCGCCACGTTCGGGCCGCGGCCAGGCCTGCGCCTCGGCATCCTTGTCGACCATCTCGTGCCGGGCAGCAAGGAGGCCCGCCTCGCCGCCGCCGTGAACGGGCCGCACGTGCTGGTGACCGGCCACCCGTTCGTCGACGTGTGGGCCGGGGTGTGGCCAGCGGTGATGGGCCTGGAGGATTGGCCCGAGGTGCCGCGCGACAGACCCTGGAAGGAGGGGCTGTGCGCGGCGCTCGGCACCGATGTCAGGGGATTCTGGCCGGCTCTTCGGAACCGGGTGCACTCGTACTCCGACCTGCGCCCGGAGCTGGTGGGTGCGGTGGAGCAGCTGATCGATTTCGTGACTGCCGTCTGACCCGCCAGCCGATCAGGCCCCCGATGGCCCCGATCACCAGGAACGGCAGGGTGTAGCCGACGAACAGCACGATTGCCCGCAACACGCCCACGAATGCGTGCCACCCGTCGCTGAACGCGCTCCCGACGGTGAGTTTGTGCTGCTTGTCGGTCGCCGGAGCGGCAGGGAGCGAGGCGGTTGTGATGTGGACGGTGATCGTCGCCATCGCCACCAGATTGTCGAGGTTCGACTGCTGGGCGAGTAACTGCTCGAGGTGGGTCTCGCGGTTGGTCAGCTCACCCTCGAGGGTGACGATGTCGCTCAACGTAGTGGCCTTGTCCATCAGCGCCCGCACCCGCTCGACGCTCGCCCGTGCCGTGCTGATCTGCGATTCGAGATCGCTCAGCTGGTCGGTGACGTCCGAGGTCGTGCCCTGCAACCCGGTGCGTCGGCCGATTCCCGGGGCGAGGCCGCGTAGGAATCCATCGACCTCGTCCGGCGGCAGCTTGAACACCAGGTCGCCGTTCGCGTTCGCCGGATCACTGAGGTCGAGGCTGGAGTCGTAGAGCTGGCCGAGGTGGGTCTGGGCCAGGGTGATCACCTGGTCGACCGCCCGCGACGCGTCCTTGACTTCCAGGCCGACGGTCATCGTGATCACCAGCTTGCGGAGGCTGATCGGTGTGGCCGTTGGCGGTCCGGTCGGTTGTCCGGTGGGCTGAGCGCTGGTGGCCTCCGCGCCACTGAGTGATCCGCCCGCCGAGTTGTCCGCAGTGGGTGTTTCCTGCGCCGGAGCGGTGACGGATGATGACGTGCTGTCGTCACTGCATGCAGTGATGCCGATGATGGCGAGGGCGGCGACAGCCCCGAGTCCTCGCCTGGCTCTGTTCACGGTTGCCATGCCGGTCCGACGACTGCGGACGGCCTGGGGTTCCCCGCCACCGGGTGGAACGGTGTGTCAGTCCTGTGTCGGAAGGGCGGGGGCGGCAGCGGCGCGTGCCGCGGCGGCCTTGCGGTGCTTCCAGAATTCGAGTGCGAGCGGCAGCACGGAGATGGCCACGATGGCGATCGCGGCGACCTCGATGTTCTTCTTGATGAAGTCGATCTCGCCGAGGAAGTAGCCCAGGGTGGTGATGCCCGCGCCCCACGCCACGCCACCGATGACGTTGAAGCTGATGAACGTGCGGTAGTGCATCTTGCTCGCACCGGCGACGGTGGGCACGAAGGTGCGAACGATCGGCACGAAGCGGGCAAGGATGATCGTCTTCGAGCCGTGCTTGGCGAAGAACGCCTCGGCCTTGGCGACGTTCTCGGGGTGAAAGAAGCGGCTCTCCTCGCGCTTGAACAGCGCCGGCCCCAGCTTGGCCCCGATCATGTAGCCGACCTGGTCGCCGACGATCGCCGCGACCGCGCACGTCAGTGCCACGTACGGCAAAGCCGGGAGATGGTTGCCACCGGCCTCACTGGCGAGGAAGCCAGCGAAGAACAGCAGGGAGTCGCCGGGGAGGAAGAAGCCCACCAGGAGACCGGATTCGGCGAAGACGATGGCGGCCAGCACGACCAATCCACCACTCTCCACCCACTTGTTGGCGAAATCGAGCAGTCCGAGCACGAGGCGCAACGCTATCTGGAAAACCACGAGGGCCCGGGGCGCTCAGCCCCGGGCCCTGCTGGGAATTGGCCGTGGTCAGACCGTGGCCGTGGCGTTGATACCGCTCGGCTTGCGACTGCTGAACACGATCGCGCCGATCAACACGACCAGGGCCGCCGCAGCGATGCTGAGTCGGGCACCGAGGTTGTCCTGCAGGCTGATCATGGCCGGCAGGGTCAGCAGGCTGACCAGGTTCATCACCTTGATCAGCGGGTTGAGCGCCGGGCCGGCGGTGTCCTTGAACGGGTCGCCGACGGTGTCGCCGATGACGGCGGCCTTGTGGGCATCGCTGCCCTTGCCACCGTGGTTGCCGTCCTCGATGTACTTCTTGGCGTTGTCCCATGCGCCGCCGGCGTTGCTGAGGTAGTTCGCCATGAGCTGGCCGACGAGGATGACGGCGGCCAGGAACGCGCCGAGCGCCTTCCAGTCGAGACCGAAGCCGATGACCACCGGGGTGAGCACCGCGAGCAGGGCCGGGGTGGCGAGCTCGCGCAGCGAGGCCTCGGTGCAGATGTCGATGACCGGGCCGTACTCGGGCTCCTTCTCGCCGCGCATGATCTTGCCGTCGGCGAACTGCTTGCGCACTTCCTGTACGACGACGCCGGCGGTGCGACCGACGGCGCGGATGGCGAAGGATGAGAAGAGGAACGGCACGGCGCCACCGATCAGCAGACCGATGAAGATCTTCGGCTCGGCGACGTTGATCTGAAGTTCGGCAGCCTTGAACACGCCGTCCTTGAGGTTGTACACCCCGTCCTTCATGAGGCGGGCGACGACATTGAGTTCGTCGCCGGCGGTCTCGATGAAGCTGGCGAACAGGGCGACGGCGGCGATGACGGCCGAGCCGATGGCGAAGCCCTTGGTGACGGCCTTGGTGGTGTTACCGACCGCATCGAGGGCGACCATGATCTTCTCCGGCTCACCGTGGAATTCGCCGCTCATCTCGGCGATGCCGGCAGCGTTGTCACTCACCGGACCGAACGTGTCTTCCGACACGATCACGCCGGTGGTGGCCAGCATGCCCATGCCGCACAGGGCGACGAGGTACAACGAGAAGGTGAGGTTGCCGCCGCCGAGGGCGAGCGACACGCCGATGGCGATGGCAATCGCGATGACGGCGTAGACCGAGCTCTCCATACCGCTGGCAGTGCCGGCGAGCACGACCGTGGCCGGGCCGGTCTCGGAAGCGTCGGCGATGTCCTTCACCGGGCGGTAGTGGGTGCCCGTGTAGTACTCGGTGAGGCGGCTGACGAGCTGGGCCAGGACGAGGCCGATGGCGACGGCGCCGAAGCACTTCCAGCCGGCATTGTCGTTGTTGTCGTTGCCCACGTACGCGAGCGACACGGCGAGCGTGCCGATGAGCGTCAGTGAGCCGGCCACGAGGAAGCCCTTGTTGATCGGCTTGAGGGCGTTGGTCTCGCCCTCCTTGGCCTTGACGGCGAACACGCCGAAGATCGAGGCCACCACGCCGATGGCGCGGGCGGCGAGCGGGAACACCAGGCCGAGGGCCGGGTTGGCGCCCACCGAGTTGAACGCGGCCACGCCGAGGATGATCGAGGCGACGAGGGTGACCTCGTAGCTCTCGAACAGGTCGGCGGCCATACCGGCGCAGTCGCCCACGTTGTCGCCCACGTTGTCGGCGATGGTGGCCGGGTTGCGTGGGTCGTCCTCGGGAATGCCGGCTTCGACCTTGCCCACGAGGTCGGCGCCGACGTCAGCGGCCTTGGTGAAAATGCCGCCGCCGACGCGGAGGAACAGCGCCAGCAGCGAACCACCGAAGCCGAAGCCGATCAGGATCGCCGAGCTGGTGTTCTGGAACACCATGATGATGCCGGTGGCGCCGAGCAGGCCGAGGCCCACCGTGAACATGCCGGCCACGCCACCCGTGCGGAACGCAACGGTGAGGGCCCGGGGCATGCTGCCCGTGAGCGCGGCGGCCGCGGTGCGGACGTTGCCACGGGTGGCCAGCGTCATGCCGATGTAGCCGGTGAAGCCCGAGGCGAGGCAGCCGAGGATGAACGCGATCGTGCGGAACGTGCCCGACGCGGCCCACGACAGGGCGACCGATTCGTCCGGCTTGATGATCTTGGTGCTCGTGACGAACACGATGATCGCCAGCGGCACGAGGATCACGGCGATTGTCTTGAACTGACGCTTCAGGTAGGCCAACGCGCCAACTTGGATGGCCTTGGCGATCTCCTTCATTTTGGGAGAACCCTCGTCCTCGGCCAAGACGAGCTTGGCGAGGATGAATCCGACTGCGATGGCGATGAGGGCGGCTGCTGCGGAGAGAAGGAGGATGGCCCACTCGCCACCCTTCAGCTCGAATACCTGATAACCGCCCTCGGCGATAAGTGCTGGCACCGGTGTACCTCGGGTGGACTCGGGCGCGGCACGGTGGGCCACGCTTGGATTGGCAAACGTTGCGAGTGTAGAGACTCCGACCGGTTCTCATGAACTTTTGCCGTCGCCTCGGTGCGACCAAGTGAGCAGGGCCTGGTTGGCGCCTACCCGCGGGTCCAGCGGAACGACCTGACGCACACCAGGAAACCCACGATGCACCAGGCAGCGAGCACGATGAGACCCCACATGAGCTGCCACTGCCCACCGGTCTCGACCACCTTGAACGTGTCGGGCAGGAGGGCCTGGCGCAAGCCCCGGCAGATCCAGTGCAGTGGGAACACCTGGGAGGTGTGCAGCAGCCACGACGGCAACTGGTTGACGCTGATCCACACGCCAGAGATGAACTGCAGGGCCACGAACGGCAGGTTCACCACCGCCGGCCCCGACTTCGAGTCCTTGATCCAGGAGCCGGCGGCGATACCGAGCAGGGTGCTGGACGTCACGCCGAGCAGGAAGACCGCGACGAAGATCGCCCAGGACTTCGCGCTCGACGGCAGGTCGATGTGGAAGAACGCCACGCCGAGGGCCATCAGCACGATGACCTGGATGGTGACGGTGGCGAGCACCATGCCGATCTTGCCGAGGAAGTACGAGGCCTTGGGCATGGGGGTGCCGGCGAGGCGCTTCAGCATTCCCGACTCGCGCTCGACGGACATGCCGATGGCGAGGCTGACGAATGCGGTGGACATCAGCGTGGAGCCCATGATGCCGGCGACGTACACCTGGCTGATCTCGACGCCGGTGTGCTCGATGGTGCCCTTGAAGATGCTCGCGAAAAGCAGCAGCATCATCAGTGGGAAGGCGATCGTGAAGCCGAACGCCTGACCATTGCGCCAGAGGTTCTTCATCTCCACCACCGTGCGGCCGCGGCCCAGGGCGAGCGTTCCCGTGCTCATCGGTTGGCTCCGATCATCTGTAGGTACACGTCTTCCAGCGTGGGGCGGCTGACGGTCAGCCCGGGCACCTCACCGCCGTAGCGGGTAGCCAGGTCGGCCACAGCCTTGGTGGGCTCGTCGGTGCGCAGTTCGTGCGGGCCCTCGGTGTCGGCCCAGCGCACGAACGCGGCCGCATCGGCTCGCCCTCCGAGGGTTTGCGGCGCGCCGACCGCCAGGATCCGGCCGGCGGCGAGCACCGCCACGCGGTCGGCGAGCGCCTCTGCCTCTTCGAGGTAGTGGGTGGTCAGCACGATCGTGGTGCCCTGCTCGCGCAGGGTGCGGATAAGGCTCCAGAACTGGTGACGTGCTTCGGGGTCGAAGCCAGTGGTCGGCTCGTCGAGGAACAGCAACTCGGGCCGCCCGACCACGCCGACAGCGACGTCGAGTCGCCGCTGCTGACCGCCGGACAGGCTGTGCGCCCGGTCGCTCGACTTGGCGGAAAGGCCGACGGTGTCGATCAGCTCGTCAACGGGGTATGGGTTCGAATACATGGACGCGAAGTGGCCGACGGTCTCGCGCACAGTCAGCTCGTCGGTGAAGCCCGACGTCTGCAGCACGATGCCGACCTTCTCGCGCCAGGCCCGGTCGCCCTTGGCCGGGTCGATGCCGAGCACCGTCACCTCGCCCTCGTCGCGGGTGCGGTAGCCCTCGCAGATCTCCACCGTCGTGGTCTTGCCGGCTCCGTTCGGACCGAGCATCGCCACGATCTCCCCCACCGCTACGTCGAGATCGATCCCGTCGACGGCGGCGAAGTCGCCGTATCGCTTGCGCAGGCCGCGCACCCTGATCGCTGTCATGTGTCCACTCTGCTCTTGTTGGTGGTTCGTGTGCAGCCGCCGATCGGCTGATCGCGGGTCCACCGATCGGAGGATTCCGTCGGTTCCGGATCAGATCGTGGTCGTGGTGAAGCCCTGGGCTTCGAAGTCCACGTCGAACGCGAACGCTGTGGTGATCGCTCGCTCGCGCATGACCACGAACGATGTCCAGTCGACGCGGCTGACCTCGCGCCGACCCGCGGCGAGGAGCGCCGTCGCGGCGAGCGAGTGCAGCCGCTCATCGACCCACACCGTGTCGATGAGCGGCAGTATGTCGTCGAGCAAGCTGCGTGCAGCCGAGATGCCGAGACGGCGTTGGACGAGAGCGGTTGCCTCGGTGATCACCCCGCTGTGTGTGACCGCGGCGAACGGGTCGGAGGCCATGCGGTCGAGCAGTCGGTTGAAAGCGACGGCTGCCGCGGGGTGGTTCGCGTCGTCAGCGTCGAGTGCGGCGTAGAGGCCTGAGGTGTCGACGAATACTGGTGACGTCATGCGAACGCCTCGAGCGGCGCCTCGTCGTGTTCCGTCGATGTGTTGGTGGTGCCCGAGCGGAACGCTCCGATGGCCGTACGTGCCCGTGTGGCACGCGTTGCACGCAATTCGTGATCGAGGATCGTGTCGAGCGCGTCGCGGAACACCGCGGCCTGCGACACCTGGCGCAGGGCAGCGAGCCTGCGCAGCGCCTCCTGCTGTTCGTCAGTCATTGAGATCTGCGTGCGAATCACCAGGCCATGATAACTGTTGACGCCTTCATGACATCATGATGAGGAGCGGGCACGAGTTACCGCCGTCGAAGTTCGCCGAGTTCGTCCGGCGAGGCACCCGGGACTAGCGTTCCCGTCCGACAACCCCGTCAGGGATCCTGCTCACGACGAAAGGCCGTCAACAAGATGGCACAGGCACTCCAGTCACGCGGGCCGGTCACCGGCACCGCGGCGACACCGAAGAAGCGGCGCAAGTTCTTCCTGCTGGACTTCTACGACACCGCGGTCGGCAAGAAGTACGTGATGGCCATCACCGGCATCATGCTGCTCGGCTTCGTGTTCGTGCACATGATCGGCAACCTGAAGATGTATCTCGGGGCCGAGCACCTCAACGAGTACGGCGAGTTCCTGCGCGAACTCCTCGTGCCGATCATGCCGCGCACGGTCGTGCTGTGGCTGATGCGCGGTGGCCTCGTCGCCGCCGGTTTCCTACATGTGCACGCGGCGGTCAGCCTCACCCGCCTGAACCGCCAAGCCCGCTCGGTGAAGTACCAGGGCCCGCGCGACTACCAGATCGCCAACTTCGCGAGCCGCACGATGCGCGCCACCGGCATCATCGTGTTCCTGTTTCTCTTCTGGCACCTCGCCGACCTCACCTGGGGTTGGGGGAACGCGGTCGGCAACGACGGCTCGTTCCACCGTGGCGACGCCTACGGCAACGTGGTGCGCAGCTTCGAGCGGGGGCCGGTGGCGGTGCTCTACATCATCGCCAACCTGGCCCTCGGCACGCACCTGTACCACGGGGTGTGGAGCCTCTTCCAGTCGATGGGCTGGAACAACCCGAAGTTCAAGGAGTGGCGCCGCTACATCGCGGTGGGCTTCGCCACGCTCATCGTGGTCGGCAATGTGAGTTTCCCGATCGCCGTGCTGGCCGGGATCGTGGGGTGAACGAGATGACTGATCAGATGCTCAACAGCAAGACGCCCGCCGGTTCCATCGAGGACAAGTGGGACAACTACAAGGCCGACATGAAGTTGGTCAACCCGAACAACAAGCGCAAGTTCAAGGTGCTCGTGGTGGGCAGCGGCCTCGCCGGCGCCTCGGCCGCGGCCACGCTCGCCGAGCTGGGCTACGACGTCGAGGTGTTCACGTTCCACGACTCGCCGCGTCGTGCGCACTCCATCGCCGCCCAGGGCGGCATCAACGCCGCGAAGAACTACCGCGGCGACGGCGACAGCATCCACCGCCTCTTCTACGACACGATCAAGGGTGGCGACTTCCGCGCCCGTGAGGGCAACGTGCACCGCCTCGCGCAGGTGAGCGTCAACATCATCGACCAGATGGTGGCCCAGGGTGTGCCGTTCGCCCGTGAGTACGGCGGCCTGCTCGACACCCGCAGCTTCGGCGGTTCGCAGTTGCAGCGCACGTTCTACGCGCGTGGCCAGACGGGCCAGCAGCTCCTGCTCGGCGCGTACCAGCAGCTCGCCCGCCAGATCGGTCTCGGTGGTGTGAAGCTGTGGAACCGTGTCGAGCTCGTCGATGTCGTGAACGTCGACGGCCGCTGCGCCGGCATCGTCACCCGCGACCTCGTCAACGGTGAGATCCGCTCGCACGCCGGCCATGCCGTGGTGCTTGCCACCGGCGGTTACGGCAATGCGTTCTTCCTCTCCACGAACGCGATGATGTGCAACGTCACTGCGGCGTGGCGGGCACACCGCAAGGGCGCGTACTTCGCCAACCCGTGCTACACCCAGATCCACCCCACGTGCATCCCGCAGGCCGATGACACCCAGTCGAAGCTGACGCTGATGAGCGAGTCGCTGCGCAACGACGGCCGCGTGTGGGTGCCGCTCAATGTGGGCGACAACCGTGCAGCCGACCAGATCCCCGAGGGCGAGCGCGACTACTACCTCGAGCGGCTGTACCCCAGCTTCGGCAACCTTGCCCCGCGCGACATCTCGTCGCGTGCGGCCAAGCGTGCGGTCGACAGCGGCCGTGGCGTAGGCCCGCTGAAGAACGGGGTCTACCTCGACTTCTCCGCCGCGATCGGCCGCCTCGGCCAGGATGTCGTCAAGGAGCGCTACGGCAACTTGTTCGACATGTACGAGCGCATCACCGGTGAAAACCCGTACGACGTGCCGATGCGCATCTACCCGGCCAGCCACTACACGATGGGTGGCCTGTGGGTGGACTACGAGCTGATGACCACGATCCCCGGCTTGTACTGCGCGGGTGAGGCCAACTTCTCCGATCACGGCGCGAACCGCCTCGGCGCCTCGGCGCTCATGCAGGGCCTCGCCGACGGCTACTTCGTGCTGCCGTACACAATTGGCAACTACCTCGCGCCGATGCTCAACAAGCCGGTGCCGGGCACCGAGCACCAGGCATTCCGTGCAGCCGAGGAAGACGCTCGGGCACGCTTCCAGCACTACCTCGACGCGCGCGGCAACCGCTCGCCCGACTGGTTCCACCGCGAGCTCGGCAAGATCATCTGGGATCGCTGTGGCATGGAGCGCACCGCCGAGGGTCTGCAGCAGGCGCTCAGCGACATCCCCGCGCTCTACGAGGAGTTCAAGACCGACCTGCGCGTCACCGGCGGCGGTGCCAGCGTCAACCAGACGCTGGAGAAGGCCGGCCGCGTCGATGACTTCTTCCAGCTCGGAATGCTGATGTGCCGCGACGCACTCGAACGCAACGAGAGCTGTGGCGGCCACTTCCGCGCCGAGTACCAGGACGAGGAGGGCGAGGCGCAGCGCGACGACGACAACTTCGCCCACGTCGCGGCCTGGGAATGGACGGGCGACCCGATGTCGGCCAATCGTCACAAGGAAGAACTCGAGTTCGAGACCATCCACCTCGCGAAGCGGAGCTACAAGTGAGTAGGCACCTGGAGAACCTGACTCTGAAGATCTGGCGCCAGAGCGGTCCTGTCGAGGGCGGCCACTTCGAGAGCTACCGCATCGACTCGATCAGCGACGAGGCCTCGTTCCTCGAGATGCTCGACGTGCTCAACGAGAAGCTCATCGCCGAGGGGCTCGAAGCGGTCACCTTCGACCACGACTGCCGTGAAGGCATCTGTGGCACCTGCTCGTTGATGATCGACGGCCAGGCCCACGGCCCGCAGCGGGGTACCGCCACGTGCCAGCTGCACATGCGCAAGTTTGCCAGCGGCGACACGATCGTGATCGAGCCATGGCGGGCCACGGCCTTCCCGATCGTGAAAGATCTCATGGTCGACCGCTCACCGCTCGATCGCATCGTGGAGGCCGGCGGTTTCATCACCGCCACCACCGGTGGTGCGCCCGATGCGAACATCATCCCGGTGCCCAAGCCGGTGGCCGACGCATCGATGGACGCGGCGGAGTGCATCGGCTGTGGCGCGTGCGTCGCGGCGTGCCCCAACGGCGCGGCGAACCTGTTCACCGCGGCGAAGGTCAGCCACCTCAACTTGTTGCCCCAGGGTCAGGCCGAGCGCTGGAGCCGCGTCGAGGCGATGGTGGAGACGATGGACGAGCACTTCGGTTCCTGCACGAACCACGGCGAATGCGAGGCGGCGTGCCCGAAGAGCATCAGCCTCGACTTCATCGCGTTGATGCATCGTGACTATCGCAAGGCGAAGTTCAAGAACCGCAAACTGCTCAGCCAGGCCTGAGCTGCGTCGCGGTGTAGCGATTGGTGACCGCGACCGCTGCGTGCTCGAGGGTGAGATCGAACCACAGCTCGCCCTCGACGTCGGGAACCACGAACTGAACGGTGCCGACCCGAACGCACGAGTCGGGCGGGACATCGCCGCTCCAGGCCCACCTGTGGTTGCCCCCGGGCCAGCGCAGGGTGGCGGAGCACGCCACGCCGCGCAGGGCCGTGCGCAGGTCGCTGACGACATGCACGTCGAGAGCGAGGGTGTCGCCCGCTGTCACGTCAGCTGGCAGACGGTCGGCGACGACGATCACGGGGAGGCAGGCCTCGACTACGGCGGCGTAGGCCAGCTTCGGGTTGCGCTCGTGGTCGAGCACGCCCCATGAGACCGCTGGGCCGGGGTCGTTGAGGGCCAGGAAGCAGAAGCCTCCGGTGGGGCGGTACTTCAGGCGGCGCAGTGTCTCGATGTGGTGGCGCAGCACTTCCGCCTGGTGGAGCTGGGTGGCCAACCGCCACGAGTCGAACGTTGCGTGCTCGCCCGGCGGCACATGGCGGGCGAACGGCTCTGGCTGCAACCCGTGGTGTTCGGCGAGCCCCTCCCAGTCGAGGTCGGGCCACCGTTCGGGGTGCATGAACCCCGCCGAGTTGGGCACCGACTGGGCGCCGAACTCACCGACGAAGCGCACCATGCGGGGCATCGCCGCTGCAAAGCCGTCGATGTCGCCGGCCTCGCCGTGATACCAGCCGAAGAACAGGTGGCTGTCGGTGCCGTCGAATTGGGGCGGGTGCGGGGCGACCCCGCTGTGGGCGATGACGGTGCGGGTCTCGTCGGCGGACTCGAGCGCCCGCTTCACCCACCGGTCGAGGATCGACTTGTTCCACGATGGCACCTGTTGTTGCAGCACATTTCGGCCGATGGTGGGGGCGGCACCCTTGGCTCGCGAGTCGGTGGCGGCGGTGGGGTCGTTGTGGGCGCACCACACGGCGATGCTGGGGTGATGGCCGAGCAGGTCGACGGCCTCCCGGGCCTGGCGCACGGCCTCTTTGCGGATCGAGCGGGCGTAGCTCCACTGCAGAGGGAAGTCCTGCCACACGAGCATGCCGAGCTCGTCGGCAGCGTCGTACAGCTCAGGCGGGGCGATGTGCCCGTTGACCCGCACCAGGTCGAGCCCGGCGTCACGCGCCAGCTCGACGTCGCGCCTCACCTCGGTCGGGGTCGCGTCGGCCAGGGCGGCCCGCGTGGGTGCGAGGTTGGCCCCCTTCGCGAAGAGGCGCTCGCCATTGACGGCGAACGTCCACTCCTGCAGGGCCACCTCTCGCAGGCCGGTGCGCACGGCCCGGTGGTCGCTCACCTCGCCCTCGACCGAGATGTGCACCTCGACGTTGGTGAGGTGCTGCGGGCCCATGCTCCACGGCCACCAGAGGGCCGGGTCGTTGACATCGAGGTTCCAGTCCACCTCGTTGAGGCCGTGGGCGATCGAGCGGCTCTCCTCCCACAAGACCCGCCCATCCACCGACGTGCGCACGACGACATGGCGGGAACGGTCGGAATCGAGGCGGGCATGCAGGCGGAGGTGGGCGCGGGCATCGTTCGCGTCGCGGCAAAGGACGCGCAGCCGGTCGATGCGGACGGGGCCGGTTTCGTCGATGCGCACGGGGCGCCACAGGCCACCGGGGTTCCACGCCGGGTCGATCACGTCGGAGTGCTGCAGTACACCGGTGATGTTGCGCTTGGCCGTGCCCTGTCGCTGCGGCGCGCACGCGACCTCGATGGCCAGCACATGCTCGTCGGCGAGCCGGGACAGGTCGGTGATGTCGAAGGTGTGCGGGAAGAAGTAGCCCTCGGGGTCGCCGAGGTAGGCGCCGTCGAGCCATACGTCGGCTTGGTAGAAGACGCCGTCGAGCGTGACGAAGCGACGCCGACCCGACGTGGGGCCGGGCATCGCGAACATGTGGCGGTACACGAGCGGGCCATCGCTGTGGGCGAACTCGGCGGTGCGCTGCCAGTGTCCCGGTACGGGCACCTCCGGCCAACCGGAGTCGTCGTAGTCGAGGCCCACGCCTTCGCGGCGCACGTCGTCATCGGCGATGCAAGCGTGCCAGGGTCCCGTCAGTTCCACGGGTGCGAGCGTAGAGGCGCGGCCGGGTATGGTCCACGCATGACCGACCGCTCCGCACCCCCTAGCACGGCAACCCTCGGCCAATTGAAGGCGTCCGGCTGGAGGTCGAGCCCGGTGAAGGAGGAGATCCGCCGCAACGCGGTGGCGCGCATCGCCGCCGGCGAGCCGCTCTTCGAGGGCGTGTTGGGCTACGAGCACACCGTCATGCCCCAGCTGGAGAACGCTCTGCTGGCGGGCCACGACGTGATCTTCCTCGGCGAGCGCGGCCAGGCCAAGACGCGCATGATCCGGTCGCTCACCGGATTGCTCGACGAATGGATGCCGATCATCGCCGGCAGCGAGATCAACGACGACCCGTACCACCCGGTCAGCAAGCACGCGCGCGACCTCGTGGCCGAGGCGGGCGATGCCACCCCGATCGACTGGGTGCATCGCGACACCCGCTTCGGCGAGAAGCTCGCCACGCCGGACACGTCGATCGCCGACCTCATCGGCGAGGTCGACCCGATCAAGGTGGCCGAGGGCCGTTACCTCTCCGACGAGCTCACCCTGCACTACGGCCTGGTGCCGCGCACGAACCGCGGCATCTTCGCGATCAACGAGATCCCCGACCTCGCCGAGCGGATCCAGGTCGGCCTGCTCAACGTGCTGGAAGAGCGCGACGTGCAGGTGCGCGGGTACAAGATCCGCCTGCCCCTCGACGTGATGCTCGTGGCCAGCGCGAACCCAGAGGACTACACGAACCGCGGTCGCATCATCACCCCGCTGAAGGATCGCTTCGGCAGCCAGATCCGCACCCACTACCCGCTCGACACCGAGACCGAGACCTCGATCATGCGCCAGGAGGCGCGTCCGCCGTCGGTCGGCGATGTCACCGTGAACATGCCGCACTACATGGAGCAGGTGGTCGCCACGTTCAGCCAACTCGCTCGGGCGAGCAACCAGGTGAACCAGCGCAGCGGCGTGAGCGTGCGCCTATCGGTCAGCAACCTGGAGGTGCTCGGGGCGAACGCGCTGCGCCGCGGTCTGCGGGCGGGCGAGCGGGTGGTGGTGCCGCGTGTGTGTGACCTCGGCGCGCTGGCAGCGAGTTCCAGCGGCAAGATCGAGATCGAGTCGCTGGAGGATGGGCGCGAGGGCATGATCCTCGAGAACCTGGTCAAGGCGGCGGTGCTCACGGTGTTCAAGGAAGTCCTGCCGTTCGAGTCGGTGCGCGACGTGCTGCCCGCGTTCGAGGAGGGCGCGATCGTGCACACCGGCGACGATGTGCCGTCGGCCGATCTCGCTCGCCTGGCCGCCGAGGTGCCGGCGTTGCAGGGGCCGGTGCAGCGCCTCGTCGCGGGCGACGAATCCCCCGCCGCGATCGCCGCCGCGGTGGAGTTCGTGCTCGAGGGCCTGCACCTCTCCAAGCGCCTCAACAAGGATGTCACGTCCGGGTCGGGCGCGGCCACCTACCGCGGCCGCTGACCCGCCCGGGTCAGCTGCCCGGTTCGAGCAAGTTGAACACCGCGCCCTGCGGGTCGGCCAGCACGGCGAAGCGGCCGACGCCCTCGATCGGCGTCGGCGGCATCATCACCGATGCGCCCAGCGAGCCGGCCTTGGCGACGGTGCCCTCGATGTCCTCGGTGTAGAAGTACACGGCCCACGCCGCCGGCATCTCGGCGGGGAAGTTCTCGTCGATGGTGAGCATCCCGCCGATCTGCTCCTCGCCGATCTTGAACATCGTGTAGTGCATCTCGGTGACGTGCTCGACGTCCCAGCCGAACACGGCGGCGTAGAACTTGCTGGCCCGGGCCACGTCGCGGGTCATCAACTCGCTCCAGCAGCGGGTGCCGAGCACGCTGTGCACGCCGATGCCCTTGTGGTTGAGCGGTTGCCACACCGAAAAGGCCGCTCCCGTGGGGTCGAAGGCCACGGCCATACGGCCCGAGTCCATGACATCCATCGGGGGCACGATGACCGTTCCGCCGGCCGCGGTGATCCTGGCCGCCGCGTCGTCCGCGGATTCCACGCCGAAATAGGTGGTCCAGTACGGCGGCCCGGGGTTCTGCTGGGGGCCGATGCCGGCCACGAAGCGGTCGGCGACCTGGCACATGTGGTAGCCGCCGGCATCGGGTCCGAGGTCGAGCACATCCCAGCCGAACAGGCCGGAGTAGAAGGCCGCGGACGCGGCGGGGTCGGGGGAGCCCAGGTCGATCCACGTGGCGCGGCCGGGCAGGGTCTCGTCGATGTGCGTCATGCATGCATCTTGGTGCACCCGGCCGAACCTGGCAATGCTGTGCAACTCCGCGGGTGCGGCCAGGTTCAGCCGGCGAGGAACGCTTCCCCGGCGTCCTTCACCCGTCGCTCGGCGGTCGCCAGGCCCGGTCGATCCGTGGTGTCGAGCAGGGGGCTGGCCGTGACGGCCGTGATCGTGAGGCTCCCGGCGGCGGCCCTCACATCGCGCCACATCTGGGCGACCGAGTCGGCGCACTCGGTGTCGGTGACACCGACCGGGCGGAACGTGATCGCCAGCGGACGCTCGGGGCCTTGCTCGGCGGCGCGGTGCAGCGCGGCCTCCACACTGGTGCGCACGGCCAGCCCGAGCACATCGCAGGCACCCTCCAGGTCGGCAACCTCGCGGGCGGAGCGGCCGGGGATGGACACGACGCCATGGGCCAGGCCGTCGAGCCACAGCCCCCAGCGCAGGCGGTCGCGTCGGCGGGCCTCGTCGATGTCGGCCTGGGTGGGGCCGGCCGAATCCCTCGCGATCGGGCGCTCCGTGGCGACGTCGATGGAGGTCGCCACCGGCGGGCCGCCGCGCAGGATGCGCCACGCGTCGCGCCAACCGATCACCAGGTTGTGCATCAGCTCGCCGTGCTCGCGCGGGTCATCGGGCACGAGGCGGCGGGCCATCGCGAACGGCGCTTCGAAGGGCACCCACCCGGCGGACAGGTCGGCGAGCTCGCCACTGATCGATTCCACCCAGCGCGGCCACCACTTACCGGCGGACTTGTCGTCGCGGAAGCCGCCCTCGTCGTCGAACCATTTCGGCACGTCGGCCTGCATGAGGCGGAACCACGGCTGCAGGCCGAGGCGGTGGGCCTCGGTGGCCGCGGCGCGCAGCTCCTCGACCACGCCACCGTCGATGCTGCCGGGCTTGGGCTGGCCGTCCACCCACAGTGCGTCGAGGCGCACGTGCTGCAGGCCGATCTCCGCGGCGAACGCAAGGTCGTCGAACAGGCGTGGGCCGCGCGAGACGAGGGTGGCGCCGCGGCTGACTGTGGGGGAGCCAGCCAGATCGGGGGTTAGTTCAGGAACGGGCTGCGGGTCCACAGCTCACCGGTATCGGTGCTCGCCGTCGCCCGCGGGCGCCCGCTGAGTTCGACGATCGAGACCGGCCCGGGGAACCCGCGCAACTCGAGGTCGCCATGGGGGCTGGCGTTGATGCCCTCGGGCAACCGCTCGATCTGCATCGTCGGGAGCAGCACTTCGAACGGGCCGGCCGCGTCGCACAGGCGGGCTGCCATGTTGACCGCCGAGCCGATGTAGTCGTCGCCCTCGAAGAGCAGGGCGTGCCCGGTGGCGATGCCGACACGCAAGGAGAGGGGGGCGCACACCTCACTGGCCCGATACTCCAGCTCGAGAGCGAACGCGATGCATGCCGTCTGGTCGACGGACACGATCATGCAGCCGTCGCCGAGCCACTTGGCGATGCGTACGCCGCGCTCGCTGGCGATCTCGCGGGTGATCGTTCGGAACGCGCTGAGGATCCGGCCTGCGGCGTCGTCACCGAAGGCGGCGGTGTAGTTCGTGAACCCGGAGAGGTCGACGAACGCGAACGTGCGGGGGACACGCATTGCGTCGACTCTAGCACCCGACCCCGGATTCGTGACTGCATTCACAAGCGGTTCACAAGCGGTTCATCCACCCGTTCTTGTCATACGCGGACCACGGGGCGCCGTGGTCGGCGTGGGTCCGGAGCCGCTGGCGAAGGGCTAGGTTGCGGGAATGGCCGGTCGGTTCACGTATTCGCGTTGGGACGGCACCCAGAAGGGGTTCGACCTCGACGCCGAGGCCCTGTTCGACGAGATCGCCGACGACCTGCTCTACCACGGTGATGTGAACAACGCCCTGCGCCGGCTGATGCAGCAGGGCCTCAAGGATCGCAACGGCGAGCGCATCCAGGGCATCCGCGAGCTGATGGAGAAGGTGCGCAAGCAGCGCCAGGAGCGGCTCGATCGCTACGACCTCGGTGGGGTGTACAAGGAGATTGCCGACGCACTCGACGACATCGTCGATGAGGAACGCCACGCGATCGATCAATCGCTGCGCGATGCGGAGCGCAGCGGCGACGAGCGGCGCGCGCAATCGGCCCGCGATGCGGCCGCGGAGCGCAACTTCCGCCTCGACATGCTGCCCGACGACCTCGCCGGCAAGGTGCGCGAGCTGCAGGCGTACGACTTCGAGAGCAGTGAGGCCCAGCAGCGCTTCGAGCAACTGATGGACAAGCTGCGCCAGCAGCTCATGCAGCAGGCCGTCGACCAGATGTCGTCCGCGATGCAGAACATGACGCCGCAGGACATGGCGCGCATGAAGGACATGATGGCCGCGCTCAACGAGATGATCGAGAAGCACCAGCGCGGCGAAGACCCCGGCTTCGAGCAGTTCATGGAGCAGTACGGCGACTTCTTCCCGGAGAACCCCCAATCATTGGAGGAGCTGCTCGAACAGATGGCGCAGCGCATGGCCGCGATGCAGCAGATGATGAACTCGATGACGCCCGAGCAGCGCGCCCAGTTGCAGCAGCTCAGCGATCAGCTGATGGACGACATGGATCTGCGCTGGCAGATGGACCAGCTCGGCCAGAACCTGCAGCAGATGTTCCCGCAGATGGGCTGGAGCCAGCAGCGCCAGTTCCAGGGCGAGCAACCGCTTGGAATGTCTCAGGCGATGCAGACGATGCAGGAACTCGGCGAGCTCGACCAGCTCGAGCAGTTGCTGCGCAACGCCACCAGCCCCGCGCAGCTGGCCGAGGCCGATCTCGACCGGGTGCGCGATCTCATGGGCGACGACGCGGCCCGTTCGCTGGAACGCCTCGCCGAGCTCACCAAGATGCTCGAGGAGGCCGGGCTCATCCGCCAGAAGGAGGGCAAGCTGGAGCTGACCCCCAAGGCGCTGCGCAAGATCGGCAACAACGCCCTGCGCGACCTGTTCGCCAAGCTGGCCAAGGACAAGTCGGGTCGCCACCAGGTCGAGCGCGTCGGCCAGGGGCACGAGCGCAACTACGACACCAAGCCGTACGAGTACGGCGACCCGTTCAACCTCGACCTCGAGCGCACGATCCGCAACGCGATCCGCCGCAACGGGGCCGAGACACCGGTGCGCCTGTCGCCCGAGGATTTCGAGATCGAGCGCACCGAGCATCTCACCCGCAGCAGCACCGTCTTGATGATCGACCTATCGATGAGCATGGCGATGCGCGACAACTTCCTGCCCGCCAAGAAGGTCGCGATGGCGCTGCACTCGCTGATCTCCTCGCAGTTCCCGCGTGATTTCCTCGGTCTGGTGGGTTTCAGCGAGACCGCGTACGCGCTCACTCCCCAGCAGATGCCCGAGGTGAGCTGGGACTTCGCCTACGGCACGAACATGCACATGGGGCTCACCATCGCCCGCCAGATGCTCGCCCGCCAGAGCGGCACGAAGCAGATCATCATGATCACCGACGGCGAGCCCACAGCGCACATGACGTCGCACGGCGATGTGTACTTCAACTACCCGCCCGCGCAGGAGACGGTGGAGACCACGTTGCGCGAGGTGTTGCGTTGCACCCGCGACGGCATCCGCATCAACACGTTCATGCTCGACGCCGACCGTGGCCTGCAGCACTTCGTCGAGCAGATGACGTCGATGAACCGCGGCCGGGCGTTCTTCACCAACCACGAGAACCTCGGCGACTACGTGCTCGTCGACTTCATCGAGCACAAACGCCAGCTGGCCAGAGGCTCCGGCCGCGG
>JAYRWH010000040.1:0-93086 GCA_041918155.1 Ilumatobacteraceae bacterium | reverse complement strand
GGGAACCAGGGGAATTGAAACATCTCAGTACCCTGAGGAAAGGAAAGCAACCGCGACTCCCTTAGTAGCGGCGAGCGAAGAGGGAATAGGCTAAACCGTGTCAGTGTCAAACCTGGTGGTATTGCTGACGCGGGGTTGTGGGACCAAAAGAGACGGCACCAGACGTCTCACGGAGTTAACAAGCTGCTGTGTAGTGGAACGGCTCTGGAAAGGCCGGCCGTAGTGGGTAACAGCCCCGTACACGAAACACACGCAGCCTCCGTTTGGGATCCCAAGTAACGCCGGGACCGTGAAAACCGGCGTGAATCCGCGAGGACCACCTCGTAAGCCTAAGTATTCCTTGGCGACCGATAGTGAACCAGTACCGTGAGGGAAAGGTGAAAAGCACCCCGGGAGGGGAGTGAAATAGTACCTGAAACCGTTGGTTTACAAACAGTCAGAGTGTCGTCTCCTTACGGAGGCCACGATGGCGTGCCTTTTGAAGAATGAGCCTGCGAGTTACGGTATGTGGCAAGGTTAACCAGTGATGGGGAGCCGAAGCGAAAGCGAGTCTGAATAGGGCGTTGAGTCGCATGCTGTAGACCCGAAGCCAAGTGATCTATCCATGGCCAGGTTGAAGCGGGGGTAAGACCCCGTGGAGGACCGAACACACGTCAGTTGAAAATGGCGGTGATGAGCTGTGGATAGGGGTGAAAGGCCAAACAAACTTGGTGATAGCTGGTTCTCCTCGAAATGTATTTAGGTACAGCGTCACGTGTTCAGTCCCGGAGGTAGAGCACTGGATGGGCTAGGGGGCCTACAAGCTTACCGAACCCAGCCAAACTCCGAATGCCGGGACTCCAGAACGTGGCAGTGAGACTACGGGGGATGAGCTTCGTTAGTCGAAAGGGAAACAGCCCAGACCATCAGCTAAGGCCCCAAATTCAGGACTAAGTGGAAAACGATGTGGGACCGCTTAGACAGCCAGGAGGTTGGCTTAGAAGCAGCCACCCTTGAAAGAGTGCGTAATAGCTCACTGGTCGAGTGGTCCTGCGCGGACAATGTAACGGGGCTCAAGTCCTGAGCCGAAGCTATGGATTCGCACGTAAGTGCGAGTGGTAGAGGAGCGTCGATGGTGCAGCGAAGCGGCGGGATAACCCGACGTGGAGCGCCATCGAGTGAGAATGCAGGCATGAGTAGCGAGAGAGGGGTGAGAAACCCCTCCGCCGAAAGCCCAAGGGTTCCTGGGGAAGGCTAATCCTCCCAGGGTGAGTCGGGAGCTAAGACGAGGCCGCGAGGCGTAGTCGATGCACAACTGGTTGATATTCCAGTACTGCCGTGCCCGCGCCAGGTCCAAGAGTGACTACGTCGGGGCTGCCTTCGGGCGAGCCGGCCGCGTTGCTGGCGGATAGCTGGAGGGGGACGCAGGAAGGTAGGTGAACCGGGGCGATGGTAGTCCCCGGGTAAGCGTGTAGGAGGGTTCCGATGAGAGTTGGAGCCATTAACTCTGAGACGTGATGCCGAGTCGATTAAGACGAAGTCACTGATCCTATGCTGCCAAGAAAAGCCCAACAGTGAGTTGGCACGGCACCCGTACCCCAAACCGACACAGGTGGGCGGGTAGAGAATACCAAGGCGATCGGGAGAACTATGGTTAAGGAACTCGGCAAATTGCATCCGTAACTTCGGGAGAAGGATGACCCTATTAAGGTGACGGGATTTACTCCCCGAGCCCCAGAGGGTGGCACAGACCAGGGGGTAGCGACTGTTTACCAAAAACACAGCAGCGTGCCAAGCCGCAAGGCGCTGTATACGCTGTGACGCCTGCCCAATGCTGGAAGGTCACGGGGAACGGTTAGTCGTAAGGCGAAGCTGTGAACCTAAGCCCCAGTGAATGGCGGCCGTAACTATAACGGTCCTAAGGTAGCGAAATTCCTTGTCGGGTAAGTTCCGACCTGCACGAATGGCGTAACGACTTCCCCACTGTCTCAACCATAGACCCGGCGAAATTGAAGTACGAGTAAAGATGCTCGTTAGCTGCGGAAGGACGGAGAGACCCCATGGACCTTCACTACAACTTGATATTGAGCTTTGTCCTGCATTGTGTAGGATAGGTGGGAGACTTGGAAGCTGTGGCGCTAGCCATGGTGGAGTCATCGTTGAAATACCACCCTGTGTATGACGGGGCTCTAACCTAGGTCCATTATCTGGATCAGGAACAGTGTCAGGCGGGTAGTTTGACTGGGGCGGTCGCCTCCTAAAATGTAACGGAGGCGCCCAAAGGTTCCCTCAGGCTGGTTGGCAATCAGCCGTCGAGTGCAATGACACAAGGGAGCTTGACTGCGAGACTGACAGGTCAAGCAGGCGCGAAAGCGGGGCATAGTGACCCGGCCATGGCTTGTGGAAGCGTGGTCGCTCAACGGATAAAAGGTACCCTGGGGATAACAGGCTAATCTTTCCCAAGAGTCCATATCGACGGAAAGGTTTGGCACCTCGATGTCGGCTCATCGCATCCTGGGGCTGAAGCAGGTCCCAAGGGTTGGGCTGTTCGCCCATTAAAGCGGTACGCGAGCTGGGTTCAGAACGTCGTGAGACAGTTCGGTCCCTATCCTCCGCAGCCGAAGGTGTATTGAGGAAGGCTGTCCCTAGTACGAGAGGACCGGGACGGACGGAGCTCTGGTGTGTCAGTTGTCGTGCCAACGGCATGGCTGATTAGCCACCTCCGGAAGGGATAACTGCTGAAAGCATCTAAGTAGGAAACCCGTTCCAAGATGAGTACACCCATGCGGTTAACGCAGTAAGGCCCGTGACAAGACCATCACGTTGATAGGCCGGAGGTGTAAGCGTGGTAACACGTTCAGCCGACCGGTACTAATCGGCCGAGGGCTTGGATTTACAATCGCTCGTGCTTGCTCTGGAGTCCTTGGAGGGCTGCCTCCCTGTCCCCTTTCTTGGGTCAGGTGGCGCATCCTTGACAACAACAGATTTCGGTGGCTATAGCGGCAGGGTCACACCCGTTCCCATCCCGAACACGGAAGTTAAGACTGCCTGCGCCGATGGTACTTGGGGGTAGACCCCCTGGGAGAGTAGGTCGCCGCCGGATTCCGCACTCGAAGCCCCGCCAGCAATGGTGGGGCTTCGGGCATTTTTCACCCCTGACGCACCCCGACCAGAGGGGGCAGTTCCTGGATAGGATCGAACCCCTATGTCAACCGACCGCCGCCCCCGCCCTGGCCAACCGTCTCGACCCGTTCGGGGCGGCCGTCCCGGGGCCGGCGACGGTGCAGCGCCACGCACGGGCGGAGCGCGGCCGTCAGCGGCCGGGCGCAGCGCCGGACCGGCGCGAGGCGCCGGGGGCTCGAGCGCCACTGGGCGTCCTGCCCCGCGCCGGCGCCCCGAGGGCGACGAGCAAGCGCGGCCCAGCAGTCGTCCGGCGCGTTCGTACGGTGGGGACGGGCGCGGTCGTCCGGAGAGTACGGATCGCCCGGGTCGTGCAGCCCGTTCGTACGGCGCGGAGTCGCGCGGCCGTTCCGAGGGCTCGGATCGTCCCACCCGTTCGTACGGTGGCGATGGGCGTGGCCGGCCCGCTGGTGCCGGTGCAGGTCGTGGCCGTCCGCCGCGTCGCGACCCGCGCGAAGACGCCGGGATCGATCGCCCCGCACGCGGTCCGCGTCCCGACGGCGACGCCGGACGTGACCGCCCCGACCGCGGGGCGCGTTCATACGATGGTGCCGGCGGTGGCTCAGGCCGCCCGGGCGGTGGCCGTCCCACCGGGCGCCCGGGTGCCCGGCCCGGTGGTCGGCCCGAGCGGCCGGCACCTCGTCGCGTCGAAAGGCCGATGACGGCTGCGGAGGTGCGCTCGAAAGAGGTCAAGGCCAAGCGCGGGCCGAAGCCCGAGCGCGCCGCCGCGGCTCCGCCCCCGTGGCAGCGTGAGGAGTGGGTCGACGAAGGCTCGCTGCGGCGCGAAGCCGAGGTTGCCGCGCGTCGTGCCGCATCGCCGGCTGCTCCGGTTCGCAAGCGCAAGGATCCCGAGCTCGCGCCCGAGGTGTCCGAGGATCTGGCGCGGGTGGCTCCGGCCGCCCGCCAGTCTCGCTACCAGGAGCGCCTCACGTCGGCCGCCGAAGCGCTCGAGCGCGAACGCTTCGCCGACGCACGGCGGATGGTGCAGCCCGTGTTGCGCGACCTCCCCGATCTGGCCTTCGCTCACGAGATCGCTGGGCTTGCTCTGTACCGGTTGGGTCAGTGGCGCAAGGCCGCTGCCGAGCTGGAGATCGCCCGCAACTTGCGCAGTACGCTCGACCATCACGCCGTGCTCGCCGACTGCTACCGGGCCATGAAGCGCTATCACGAAGTCGACCTGTTGTGGCGAGAGCTGCGCGACGCCTCGCCGGCGCCCGCGCTGATGGCCGAAGGCCGCATCGTGGCGGCCGGTGCGCTCGCCGACCAGGGTGATCTCGCCGGCGCGCTGAAGCTGATGGGCAAGGCCACCGAGGTGCCCAAGAAGGCGCGCGAGCACCATCTGCGCCAGTGGTACGTGTTGGGCGACCTGTACGACCGCTCGGGCGACGTGATCAAGGCGCGTCGTTACTTCGGGCTCGTTGCCGAGGCTGACCGCGAGTTCGCCGACGTCGCCGACCGGTTGCGCACGCTCGGGCGCTGAGCTGCCAGAGCCGGCACGAGACCCGGCGACGCTTTCCTTGTGAGACCCCGCGCCTAGCGTTCGTGTCGACTTCCCCCGAAAGCAACCGAGCGGCCTCAGGCCGCGCACGTGTGGAGGAACTCATGAACGTTGTCGTCCTGCAGGGTGTGCTGAGCAGCGCACCGGTGGCCCGCACTCTCGCGTCGGGCTCGGTGGTGGTGTCGCTCGAGCTGTCCACGGTGGTCGAGGGGGCCACCGCGTCGGTGCCGGTGTCGTGGTTCGATCCGCCGGCCGAGGTGGTGTGGGGGCCGGGGGCGGAGTTGGTGGTGGCAGGCACGGTGCGGCGCCGCTTCTTCCGCAGCGGCGGGGCCACCCAGAGCCGAACCGAGGTCGTCGCCACGGAGGTGGTCGAGGCCGCCAGGCGCCGCCCTGTGCACCGGATCCTGCAACGTGCGGTGGCCAGGCTGGGTGAGCTGGATTCCGGCGCGGTACGCTCGGCCTGATGGCGGCGCCGTTCGCGTCGCACGCAAGGTCGCGGAGGAAGAACTATGAACCAGGAGATGCTCGAGCGGGTCCGGAAGAGCGAGGGCTTCATCGCCGCGCTCGATCAGAGTGGGGGCAGCACGCCCAAGGCGCTGCGACTGTACGGCGTCGAGGAGAGCGAGTACTCGGGCGAGACCGAGATGTTCGACAAGATGCACGCCATGCGCTCGCGCATGATCACGAGTCCGGTGTTCGACGGCAAGCGCATCCTCGCCGCCATCCTCTTCGAGGGCACCATGGATCGTGAGATCGAGGGCAAGGGCAGCGCCGACTACCTGTGGTCGGTGAAGCATGTCGTTCCGTTCCTGAAGGTCGACAAGGGCCTCGTCGACGAGGCCGATGGCGTGCAGGTGATGAAGCCGATGCCCGGCCTCGACGATCTGCTGACGCGTGCGGTCACCAAGGGTGTGTTCGGCACGAAGATGCGTTCGGTCATCAAGCTCGCCAACGCCAAGGGCGTCGAGGCCGTCGTCGCCCAGCAGTTCGAGGTCGGCAACCAGATCCTGCGCGCGGGTCTGGTACCGATCATCGAGCCCGAGGTCGACATCAACAGCCCGGAGAAGGGCGCTGCCGAAGAGCTGTTGAAGGCGTCGATCCTCCAGCACGTGGCCGCGGTGCCCGATGGCCAGCACGTCATGTTGAAGCTCACCATCCCCGATATCGACAACTTCTACACCGAGCTCATCGCCCACCCGAAGGTGATGCGCGTGGTCGCGTTGTCCGGCGGCTATTCCCGCGAGGATGCCAACGCCCGCCTGGCCCGCAACAAGGGCATGATCGCCAGCTTCTCGCGGGCGCTTACCGAGGGCCTGTCGGCCAAGCAGACCGACGCCGAGTTCAATGCCACCCTCGATTCGTCGATCGAGGGCATCTTCCAGGCGTCGCGTACGTGATCTGCGGCGTCCGCTCGGCTACAGGTCGAGCGGACGCAGCACCAGGCCGGTGCGCAGCTTCGGCGTGAAGAACGTGCTCTTCGGCGGCATCAACAGCCGCTCGTTCGCGGTGCGGCGGATCTCGACGATGCTCGTCGGGCGGATGAGCACGCCGGCGCTGGCTTCGCCGGCGCCCACGCGGTCGACGACGCGCTGCACCCCGTGCTGGTAGCTCACGTCGGGGTCGTGGTCGCGCAGGGCGTGCTCGAGGTAGGCGCCGTCGAGCGAGCGCACGCCGGCGAACGCCGCCGGCTTCGGAGTGAGCCAGGCCCCGGTACCGTCGGGGCGCACGAGGCACAGCGCGCCTCGGGCCACCACTTCGGTGGCGAACGCGGGGCCGACGGGGCCGGCCTCGGTGATGTCAAAGCTGGGTGACAACCACTGCACGAGGACCTCGGGCGTGATGCGGTGGTAGAGGCGGTGGATCGCGTCGATCGACAGCTGGTCTTCCACGAGCTCGGCGACATACGTGAGCGTCAGCTCGGCAGCGGTGGCCATGCCCTTGGTGGCGCGCACCTCGTCTCGGAACGTGCGGCTGATCGCGTAGCGGTGGTGGCCGTCAGCGATGAGCACCGGGCTGGCGCCGACGGCGGCAGCGATCGCAGCGATGCGCCTCGCGTCGCTGACCCGCTCGACGGTGTGCACCACTCCGTTCTCGTCGTGGCACACTCCAACCACCTCGGCCGGCTCGCGCAGCAGGTCGGTGAGACCGGCCGTCAGTGACAGGCCCCACACGGGGGACAGGTTCGTGGCGGTCGAGCGGGTGAGATCCAGCCGGTCGGTCTTGGCCTTCGGCGTGGTGCGCTCGTGGGGCAGCACCCCGCCGGCGCCTTCGTCGACCACCTCCAGCCCGCCCAGTACGCCGACGGTCTCGCGCTCGCAGCCGGCCTCGTCATCGAAGCGCATGCGATAGAGCGTGAAGGTGGGGCTGGCGTCGCGCACGATCGTGCCGTCCCGCACCCACGCCGCCAGGCGGCGGGCGGCCTCGTCGTACCGGCCGTCGCCCTCGACCTCGCGCGGCACGTCGACGGCGACGATATTGCGCGGGTGGCGGCCGAGGAGGGCGTCGACGTCGGCATCGGAGAGCACGTCGTAGGGCGGGGCGGCGACATCATCGAGGGGGAGCGACGGTGCGTAGCGGAGGGCGGCGAACGGTTCGAAGCGAGGCACCTGCACAGGTTGGCATCTCCCGTGCCAACATGGCCAGACCATGCCCGCGATCCCTTCCCCTCTCGCCATTCTCTGCGACCTCGATGGCGTGGTGTGGCTCTCCCACGAGCCGATCCCCGGCGCTGTCGACGCAATCGCCCGGCTGCGCGCCGTCGGCCACCGTGTCCTGTTCGTTACGAACAACTCGGCCGCCCGGGTTGAGGACCAGGAATCGGCACTGGCGGGTATCGGCATTCCGGCCGAAGGCGATGTGCTCACCTCGTCGATGGCGGCAGCGCTACTCCTTCAGCCCGGCGAGCGGGCGCTCGTGGCTGGTGGCCCCGGGGTGGTGCAGGCGCTCGAGGGCCGCGGCGTCATGTGCGTCAGTGCCGACGATGTCGACGCCGGCGCGCTCGTGGATGCGGTGGTGGTGGGCCTGCACCGCACGTTCGACTACCACGGTCTCGCCCGCGCCGCGAAGGCGATCCGGCGTGGCGCCCGTCTGGTGGGCACGAACGACGACGCCACCTACCCGACTCCCGAGGGGCCGATACCGGGCGGCGGGTCGATCCTCATCGCAGTGCAGACCGCGGCCGGCGTCGAGCCGTTGATTGCCGGCAAACCGCACCCGCCGATGGCCGAACTCGTGCGCGCCACGATCGGCGACGAGGCCGCGCGGGGCGCGTTGATGGTGGGCGACCGGCCCTCCACGGATGGCTTGTTCGCGCGCACGCTCGGCTGCGGATACGCGCATGTGTGGAGTGGAGTGACCCCGCGGGGTACATCCATCCACCCCACGCCGGATCTCGCCGTCGATGATCTCGCGGCCGTGGCCGACGCGGTACTTACCAGCCGGTACAGAAGACAGGTACACTGATCTCATGACTGGAACTCCTCTCCTCAAGCGGATGCTCGATGCCGGCATGCAGTTCACCGGAACGTCGCAGGATCAGGCCGAAAAGCTCGTCAAGGACTTCGTGAAGGCGGGCCAGGCTCGCCGGAAGGACACCGAGGACCTTGTACGCCAGATCGTCGAGCGGGGCCGCACTGCCACCGAGCACGTCGTCGCGACCGTGCAGGCAGAAGTGAACAAGCAGATGAGTCGCGTCGCCGGCCGCCTCGATGAACTCGAGGGTCGCGTCGAAGAGATCGCGAAGAAGCTCGGCCTGCCGAGCAAGCCGGCGAAGAAGCCCGCCCCCGCCAAGAAGGCTGCCGCCAAGGCTGCTCCGGCGAAGAAGGCTCCGGCGAAGAAGGCTCCGGCGAAGAAGGCCCCGGCGAAGAAGGCCCCGGCGAAGAAGGCCCCGGTCAAGAAGGCCCCGGCGAAGAAGGCTCCGGTCAAGAAGGCCCCCGTGAAGAAGGCTCCGGTCAAGAAGGCTCCGGCGAAGAAGGCCGCGCCCTCGGCGTGAGCAATCCGCCGCGCCGGCGGCTCGATGCCGAGATGGTGCGGCGCGGTCTGTCCGGTAGTCGTACCGACGCGGCGCGGGCGATCGAATCCGGCAAGGTGCTCGTCAACGGCGCGGTCGCCGAGAAGCCGGCGCGCCTCGTCCACGCTGGCGATGCCGTGGTGCTCACCGAGCCGGCGCGCTATGTCAGCCGGGGCGGCGAGAAGTTGGAGGGCGCGCTCGTGGCGTTCGGACTGGACGTCCGCGGGCTGCGGGTACTCGATGCCGGCGCCAGCACCGGCGGCTTCACCGACTGTCTGTTGCAGCACGGCGCGGCTCACGTCGTCGCGCTCGATGTCGGCCACGGACAACTGCACCCGCGGATCCGTTCCGACGAGCGGGTCACGGTCATCGAACGGTTCCATGTGCGCGACGCCACCCCGGAGACGATCGGGGGGTTCTTCGACATCGTGACCGCCGACCTGTCGTTCATCTCGGTCACCCGGGTACTCGCCGCGCTCGTCGGCGTGTGTCGGCCGGGCGGTTCGCTCGTGCTGCTGGTGAAGCCTCAGTTCGAGGCCGGCCGGGTGGAGGTGTCGCGCGGGCAGGGCATCATCACCGACCCTGCGATCCACGAACGGGTGCGCGCCGAGGTGCAGGATGCACTCGCAGCAGCCGGTTGCGCAGTGGTGGCGTGGACCGATTCGCCGATCACCGGTGGCGATGGCAACCGCGAATTCCTTGTGCATGCGGTGGCCGAGCGAGCAGGATTCTCCGGGTGAGTTCTGTCGTGCTGGTGGCCCACCATGAACGGGCGGAGGCGGGCGTACTGGCGCGGGCTGCGGTCGACTGGTTGCGGGCACGCGGGCACGATGCATGGCTCACCGAAGTCGACGGCTCTGCGCATGGTCTGGACGAGCTCACCCGCGATGCGGATGTCGCCTCCGCCGACCTCGTGGTGAGCCTCGGCGGCGATGGCACGATGTTGCGTGCGGTGCAGCTGTTGCGCGGCACCGCGGTGCCGATCATCGGCGTCAACGTCGGCCTGCTCGGGTACCTCACCGAGGTCGAGCCCGATTCGTTGCCGTCGGCGCTCGAGCGCTGGTTCGCCGGGCCGACGGCCGGCCAATGGGAGGTCGAGGAGCGGATGCTGCTCGACGTGTCGCTCACCCGCGCCGACGGTTCGCCGCCGGGCAATTGGACCGCGCTCAACGAAGCCGTGGTGGAGAAGCAGGAGTCGGGTCACACGGTGCGCCTGCAGGTGTTCATCGACGGGGCACCGTTCACGTCGTATGCGGCCGACGGCCTGATCCTGTCCACGCCCACCGGGTCGACCGCGTACTCGTTGTCGGCCCGTGGGCCGGTTCTGTCGCCACGAATGCGGGCCGTGCTGCTCACACCCGTGTCGCCGCACATGCTGTTCGACCGTTCCCTCGTGCTCGACCCGTCGGAGGCCGTCGAGGTGGAGCTGATCGGCCATCGTGCGGCGACGCTGTCGATCGATGGGCAGCCCGCGGCCACCCTGGTCGAAGGGGATAGGGTGGCGGTCGCTCCGTCCGAGCAGGTGGCTCGCTTCGTGCGTTTCGGCGGACGGCGCTTCCACCAAATTCTCAAGGCCAAGTTCGGGCTGGCGGATCGCTGAATGCTGCAGGAGTTGCACATCGAAGCCCTCGGAGTGATCGAGCGGCTCGACCTCGTGCTCGGCGCGGGTCTCACCGCGCTCACCGGTGAGACGGGTGCCGGCAAGACGATGCTCGTCGAGGCGATCAGCCTGCTCGTGGGTGGGCGCGCCGATGCGTCGATGGTGCGCCCGGGTGCGCCCGAGGCGCGGGTGGAGGGGCGTTTCCTGGTCGACGACGACGAGTACGTGGTCGCTCGCGTGATCCCAGCCGACGGGCGGTCGCGTGCGTACGTCAACGGGCGCTTGGCAACGGTGGGTAACCTCGCTGACCTCGGCCGCCGCTGCGTCGACATCCACGGCCAGCACTCGCACCAGGGCCTGCTCTCCGCGCCGGACCAGCGCGACGCGCTCGACCGCTTCTGCCACACTGATCTCGGCCCGCTGCGCGATGCGCGCGCCCGCCTCACCGAGATCGACGCGTCGCTCGCCGCGCTGGGGGGCGACACTCGCTCGCGTGCCCGCGAGCTCGACCTGTTGCGCTTCCAGGAGGGTGAGTTGAGCGCGGCGGCGATCACCGGGCCCGAGGAGGACATGCAGCTCGATCTCGAACTCGACGTGCTCGCCGGTGCCGTGGAGCACCGCGCCGCTGGCTTGGGCGCCGTGGACGCGCTCGCCGAGGAGGGGGGAGCAGAGGACTTGCTGGGCGCGGCGCTGAGGGCCATCGCCGGGCGGGCGCCGTTCGCCGAACTGGAAGAGCGTCTGCGCGGCCTGACCGCCGAGGTCGCCGATGTCGCCGCCGAGATGCGCAACCGTGCCGAATCGATCGAGGAGGATCCCGCGCGTCTCGGCCATGTGCGCGAGCGGCTGCAGGTGCTGCGCGACCTGCGCCGCAAGTACGGCGACACGCTCGCTGAGGTAGTCGCGTTTCACGACGAAGTGCGCGCCCGCCTCGCCGAGTTGGAGGGTTACGAGCAGCGCGTCGCCGAGCTCGAAGCCGAGCGCGAGCGGGCCGAGGCCGATGAGCGGTCCGCGGCGGCAGCGGTCGCAACGACCCGCCGCGCAGGTGCGGGTTCTCTCGGCGACGCTGTGCAGGATCACCTGCGCGCGTTGGCGATGCCTCACGCCGCGGTGACGGTAACCGTTGGCGACCACGACCCGGGCGACGACGTGGCCTTTCTGCTCGCGGCCAACCCCGGGTCGCCCTTGCTGCCCCTCGCCCGCGTCGCCAGCGGCGGTGAGCTGGCGCGGTCGATGCTCGCTCTCCGCCTCGTGCTGAGCGAAGCTCCCGACACACTCGTGTTCGACGAGGTCGATGCCGGCATCGGCGGCTCGGCGGCGGTGGCGGTCGGAGCCAAACTGTCCGAACTCGGCGGGCGCCATCAGGTGCTGGTGGTCACCCACCTCGCCCAGGTCGCGGCACTGGCCGACCACCATGTCGTGGTGGCCAAATACGTGGCCGATGGGGTCACGACGGCAAGTGCGAATCCCGTGAGCGGCAACCTTCGCATCGACGAAGTTGCTCGCATGCTGTCGGGCGATCAAGCAGCCGAGTCGGCCCGCCTACACGCGGCCGATCTGCTCGCTCAGCGGCCAGAACGATCGCGCCAATGAGCGCCGTCTCGCCGGACATCCCGGTCCAGCCGCGGGTGGCGGTGTCGTCCGGGCTTGGCCGCGATGCGGTGCTCGTGTCGGTATGCACTCTCATCTCGCGTATCACCGGATTCGTGCGCGTGGTCGCCACGGCCGCGGTCCTCGGCACGGGCGTGCTCGCCGACGTCTACCAGACCGCGAACATGATCCCGAACCTGCTGTTCGAGCTCGTCGCCGGCGGTGTGCTGCAGGCGGTGTTGGTGCCTTCGTTCGTCGCCGCGCGCCGTGAGCACGGCGATCGTGGGCTTACCGAGGCCACGCGGGCGATGTGCGGCGTGATCGTCGGCGGCCTCACCCTGCTGACGATCGTCGGCATGGTGCTCGCGCCGGTGATCTCGCACCTGATGGTGCTGTCCGAGCCCAATTCCGCGCTGGCCGACGACAAGATCGGGCTGATGGTGCCGATGGTGCTGACCTTCGTGCCCCAGTTGCTCTGCTACGGCTTCGCCACCGTCACCCAGGCAGCGCTCAACGCCCGTGGCCGGTATGTCGCCGCGGCGCTCGCGCCGGCGGTCAACAACATTGTCGTCGTGGCCGCCTTCATCGCCTTCCGTGCGACCCGGACCGGCGACGGGGTCGTCGGCCTGCATCTCACGACCTGGCAGTTCCTGTTGATCGCCGGTGGCACGACGCTCGGCGTCGTCGCCTTCAGCCTGACACCGGCGTTCGCGCTCAAGGCGGTCGGCATCTCGTGGTGGCCGTCGTGGAACCCGCACCACCCCGCCGTTCGTAATCTGCGCGGCTCGTTCGGCTGGATGACGATGTCGATCGTGTCCACCCTCGTGCCCACGACGGCGGCGCTGGCGCTCGGCAACGGGGCCGCCGGTGGCGTGGCCGTGTTCATGTACGCGTTCGCGTTCTTCGTGCTGCCGCACGCGCTGATCGCTGTCACGCTGGCCACCACACTGGGGCCGCGTGTAGCTGAGGGGTGGCAGGGCGGCAGGGTGCGCGAGGTGCGCCTGGCGATCGACGGGGCGATGAAGGCGGCCGTGCCACTGCTCACGTTGGCCGCCGCTGGAATGGTGGCACTGGCGTGGCCGCTGACCCGTCTCGTCGCCAACTTCGGCCAGACCGCGAGCCAGGGTGAGGCGCCCATCGCCCATACGCTCGCCGCGTTCGGGCCCGGTCTCATCGGTTACGGCATCGCGTTCGTGATGCTGCGCGTGCTGTTCGTGCTCGGGGAAGTACGCGATGCCTCGTTGTTGATGGTGATCAGCGCGATTGTCGGCGTCGTCGTGATGGCAGTGTTGTCCGGATCGATGGTGGAGAGCGACCGCGCGGCAGCGCTCGCGATCGGCTATGGCTCGTCGCAGGTGGTCGGGGCCGTGCTGCTATCGATCCGCGTGCACCGGCTGACACGGGCGATGAGCCTCAGCCGCAGTGCGGGCCTGCTGCTCGAGGCAGCTATTGCCGGCTGCGCGGCGTGCGGGGCCATGTGGCTCGTCGAGAACCTGCTCGATCCTCTGGAGCCCCCGCCCGTGGTCGGTTTCCTCGCCGGCGGCGCTGCCGGCGTGCTCGCTTTCACCGGGGTGATGGTGATGGCGCGGGGGCGGGATCTGTGGAGCTGGTTACGCCGTCCGGCGTGACGACGCAGGGGGCCGCGCGGCGCACGAGCTGACGATCGACGAGGGCGAGCACGCCCATCCCTGACAGCAGAATCAGCGCACCCCCGAGGGCGTCGAGGAACCAGTGGTTCGCCGTGACCACGATGGCGAACAGGGTGAGCGCGGGGTACAGGATGCCGAGCGACTTCGTGCCTCGGCGCGAGGCGAACTTCCAGAAGGCGAGCCCGCACCACATGGCCCAGCCGAAGTGCAGGCTTGGCATCGCCGCGTATTGGTTGGCGACGGCCTTGGCCACCGGGCTGTGATAGCTCCACAACCCGCCGATCTTGTCGAGCGTGTCGACGAAGCACGAGGGTTTCACCAGGCCGCCGCCGGGACCGAGGACGGGGATCTGCCCGTCGCAGCTGGTGAGCAATCGCGGCGGGGCGAGAGGGAACGACCAGTAGCCGATGATGGCGAGTGCCGTCGTCATGCCGAGGAGGTTGCGCATGCCGCGGTAGTCCGCGTGGCGCTTGACGTACAGCCACAGCAGCAGCCCGATGGTAACGACGAAGTGCAGGGTGCCGTAATAGATGTTCATCAGCCGGATGAACCACTCGGCGCCGAGGAAGGCCTGCTGGATGCTCTGCTCGTGGTAGATCCACAGGTGCTTCTCCCACGACACGATCCACATCGCGTTGCGCGTCGCGCGTGTCTTGGTGTTGCCGTGGTCGGCCAGGCTGCGGATCGTCTGGTACACGTAGTAAAAGCCGAGCACGATCGCGGCTTCGCGGATCCAGCCGTAGCCGGGCGGTCGCACGACGGACGGGGCGACGGGTTGTTCCCCCTGGTCGGCGTCGGGCGTCGTCTCGGTGTCGGCCCCACTGCTCATCCCGACGAGGTTAGTGTCCGCCGCAGGGTCAGCCCACCGGCAGCGGCCAACTCGCGTGCCCCTGCCCGCTTCGGTGGTGTCTGGTACCGTGACACGGCCCCCGTGGGCGTGTATGCCTCTCCCCGCCCTGTCGTCCCTCCGCCGCCATACGCCTGCCGTTGCCACAGCCGTGGTGGGGTGCGCGGTCTACATGGTCTGGCAGCCGGTGAACAACGATCTCAGCAACCAGTATCTGCGGGCCTGGGTGTTCGGGCGTGATCCCCTCAGCCCTGTGAACAACCAGTGGTTCGGCGGCCACCACACGTATGGCTACTCGGTCCTCGCGCAACCGCTCGGATGGCTGGTCGGACCGATGCTCCTGGGGGTGGTGGCAACGTTGGGGATTGCGGCGGCAGCCTCGGTGCTGTGCCACCTGGTCGCTGAGTCCGACCCCAGGCTGCGGCACCCCGACCTTGCTGCTGCAATGGCCACAGTGGGCTGCATGACCTCGTTGTACGGCGGCCGCACCGCGTTCCTGCTCGGCGCGGCGTTCGCCTTCTGGGCGCTCGTCGCCGCCGTGGCCGGCCGAGCATGGCCCGCAGGACTGCTTGCCATCGGCGGCGCACTGTCGAGCCCGGTGGTCGCCCTGTTTCTGGCACTCGTCGGCGGGGCGATGTGGCTCGGTCGCTCCGCGCGGCTGAAGGTGGCTGCGGCAGTGGCTGTGCCGCCGGTGGTGGTGGTCGGTTCGCTGTCGTACCTCTTTCCCGACAAGGGTGACTTCCCGCTCCTGCCCGGCGGGCTGCTGGCGACAGTCGCGGTCACCGCACTCGTGGCCGCAGCCGGATGGCGTCACGCGACCGTGCGCTGGGCATGCATCGCCAACGCTGCTCTGTGCCTGCTGGTCTGGGTCGTGCCCACGCCGATCGGGGGGAATGCGGTGCGGCTGGCGGCGATCGCCGCGCCAGCGGTGCTGGTGATGTGCCCCCTGGTGACACGGTGGGTGTCGCTCGCGGCGATCGGGCTGGTCGCCGTGACGCTCTGGGTGGCGCCGCTCACGCTGGCCGTCACCGGCGACACCGAGCAGGCGCATGCGGAGTTCTACGCCCCGCTGATCGAGGTGCTTGCTGCCCGGCCCGGCCCGCTGCGCGCCGAAGTCGTGCCGGTGGCCAGCCACGACGAGGCGAATTACGTCGGCCGCCACGTGCTGTTGGCGCGGGGCTGGAACCGTCAGCTCGACGATTACTACAACCCCGTCCTCTACGACGCTGGCATGACTGCGGCCGAGTACTTCGTGTGGTTGCAGGACAACGGGGTGTCCGTGGTCGCGATCGCCGACACCGATCTCGACAAGGGTGGTCTGCGCGAGCAGGCCCTGCTCGTCGACCCGCCGGCGTACCTAAACGAGATCTTCCATGACCGCCGGTGGCGGGTGTACGAGGTCGAGCCGCAGCCGACACTGGCCGCCGACGGCGCGCTGGTCACCGATGTGGGCCTGTCGTCGTTCACGATCGAAGCCTCGGCCACCGGGCCGGTGGCGGTGAAGGTGCGCTTCTCGCCGTGGATGGCAGTCACCTCTGGCGAGGCGTGTGTGCGCGAGGGCGCCGACGGGTGGGCCGCTGTCGACGTGCGTACCCCGGGGCGCGTCACCGTGGAGGCGTCGTTGTCGGTGTCGCGGATCTTCGATCGCGACGGCGACTGCTGAACAAGTGGCGACCATCCGCGCGTTCGCCGCGCGACGCGGTACGCTGCAATCCCGTTGTCAGTGCACCTGAGACGGAGGGTCTTACGCCATGCCGAAGCACATTTTCGTGACCGGAGGCGTTGCCAGCTCCCTCGGCAAGGGCCTCACCGCGTCGTCGCTGGGTCGTCTGCTGAAACTGCGCGGCCTGAAGGTCACGATGCAGAAGCTCGATCCGTACATCAATGTCGACCCGGGCACGATGAACCCGTTCGAGCACGGTGAAGTGTTCGTCACCGACGACGGCGGCGAGACCGACCTCGACCTCGGCCACTACGAGCGCTTCATCGACGAGCCACTGACCCGCAACTCGAACGCCACCACCGGCAGCATCTATCAGGCCGTGTTGGCCGCGGAGCGGCGCGGCGACTACCTGGGTAAGACCGTGCAGGTCATCCCGCACATCACCGACGAGATCAAGCGCCGCATCAAGCGCTTGGCCACCGACGATGTCGACGTGGTGATCACCGAGGTCGGCGGCACGGTCGGTGACATCGAGATTCTCCCGTTCCTCGAGGCGTTGCGCCAGTACCGCAAGGACGTCGGCCGCGACAACATCTGCTACATCCACGTCACCCTGGTGCCGTTCATCGGGCCGTCTGGCGAGCAGAAGACCAAGCCCACACAGCACTCGGTCACCGAGCTGCGCAGCCGCGGCATCCAGCCGGACATCATCGTCTGCCGCAGCGAGGCGCCGCTGAGCGCCAACCTGAAGCGCAAGATCTCCAACCTGTGCAACGTCGATGACGACGCCGTGGTCAACGCCGCGGATGCGCGCAACATCTACGAGCTGCCGCTCATCCTCCACGATGAAGGCCTCGACACGGTGGTGTGTGACCGCCTACGGATCGAAGCACCGATCGACCTGAGCCCGTGGCAGGCGCTCGTCGCCGAGGTCGATGCGGCCACCAAGCCCGTGACCATCGGCCTCATCGGCAAGTACGTGGACTACCACGACGCCTACCTCTCCGTGGCCGAGAGCCTGCGCCACGCCGGCTTCCATCACGGTGCCAACGTCGAGATCGACTGGATCCAGGCCGAAGACGTCGAAGGACTGCTCGCCGAAGGACGCCTCGGTGAACTCGACGGCATCCTCATCCCTGGCGGCTTCGGCGACCGCGGCTTCGAGGGCAAGATCGCTGCGGCCGGCTACGCCCGCGAGCACGACATTCCGTGCCTCGGCATCTGCCTGGGTCTGCAGGCGATGACGGTCGATTTCGCCCGCAATGTGATGGGCCTCGCCGGCGCCAACAGCACCGAGATGGATCCGAACACCCCGTACCCGATCATCGACCTGATGCACGATCAGCGCGACGTGGCCGACAAGGGCGGCACCCAGCGCCTCGGCGCGTACTACGCGATCCTCGATCCCGGTAGCCGGGTGCACCAGGCCTACGGCGAGCCCGTCGTCAGCGAGCGCCACCGCCACCGCTACGAGCTGAACGCCCAGTGGAAGCCGCGCCTCGAAGGCGCCGGCCTGAAGTGCAGCGGACTGTCCCCCGATCGCCGCCTCGTGGAGTTCATCGAACTCGACGACCACCCCTTCTGGGTGGCCACCCAGGCCCACCCCGAGTTCAAGAGCCGCCCTGACCGGCCGCACCCCCTGTTCCGCGACCTCACCGCCGCGGCGCTCGCTCTTCGTGCGGCCCGTCAGCCGATGCTGCGGGTCGTCGACGAGTCGCCCTCCGTGGCGCCATCGGTCGCCTGAACCGATGGCCGACTCGTTCCGCCACCTCGGCGATCGCTTGGTGCACCAGGGCTATGTCTGGCACGTCACTGTCGCCGACTTCGAGTCCCCGAGCGGTGAGCACTTCCGGCGCGACATCGTCCGTTCGCCGGGCGCAGTTGCGGCCGTGCCGCTCTACACCGATGCCGCGGGAGTGGAGCGGGTGGTGATGGTGCGCCAGTATCGTCCGCCGTTCGACACGAGCATCATCGAGGTACCCGCCGGCATGCGCGACGTGCCCGGTGAGGCGACGGAGATCACCGCCGCCCGCGAGTTGGTGGAGGAGGTCGGCCTGGCGCCCGGCCGGCTCGAACATCTCGTCGACATGTACTCCTCGCCGGGCATGACCGATTCGGTGTTGACGCTGTATCTCGCCACTGAGCTGACATCGGTGGAACGCAGCACCCATGGCCCCGAAGAGGATCACATGGAGGTGCTCGACGTGCCCCTCAGCGAAGCGGTGCAGATGGTGCTCGCCGGCGAGATCCACGACGCGAAGACGATCATCGGTCTCCTGCTCGCCGAGCGCCGGCTACGCCAGGAACGGCGGTGACCATCGACGAACTCCTCCCGGTGGAAGTGGAGGAGTTCCTTTCGTGGATGGCGAGCGAGCGCGGGCGATCGGCGAACACGCTTGCCGCGTATCGCCGCGACCTCACCGGCTACAGCGCCTGGCTCCGAGAGCATGGGAGTGATCTCGCTCGGGTCGCCGCGGGCGACCTCGACCGTTTCGTCCAGACCCGGCGGGCGAGCGGGGCCGCATCGGCGAGCGTCGCCCGCCAGTTGGCCGCCGTGCGCATGCTGCACCGTTTCCTCGCCGAGGAGGGGTTGCGCGCCGACGACCCGACGGCTGATGTGGAAGGCGTCCGAGTACCCGCGGGCATTCCCCACCCGCTCAGCGAGGCCGAGGTGGCGCAGTTGTTGGCCGCGGTCGTGGGCGTCGACGCCATCGCGCGACGCGACCGTGCGCTGCTGGAGTTCCTGTACGCCACCGGCGCACGCATCAGCGAGGCTTGCGGGCTGTCGCTGGCGGATCTCGACCGGTCGAACCGTCTCGTGCGCCTGTTCGGCAAGGGCGCGAAAGAGCGGATCGTGCCGTTCGGGCGCAGCGCCGCGGCGGCGATGGACGAGTGGCTGGCCGGCGGGCGCGAGCACCTCGAGCCCTTGCGCTGGGCGCGCCGCGGTGACCAGGAGGCCGTCTTCCTCAACACGCGCGGGTCGCGGATGTCGCGCCAAGCGGCGTGGGCGGTGGTGCGCAAGTACGGCGAGCGGGTCGGGCTGGCCGACCGGCTCTCGCCCCACGTGCTCCGGCACTCGTGTGCCACCCACCTGCTCGACCACGGGGCCGACCTGCGCATCGTGCAGGAGATGCTCGGGCATGCCTCGATCTCCACGACGCAGGTGTACACCAAGGTCAGCCAGGAGCGGTTGTGGCAGGCCTACCGCCAGGCCCATCCGCGGGCGGAGCAACGATGAGCGCCTCCGGGCAGGTCGGTCACCTCGTCCGGCGCTTCCGGGGCTCGCTGTCGCGACGCGCACCATCCGTCGCCGACACCGAGTGGGCGCTCGGGCAGTTGCTGCCGACCGAGGCCGAGCTGTGGTCGCGGCTGGCCGTGCAGGATCGCCGCCACTCGCTCCTCGTCGCCCGCAGGTTCGTGGCACTGGCCGGAGCCCCGACACGCGAGGAGGTGGCCGCCGCGTTGTTGCACGACATCGGCAAACTGGACTGCGGGCTCGGCACGTTCGCCCGCGTCCTGGCCACGATCGTGGGGCCGCACGGCCGGCGCTTCCGTCGCTACCACGACCACGAGCGCATCGGGGCGGGGCTGTTGCGCCAGGCCGGTTCGGCGCCGGCGACGGTCGAGCTGGCACAGGGTCGTGGCCCAGCCGCGGCCGCCCTCGGTGCCGCCGACGACCTGTGACCGAGGGGTACGCTCCAGCGAGGCGGGCGCGCCGCAGACCGAGGAGAACCACATGTCTCGCCGTGAGATCCAGATCGCTCGCCGCACCCTCATCGGGGGCGCGGCAGCAGTCGCCGGTGCCGCGCTCGTGCCACACAGCGTGCGCGCTGCCGGTCCTGCCCCGCGAGCGTCGGCGCGACCGGCGGTGGCGATCCCGCCGTCGTTCCAGGTCATGCCCTACCTGCTCGGCACGCCCGTGCGCGTGTACGACAGCCGCGCCGGTGCCCTGTTCTCGCCGAACGGCACCGACCCGAACACCGGCGCCGGCGACACCCCGTTCGCGAAGGACGAGGTGCGAACGATCGACGTGTCGCGGGTACTCGGCAGCGAGACCGGCTACACGGGAGTCGACTCGGGCAGCGACGCAGTGATGCTCAACGTCACCGTCACCGACACGAAGGTCGCCGGCTACGTCAAGGTATGGGCGCGTGACAATGCCCAACCGCAGAGTTCGTGCGTCAACTGGGATCGCGCCGGTGTGGTGATCGCCAATGGGGTGGTCTCGCTGCACTCGGCGGGCTACATCAAGGTGACGATCGGCGGCGCGCCGGGCTGCTCGGCGAACCTGGTGATCGACGTCATCGGCTACTACGTGATGCCGGGCTGAGCTGCCGCCCGATTCTGGCGGACGGTTCAGGCCGGCAGCAGCCCGACCGCGGTCTGGGCGCGGGCCAGGGTGGTTGCGGCCACCGCCTGCGCCTTGGCTGCGCCCTTGCGCAGCAACGCCTGCAGCTCGCCGGGGTCGGTCATCAGCTCGTGGTAGCGAGCCTGGATCGGGCGTAGCAGTTCCACCACGGCCTCGCCGGCGTCGGCCTTCAACGGGCCGTACTGTGTGTACTTCGTCGCCAGTTCCTCGGGGGTGTTGCCGGTGCACGCGGCGAGGATCTCTAGCAGGTTGCTCACGCCGGGCTTGTTCTCCCGGTCGAAGCGCACGTCGCTGTCGCTGTCGGTGACAGCCCGCTTGAACTTCTTCAGGATCACGGCCGGATCGTCGAGCATGTTCACCAGGCCGGCATCACCATCGTTGGACTTGCTCATCTTCGATGTGGGCTCCTGTAGATCCATCACTCGCGCACCCGCCTTGGGCATGACGGCTTTGGGGATCACGAACGTGTCGCCATAGCGGTGGTTGAAGCGGACTGCAATGTCGCGGGTGATCTCGAGGTGCTGGCGCTGATCCTCGCCCACGGGCACCTCGTCGGTGTCGTAGAGCAGGATGTCGGCGGCCATCAGCGCGGGGTAGGTGAACAAGCCGGCAGAGATGAACTCGTGCTCGCGCTTGTGTGCCTTGTCCTTGAACTGGGTCATTCGGCTGAGTTCGCCATAGCTGACCTGACACTCCATGATCCAGCCGAGCTGGCTGTGCTCGGTGACATGGCTCTGCACGAACACGGTGGCGACATCTGGGTCGAGGCCGACCGCGAACAGCATCGCCGCGAGGCACATCGTGGCCGGGCCGACGACGTTCGGCGCTTCGGTGATCGTGAGCGCGTGGAGATCGACGACGCCGTGGAACACGTCCTTTTCGTGCTGGCCGGCGACCCAATTGCGCAGCGCACCCAGGTAGTTCCCGAGGTGGGTGTCGCCCGTGGGCTGGATGCAGGAGAGGACGCGTGTCACGGCTGGTCAGGCTACCGGGATGCCCTGCTCGGCCAGAAGCGAGTTCCGGTACGCTCGCGGGCCATGGCTGTCGATGTCACCACCTCAGTGTTCGAGGGGCCTTTCGACCTGCTGTTGCACCTGATCCTGAAGGAGCAGGTCGATATCTACGAGGTATCGCTCAGCCACATCGTCGACGCCTACCTCGAGGAGATCGAGCGCTTGCAGGCGATCGACCTCGATCTTGCCACCGAGTTCCTGCTCATTGCTTCCACCCTGGTGGAGATGAAGGCCCGCCGCCTGCTGCCCGGCCGGGAGGACATCGACCTCGACGATGAGCTGGCCCTGTGGGAAGAGCGCGATCTACTGCTCGCCCGCTTGCTGGAGTGCAAGACGTTCAAGGACGTGGCCGGCGTGTTCAGCCGCCTGGCCGACGAGGCCGATCACTCGTTCCCGCGGGCCGTGGGCGCCGACGAGCGCTTCGCCGAGCTGATGCCCGACCTGATGGACGGGGTCACCCCCGCCCGCCTGCACCGGGCGTTCCTCAGGGCGACCACGCCAAAGCCGGCGCCGCGCATCGACCTGTTCCACGTCGCCCCGGTCCGGGTGAGTGTGGCCGATGCGCTCACCGAGCTGATCGATGAGCTGCCGCGTGTGGGGCGCATCTCGTTCCGGCGGCTCACCAGCGGCATGGTCGAACGGTTGGAAGTGATCGTGCGCTTCCTCGCGCTGCTCGAGTTGTTCAAGCAGGGGCTCGTGGAGCTGGAGCAGACCGAGCGCTTCGGCGACATCGAAGTCGTCTGGACCGGCGGCGACGGCACCACCGACCTCGAACACCTCCCGATCGACGATTACGCCATATCCGAGTACGAAGGATGATGCCCTTGTCCGCCGATACGAACGGCCAGCCGAACCCCCTCGATGCCGAGACCGTGCGCGCGATCGAGGCGATCATCCTCGTGGCAGTCGAGCCGGTGCCGAGCGAGATGCTCGCCCAGTTGCTCGAACAGCCGGTGGTGATGATCGAGCGCCTGTGCGCTGAGCTGGCCGACGCCTACACCGAGGCCGGCCACGGGTTCATGCTCGCCAAGGTGGCCGGTGGCTGGCGCTACCAGACCCACCCCGAGCTGTCGCCCTATGTCGAGCGCTTCCTGCTCGACGGGCAGAGGGCGCGCATGAGCGGCGCGGCGCTGGAGACGCTGGCGATCATCGCCTACAAGCAGCCCCTGTCGCGTGCCCAGATCGGCAGCATCCGCGGTGTCGACCCCGACGGTGTGCTGCGCACATTGCAGGCGCGCGGCTACATCACCGAGGTCGCCCGCGACACCGGTCCCGGTCAGGCGATCCTGTACGGCACGACGCCGACGTTCCTCGAGAAGCTCGGCGTCAACAGCCTCGCCGACCTGCCCCCGATTGGCGAGTTCGTGCCTGGTGCCGACGTCGTGGAGGCGCTGGAACAGGGCCTGCGCATCGATCCGCCCGCCGACTCCACGGTCGGTGGGCCGGGTGCCTGAGCGGCGCGTGCCCGAGCCCCCGCTGTGGGAGCAGCTTGCCGCGCAGTCGGCGGCGATGCCCCAGGGTGAGCGCCTGCAGAAGGTGCTCGCGGTCCGCGGGTGGGGCAGTAGGCGGGTGTGCGAGGACATGATCAGCGAGGGGCGGGTGACGGTGAACGGTGACGTGGCCGTGCTCGGCCGCCGCGTGGATGCCGACCACGACGTGGTGGAGGTGGATGGTGTGCCGATCGGGGTGCGCCCCGGCCTCGTGTACTACCTGCTCAACAAGCCCGAGGGTGTCGTCACCACCGCCCACGACCCGCAGGGTCGCCCGACAGTGGTGCAGCTCGTGCCCGATGACCCTCGCGTCTACCCGGTGGGCCGGCTCGACCAGGGCACCGAGGGGCTGTTGCTGCTCACCAATGACGGCGACCTCGCCCATCGCCTGGCCCACCCCAGCCATGGGGTGGACAAGGAGTACCTCGCGGAGGTGGAGGGCCACCCCGGCGGGGGTGCCGTGCGCCGCCTTCGTGACGGCGTGGAGCTCGAGGACGGGATGACGGCCCCGGCCAAGGTGAGCCAGCCGAGCCCGGGCGTGCTGCGGATCACGATCCACGAGGGGCGCAACCGTCAGGTGCGCCGCATGTGCGAGGCCGTCGGACACCCCGTGACGCGCTTGATTCGGGTGCGCATTGGTCCCCTTCGCGACGCAACCCTGGCACCGGGGGAGTGGCGCGAACTCACCCTCGCTGAAGTGCGCTCACTGGTCGAGGCGGCCTCCGGCAGCACCCGGCCGGTACGCTGATCCGCCGTGTCAACGGCTCGTCGAGCGAACGTCACCGGTCTCGGTCTCATCGGCGGTTCCATCGCGCGTGCCCTCACCGAGCGCGGCTGGCACGTCAGCGGAGACGACCACGACGATGCCCGGGTCCAGCGGGCGCTGTCGATGGGCATCCTGCACAGCACCGGACTCGACGCTGACGCCGAGGTCACGTTCGTGTGCACCCCGGTGCTCACCCTCGCCGACCAGGTGCAGCGAGCGCTGGCGGCGACGAAGGGCCTGGTCACCGATGTCGGCAGTGTGAAGGGCAGCCTCGCCGCGGCCGTTCCCGACCCGCGCTTCGTGGGTGGCCACCCGATGGCCGGCAGCGAGCTGGAGGGCCTCGACGGCGCCGACGGCAGCATGTTCGAGGGCGCCGTGTGGGTGCTCACCCCGTCGGCCACCACCGCCGACAGCACGTTCTCCGCGGTCGCCGCGATCGTCGCCGATCTCGGCGCCGACGTCGTCGCCCTGCCGGCCGATCGCCACGACCAGGTGGTGGCCGTCATCAGCCATGTGCCCCACCTCACCGCGGCGACCCTGATGGGGCTCGCGTCCGATCGTGCGGAGGAACACGCCGCACTGCTGCGCCTCGCCGCCGGCGGCTTCCGCGACATGACGCGCATCGCCAGCGGCCACCCCGCGATCTGGCTCGACATCTGCGCCGAGAACCGCACGGCCATCCTCTCCGCGCTCGACGGCCTGATCGACGGGCTCGCGGTGATGCGCGGCGTGGTGGCCACCGACGACCGGCCCGAACTGCAGCGCCGCCTCACCAAGGCCCGCGAGGCCCGCTCCAACCTGCCCAGCCGCGTCAACCAGCCCAGCGAGCTGGCCGAGGTGCGCATCCCGATCCCCGACCGACCGGGCAGCGCGGCCGAGATCTTCACGCTCGCCGCCGAGCTGGGCGTCAACATCGACAGCTTCGAAGTCGTGCACAGCGCCGAGGGCAACCGCGGTGTCGCCGTCGTGCTCGTCGACGCGCACGCGGCCGAGATGTACCGCGGCGGCCTGCTCGCCCGCGGCTACCGCCCCGCAGTGCAGCGGCTGGCCTGATCATGGCCGTGTACCGAGTCGCCCCGCTGGGCGCACCGCTCGACGCCGTGGTGGAGGTGCCCGGCTCCAAGAGCGTCGCCAACCGCGCGCTCGTGTGCGCCGCACTCGCGCAGGGCGAGTCGGTGCTCACCTGCATGCCCGATGGCGACGACACCGAAGCGATGCTCGAATGCCTGCGCGCGCTCGGCCTGGGGCTCGAACGGGCCGGCGCCACGGTGTTGATCGACGGCGGCATCGGCCGCTTCCTAGCCGGGCCGCTGACACTGCACACGCGGTTGGCGGGCACCACCTCGCGGTTCATCACCGCGGTGGCCGCGCTCGGCCCGGGCCCATACACGATCGACGGTGAGCCGCCGCTGCGCCGCCGCCCGATGGCCCCGCTGCACGACGCGCTCGCCGCGCTCGGCGTGGGTGTCGTGCCGGCGGAGACGCCCGGCCACCTGCCGGTGACGGTGCACGGCCCGGCGCGTTCCGCCGCGGGCGAGGTGGCACTGCGCGGCGACGTCAGCAGCCAGTACATCACCGCACTGATGCTCATCGCGCCGTACCTACCCTGTGGTCTGAAGCTCGTGCTCACCACCCCGCTCGTCTCGCGCCCGTACGTGCTGATGACCGCTGCGGTGATGGCCGCGTTCGGCATTGATGGGGTGGAGGTCGGCGAGTCCGCGATCACCGTGCCCGCGGGCCGCTACCGGGCGACCACCTACGAGGTCGAACCGGACGCCAGCTCGGCCTCATATCCCCTCGCCGCGGCCGCGATCTGCGGCGGCCGGGTCGAGGTTCCTGGCCTCACGTCCGCCTCCGTACAGGGCGACGCGGCGTTCTGCCATGTGCTCGCCGAGATGGGCTGCACCGTGGAACAGGACGACGGCGGAACAACCGTCACCCGCAGCGGCCCGCTGCATGGTATCGACATCGACATGGTCGACATGTCCGACCTCGTGCCCACGCTCGCCGCCGTCGCGGTGTACGCCGACTCGCCGGTCACGATCCGCGGGGTCGGGTTCATCCGCGGGAAGGAGAGCGATCGCCTCGGCGACCTGTGCGCCGAGTTGCGCGCCGCCGGTGTCGACGCGAGCGACGACGCCGACGGCCTCGTCGTGCGGCCGAGCCGGCCACACGCGGCGCGCCTGGGCACCCACCACGACCACCGCTTGGCGATGGCGTTCGCGCTCGTTGGCCTCGGTGCGGAGGGTACGGAGGGCATCGATGTCGAGAATCCCGATGTGGTGAGCAAGAGTTGGCCAGACTTCTGGGCGATGATCGAGGGGTTGCGATGAGCGAGGGAGTGCAGGAGCCGGCGCAGGAGGTCGTTGCTGCGTTCGACGTCGACGGCACGCTCACCGTGCGCGACTGTGTGCGGCCGTTCCTCGTGCGCGTCGGCGGCTGGCACAGCGTGGCCTCGTCGTTGCTGCGCAAGCCCGTCGCCTCCGCCGGCGCGGCGGTGCACGGCGACCGCGACCGCTTCAAGGAGCTCGTCGTCGGCGGGGTGTTGCGTGGCCGCAAGGTGCAGCAGGTGGAAGCACTCGGGGAGCAGTTCGCCGAGCAGGTGGAGGCGGGCTGGCTGCGCGCGGACACGGTCGAGCGCCTGCGCTGGCACCAGCGCGCCGGCCACCGCATCGTGCTCGTGTCGGCTTCGCTCGGCCCGTACCTGCGCCCACTCGGCCGCCGCTTGGGCGTCGACGACGTGTTGTGCGCGGAGCCGCGCCGCGAGGGCGACCATTTCGCCGACGGGCTCGACGGGGCCAACTGCCGCCGTGCCGAAAAGGTGCGCCGGCTCGATGCCTGGCTGACGGCCAGGCGATTGGAGAACGCGACCGTGTGGGCTTACGGTGACAGCGATGGCGATCGCGAGTTGCTCGCCCGCGCCGACCACCCCTTGCTGGTGAAGGGCCTCACGGTCAGCGCCGTGCCCGCGGGGTTCGAGTCGTGATCCGCGGCCTGCTGAAAGAGGCCCGCCCCAAGCAGTGGGCCAAGAACGTGCTCGTATTTGCCGCGCCCGGCGCCGCGGGCGTGCTGAACGACTGGGTGTACCTGCGTCCCACGCTGACCGCGTTCGTCGCGTTCTGCATGGTGAGCAGCGGCACGTACTACTGGAACGACATCCACGATGTGGAGGCCGACCGCCGCCACCCGAAGAAGTGCAATCGGCCGATCGCCGCCGGCGCGGTGCCGATGGGTGTCGCTCGCGTCGTCGGCACGTTGCTGCTCCTCGGTGGCATCGGGCTCGGGTTTGCGGTCGACTGGCGGCTCGGAGCGGTCGTCGCCGGTTATGTCGTCCAGACCACGCTTTACAGCACCCTGTTGAAGCATGTCGCGGTGATCGACCTCATTGCCGTGGCGAGCGGGTTCGTGCTGCGTGCGATCGGCGGCGCCGAGGCCACTGACGTGCGGATGAGCACCTGGTTCCTGCTGTGCACCTCGTTCGGCTCGCTGTTCATCGTCACCGGCAAGCGCTATGCGGAGCTGCGTGAGATGGGTGACGGGGCCCGCACGCGGGCCACGCTCGACGAGTACACGCTCGACTTCCTGCGCACCGTGTTGAACGTCAGCATCGGCGGCACCATCGTGATGTACTGCATGTGGGCCTTCGAGGCCCGCGAAGTGTCGGGTAGCTCGTGGCCGTTCTACGAACTGTCGATCGTGCCGATGCTCATCGCCCTGCTGCGCTACACATTGGTGGTCGAGCAGGGCCACGGTTCCGCGCCCGAGGAAGTGTTCATGGCCGACCGCTGGCTGCAGGCGATGGGCGTCGTGTGGGTCGTGGTCTTCGCACTCGGTGTGTACGTCTGATGGGTAGCTCGTTGCCCGAACTGTTGGCCGCGGTGCGCGACGTCGACGGGTGGATGAGCCCCGACCAGGCCGAGCGCCTGTACGCGGCCGCCATCGGCACTCGGGCGGGGGAGCAGATCGTCGAGATCGGCAGCTTCCGTGGCCGCAGCACGATCGTGCTCGCCGGTGCCGCGCCCGAGGGCGTGGCCGTGGTGGCGATCGACCCGCACGCGGGGAACGACCGTGGCCCGCAGGAGATCGAGGGCTTCGCGGCCGAGGCGAGCGAGGACCATGTGGTGTTCAACGCCAACCTTGCCGCTGCCGGTGTGACCGAGCGCGTGCGCCATGTGCGTTCGTTCTCCGACGCCGCCCACAGCGAGGTGGTGGGTGGTATCGACGTGCTCTACATCGAGGGTGCGCACCGCTACTCGCCGGCCCGGGCCGACATCCGCGACTGGGGTGTGCGGGTCGTGCCCGGTGGCACCATGCTGATCCACGACTCGTTCTCCTCGGTGGGGGTGACGCTGGCGATCCTGCGCGAGCTCGTGCCCGGCGGCCGCTTCCGCTACGTCGGCCGTTCGCGGTCGCTCACTGAGTACCGGGCCGACCTCGACCCGACCGGTCGCAGTCGGGTGGTGAATGCGCTGCGTCAACTGGTGCAATTGCCGTGGTTCGTGAAGAACCTGACGATCAAGGCGCTCATCGCCGCCAAGCTGGGCAGTGTGGTCGAGCGGCTGACCGGCCGCCCGGCCGAGTGGCCGTACTAGACCGCCTCGGCAACCGCCGCCACCGGTCGCTTGCGGTGCAAGGCGGCGAACACGGTGATCGCTGCGAGCACGGTGTAGGCGAGGAAGTGGAACGCGTAGGGGCGCACCGTGCCGTCGAAGGAGTTCGCCGCGACGCCACCGAGGAACGCGCCACCGGAGGCGGTGATCGTCGCGATGACGCTGGAGGTCGTGCCGGCGATGTGGGGGAGCGGTGCCATCGCGAGCGCGTTGCTCGTGGGGTTGACGCTCTGCGCCAGCGCCATCGCCGCGCTCCACACGATCAGGAACAGCCAGAAGTTCGGCCGACCGCCGCCGGTCATCGCCACCGCGACGAGCGCGGAAGCGACGATGACCGCGCCGATGACGTTGCGACGAACGATCCGCTCTGCGCCCGAACGGTGCACACGGCGGGCGGTGAGCAGCGAGTTGACGCCCATCACGATCGCGATCGAGGCGAAGCACGGTGAGAACCAGCTGCCGTGGCCGAACGTGTCCTCGATCATCACCTGGCTGGCGGCGATGAAGGCGGTGATGATGCCGGTGGTGACGGTCATGGTGAGCGTCAGGAACATCGTCTGGCGGCAGTGCAGCACCTCGCCGATCGCGGCCCGCACGGAGCGGAAGTTGAGCGGTCGCCGACGCTCGGGCGGCAGTGTTTCCGGCAGGCGCCGCATCCACACCATCGTGACCCCGGCGACCAGCACGGGGAACCAGAACACGGCCTGCCACGGGAAGACGGCGATGAGGGCCGAGCCGAGCAGCGGCGCCACGACCGGGGCGAGCATGAACACCGCCATCATCAACGACATCAGCCGGGCCATCGCGTTGCCGTCGTAGCGGTCGCGGATGACGGCCATCGACAGGGTGCGCGGAGCGCCGGCGCCGAGGCCCCACAGGAAGCGGGCGAGCACCACCAGCCACCAGGTGGGCGCCACCGCCGCGAGCGCCGCGGCGACGATGCACACGCTGAGGCCGACGAACAGCGGCCCGCGCCGCCCGTAGCGGTCGCTCGCCGGGCCGTACAGCCAGGGCCCGATCGCCATGCCGTAGAAGTACGCCGTGACGGTCCAGGTGACCGCCGTGCTGTCGGGGGCCATCCCGAACTGGCGGCGCATGTCGGGGAACGCCGGCAGCATCAGGTCGATCGCGAACGAGGTGGTGACCATCAGCGCCACCACGAGGGCGATGAACTCCCGGCCCTCGGCCACGTCTCGCCGGGGGAGCGTTTGCGCCGAGGCGAGCGCTTCGGCGTCAGCGGGCGTCACGACCGCCCAGGGTAGGCTGGACCGCGTGGTGATGAACATTCGTCGTGCGCTGACCGGCTGGGGGCGCACCAACTCCACGGTCGCCGAGGTGCTCGAGCTGCCCAACCATGAGGTCGCGGCGGCGCTCAAGGAGGCGGGCCCGCGTGGTGTGCTCGTGCGCGGCCTGGGCCGCAGCTACGGCGATGCCGCGCAGAACGGCGGCGGCCTCGTGCTGCGCCTGCTCGGCGCCGCCCACCAGGCCGTCATCGACAGCGACCGCGGCACGGTCACGGTCCCGGCCGGCGTGAGCATCGACGACCTGTTGCGCGTACTCGTGCCCCGCGGCTGGTTCGTGCCCGTCACCCCCGGTACCCGGTTCGTCACCATTGGCGGGGCGATCAGCAGCGACATCCACGGCAAGAACCACCATGTCGACGGATCGTTCGGCAACCAGCTGCTCTCCATGACGTTGCTGCTCGCCGATGGCTCGGCCGTCGTCGTCGGCCCCGAGCACCGGCCGGATCTGTTCTGGGCGACCATCGGTGGGATGGGCCTTACCGGCGTGATCCTCGACGCAACGTTCCGCTTGCTGCCGATCGAGACCAGCCTGATGTCGGTCGACACGATGCGGATCCCCGACCTCGATGCGCTGTTCGCGGAGATGAGCAGCCCCGAGGACGACGTGCGCTACAGCGTCGCCTGGATCGATCTCGTGGCCAAGGGCAGCGCGCTCGGCCGCAGTGTGCTCGGCCGCGGCGACCACGCCACGCTCGCCCAACTCGGCCCGAAGGAAGCAGCCAACCCGCTGCGCTACGACGCCCGCCAGCTCGTTGCCGTGCCCCCGCTGGTGCCGCCGTCGGGCGTGCTGAACCATGCGACGGTGGCGGCGTTCAACGAGGTGTGGTTCCGCAAGGCCCCGGTGAAGAAGATCGGCGAGCTGGCCTCGATCGCCTCGTTCTTCCACCCTCTCGACATGGTGGGTTCGTGGAACCGCCTCTACGGCGCGAAGGGTTTCGTGCAGTACCAGTTCGTCGTTCCCTTCGGCGAGGAGGCGACGATGCGCACCGTCATCGAGCGCATCTCGCACAGCGGCGCGGCCAGTTTCCTCGCCGTGCTGAAGCGCTTCGGCCCGGGCAATCAGGCCCCGCTCAGCTTCCCCTCGCCGGGCTGGACGCTGGCGCTCGACCTGCCCGCCAACGCCCGTGGGCTGTCCGAGCTGCTGCACGGCCTCGACAACCTCGTCATCGAGGCCGGTGGCCGCCATTACTTCGCAAAGGACGCGCTCACCACGCCCGAGATGGTGCGCCGCGGTTACCCGCGCTTGGATGAGTGGAAGCACGTCCGCGAATCGGTCGACCCGCACCATGTGTGGGTCAGCGACCTCGGCCGGCGCCTCAAGCTGATCGACTGAGGTTGCCCACGCGGCGGCGCTCGTACAGCGCGAGCAACCCGATCGCCGCGGCGACGATGATCGCCGGCTCCGCCGGTGCCCGCAGCCGCCACTGTGGCTCGATGAGCGCGGCCACGATCGTCACCTGGATCGGCAGGAGCAACAGCAGCCAGCGGCGGCGGCGGTCGCTGTGCGCCAGGCCCACCACCGCGACCGCGCCGAGCAGCCACCACTGGAGCGTGCCGAAGAGCACCAGCCACGGTGGGCGGCCCTCCTCGTCCGAGATGGAGGCCTGGCTACCGACCCAGCCGACCTCCCACTGGCGCGCCAGCCGGGCGGCGGCGACCAGCGGGGTGCGGCCGACATGGTGGCGCACGTAGGAGAACGCTGCGTCGCGACGCAGGCCCGACACCACGGAGGCGTCGTCGTTCGGGCCGCCCTCCACGGAGAGCGAACAGGCGAAGCTCCATCCGCCCAACTCGTTGCCGTAGTACGTCTCGTCGCAGTTCGCGCCGAGCAGGGTCAGCCCGTCGTTCGTGGAGAGCGTGACACTGTCGTCGAAGCGGGTCTGGTTCCAGATCACCCACGGCGCGACGGTCGCCAGGGCCACCACCACGGGAATCAGCGAGCGGGCCGTCGTGCGCCACTGGCGCCGATCGGGCAGGCAGCGCCATTGCCACCACCACACCATCGGCACGGCAAGGGCCAGTTCCGCGCGGGTGAGCACCGCCAGGCCGAGCAGCAGCCCCAGCTCGATCGCGTCGCGTCGCGGCCGCCGGCGCTCGGCCGGGCGGGTGAGCACGAGCAGCACCAGGATCACGAGCGTGACCGCGATCGTCTCGGAGAACAGCAGCACGTCGTCGAGGAAGAGGTGGGCGTCGACCGCGGCGAGCAGGGCGCACAGTGCGCCAGCGGCCGGCGACCAGCGCCGTCCGAGCACGTACATCAGCGCGATGTTCATCAACCCGAACGCGAGCACCACCAGCCGTTGCGAGAAGATCATGTGCTCGTGCGACACCAGCCAGGTGATCGGGGTGAGCACGGCGGAGAGCACGGGCGGGTGCTCGGCGGCGGGTACGCCGGGGAAGAACGGCTGCTGGAACCAGCGCCCCTGGGCGTTCACCATCGCCTGCGCCGAGTACTGCAACTGGTCGCCGGGCACGCCCTGGTGCTGCGCATGCACGAGCAGTGGGATGCGGATGGCGAGCCCGAGTGGCATGGCGGCGAGCAATGGGCGGTGTTCGCGCCAGCGGTTCACCGGTTCTCCATGACATAGACGCGGATCGGGCGGCCATCGGGGGTGACGAGCGGTGGCCGCGATCGTTGCTCGGTGGCGCCCTCGGGTGGCTCGCCGCCGTCGGCATCGACGAGCAGGACGGTCGCGCCTTGGGTGCCGAGGTGCACCGGGTTGACCAGGCCCGCCGAGATCGGCCCGTCCAGGCGCACGTCGACGCCCTGGCGGAGCAGATCGGCGGCCACCCCGGCGAGGAGTTCCGACTCGGGCGTGAGGCCCTCGCCACGCACCACCACCGAGCCGTGCAGTTGGTCGAGGTTCACCGTTGTCGACACGCGCCCGATCACCTGGAACCAGCGGCCGTCGCGCTGCTCGGTGAGCGGCGATGTGAACGTCATCATGGTGGTGGCCAGCAGCAGGAGCGCGAGCATGACGAGCGGCGCTTCTCGCCGCAGCAGCACCGCGGTGTGGGGTAGTTCGCGCCCGCGAGTGAGGTCGACGAGGGTGATCGTCGCCGCGGCCCACACCACCAGCACTCCCGGCCACATCAACGCCCAGATGTGCCGGCCGAACGCGGAGGAGTACGAGTCGGGCGTGATCGCCTGGCCGAGCCAGGTGGCGATCGCGAGCACGACCGCCACCAGGTGCACAGCTGTGGCCCGGCCGGCGGTGTGGCGACGGCGCCAACCCCAGGCGACGAACGCGAGCACGGCGAGCGCGACCAGCCATTCGCAGGCGCGGCGGGGGCCGTGTATCCCGGCCGGTACCCCGTCGGCGAGTAAGCCCGGGGGCACGAGCACCCGCGTGAAGCGGTCGAAGCCACGGACCGGCCCGAACGGCGCGTCCGTGTCGCCGGCCCCGCCGAGCAGGGCGCGCAGGTTGCCGGGGGAGTGCAGGAGCTGATCGACCACCGGGCCCACCCAGGCCACGACCCCGCCAACGAGCGCGGCGCTGGCGGCTGGCCACGACCTACGCCACCCGTCGCGACGCACCGCGGCGACCGCGGTGAGCAGCACGAGCGCGACGGCCGGCACCAGCGCGACGAGGTGCGCCTGCGCCGCGGTCGACGCCGTCGCCACCACGGCCGCGGCCACCCACGGCCGGTGGTGGTGCACGAAGGCGATCGCGCACACCGCGCACGACAGCAGGGCGATCATCGCGAACGCTGGGTTCCATGGGTCGTGCAGGGCCTCGTCGCCGATCAGCCATGCCGCTGCGAGCCAGCCGAATGCGGTCACCAGCGCGGCCCGACGACCGGCCGCGGCCAGCGCGGCGGCCACGCTGACCGCGGCCAGCGCGGCATTCACTAGGGCCTGAGCGAGCGCGAGGCCGCCGCGGGTGTGGCGCAGCAGGAGCTCGGGCACCGCCAGCAGCCAGAACTGGAGCGGGCCGGGGTGATGGATCTCCGCGCCCGCCGCCACCGAAACCGTGGAGGGCAGGCCGATCAGCGGGGTGTGGCGGCTGCCGACGTCGAGCACACGCATCTGCACGAACGCCGTGTCCCATGACGGCGCCCAACCGCCGAGCAGCGCACGCAGGCCGCTGAACAGGAACGGGAGCGCCACGACGGTGCACAACAACGCCGTCGCACGACGGCCTTCGGCAAGGCGCATGGGTGGGCACGATAGTTGCCGCACGCCTGGTGGGATGGTGCTCGCCACCTGCCAGACTGAAACGATGCTTTCAGCCGCCCCGACGTGCAGTGGAGTGACGACGCGATGAACGACGGCCTTGGCCTGCCCCAGACCCTGGTGCTGTTGGGCGGTACCAGCGACATCGGCCTGGCGATCGTCCGCGGCCTGCTGTCGCCTTCGACCCGCACGATCGTGCTCGCCTGCCGCAACGTCGAGGCCGGTGAGGCAGCAGCCGTCGGGCTTCGCCAGGCGGCACCCGGCCTCACGGTCGACGTGGTCGGCTTCCAGGGCGACGCGCCCGCCACCCACGAACCCCTGCTGCAGGAGATCGCGGAGCGCCACGGCGACCTCGACGTGGTGGTGCTCGCCTTCGCCCAGCTCGGTGGCGAACAGCTCACCAACGATCCGGTCGCGGCCGCGGCGTTGGCCAGCGTCAACTTCGCCGGGGCCATCAGTGCGTCGATCGCCGCCAGCAACGTGATGCGCGGCCAGGGCCATGGTGCCCTGGTGGTGCTGTCCAGCGTCGCCGGCGAGCGCGTGCGCAAGGCCAACCCGGTATACGGCGCCACCAAAGCCGGCCTCGATGGGTTCGCCCAGGGCCTCGGCGATTCGCTCGTGGGCACCGGCGTGAAGGTGCTGGTGGTGCGCCCTGGCTTCGTCCACTCGCAGATGACCGCCGGCATGGCCGCCGCGCCGTTCGCGACCACACCGGAGAAGGTCGCCGAGGTGACGGTGAAGGGCCTGCGCTCGGGCCGCCGCACCGTGTGGGCACCGGGCATCCTGCGGTACGTGTTCTCGGCGCTGCGCCACGTACCCGGCCCCATCTGGCGTCGGCTGCCGCTCGGCTGAGCAGATGTCGTCCGCAGAGCTCGCCGCTCAGGTCGAGGAACTGCGCGCCCTCGGGGTGCGCCGCGTGCACAGCTACGCGTGGCGCGACCTCGACGACCCTGAGGCCGGTGGCTCCGAGGTGCATGCGGACGAGATCCTGCGCCGGTGGGCGGCCGCGGGGCTCGACATCGTGCACCGCACCTCCACCTTCGACACCCCGCGTACCCTGCAGCGCAACGGCTATCGCATCGTGCAGCACGGCGGCCGCGCAGGGGTGCTGCTGCGCACCCCATTCGAGGGTGTGTGGCGCGACCGCCACACCGCCGATGCCGTGATCGACATCTGGAACGGGCTGCCGTGGTTCAGCCCGTTGTGGTTCCGCGGGCCCCGCGTCACCTGGCTGCACCATGTGCACGGCAAGATGTGGCACGAGTACTTCCCCCGCCCGATCGCACTCGCCGGCCACTTCACCGAGTCGCGCATCGCCCCGCGGCTGTACCGCCACCACCCGGTGGTGACGCTCGCCGAGTCAGGCCGCGAGGAACTTGTCGAGCTCGGCTTCCGCCGGGAGGGCATCGATGTGATCGAACCCGGCCTGTCAGCGATGTTCCGCCCCGACCCGGCCCGGCGCTCGCCCACCCCGCTCGTGGTCGCCGTCGGCCGGCTCGCGTTGATGAAGCGCCATCTCACGATCGTGGAGGCCGTGGCCGCGGCGCGCCGCGAGATCCCCGACCTACGGCTGGAGATCGTGGGCGACGGGCCCGACCGCGGTCAGCTCGAACAGGGCATCGCCGCGCTCGGCGCGGGCGAATGGTGCACCCTGCGCGGCCGGGTCGACGACGATGCGCTCGTCGAGGCCTACCAGCGGGCGTGGCTGTTCGCGACCGCGTCGCAGTCCGAGGGCTGGGGCATGGTGATCACCGAGGCCGCGGCGTGCGGCACACCATCGGTCGCCACCCGCATCGTCGGCCACACCGACGCGGTTCGTGAGGGCCAGTCGGGCCTGCTCGTGGACCGCGGCGACGAGTTCGCGTCGTCCTTTGTCACCCTGTTGCGCGATCCCGAGCAGCTGGAGAAGCTGCGGCGTGGCGCGCTGGAGTACGCCGCCTCGCTGAGCTGGGACCGCGCCGCCGAGCGCCACCTCGAGGTGGTGCTGCGCCAGGCACGCGCGAAGCACCGCGCCGCTTCCTGAGCACCGCTCAGGGCGCGGCGGGAGAGCCGGGCGGGTAGGTACCGTCGCTGCGTGGCGGGATCGGGACGTGCACCTGGGCGGCGTAGTCCCACTCGGGCTCGTAGGGGCCCTCGTAGGGGCCAGGAGCGCCACCTCCGGCGCACTTGTGGTACAGCCGTACGAGGTCGTGCTCGTAGCTGCCGACGAGGCAGAACTGCTCCTCCACCACGACGTTGGGCGTGTCGGGGCCGAACACGATCGAGTCGTTCGGTTCCACCCACCCCGACCACAGGCGGTCGAGGATCAGCCAGTCGGCGCTGGCCACGTCGTGGTCGAGGCCCGAGCCGGCGAGGTTGGCCAGCCCCGGGTCCATCTCGATGTAAGGGGTCGCCGGGGTGAGCTCGGGGAACAGGAAGTAGAAGAACACGTCGCTGTACGTGGTCTGGCGCAGGTCGACCGGGCCGATCAGCAGGCGCTCGCCCGGCTCTGCCAGCCGCGAGAGGTCGTCGACGGCCTGCTGGGAGGCCTTCCACGCGCGCACGTCGCCGAGCCGGTACTCGCGATCGCCGCGCACCACCGGCAGGCCCGGGGGCAGGCCGCCGTGGGAGGCGCCGAGCGATTGGCGCACGTGCTGGGTGTACGTGCGCAACGTGTAGAACGGCAGCACCACGAGCAGCACTGCCAGTGGGGTCATGATCATCGCCATCCGCCCGGCGCGTGTGCCCGTGCCGGTGCGCAGGCTCCACCACTCGGCGAGCCAGCAGCACGCCATCGGGAACGTCACCACGCTGCCCCACAACAGGTGCGCCGAGTCGGGCCGTTGCAGGGCCTGGGTGAGCAGGCCGACGGAGAACGTCGCCACGGCCACCATCGCCAGGTGGCGCGGCGAGCGCGAGCGCCGCCACCAACGCACAGCGAGCACGAGGAAGCCGACACCGGCCACGGGCAGGAGGAAGAACCAAACGAAGAGCTGCAATGGTGCATCAGGAGCGGGTAACGGCCACCACGGGGCGGGGCGTTCGCCGATCACCTGCAGCGCACCGTCGAGCTGGTGCAGCGACGGCGGCCGCGGCAGAGTGCGCCCGCCGCGCAAGGTGAACACCGGCTCGATGACGGCCCCGCGCCAGTACGCCGCCGGGCCGGCGACGAACACGTGCACGATCGTCGGCACCATGCCGATGGCGAGGCCGAGCGCGGCCTGGCGCCACCGTTCGCGCGACTTGCCACGCAGCCACCAGCGCACACCGTGGGCGGCACCGATGGCGAACACGAGGTCGGGGCGAAAGCTCAGCGCGAGGCCCACGAGCAGGGCCGACGACAACGCCGAACGTCGGCCGCCACGGAACGCGACAACGAGGCTCCAGAGCGCGAGGGCGATCGCCCCGTGCCACGCGAGCGGGTTGAGCCCGATCGGTGACAGCACCACCAGAGCGCCCATGACGCCGGTGGCAGCGGTGGCCGTGCGCCCCCACGGCCGGGCGAGCGCCATCAGCGCGACGATGATCGCGACGTTGTAGGCGAGGCCGACGGTGCGGGCGACGTTCACCGTCGTGCCGAACAGCCAGTAGACGCCGGCGAGGAGGTGCAGCGAGGCCGGGCCGTAGAGGTGCAGGAAGTCGACGTTGGGGATGTCGCCCTTCAGCATCCGCTCGGGGAAGACGAGCATGAAGCCCTCTTCCATCGGCGCGCCCGGGGCGAGGTAGAGGCCGCGTGCTGCCGCGATGACGACTGCCGCAACCACCGCGGCGGGCCACCACCGCAGCCACTTCCGCCGTGGGTCGGCCGGCATGTCGGCGTGGCCGCGCCGCACCCTGGCGCCCAGCCACGAGACCGCCCGCGCGGCCCACGGGGCGAGCCCGATCGCGGCGAGGATGCACAGCGCCAGCTCGGCCGGGGCGCGGAAGCGGATCGTCCCGTACGCGTACGCGGCGGTGATGGTGACCGCGAGGAACTGCACCGCGAGCGGCAGCACCGACACCTTGCGCCGTCGCAGGCGCCGCACTCCGACGAGCGAGAGCCCGGCGAGGGGGTAATAGAAGACGAGCGCGAGGCGCGCCCAGTCGGCGTCGCGGCCCTCGATCGGGGCGAACTCGGCGTTCTGCAATGGACGGAACAGCTCCCACTGGCGGCCGATGCGGGCGAGCACCACCTTGGGCAACTGCCCGGCGTGATCCTTCGCGTAGTCGAAGCCGACCTGCTGCCAGTACTTCGCCTTCTGTGCCTCGTCGCCGGCCGGCTCGAAATTCACCACGCCGTCGCCGTCGGGGTCGCGCAGGCGCACCTGGCACTGGAACATCCAGAAGCCGAGGAACTTGCCGTTGTACGTGTCGTCGCAGTTCGAGTACACGTGCAGCTCGTTGCCGTTCGTGGAGAGCGGCACGAATGTGTCGAACGTGCTCATGTTGCGCACGGTCCACGGGCCGACGAACACGAGGCAGCCCAGCAGCATCAGCCCGTAGGCGGCGAGCTGCTCGCGGCGCGACAACGCGGCGCGGGCCATCCACACGAGCGGGATGCACAGCAGGCCGATGAGGAAGATGCCTTCGCCGCGGGTGAGCGCGGCCGCGCCGACCGCGAGCCCGAGTCCCGCCGCATCGGTGCGCCGGTGGTGATCCGCCCAGCGGTAGGCGAACAGGATCGCCAGGCCGCAGCAGAAGATGAACAGGCCCTCGGGGAACAGCACCCCGTCGATCGTCCACAGGTTGGGGTAGAACGTCGCGAACGTGCCGGCGATGAGTGCCGCGGTCGTACCGGCGAGGCGGCGGGTGATGACGATCGCGAGCAGCACCGACGCGCTGCCGATCAACGACGAGGCCATTCGGTGGTCGAACCATGTCGATGCGCCGAGGCGGGAGAACAGCGACAGGTAGACGGTGTAGCCGGGGCCGTGGACGGCGGTGGCCACTTGCTTGCCGTGGGCGATCCAGTTGAGCGGCTCGATGAAGCCGAGGCCGCGGGCGACCGTGTTCGCCTGGGTGTGGTAGTAGAGCGGGTCGCCACCGTCGGTGCGTGCCGGGGCGATGCGCAAGAGCGCGTACACGCGCCACGCGAACGAGGCGGCGGTGACCGCGGCGTACAGGGCGCGGCGGCGCAACAGCCCGTTCGGCACCCCGAGGGTGTGCAGGATCGGCCCGACCACGAACACCGCGGTGGCGACGGCCAGAGCGACCGACACCAGCGCGGTCCACAGCAGCGGTGCGAACAGGGGGCCCTGGTAGATGACGTGGCCGAGGTTCACTGCGCGCTCGTCGTACTGGTGCAGCACCACCCGGCTGACGGGCAGGGAGAAGACCGCGGCACCGATCGCGGCGACTTCGACGAGGCCTGGCGCTGCGATCGAGCGGGTGAACCAGCGGCGCACGACGCCCACCACGCACCACAGGGTGAGGAGCGCTCCGATGGCGAGCACGAGTGACGAGTGACCGACCCCCGCCTGGCGCTCGACCACGCCGAACGTCACGATCGCGGCCGCAACCGCGGCGACGCGGGCGGAGGGCGTCTGCCGGGTGCTCACGAACGTTGGAGTGTAGGCGGCACCGTCACGTGGCGCCCCTCCCGGCGGTGTCCGCCTCGGGCGGGTCGGTTACCGTAGCGGGCTGATGTCCGACGCCTCCGCCCCCGTCGCCCCCGCTGACCGCCGCGCCTGGCTGTGGCCTGCGGTGGGCGTGGTCGTGGTGCTCGCCGCCGCCTGGCTCGTGTGGGGCGTGCCCGCCACCGGTGGCGACTCGGTCGACGTCGTGGTGATCGGCGACGGTGCGGTGACGCAGGCGCGCGACGAGCTGCTGCGCCGCCTGCGCCAGGAGGGCATGTTGCCCGAGGTGCTCGAGATCGACTCGACCGATTGCGCCGACGTCGCGGCCCACCTCCACGACGCACCGAAGGTGGTGTTGTCGTTCGCCGACTGGTCGCGTTGCGACTCTGACTGGGGTGCCCCACGTGTTGAGCAACCGGTGCGCCCCGAGGGTGGGATGCGCCCGATGGGCTCCAACGTGCGCCCCGCTGCGCCCTTGTTCACCGGGTCCGACTACGAACCGTGCCGGTGGTGGGACACTCCGGGCGCCGGTGAAGACCGGCCGGGGCTCGGCCAGTGCACCGCGGATGGAACGGTGCGGGTGCTCGATCGAGGCCAGCTCACGCCCGCCGGACGCGAGCGCTTCGCCCGCCTCGTCGTCGAGTCGGTGAAGTGAATCCTCCGCGACGTTGGGTCGGGCGTCTGCGGGCCTGGCTCGGCGGGCACGGTCTCGCGGTAGCGGCGGGCCTGGCGACGACGGTCCTCGGTGTGGTCTTGGCCTGGCACGGGCCGGCTCAGTTCTTCGACGCCGCCTCCTACGTCGCCGGAGCCGACAGCTTCGCCCACGGGCACGGCCTGACGACCACGCTCGTGCCGTCGTTCAGTCAGTTCTCGTCGGCCGACTTCGTCGGCCGCGGTGGGCGGGTGCCGTTCACCGACTTCCCCGCCGGCTTCACCGTGCTGACGGGCGCAGTGGCCTGGTTCACCAGCGCTCGCCGGGCGCTGATCCTCGTGGCCATCGCCGGTAGCGCGGTGATGTCTGCCGCGATGGTGCACGCCGTGGTGCGCCGTCGGGCAATGGGGGGCGGTTCCACACGCTGGCACCTCGCCGCGGCGGGCGTGTTCGCACTGGGTGTGCCCCTCATGCCGATCTACCAGTACGTGCTGCGCGGCGGCCTCTCGGAGCCGGTGTTCTGCGCCGTGCTCGTGAGCCTCGCGGCGGTGCTGGTGGTGGGCGGCCCGCGCCGGCTGCCGCTCGCCGTGGTGCTCGGTGGCCTCGCCGGTTGTGCCCGCTTCGTCGGCCTGCCGGTGGTGCTCGTGCCTGCGATCCTGCTGTGGCGCGACCGTGGTTGGCGACGCTCGTGGGGCTGGATCGCCGGCTCGGTCAGCCCGGTGGTGGTGAACGTGGCGTGGGCATCGGCCGTCGGCAGCGGCCATCGCGTGGGCCTGCGTGAGATCAAGGGCGCGGACCTGAGGATGGCGCTGCACTCGATCGTCGGGTGGGTGTCGAACCGCCACGGCGGGTCGTTGTCGCTGTTCTATTCGGGGCGCTGGCCCGTGTGGTGGGGCTTCGTGCTCGCCGTCGCGTGGAGCGTGGGGGTCCTTGTCGCGATGGTCGCCATTGCCGCCGGCCGCGAGTGGTTGCCGAGGCCGATCCAGATCACGCTGGCGATGGCCGGTGTGCTCACCGGGGCGTTGCTCGTCGGCATGTTGCTGTTCGACTCGCTCGTCGCCCCGGACAACCGGTTGCTGCTGCCCGCCGGGATCCTCACGCTCACCGGGCTGGTGTGGGCCGCGTGCGAGCGCATCGACGGGCGTCTGCTCCTCGCGGCCGTGATCCTGTGGGTGGCCTCGGCGGCCGAGCCGTGGAAGCTCGAGCCCCAGTCCACTCCGCGGGTGCGTGCCGACCTGGTCGAGGCCGTCGGCGACGCGGCGCTCGTGGTCGGTGACGACGCCGATGCGGTGTGGTGGCACACCGGGGTTCCTGCGGCGTACCTGCCGCGGGCGGTGCGCCTGCTCACCGAGGAGCCCGTCGACCAGAAGGCGGAACTTCGCCGGCTGCCGTGCCTGCTCGCCGAGCACTCCGGGGTGATCGTGGTTTCCGGTGGACCCTTCGCCGACAAGTCGCTGAGCGACGAGTTCGCCACGATGGTGGCCGACGGGGTGCTCACCGAGCAACACTTCGGCGAGGTGGTGCGCTACACGCCCATGGGCGAGGGTTGCTAGCCGGCGGCCGCTCAGGACTCGCGCAACGGTGTCACGATGAGGTGTACGAGCCAGCCGACTGCGGCCGAGAGCAGGAAGGCCCCGGTGACCGTGAACAGGCGGATGCCGCCGAGGTGGGGCAGCAGGAGCAACACCGACGTGTGCAGCATGTAGATCTCGTAGCTGATCAGGCCGAGCGGGCGAAACGGCCAGGAGCCGAGCAGGCGGGCGGTGACCGTCGGCGGGCCGTGGCACACCCCGTCGATGAGCCAGACGGTGCCGATGATCGTGAGGAAAATGCGCAGCGGTGGCTCGAACCACACGTCGTCGCGCAGCAACCAGCTCGTCTGGCAAATGACGATGAGCGCGAACGCCCAGAGCGGGTTGACCCGCAACCGGTCGGGCAGCTTGCCGTGGAGCGCGAGGAGGCAGCCCGCGAGAATCTCCCAGAGACGGCCATGGGTGCCGTGGTACACCTCGTGGATCGTCACCGGGTTGCGGGTGTGATAGCCCCACAGCACGTAGAGCAGCGACGAAGTGGCGATCAGCCAGAGCGCGATGGTCGCCCCGCGCCTGCGGGCGAGCAACACCAACAGCAGCAGCAGACTGGGGTAGACGAGGTAGTACTGCTCCTCGATTGCCAGCGACCACCACACGCTCATCGCCGGGTCGGCGATGTTGGGCGAGTAGATTATCTGCCAGTTCTTCCAGCCGGTGAGCGACGAGATCGTGTCGATCGCTCGTATCGGGAGGTCCTTGTAGATCTCTGCCGAGGTTGCCACGGCGACCCCGATCGCGGAGGCGGGCAGAAGCCGTCGGACGCGTCGCCACCAGAAGCGGCTGAAATCGATGGTGCGGCTGCGCTCGATCTCGCGCATCAGGTTGCGGGTGATGAGGAAGCCCGAGAGGGGGAAGAACGTGCTGATGATCGCCGTGCCACCCTGCATCCAGGAGACGCGCGCGTGCACCATCACGACGATGATGGCCGCGTAGCCGCGTAGCCCGTCGAGGGCTCCGGTGTAGGTCTTCAGCGGTGGGGCGATGGGCGCCTCACCGGTCGGCGCGCTCATGCCTGCGCCTCGGGCTGGGCCGCTGGTCGGCCGAGCCACCGCCGCAGCAGGCGGGTGGCGAGCACGACGCCGATCGCGAGCACGATCGGGTCGGTCATCGCCCGGAACCGTGCCTGCTCGCCGAGTTCGCCGATCGCACCGACCGCCACCGTGAGCCCCCCGAGGAAACCCACCAGCGCATAGGTTGCTTGGTGGACCGGATCGCTCGGGCGCCCGGCGCGACGCAGCACGCGACGGCCGAGGGCGATGAGCGCGTACAGCGCAAGGAGTACGTACAGCGCGACGACCAACAACGAGAAGCGCACGGTGAGATTGAACGCGCCGTACAACGGGGTTCCCCAGTCCATCGTGGAGATGCCGGTCCGGACGTCGAGGCGCAACAGGTGGTACACCTCGTCGAGCCAGCGCATCACCACCGATTCCGAAGCCACTGGGCGCGACGACGTGGTGAACGTCATCCGCAGCGAGAAGACGCGGCCCTCCACCCAGACACCGGGGTGTTCGCGGGCGACTTCCCAGAAGTCGCGGCCGGCCTGCTCGTACACCGGCAGGAAGCATTCGTAGTTGAAGTTGGGGATGATCACGCCCTGTGGATCGAGATGACCCTCGAGCGTGACCGCGTCGTGGTGATGGGCCGGGGTGCACGGTGGCATCGAGTCGCGGTAGAGGCCGTAGTTACCGAACGGCCCGATCATTGCGATGTCGCTGATCTCACCCGCATCGTGCATCCGCTCCAACTCGGCGCGGTCAAGGATGGGAATCGTCGAGCGTTGCAGGTTCATCCCTACCCAGCTGGAAGTCGTGGCATCGCCGAAGACGATCTGGTTCTTCAGCAGCCAGCCACCCACGAGCACGGTGGGGATCGCCGCGGCGAGCAGCACATGGCGCCGGGTGAGCGTGCGTCGCAGCACCCAGCCCAGCGCGACCAGCATGACCGGTGCGACCAGGGGGTGATAGAGGCTGCGCGTGAGCACCACCGCGGTGACAGCGGCGCTGAACCACACGTAGTCGATGCCCCGCCGCTGGGCGACCGCCCGTTGGGCCGTGCGTACGACGAGGGCGAGCAGGAGCGCCACCGCCAGCTCGTAGGTGGGCTCGAATGCGTTGTGTAGTACCTCGGGGTTGAGCGTCACCAGGAGCGTGAGCACGAAGGTGGCCAGTGGCGAGACTCCCATGGCGCGAACGACTCGCGCCACCACGATCACCAACAGCACCCCGATCACGAATTGCAGCCCACGCAGGGTGAGCGAATCGCTGAACGGCGAGATCTTGGCGGCGAGCCCCAGAGTGAGGTTCCACAACGGGGGCTGGATGTGCAGGTACCAGACGCTGGCGAACGGGTCGCGCGAGAGCACCGACCAGGGCACGATCTGCCACCCGTAGTCGAGGTAGCCCGTGTCGAAGCCCTGACCGGTCGCGGTGATTGCGAGGTAGCCGAGTACCCAACCCGCGGCGGCGGCGAAGTCGGGCCGGGAGCGCAGGCGGTCACGGAACACGGCTGGTCGCCTTCACGATCGCGTCGGCGATGAACTCGACGACATCCGGGGCCTCGGTGAGCAGGATGTGCGCGCCGTCGGGACGGAACGTCGGGTCGAACTGTCCGCCGGGCCGCTCCTGCACGACCGTGGCCAGGTCGGCAGTGTCGACCGCGGCGAGCTCATCGGCAAGTTGCCCGATCAGCTCGTTATAGCGGGCCATCCGTTGCGGGTCCTCCTCGGGGAACGAGCCGACGCCGGGCGGGTTGGGCACGTCGACGTCGGGGTTGGTGAGCCACACGACGTGCGCGCCGGTCACCGACATCGCCGCGGCGAAGTCACGCATTTGCTGCAGCAGCCAGGCGTCGTAGTCGAGCTCGCCGATGTGTTGCCAGCGGCCGTCGATGCGGTGGTCGCTGATGTTCGCCAGGCCACCAGCGACCACCACCACTTGGGGGCGGAAGCGGGCGAGTATCCGCGGCAGGTTGTCGGCCCACTCGAAGCAGCCAGGGCGGCCGTTGTCGAACTGCTCGCCGAGGTACTTCACTGCGCCCACCTCGGTGGTGCCGCAACCCACGCCGGCGGAGTACTCGACGTGCACCCCGTTGGCCTCGCCCCACATCTGCACCATGCCGGTGCCCACGAACCACGCCTGAGAGTCGCCCACCACGAGCACCCTCGCTGGCAGGGTGTCGTCGCCGACGGCCCGCGTGGGGTCGGCGGCGGTGATCTGGGGCAGGTTGTTCAACAGCTGCTGCTGCAGCGCCAGCGCCTCGGGGTCGAGCAGGCGGTTGATCGCCGACGCAGGGGCGAACATGGCCAGCGCCAGCCCGGTGGCGGCGAGCAGCGCGCACCCGCGGAACAGACGCCGGCCCGGCCAGATGCGCTCGCGCAGGATCGGCCCCTCGACGAAGCGGTAGATGACTTCGCCGACGGCAGCGCTGCACAAGAGACGGACCACGAGGAGGGGCATGCTCGAGAGGCCGGTCGCCTCGGGGCTGAGGAGCACGAAGACCGGCCAGTGCACGAGGTAGAGGGTGTAGGCCCGTTTGCCGATGGCCACGAGCGGCGCCACGCTCAGCACGCGGGACGCGCCGGTGAGTGGCGCCGCGCAGGCGTAGGCCATCAACACAGCCACCAGCACCGCGTTGAGGGCCGTCGCGCCCCGGAACAGGTAGTGGTTGTCGAGCCGGGTGGCGATCCACAACCAGATGTCGAGCACAAGGACCGCGACGCCGACCCAGGTGCCAAGACGTGAGCGGATGAGGCGGCTGAGCCGTGGCACGAGGGGCGACCGCGCCCAGAACACTGCGACGGCGGCACCGACGAGGAACTCCCCGGCGCGGGCCTCGGTGGCGTAGTACGGCCGGCTGTCGCCGACGAACTCGGCCCACATCCATGCCGACGCGAAACTGGCTGCGGCCAGGGCCATCAGCACCCCGGCTGCCGACCGGCGCAGGCGCGTGAAACTCAGGATGCCGATGAGCACTAACGGGAAGACGATGTAGATCTGCTCTTCGAGCGACAGCGACCAGGTGTGCTGCAGTGGCGATTGCTCGGCGAACAGGTTCTGGTAGCTGCTGCCGCGGAACAGCAGCATGAGGTTGGTGCCGTAGAAGATCGCCCAGAAGAACGACGGGAAGTCGAGGCCGCGGTTGCCGCTGGGGTACACGGTCCAGATGAGGGCGATGAGCAGGGCCACCGTGAGCGCCGCGGGCATGAGGCGGCGCAGGCGGCGCGCATAGAACCGACGCAGCGAGATGCGATCGTGCTCGGCATGCTCCTGCACGAGCAGCCGGGTGATGAGAAAGCCCGAAAGGGTGAAGAACATCGACACGCACAGGATCGAACCGTGGAAGATCCACCCGAACAGGGCCAGGCCGTGGTGGTAGAGCATCACCATCGGCAGGCCGATGCCGCGCAACCCGTCCAAGGCCGGCAGGCGGGCCAGGCGCCCCGCCTGGGTGACGCCCCGACCCTCGGGATCGTGCCCGGACGGCACTGGCTGGAGCGGCTCTCTGTCGGACACGGCCCGACGATGCTATCCCACGCTGCACGCGCCGAGGGTGGGCGCGAAGAGCACGAATCCGCCGTCCTCGGTGCGGGTGAAGCGGCCGGCGGCGGTCTGCTCGTCGAGGATGGAGGTGGCCCACGGGTCGGGGGGCAGGAAGCCGGTGCCGTCGAGCAGGACGACGCCGTTGGCCCGCAACAGCCGGCAGGGGAGATCGGCCATCACGGCATCGGGGTCGGGGTCGCGGAGGAGGCCGGAATGCACAAGGATGGGGGTTGGGAAGTAGGCGGCCGGGATACCCGTCTGGTAGTGCACCACGTCGGCGAGGTTGCTCACCACGACGTCAGGATCGGCCTCGTGCAGAATCCGCGCCCGGACCGGGTTGCCGTGAAAGCTGGGCGCATGCCAGTTCCAAGGACCGGCGGCGAGCAGCGCCCAGACCACGGCGACCGCGGCCGCCCATCGCGCCGGCAGCCGCGTGCCACCCGGCCACCATGCCCACGCGAGCGCGAGCAGCACGCCGGGTGGGTACATCATCCGCGGCTCGAACTTGGTGAGCGCGTCGTAGCCGAACATCGTGATGAGCACCGAAGCCACCAGCCCACCGGCGACGGCCAGTGGCACCGTGGAGAACGGGGCGGCCGCGCCGCGCCGGAGCCACCACGCCGCGCCGGCCACGACCACCACGAAAGCCGCCGCCGCGACGGCGTAGTACACGGTGGGCACAGTCCAATCTGGCCGCAGGATGTCGGCGACGGTGGTGCGCCACGACGTGAACCAGCCCGTCAGCGAGTGGGCGGCGAACTTGAAATCGACGGCGGAGCGCGACATCCGATGCGCGGAACGAGCCGTCACGTGGGCCGCCCAGGCCGCGTTGGCGGCGCCGGGGAGGGCGCACAGTGCGCTGCCGGCGGCCAGCCAGCGCTTGGGCAGCTTCGCGCGCCAGCCCTCGACGAGCAGGAGCACCACGAGCGGCAGACCGACGAAGCGGACCAACCCGAGCGCACCCCCGACCGCGGCGAGTTGCAGGAGGGCGACGTGGCAACGGTCGCTCTCGGCGGCGCGTAGCCGCGCCACGAGCACGCAGAACAGCACCAGCCCGGCAACGAACAGCGGCTCGGGAAGCGCGCCCTGGCGGGCCTCCACGGCGATCGGCAGCGAGATTGCCAGCCAGGCGACAGCGGCGCGCCGCACCAGCACGGCGTACGACATCGCCGGCCGCGGCCCGCGCACCACCAAACCGGCCGTCGTCGCGGCGGCGATGAGCATCAGCAACAACTGGGCGGCGGTGATGCCGACGACGACGCCGATCGCGCCAGTCAGCCAGGGGTAACCAAGGGGGAAGTCGACGAACGGTGCCCGGCCGTCACCGAGCAGCGATCTCACGTCGAGGTCGGAGAACGCGGGGATCAGGCTCGACGACGTGAGGTGGCCGTGGGCGACGTTGCGAGCTGCGCTCCAGTAGGAAACGCTGTCGCTGTGAGGGGCGAAACCGTGGCGCAGGGTCCAGGCGGCGAGCACCACCGCTACGGCGGCGGCCGACCATGGCCAGCCCCTCCATGATGGCGCCCAGCGGGTCGTCGGGCGGTTCATCGCCGCGAATCTACCGGGTAGGCCTGCAGCGGGGTGGGCTGGTAGGTTGGCTCCCTCGTGCGTGCCTTTGTCATGACACCGACCTACAACGAGGCCGAGAACATCACCGGCTGGATCGAACGGGTCCGCGCCGCATTGCCCGACGCACACATGATGGTGATCGACGACAACAGCCCTGATGGCACCGCCGAGCTCGCTCGACAGGCGTGCGCTGTCGCCGGGAACGCTCACGTCGTGGTCCGCACGGACGAGCGCGGCCTCGGCAGCGCGTATCGCCGTGCCTTCGCGATCGCCGCTGCCGAGGATGTCGATCTCGTGCTCCACCTCGACGCCGACCTGTCGCACGATCCGTCGGCCCTGCCGGCCTTGGTGAAGGCGCTGGAAGACGGGGCCGACATGGTGATCGGGTCGCGCTACGTCCCCGGCGGGGCCACCAAGAACTGGCCGCTCCACCGGCGTCTGCTGTCGCGGTGGGGCAACCGCTACACCGCGGGCGTGCTCGGATTGCACCTGCGTGACATCACCTCTGGCTTCCGTGGTTACCGCCATGGTGCCCTGGCGGTCATCGACGCCCCGTCCACCAGCGCCGAGGGCTATGCCTTCCTCACCGAGCTCGCCCTGCGGGCCTCCGATGGCGGGCTGACGATCGCCGAGGTGCCGATCCTGTTCGCCGACCGCACAGCCGGCAGCTCGAAGATGAGCATGCGCATCATCTCCGAATCGATGCTGCTCGTGACCGGTTGGGGTTTGAAGCGGCGCTGGCGGGCGCTGACGTCATGCCTCGGTCGTACGCGCGCCCACACCCCCTGACGGGGTCTGATTCAATCGCTCCGATGACTGTCGAGCCGCGCACGCCCAGCGAGGGAACCGAGGAGCCGACCTCGAGTCGCTACTTCCCCGGGCTGGACGGCCTGCGTGGCCTCGGCATCCCGTTCGTGCTGCTCTACCACGCCGGGTTCACCTCGCTGAAGGGTTCCTTCCTCGGGGTGTCGATGTTCCTCACCCTGTCGGGGTTCCTCATCACCCTGCTGTTGCTCGACCACATCGAACGCACTGGGCGGGTCGATCTGAAACGTTTCCTCGCCCGGCGCGTGCGGCGCCTGGCGCCGGCGTCGTACGTGTGTCTCCTGCTCATTGCGGCCTGTGCTCCTTGGTTCGCCGCCGGCCAGCAACCACTGAAGCTGCGCGGCGACCTGCTCGCGACGCTGGCGTACGGGGCCAACTGGCGCTTCGTCGTGAGCCACCAGTCGTACGCCGACATGTTCGTCGGCGGCGTCAGCCCGGTGCTGCACTACTGGTCGCTGGCGCTCGAGGAGCAGATCTATTTCGTGTTCGCGATCCTCATGGTCGCCGCAGTTGCGTTGGCCCGACGGTGGCGGCGTGAGTGGCTGCCAGCCGCGATGATCGCTGTGCTGATCGGCCTGTCGGTGATCGCCGGCTTCATGACCAACGACCAGAACCTCGGTTACTACGGCACTCATGTCCGCGCCGCCGAGGTGTTGATGGGGTGCCTCGCCGCCTTCGTCGTGCGGCGCATCGGCCTCGAGCGGATGCAGAGCAATCCGCGGCCGTGGGCGATCAGCGGGTTCGTCGCGTTGGTGGTGTTCCTCGTGCTGCTCGTCACGATCGAGCGCACCGACGCGGTGGTGCTGCGCGGGGGGCTGCCTGCTGCATCCGTGCTGTGGTGCGTGCTCATCGTCGGCGCGATGGTGCCAGGGCCTTCGCTGCGGTTCCTGTCGCTGTGGCCGTTCGTGCAGTTGGGTCGCCTGGCGTTCAGCCTGTACCTGTACCACTGGCCGATCTATCAGGTGCTCACCGCGGATCGCCTCGGGATGGGTCGCTGGCCGTTGTTCGGGGTTCGCTTCGTGGTGACGCTGGCGTTCGCACTCGCCTCGTTCCACCTCGTCGAGCACCCGATCCGCAGTGGTCAGTTCGGTCTGCGCCGGTGGCGCGGCGCGCTCGCCTATGCGGCGATCGTCGTCGTCACGGTGGCCGTGGCCTTCGTGCACCTGGGGCCCGTCGCAGCCACTACCTACGATGCGATGCTCCATGCGCCCGACAGCGTGGTCGAGTTCGGCTCGACACCCTCAACGCCTGCCGGCCCGCTCGTGGTGGCGGTGGTCGGCAGCGATGCCAGCGGCCTCGCTTCGGTGAGGAGCGCGGCCGATCAGGCGGGCGCCACGGTTGTCGACCTGATCGACGCGGGATGCTCGCTGCTCGACCCCGCACACAACTGCGCGAGCCCGGCGCAACGACTCGCCAGCTATCTCGCGACGGGGCCGACCCCCGATGTCGTGGTGCTGACGATGGGGGCCGCTGATCACAGCGCGGCGACAGAGCGGCTCGACGAGGCGCGCGCCAATAGCGACGCTGCCGCGTTCGCCGAGTACGACGCGATCGATGCCGAGTTGGCGTTCGTGAGCGACGTCTACGTGGCCATGCCGAGCACGGCACTGTTGCAGTTCGTCGATTCTGCGTCGCAGGAAGCCGGCTCGGTCGATCCCGTGGGGGCCTTCCTCGAGTCCGCTTCACTCCGCCTCACCGAGGTGGCCTACCTGACGCCCGGCGAACTCGCACCCGCGATGTACCAACCTGCGACTCACCCCACGACGCGCCAGCGGGTGATGATCATCGGCGACAGTGCGTCGTACGGAGTGGCGATCGAACTCGACCGCTTGGCCGGCGACCGCTTCGACGTGCTGTGGGCGGGGCGTCATAACTGTCCCCTCGTGCCTGCGGTGCAGGTGAGGTGGTGGGCGGGTGCCGAGTTCTCGACGACGAACTGCCTCACCATGCAGGAGCAGTGGCCATCGCTGATCCAGCAGTTCCGACCCGATGTGCTGCTCGTGGTGGTGTCGCTCCCCGAGCAGTCCGATCAGCGCTACGCCGGCGACGACCGCTGGTACCACCTCGGCGATGGTCGCTACACGGCGGTCCACGACGAGACGATCTCCCAACTGCTGGCCGAAGTGCAGCCGTACGGCACCGAAGTGCTGTTCGCGAACTCGTCGTACTCGCCGTCCAGCTCGCGCGAGCGGGTCGACGACTGGAATGCGCTGTTGGCGACGTGGGCTGGGCGGTGGTCCGACGTGTCCGTCGTCGACATCGCCGGGCCCATCGCCGATGCTGAGGCGGCAGCCGGCCACTCACTGCGGCCGGACGCACTCCACCTCGATGACGCCACGCTGCAAATGATCGTGCAGACGGTCTACGTGCCCGTGATCGAGGCCGCGGTCGACCGCTGATACGGCAGGGTCAGGAGCAGCCCGGCTGGTCACCCCTGTACTCGGGCTCATCCGTGGACACCAGGAACGCAGCGACGGGCATGCCGAGTTCGTCGTACTCGCTCGCGAGCGTACGCACGTCGGCGGGTACGTCGACGCCGCCGATCACGAGCGGGGCGAGGCCGAACTTGTTCTCGATCGTCGGGATCAGGCAGGCCTTGTCGATCTCGGTGAGGCGCTGTTCGAGCGCCGCCAGGAGGTCGTCAGCATGGTGCCGCTCGGCGGCGGTGAGTCGGTCGTAGTAACCCAGTTCGGTCGCCCTCGGGTTGGCGCGGAAGGCGGTGATCGCCCGGTCGCCGGCGACGATCCACAACACCGCATCGGCCTGCTCGGGGTACAGCACCCGGTGGGGCAGCGCGGCGGCACTCGACACTGGGCCGACACCCGGGTGGTAACCGTCGCGCTCGAGTTCGAGGATGACGCCGAAGGGCACACCATCGAGCGTCGCCGGGTCGTACGAGCGCACGAGGTACCTCGCGTCGCGGTCGAGATGCGGTTCGATGAGTGGGGTGATGCCGCCGACGGCCTGGGAATCGCGTGGCCAGGGGAGGTCGGCATTCGCTGCGTTGATGGTGGCGAACACCGACGCGAGCAGCGCGAACCCGACGAACAGGCCCCCGACGGCACGCTGGCGGCGAATCATGGTGAGGTAGGCGAGCGCGGTGGCGATCGCCGTCCAGGCGACGAGCACCCACCACCAGCGCACGACATAGCTGTAGAACTCGCCGAAGATCCGGGCGGTGGCGGCGATGCCCACGAACACCTCGACGGCGAGCAGGCCGAACAGCAGCGTGAGCTCGTGGCGCTGCGGCGCCGTGGAGCGACGTAGCACCCAGACGGCGCCGAAGAGGACCGCGACGGCCAACACGAATGTCAGGTAGTTGGGCGGCTGGAAGGGGTGGCGGAACGAGCCGCGCACCCACGGGCCGGTGACGGAGAACTCGCCGATGAAAGCCTTCACCGCGCCCGTGACGCCGACGTAGCTCCGCGTCGCACCGTCGGCCTCGGTGGTGGAGGTGAAATGGCGGAACAGGATGCGCAGGTTGCCCGGGTCGCGGCGCCACTGGTCGATGAGCGGCGGGATCCACATCAGCACGAACGTCGTCACCGCGAGCCACCACGACCGGCCGAAACCCTGCGGACGGTCGCGGTACCAGCGCCACAGCACCAGCCCGACGAGTCCGGCGAGGAGCACGCCCACGAGCGGGATGTAACCAGCGTGGCACTGCACGGCGAACGTGCCGCATCCGACGGCGAGCCACAGCCAGCGATTGCGGCCGCAGAGCACGCCCCACGAGGCGGCGATGCACGCGAAGTACGCGAACACGGCGAGCCACGGGTTCCAGGGCTCGACGAAGGCGGGCACGCCCAGCGAATGCACGAGCACGGCCGCGGCGGTTGCGACCGCGAGCGCCACCAGCGAGCCGGCCATGCGGCGCACGAGCCACACAGTGAGCAGGATGAATGCGAGCTGTACGACCGTGACGCTGACCATCAGCCCTAACGACGTGCGGCCGAACAGCAGATAGACCGGCAGCATCGCGAACCACATCGCCGGGCCCGGGTGCGAGCCCTGGCCGTACGGCACGAGGATGCTGCCGATGCGGCCGGCCGCGCCGACGAGCGGCGGGTGGCCGAAGAAACCGCGCAGGTGCAGTTCGGCCTGGGCCATGTCGCCCGTGGGGTACCAGTGGTGGCGGCCGAGGTTGACGAGGGTGACCACGAGCGGCACGATCAGCGCGACGAGGGCACCGATGGTGCACCGATCGAGCCACCGATCGCGTCGCGATGGCTCGGCAGCCTCCGGGGTGTCCGGCACCACTTCTTCGGGGCCAGCGGCCATGTCGGCTTCCATCCGTGGCGACACTACTGGCCGGGTGCCTCGTCACGACCGACAGCCGCGGCGAGGCCGACGAGAATCGCTGCCGCCAACACCCGGGCGTGCAACCACTCGAACGTGGTCGGCCAGAAGAAGTCGGCCGGATAGTGGTTGGCGGCCTGCTTGGCGGCGATGGCCAGGCCGCTCAGCACGACGACCGCGGCGCCGATCAACGCGATGACCCTGGTGCGTGCCGTTGCCACGGCGACGACGGCAACGGGGAGGCACAGCAGTGCCCAATGGGGCGACACGGCCACGGCCACGGCAGCGATGGCGATGGTCGCGGCGGGAACCGTGTGCCGAAGCGACTGGCGACGGCCGAGGCCGACGATGACCGGGCCGGCCACCGCCCTGCGGCGGGTGACCAGAGGTGCCGGCCACAGAGCGGCGACGAGCAGCAGCAGGATCGCCAGTGCCGACATTGCCAGTGCGATCCAGATCGGTCGTTGGCCGGCCCAGTGCAGCGTGATCGTGGCTGCTCCGTCGGCGTGCGGGGCGACCCACCATCCGTTGAAACCGCCGCTGACGGGCAGATGGCGGCCCAGCGTGGCGTCGCCGGACGACGCCGACCAGCCGTCCGAGTAGCCCTCGCCGAACACCAGCCAGCAGCCGTCGGGGCAGTCGCTGACCGTGACTGTGTGGGTGTCGACGCCCCGGTGGATGACGACATCGGGTGTTGTCGGCACGCCGCGGTCGGTGAGCCCGCTGCCGAGTACGACTCGATCGACCTGCAGGCCATCCGATGCCGTCGATACGAGGAGGTGGTCGCCGGCGGCGACCGGTGCGGCCTGCTCGCACGGGCCGAGCGTGGCCGCCGCGCCGGTGGAGAGCGTTGCTGCGTCTTCGGCAGTGAGCTGAAGCGGCACGGCGGCGCCGTCGAGGGAGATCAGCTCGGCAGTACACCCCGTGGTGATCGTGCCGCTGCGTCCGATCACGCTGTCGATCCGCACGGAGACCGTCCACTCCGGCGCGGGTAGCGCGGGGCTGGCGAACGCGCGGCGCAGTTGGGTCTCCTGGTCGGTGAGGCGGGTGAGCACCACCCCGAACGGGCCGCTCGCCGGTGCCGCCCTCAACACGGGCGTGCGCACCGTCTCGGGGTGGGCATCAGGCAGCAGTTCGGTGAAGCCGACCTCGCCCGAGCCGGAGACGGCTTCGATCGTGATCGTCACCACGCCGGTGGCAGGAATGCGCTGACCGTCCGCGGTCGTCGACTCGGGGCCCAGATCGACCGAGCGGTGGGTGCCACCGTCGTCGATGCCGACGCGGGTGATCCGTGCATCGCTCGCCGCTTGCACGATGCGCAGGCCGTCGACCGGTGAGAGGCGGATCTGCTCGCCCACGGTGGGGCCGTCGTCGGCGCCCACCGTCCAGGCCGTGAGGGGGTCGCCGTCGACGGCCATCGCCGGCCGGTGAGCGGGGAGGTAGCGCACCGGGCTGCCATACGACGTGGCGCGCACGGTGATGCCGCCGTCGGGTGCTGCCGTGGTCTCGTCGATCGCGCGCTCATCGATGAAAACCGGGAAGCGGGCGTCCTGAGCGTCGAAGCGCAGCACGTCGCTGCCGCGGCCTCCGGTCTCGGTGAAGCCCCACACGTCCTGCGAGCCACGCCATTGGTGGGCTCGGTCGCGGTTCGAGTCGGTGAGGAGGAACAGCGCCCCGGCGTCTCCCCACTGCTGCAGCTCGGCGTCGGTGAGGTCGGCCGCATACAGTACGGCCTCGTGCCCGTCGAGCAGGCCGGCTGCAGCCGCGTCGATGATGCCGTCGCCGCTGCCGAACACGACGACGGTGCGCGTTGCGGCGCGGGCGATGCGTGCGGGGTCTTGGACGTGGTAAAGCGTCACGTGGTCGTTGTTCGCATCGCCGACGGTCACGTCGGGCGTGTGGTCGAGCACGGCCGCCACGTCGGCCGGGGAGACGGCGTTGAAGTAGGCCGAGTCGGTGTCGCGAGCGAGCCAGATGGTGTCGGCCCCGAGGAAGCGCAGCACGGGTGCCACCGCGGCCGGCTCTGCCGTGCCGTTCTGGAAGCGATCGTCGAACGCGTAGAGCAAGTCCATGGCCCCGGGGCTGCCGAGGGGCAGGAGGTCGCGCGTGATGAGAGGACGCTTGGTGAGCCATGCCAGCGGAGGGTCGACGGTATAGCCCCACGAGTACACCTGGAACTCCACACCAGGGAGCTGCAGCACCCTCTGCTCGCTGTCGCCCTCGTCGAGGAAGGCGACCGCATCGGTCCACTCCCTGGGCGGGCGCTGGTCGTGTAGTAGGCCTGGATCGACGATCTCGCCGGTGAACAGGGCCGGTTGATTGGCGAGCACGAGCACGACGAGCACCGGCGCCACCAGCACCCGCCAGCGCACGGCACGAACGGTGGTCGCATCGATGAGCGCGGCAGCGCACAGGGCGAGTGCCATCAGGATCAGCGGCACCGCGCGTGTACTGCTGCGCATCGACAGCGCGAGGGTCGACCTCGATGCGTCCGCAATACCGGACATGAGTGGCGACGCATCGGTGATCGGATGCACGCTCACCGCGAGCACGAGGCCGACGACCAACAGCATTCCTGCGAGCGCGCGCTCTGTGAAGCGCACCACCACGAACGTGGCAAGGCACACACCGAGTAACACGAACCCGACCGCGATGAGCCATGGCGATGTCATGTAGCGCATCGCCGCGGTGGTGTTGGGGCCCGAGGCCGGGCGCACGTACGACAGCCAGTACCCCGCGCCGCGCAACACCTCCGGTGCGGTGCTTGTGCTCGACACCGCCTGGAGCGTCTCGCTGTAGCCGAGCACTTTGGCGCCGTAACGGCCCTGCACCGCCAGCATCGACATCCACCACAGGGAGCCGAGCAGGCTCACGGCGCCCAGACGAGCGGCGGTGAGCAGAGAGCGGCGCACGGTTGTCTCGCGACGCCGCGCCAACTCCACCAGCAGCAGGATCGGCGCAGGGGCCACCATTGCGATTGCGGTGAGGTTGATGCCGCCGACGGTCGCGATCACCAGCCCGAATAGGGCCGTCGGACGGCGCCACCCCCCACCGGGCACGGCGGCCTGTTCGGCGAGGCCCATCAACCAGCCGAGGCCTGCCCACGGCAGCAGCATCAACGAGGTGCGCGACGCGTACGGCAGCACGTACGGGCTGAGTTGGTAGATGAGCGCACCGACGAGTGCTGCGCCCACCGTGTAGCCGCGCCGGCGCACGAACCAGAAGATGCCGGCACCACCGAGGAACAGGACGCTGCCGACCCACAGGCGTTGCACCACCCACTCCGGGACGCCGAGCCGCGCGAACGTCCAATAGAACGGGCCCGACGGCCACAGGTAGCTGATCGCCTGGTGGGGCACCCAGCCGGCGAACTGGCTCGTGTCCCATGAATGGAGCGAGGATGCCATCAGCCGTGCCGGGTCGAGGGTGAGACCCAGTTTCGTGTCCGCGGGGAGGCGACCGGGTTGGCTGAGCAGCAGCGGCAGATAGGCGAGGCCGGCCAACCACGTGAGCGCCCGGCGCGAGCGTGTGCGTGTGATCGGCTCGCTCTCCACCGGTCAGCGCTTGTTCAGATAACGGCGGCTGATCGGGGAGTACTTGACGATGCACACGAACGCGCGGACACCATCACGCCAACCGATCTTCTTGCCGTCGGCGTACGTGCGACCGTCGTAGGAGATGCCCACTTCGTACACGCGGCAACCACGCGCGGCGACCTTGGCCGTAATCTCGGGCTCGAAGCCGAAGCGGTCCTCCTCGATCTCCATCGACTGGATGATCTCCCGGCGGAAGGCCTTGTAGCAGGTCTCCATGTCGGTGAGGTTGAGGTCGGTGAACATGTTGGAGGCGACGGTCAGCAGTTTGTTGCCCACCGAGTGCCAGTAGTACAGGACGCGGTGCGGGCGGCCGCCGAGGAACCGAGAGCCGTACACCACGTCGGCGACGCCGGATTCGAGCGGCTGCAACAGTACGCCGAACTCCTCGGGCGAGTACTCGAGGTCTGCATCCTGCACGATCACATAGTCGGCCGTCGCGTGGGAGAACCCGGTGCGCAGCGCCGCGCCCTTGCCCTGATTCCTCGGCTGCAGGATCACGCGGATACGCGGGTCGGTGCAGGTCCCCAGCAGCTCACGGGAGCGGTCGCTGGACCCGTCGTCGACGACGATGATCTCGGCCACCCACGGCGAAGCCATCACCCGGTCGAGGAGGTCGAGGATCGTGGCTTCCTCGTTATAACAGGGCACCACCACGCTCAGGCAGGGGCGTTCACTGGGGCTGATCATACGGTGGTCATCCTAGGTGAGTGGATGGATACGGCTCAGGGGATCGCGCCGAGCGCCCCGTAGAGCGCAGTGAGGCCGACAATGCCGGCGGCGCACGAGGCGAAGATGTAGGTCCACCAGTCGCGGTGCTTGCGTTGCAGCCAAGCCGCGGCGGAGATGAACAACGGGAACGCCGTGTAGACGAATCGCGGCCGCGCGGTGACGGTGTTCGGGATCAGCATCAAGAGCACCACCACCATGACATAGGCGACGAGCGGTGCCGGGAGGCGGTAACGGTGCATCAGCCAGAACAACAGCGCGAGGGTGAGCACACTCACTGCGGTGATGACGTTGGTGGGCGAGGTGAGCGGGCTGATGAACGCCTTCGCGGTGCGGTGCAGAGCGGTGTAGCCCCAACTGGTGCCCTCGCTCCAGGCCTCGGTCTGCACTCGGAACCACACCCACGGCTCGTTGGCGTGGCGGTTGATCCATAGCTGGAAGCCGACGAACCCGGTGGGGGCGAGCACGACTGCGATGAGGGAGCGCCATTCGCGTCGCTCACGGATGGCGATCAACGCCGCAATGGCACACGCCGCGACGAGCGCGATCCCGTTGGGGCGGGTGGCGGTGCCAAGCCCGGCGAGGATGCCCGCGAACAGCCACTGGCGGCGAAGCAAGAACAGCAGGCAGCCGGCCGCGAGCACCAGCAACAGTGCCTCGGTGTAGGCGAACGACAGCACGAAGCTGCCGGGAAACATGACGAAGAGCAGCATGGCCCGCTCTCCGATGTCGATGCCGAACAGATCGCGGGCGAGCAACCCGACGAGCCACACCGCCAGCGCCCCGAGTACGAAGTTCACAAAGAGCGCGGCGATCGTGTCGCCACCGGGCAAAACCCTGTCCACGGCGCGCACCAGCATCGGGTAGAGCGGGAAGAAGGCGGCGCGCGCCTGCACGTCATCGTAGGTGATGCCGGTAGGCACATGACGGGGGTAGCCGTTGCGCACCAAGCGCAGGTACCAGACGCCGTCCCACGACGTCAGCACGTCGAGCATCGGACGCAACGCGTTGCCGGGGATCGCCTTGTTGGCGTAGTGCGGATCGGCCCAGCGGCTCCAAGGGAAGTTCGCGAGACGCACGTTCTCGTCGGCCCTCAACTCGGCGGCAATGAGCGCCGCGCCCACCACGACACAGAGGCGGGAGAACAAGTAGGCGATGCCGGAGCGTAGGAGGGCCTTGCGCCAGAGGGCGTCGAGCTCGCTCGGGTCGTCGATGATGGCGTCGGTGTCGGTCATGGCGTGACATGCCCTTCAGGGCAGCGAGACGCTAACAGTTGGCGCTCACATCTTCCTCAGCGGCAACACCGTCTGGCGCGGGCCGAACTTGGGTGCGTGGTGGCCGGCGAGGAGCAGCAGCCGCACCGCCCGGCCGCGGTTCGGGGTGTAGGGGGCGAGCAGGCGCACCATGTCCTCGTCGGTACCCCTCGCGCGACCAGTGAGGGCGTGCACGACGACGTTCTTGAGGTGGAAGTCGCCGACGGCGACGGCGTCGGGGTCGCCGAAGGCGGTCGCGAGTACGCACCCGATCGTCCATTCGCCGACGCCCGGCAACAGGGCCAGCTTGGCGGCCGCCGCGGCTGACGGCTGCGCAGCCCACTCGTGCAGGCGTGGCGCCCTGCGGGCGATCTCCTTCAGCGTCGTGGCTCGCTTCACCTCGATGCCGAGCGGGTGGAACCACCAGGTCGGCTGCTGGGCCAGGCGCTCGGGGTCGGGAGGGAGGCGCAGGTCGGTGGGGAGCCGATCGGCCGGCCCCGGGGCAGAGACACCGAGTGCGCGGGTGAGGTCGCGCCACTGCCGCAACGCCTCTCCGGCGGTGATCCGCTGGCCGAGGACCGTGGGCAACAGCTCGTGGTACAGCGTGCCACTGGCGCCGAGGCGGACATCGTGGTCGCGCTGGGCGGCGAGGATCGCCGGATGGCCCTCGGTGAAGCGATGGCCGGGATCGAGTTCTCCGGTGAGCGCCGGCACTCGCGCGAGGAGCCAGTCGGCGCCAGGCCCCCAGGCCTCGGGCTGCATCGCGCCGTCGCGCCAGGCGAGATGCAGGGTGCCCGGCCCGTCGGGCGTGTAGGTGGCCCGCCAGAACTCGCCCGCGCCGAGGCGGGTGGTGAGGTCGCCGGCGCCGTAGCGGAACGCGCTCAGCACCCCCGGAGCAGCCCCACGCGCCATCGACCGCAGGCTACCCGGCAGGCGCGGACGTGCCGGATCAGGTGCGAACTGTGACCGGGGTGGCGAGGGGGTGGTGGCAGGCGACGTAATGTCCGGGGCCGACCTCCTGCAGCTGCGGTTCCTCCCTGCGACAGCGGTCGTCGGCGGCGCCGCAGCGCGGGTTGAACCGACAACCGGCGGGCGGCGCGACGGGGGAGGGGGGCTCGCCCTGGATCGCCACCTGGTGCACGGCGATCTCGGGATCGGGGGCGGGGATCGAGTCGAGCAGGACCCGCGTGTAGTGGTGCGCCGGTGAGGCATACATGTGATCGGAGGGGGCAACCTCGCAGATCTTGCCGAGGTACATCACCTGGATGCGGTCACTGATGTTCTTCACCACTGCGAGGTCGTGGGCGATGAACACGAGGGTGAGCCCGTGCTTGGCCTTGAGGTCCTCGAGCAGGTTGAGCACCTGGGCCTGCACACTCACGTCGAGCGCGCTGACCGGCTCGTCACAGATGATGAGCGTGGGGTCGAGCACCAGGGAGCGGGCGATGGAGATGCGTTGGCACTGGCCGCCGGAGAACTGGTGGGCCTGGCTCTCGGCCGCTCTTTGGGGGTCGATGCCCACTTCTTCGAGCAGCGCGTCGACCTTGGCACCCTGCTCCTGAGCCGTGCCGCGCTTCCAGATCGCAAGCGGCTCGCGCACGATGTCGCGGACCTTGCGCCGCGGGTTGAGCGATGAGATCGGGTCTTGGAAGATCATCTGCATGCGCGTGCGTGCGGCGCGCATCTCGGCCGGCTTCATCGCCGTGAGTTCCTGCCCCTCGAACATCACCGAGCCGCTCGTGGGCTTGGGCAGCATCATCATCGCCTTGCCGGTGGTGCTCTTGCCGCAGCCGCTCTCGCCGACGATGCCGAGCGTCTCGCCGCGCAGCACGTCGAAGCTGATGCCGCTGACCGCGTGCACCTTCAGCCCGGTGTGGCCGACGGGGAACTCCATCACGAGGTCTTCCACGCGCAGGATCACATCGTCCGAACCGCGTAGGTGGGCCTTGCCGGTGCCGGCCATCAGCGCACTCCCGCAGTCTCGGCCGCGAGCTCGGCGGAGCGGGCGCGGTGGTGCGGCGAGCCGACGGGGTACCAGCAGGCGTACAGGTGCTCGGGGTGCTCGGCGGTGATCAACGGGGGCGCCTCCTGCAGGCAGCGGTCTTGCACGAACGAGCAGCGAGGCGAGAAACGGCAGCCCTTCGGTGGGTTGACGAGATCGGGCGGGCGCCCGGGGATCACGTTGAGCCGAGTATGGCTGGGGTCCTCGATGCGCGGGATGCTCTTCAGCAGGGCCTCGGTGTAGGGCATCTTCATGTTGGAGAAGAGCACCTTGGTGGGTGCCTTCTCCACTACCCGGCCGCCGTACATCACCATGATCTCGTCGGTGTGCCCGGCCACTACGCCGAGGTCGTGGGTGACGAGGATGAGCGACATGTTGCGTTCGACGCGCTGCACCCCGATGAGCTCGAGGATCTGGGCCTGCACCGTCACGTCGAGGGCGGTGGTGGGTTCGTCGGCGAACAACAGAGTGGGCCCGCACGACATCGCCAACGCGATCATCACGCGCTGGCGCATGCCACCGCTCAGCTCGAACGCGTACTGGTCGAGACGCTTCTCCGGCTCGGGGATGCGCACGTCCTGCAGCAGCTTCAGCGCCGTGCCGCGAGCGGCGGACTTGCTGAGACCGAGGTGCAGGCGCAGGCTCTCGCCGATCTGCTTGCCGATGCGCATCACGGGGTTCAGTGACGTCATCGGATCCTGGAAGATCATCGACATCTCGCTGCCCCACACCTTGCGGCGTTCCTTCAGCGACAGATCGACGATCTCGCGGCCTTCGAAGAGCACCGATCCGGCGCGTTCGGTGTTGAGCTTCGGCAGTAGGCCCATGATCGAGCGGGAGAGCACGGTCTTGCCCGAGCCGGACTCGCCGACGATCCCGAGCGACCGGCCGCGCTGCAGCGAGAAGCTGACTCCATCGACCGCCTTGACCAGCCCCCGCTCGGTGCGGAAGGCGGTCTTCAGCTCGGTGACCTCGAGCAGCGGGCCGTCGATCTGGCGGGTCGCGGCCTGGACGATGGTCGAGGGCGCCAGGGGAGCGCGTGAGGGGCTCATGCCGCCTCCTCCGCGAGCTGGGCTGCGCTCATGCGATTGCCTCCCGAGTGTTGAAGCGCTGGGCGAGCACGTCGCCGAGCAAGTTGATCGACAACAAGGTGAGGAACATCACGAACGCGGGCATCAGCGACACCCACCACGCCCCGGCTCGGAGTGGATCGACGCCGTCGGAGATCATCCGGCCCCAGGTGGGGATCGGCAGCTCCACGGATAGGCCGAGGAAGGCGAGGCCACCTTCGGCGATGAGGAGCAGGGCCATGCCGGTGAGGGCGAACGACACGAGCGCGGGAACGATGTTGGGCAGGATCTCCTTGAACAGGATCCGGATGCGCGTGGCGCCAACGCTGCGCGCTGCCACAACGAAGTCGCGTTGTGCGTACGCAATCGTGTTGGCCCTCACGAGCCTCGTCAGCGGGGGTATCGAGAGGACGACCAACGCGGTGATGATCGGCCAGAGTGGTCGTGATTCAGCCGCCGTGGTGGAGTCGGGCTTGTTGAAGAACGTCACGAGGAAGATCGCCAGCACCAACGGGGGGAAGGCCAGCATGACGTTGGTGACATTCTCGATGACGGTGTCGACCCAGCCGCGGAAGTAGCCGGCGATCATCCCGAGGAAGGTGCCGATGGCCAGGCCGACGGTGATCGCCAGACCGGCGATCATCAACGAGTTCCGGGCACCCAGCATCGAGCGGGCGAAGATGTCGCGGCCGTTGCTATCGGTGCCGAGCAGGCCCCAGTGGGTGGGCTTGCCCGGCAGGGTCTTCTGTACGGGGTCGGCCCATGACGCCCACACCGGAGGAAGCTGCCGCTTGGTGAGGATGTCGCCGTTGAGCGCGGTGCTGCAGGTGGAGATGCTGCCCTCGCACGTGTGCGGGATGTAGGGCATGGTGTTGGCGCCGATCGCGCTGATGGTGATGAACACCAGCCAGCTGATCGCCAGCCACTTGGTGACCCGGCCGCGCTTGCGCACCTTGACGCGTTTGGCCGGCTCGTCGGCGAGCAGCGGTACTTCGGGGGCTGACTCGTCGGTCAGGACGTCGATGTCGGTCATCTCGTCGCGCCCCTCAGCTCAGAGTCCGGCTGACGCGGACACGTGGGTCGATCCAGGCGTAAGTCATGTCGACCACGAAGTTGACGACGACGTAGATCATCGCCAGCAAGGCCACGGCGTACTGCACCGTCGAGTACTCCTTGGAGAAGATGCTGGTGACGGCGAGGCGCCCCATGCCATTGAGGCTGAACAGCGATTCCACGATGAAGACGCCGCCCATCAGCGCGCCGATCTGCACGGCTGCCGAGGTGACGAGTGAGAACAGCGAGGGCCGCAGCGCGTGCTTGAACAGGAGCGACGGCGTGCCCACGCCCTTGGCTCGGGCCGTGGTGATGAAATCGGCCTGCAAGGTGCCGATCATGTCGGCGCGCAAGACGCGCATGTAGCCCGCGTAGAGCGGTATCGAGATCGTGATCGTGGGGAGCACGAACGCCTTGAAGTGCTCGATCGGGGAGTCGAACAGGCTGTGATACGTCGACGGGAACGGGATCCACTTGCGCTGCACGCAGAACAGCAGCACGAGGATCGGGGCCACGATGAAGTTCGGCACGGAGAGCATGGCGAATGCCGACGTGGTGGCCGCGCGGTCGAAGCGTGAGTTCTGCTTGTACGCCGACCACACGGCGGTGGGCACCGCCAGCGCGAGCGCCAAGAGTTGGGCGTAGATCATCAGGTAGGCCGAGATGGGCAGCGCCCGCTTCACCTGCGCGGCGATGGACTGGTTGCTCTGGAACGACAGGCCCCAGTTGCCGGTGACGAAGTCCTTCATCCAGGAGACGTACTGGGTGACGACGGGTCGGTCGAGGCCGAGGTCGTGGATCACCTGCTGGGCCTGTTCCTTGCTCGCGCCCGGCCCTGCCTTGAGGAGCACGATGGTGTCGTTCCCCCCCGGCAGGAGCCTGAGTGCGACGGAGGTGAGGAAGGTGACCACCACCACCACGAACATGGTCTGCGCAAGTCTGCGAATCACATATCGCATCGGTGGTGGTGGTCCCTTCTCATTCCCCTGTTGTGTAGTGCTGTGGTGGTGGTTCGGTCAGTGCCCGCAGGTCACTGCTCGACCCACACGTTCATCAGGTAGAACGTGCCACCGATACCGGCGCCGAATGTCACATTCGAGCCGTCAGGGAGGGCGAATTCGGTTACGCCGTGCACGTTCGGCTTGGCGAGGATTCCCCAGACGGAGTAGCTGCCCCACAGGTTGTAGCACTGCTCGCCGAACAGGCGGTTGACTTCTTCCGCGATCTCCTTCTTGCGGGCCGGGTCTTCGCTGGCCCGGTTCTCGTCGAGCAGGGCGTCGAGCTGGTCATCCTTGATGCGGCCGAAGTTGAGCGTGAGCTCACCGACGGGCTTGGCACCCGAGGAGTGCCACCACGCGTACTGCTGGTCGAGGTCGAAACCACCGTGGTTGCGCCACTGGAACACCTGGAAGTTGCCGAGAGCGGCGGTGAGGATGTAGTTGGCCTGGTCGACCTGGTCGAGGGTGACGTCGTCGAAGCCGGCCTCCTTCCACCACTGCTGCTGCTGTTGTGCAATGACCGCATTCGTCTGGTCCTGGGTGGTGGCGAGCGAGATGGTCAGGTCGCCCGGGTTCTCGGCCTTGTACTCGGCGATGAGCTGCTTGGCCTTCTCCATGTCCTGCGCCATCGGGAAGCCGGTGTCCTCGAGATAGCCGACCTGCGAGGGCGAGAACGGGCCGGTGGCCTGCTGGGACACGCCGGCGCCGATCGCGTCGATGAGCGCCTTCTCGTCGGTGGCGTACGCCAGCGCGCAGCGAACGCGCTGATCCTGGAGGGGCGAGCCGTCCTGGGTCACGTGCAGCAAGGTGTAGGCGGTCTCGCCGAAGTTGGTGATCTCGGTGAGGTTGTAATCCGTGGCCTCACGAGCGTCGAAGATCACCTGGCCGTTGGCCGAGTGGAGGATGTCGATCGTGCCGCTCACCAAGGCGTCGCGACGGCTGAGGCCGTCCTGGATCGGGCGGAACTCGATGGCGTCGAGGTACGGGTACGGGGCATTCCAGTACTCGGTGTTCTTCGTCATTTTGAACGACTCGTTCGGCACATAGCTGTCGTACACGAACGGGCCGGTGCCCACGGGCTGCGACTTCAGCGTCGCATCGTCGTCGCTGGCCGCGAGCCAGGTCGGTGAAGCCATGTAGCCGGATTGGCCGATGAGCAAGTACGGGAAGGCCACCCAGGTGGACTCGACGCTGACGACCGCCGACATCGGGTCAGCGGGGTCGACCTCGATGCTGGTGACCGGGCGCAGATAGTTGCCGGTGGTGATGCCGGCCTTTGCGCGGGTGAGGTTCTCGGCGATCGCGGCGCCGTCGAACACGGTGCCGTCGTGGAACGTGACGTTCTCGCGAGCCGTGATCGTCCACACGGTGTAGTCGTCGTTCGGGGTGATCGACTCGGCGAGGTACGGAACCCACTGGCCGTCCTCGTTCGGCATCGCCAGCGAATCGAAGATGTTGCGGATGACCTGGTGGCAGGACACCGCGCACAGCATCTCCGACGGTCGCCACGGGCTGGACGTGTCGGCCTCGATGCCCATCACGAGCGAGCCGCCGGCCTGGGGCTCCATGGTGGCTTCGGTGGTGGGCGCTACTGAGCCGGTGCCGTCGGTGCTGCCGCCCGTCTGCGGAGTAGTGGCGTCGGTGGTCTTGGTGTCGTCGTCGCCGCCGCACGCGGCGCCGAGCAGACCGACGCTGATGGCCAGCGCCGCGAGTAGCCGTGCCGGCCGTCGCGACGACCGTGTCGAATGAGTCATCCCTGGTTCCCCCAATTCACGTTGTGCTTGTGCGTCCCCGTTGGTGGGGCGCTCCGCCCCGAGGTGCCGGATGTGACCCGGATCACACCTCGGTGTGCCGCACTGTAGTCACGTCCGTGCGGCCGGGGTCGACACGGAGGTACCGTCGCAGGCGAATGCCGGCCCTCCGACCCGACCACCTGCTGGTTCCGTTGCCACAACGGTGCTCGCCGCGCCACCGTGGGTTCGCCGAGATCATGCGCCGTCATGCGGCGGCGGTCGCGGCGGGCGAACCGGCCTACCTCGATCCGGCCACTGGCCGCGCCGTGTTCACCGCGGGGTGGCTCGCCGAGCGCGGGTACTGCTGCGAGAGCGGCTGCCGGCACTGTCCGTACGAGCCGAGTTGAGCGACGGGGCCTGACGAGGCAGGCACTAGCGTCGGCGTATGGCTGCTGATCCGATCCGAACCCTGCGCGTCGAAGCCGGAGCCGCAGTGCGCCTCGGCCGCATCGACACCGGCACCACCCTCGGTTGGGACAAGGCGAAAGCCAAGGCCGACCTCGAGGAAGTGAAGGCTCGCCTCGACGTGTTGCAGCAACGCCTGTACGCGGAGGGGCGACGCAGCGTCCTGCTCGTGCTGCAGGCGATGGACGCGGCCGGAAAGGACGGCACGATCCGCTCGATCCTGTCCGGGCTCAATCCGGCCGGAGTCTCGGTCACCAACTTCGGCGTCCCAGGTGGCCCCGAAGCCGAGCACGACTACTTGTGGCGTGCTCACGCCGCAGCGCCGGCAAAGGGCCGCATCGAGGTGTTCAACCGCAGCCACTACGAGGACGTGTTGGTGGTGAGGGTGCGCGGGTTCGCACCCAAGTCCGTGTGGTCGCGCCGCTTCGAGCACATCCGCGAGTTCGAGGACTTGCTCGTCGACGAGGGCACGACGGTCGTGAAGTGCTTCTTGCACGTCTCGCTGGATGAGCAGCGCCAGCGTCTGCAGGAGCGCATCGACGACCCCGAGAAAAGGTGGAAGTTCCGCAAGGGTGATCTCGACGACCGCGCGCTGTGGCCCGAATACACGAAGGCCTACGAGGAAGCGCTGCGGCAAACGTCCACCGACAAGGCACCGTGGTACGTCGTACCCGCCGACCGCAACTGGGTGCGCAATCTGGCGGTTGCCAAGATCCTGCTGCACCACCTCCAGCGGATCGACCCGAAGCTGCCCGAACCGGAGGAGGGCATCGAGGGCCTGGTCGTAGCGTGACAACGGGTACCCGCTCTGAGCCTTTACGAATTGTAAAGTCGAGATGAGATGACCGTCACCGTCCCCACCAGGCTCACAGAAGCACTGCAGGCGCTTGCTGTCGCGCCCGGGGCCACCGTGGTCGCCGGCGGCACCGACCTGATGGTGGAGTTCAACTCCGGGCGCCGGGTGCTCCCCGCAGGCGCCGATGTGCTGGTGGTGAACCGGGTCGCCGAACTCTGCACGTGGCGGCGCGCCGCGGATGTGCTGGAAATCGGCGCCGGGGTGACGTGGTCGCAGGTCGCGGAGCTGGGGGAGTGGGTGCCCGCGCTCGCCGAGGCGGCGCGCACGGTGGGCTCGCCGCAGATCCGTCACGCCGGAACCATCGGGGGCAACCTTGGCACTTGCTCGCCAGCGGGCGACGGCTTGCCCGTGCTGGCCGCGTTGGGCGCGCAGGTGCATCTCGCTTCGGCCGACGGCACTCGCTCGTTGCCCTTCGCCGAGTTCATGGTCGGCCCCAAGCGCACGGCGCTTGCGCCCGGGGAACTCATCACCCATGTCACTGTGCCCGTGCTGAGCGGGTATCAGGGTTACGCCAAGGTGGGGGTGCGAAACGCGATGGTGATCGCTACCGCGAGCGTGGCGCTGGCGACGGACATCCCCACGGGGTCGGTTCGTTTGGCCCTCGGGTCCGTGGGGCCGACGATCCTGCGCTGCCCCGAGGCCGAGGACTTCGCCGCTGCGAATGTCGATCTCGCGGCCGCTCGAGCGAGTGCCGCCGTGGTCGCCGAGTTCGCCGAGTTGGCCCGCGCGGCAGCGCGCCCGATCGACGATCACCGTTCCACGGCCGCCTACCGCCGCCACGCGGTCGGGGTGCTCGCCGGCCGACTGCTGCGAAGGGCCTGCCCCGATGAGTGACACGATGAGTGACACGAGCGAGATCTACATGCTCCATGTGAACGGCGAGGCCCACCCCGTTCGCGACGCGGCGCCCGGTGAGAGCCTGTTGTTCGTTCTGCGCGAGCGGTTGGGGCTGATGGGCAGCAAGGGCGCGTGCGAGGAGGGCGAGTGCGGTTCGTGCAGCGTGCTCGTCGACGGTCACCTGGTGTGCTCGTGCCTCGTGCTCGCCGCCGGTGCGGTGGGCCAACGCATCGTCACCATCGAGGGCATTGCGCCTCCCGGGGCGCCCACCGATGTGCAGCAGGCGTTCGTCGATGCCGGAGCGGTGCAGTGCGGGTTCTGCACGCCGGGCCTCATCATGGCCGCCGAGGCCCTGCTCGTGCGCTCGCCCACGCCGTCGGAGATGGAGATCCGCGAGGAACTGTCCGGCAATGTCTGCCGGTGCACCGGCTACGGCCGCATCATCGACGCGGTGCAGAAGGTCGCCGTCGCCCGCCGAGGTGGCGCATGACGATCGCCGACACTGCCCTCTTCGCCGGTACCCATTCGGGGCTCGCGGGTCGCCTCGGTGACAGCGTCGCCCGCCCCGATGGCGTGGCCAAGACACAGGGGACGTTCCAGTTCGCCGGTGATCTCACCGCCGACGGGTTCCTGTGGGGTGCCACCCTGCGCTCGCCGCATCCGTACGCCCGCATCGTGCGCATCGATGTATCTGCGGCGTGGAAGATCGATGGGGTGGAGGCGGTGCTCACCGCCGCCGACGTGCCCGGCAAGCCCACCTACGGCCTGATCGCCCACGACCAGCCGGTGTTCGCCCACGAGTTCGCGCGTTTCCAGGGCGAGCCCATCGCTGCCGTGGCGGCCGACCACCCGGACACCTGTCGTCGGGCGCTCGCCGCCATCGTGGTGGAATACGAGGTGCTCACCCCGCTCACCGATCCCGAACGTGCGGTCGATGGGTCGTTCCCGCCGATCCACCCGGACGGCAATGTCGTGCGCCATCAGCGGATCCTGTGCGGCGACCAGACGATCATCGGGCCGATCGTTGTCGAGGGCACGTACGAGCTCGGCCGCCAGGATCAGGCCTTCCTCGGGCTCGAGGCAGCGCTGGCGTTCCCCGACCCGGGTGGCGCCGGCGTCGAACTGCATGTCGCCACCCAGTGGCTGCACGAGGATCGCACGCAGATCGCGGCCTGCCTGGCGATGCCCGATGACAAGGTGCGCATCGTGCTCGGCGGCGTCGGCGGCGCGTTCGGTGCCCGTGAAGACATCAGTCTGCAGGTGCACTGCTGCCTGCTCGCGTTACGCACGGGCCGCCCGGTGAAGATGCAGTACAACCGCGCCGAGAGCTTCGTCGGCCATGTCCACCGCCATCCCACCACCGTGTGGATGCGCCACCACGCGGCCTCCGACGGCCGCGTCCGGCGCATCGAGGCCCGCTTCGTGATGGACGGTGGCGCCTACGCGAGCACCTCGTCGGCGGTGCTCGTCAACGCCATCACGCACGCTCAGGGGCCGTACCGCTGCGAGAGCGCCACCGTCGACGGCTGGGCGGTGCGCACGAACAACCTGCCGTCGGGCGCGATGCGCGGCTTCGGTGTCGTCCAGGCGTGCTTCGCCCACGAGGGCCAGATGGACAAGCTCGCCGCGGCGTGCGGGCTCGATCCGGTGGAGATCCGCCTACGCAACGCGATGCGCACCGGCGATCGCATGATCACGGGCCAGACGATGGTGAACGTGGCGCCGGTGACACGCCTCATCGAGGAGGTCGCCGCGGCGCCGCTGCCGACCGAGCCGGTTGGTGGCCACGACCACGACCCGATGCGCCTGCCCGGCGGCGCAGGGCGTACGGCGGACGAGCGTCATGTCGTTCGCGGCATCGGCTACGCGGTGGGCATCAAGAACCTGATGTACAGCGAGGGCTTCGATGACTACTCCACGGCGCGGGTGCGCCTCGTCGACGGGGTGGCGTATGTGAAGTTCGCCGGTGTGGAGGTGGGCCAGGGGTTGGTGACGATCGCCGGTCAGATCGCCCGCGACGTGCTCGGGGTGGAGGAGGTCGTACTCGAGCGGATCGACACCGAGATCGGGTCGGGTGGCTCCACTTCGGCCTCGCGGCAGACATGGATGACCGGTGGGGCGATCGACGGCGTCTGTCGCCTTGCACGCGAGCGCCTGTTCGAGATGGTGGCCGCCCAACACGATCTCGAGGCGGTGCAGCTCGAGATCGTTGGCACCGACGTGGTCGACATGCTGGGCGATCTGCGCATCCCTGTCGCAGTGGCCACTGCGGGGGTGATGATCGATGAGACGTTCGAGCACCACCACCCACCGACTGAAGATCTCGATGAGAACGGCCAGGGGAACTGCCACACCGCGTTCGCGTTCGTTGCCCACCGCGCCGTCGTCGATGTCGACCCCGAGCTCGGCCTGGTCAAGGTCGTGCAGATCGCAACGTCGCAGGATGTCGGTCGCGCGCTCAACCCGCTCAGCGTGGTGGGCCAGATCGAGGGCGGCATCGCTCAGGGTGTGGGTCTGGCAGTGATGGAGGAGCTGCTCCAGGTCGACGGAATCGTGAAGAACCCGACGTTCACCGACTACCTCGTGCCGACGTTCCTCGATATGCCCGATGTCGTGATCTCGCTGGTGGAGGAACCGGATCCGCACGCCCCGCTCGGCGCCAAGGGCGTCGGCGAGCCGCCGACGGTGTCATCCACGCCGGCCGTGGTGGCGGCGATTCGCGACGCGATCGGCAAGGACCTGTCACGGGTTCCCGTGCGGCCGAGCGACATCTGCTGGTGACATGCGTATCGGCTAGGTTCGACGGCATGTCGATTGAGCGCGAAATCCTCACGTGGGAAACCTTCGGTACGGCCTCTCGGGAGCTGGCCCAGCTGGTGGCCGACGATTACGAGCCCGACATGATCCTCTCGATCGCCCGCGGTGGCCTCCTGATCGGCGGCGCGCTCGGGTACGCGCTCAGCGTGAAGAACGTATACACCATGAACGTCGAGTTCTACACCGGCGTCGACGAGCGCCTGGAAGTTCCTCGCATCCTGCCGCCCGCGCCCGACTTCATCGATGCCAGCCACTTCAAGATCCTCATTGCCGACGACGTCGCCGACACCGGCCACACTCTGCGCAGCGTGCAGCAGTTCTGTGAGGGCAAGGTGGCCGAGGTGCGCACCGCCGTGATCTACGAGAAGAGCCACTCGGTGGTGAAGTGCGAGTACGTCTGGAAGCGCACCGACCAGTGGATCAACTTCCCGTGGAGCGACAAGGAGCCCGTCGCCAGGCGCGACTGGAGCGTCAAAGACGCCTGAACCAAAGGTTTGCTTGGCTCTCATTCCAGGGTGTGTTAGGTTCACCAAATCTCGACGCTTTGGATGGGACGACGATGAGATTCAACAGGATGGGAATGCTTGCGGCGGCAGCAGGAGCCTCGCTCACGGTCGGTGTCGGCATCGACAGCCACCGGGTTCTGGCCGCTCCGGCAGACATTCAGTGTTCCGCCCCGGCCGGTCCGGCCGGGCCCGTTGGCGCCAATGGTTCCCCCGGCGCGCCAGGCCCCGCTGGTCCCACCGGGGCGCCTGGTCCCCCCGGGGCGCCCGGTCCCAACGGTGCTCCCGCTCCCAACGGTGGTCCGGGCGGGAGCTCCGGCCGCCCGAGCCCGTACGGCCCGTCGCGGGTCGTGCACGCGCTTGCTCCGCTCGATTGCTCGACGTATTCCGGGGTCTGCATCGTCCTCGAGAGCGGACCGACCGGCGCTCGGGGCACTCCCGGCGCCCCGGGTGCGCCCGGTGCTCCCGGTGCTCCCGGCCCGGCTGGTGCCCCGGGCACGCCGGGGACGTTCCCCGCTGCAAACGGCGGACCGGCTCGTCTCGTCCATGCGCAGCAGCCGATCGACTGTAGTGGTGCCGCCGACGAGTGCGTTGCGGTGGTGACCGGCGCACCTGGACCTGCCGGTGCCCCCGGAACGGCCGGCACCCCCGGCGCCCCGGGTCCGGCAGGTCCTCCCGGTGCTCCCGGTGCTCCCGGAACTCCGGGTGCCCCAAGTCCGCAGGATCCGGCTGGTCCGCGCCGCCTGGTGCACGCTGTACGACCGCTTGATGTCGGCGCACCGGTTCTGCTCACCTTCCCTGCCAAATGTGCATCGTCGGGCTCGGGCGGAGGTCTGCCCGCGACGGGCGGCGATCCGCTGCCGTTCATCGATATTGCCGGGGTCGCCGTGCTCGCCGGCGCAGGAGCGATCGGGGTGTCCCGCCGTCGGCGGCAGCAGGCGTGAGCCTGGGCGACAATCCACCCGGCGTTGATCCGCCGGCGCGCTCGCCGCGGCAGGTGACGTTCCGGATGTGGGACGGGGTGTACCCGCCTGCCATTTGCCAGGCCGTGATCGACCACTTCGACGAGACGTGGTACTACGACGCGGAGATCCAGACGCCCCACGGTGAGACACTGGTCGACCCGGCGACCCGACAAGCGCAGCACTTGTTCGTCGAGCCCGGTCACTGGGTGGGGGCGCTCGTCTCGCACTTTGCCCACCAGGCCAACTTGCTGTGGCGATATGACATCACCGGGCTCGGAACGCTCAGCATCATCCGCTACGGAGAGGGCGGCCAGTTCACCTGGCATGTCGATGTGCTTGCCTACGACCAGGTCGAGTACCCCGAGTTGGGGGCTGGCCTCGAGCGCAAGCTCAGCGTCAGCGTGAACCTCTCGGACCCAGAAGAGTACGACGGCGGCGAGCTGCAGTTCCTCAACGGGACGGGGCAGTTGTTCGTTCAGCAGGAGATGAGGAACCGTGGCTCGGTGGCAGTGTTCCCTTCCACCGTCGGTCACCGTGTCACACCGGTGACGCGTGGCGTCCGCTATGCATTGGTCGGGTGGATGGTGGGCCCGCCTCTGCGCTGACGGCACCGTCATGACGAAACGGAGTGGACCGTGACTGAGATCGATGACCAGGGTCGGCCCGAGCCGCCGCTCGTCTCCGACGAGGTGGGCATGCTCACCGGCTTCCTCGACTATCAGCGGGCGACGCTGGAGTGGAAGTGCCGCGGGCTCGACGGCGCCGGGCTCTCGGCGACCACAGCCAACTCGACGATGACGCTCGGCGGAATCCTGAAGCACATGGCGCTGGTGGAGGACATCTGGTTCTCTGTGTACCTCCACGACAACCCGCGCAGCGCACCGTTCGGGGCGATCGACTGGAAGGCCGACCCTGATTGGGAGTGGCACTCGGCCGCGGCCGACACCCCCGAGCAGTTGAAAGCGATGTGGAGCGACGCGGTGGAGCGTTCTCATGCGCTGACGGCGGAGGCGCTCGCCGGTGGCAGCCTGGATCAGTTGGCGAAACGCAAGCGGCGCGACGGGGCCAACCACAGCCTGCGTTGGATCATGGTGCACATGATCGAGGAGTACGCCCGCCACAACGGCCACGCCGATCTGCTGCGTGAGAGCGTCGACGGCGAGACCGGCGAGTAGCTGGCCGCTACAGCCCGGCGAGCACCTTGTGCGCCGCGTTGCGGCCGCTCGCGCCCCAGACGCCCGCGCCGGGGAAGGTGGCCGCGCCGGTGAGGTACAGGCCGCGCACGGGGGTCTCGTACTTGGTCAGCTCGGGATTCTTGTTGCGCAGCGCTGCGAGTGGGCCGCCGGCGAACGAGGTGGCGTGGCCGTGGGGGAGGTGGAACTCGCGCTCGTAGCGATCAGGGGTCATCGCCCGCCAGTCGACGATGGTGTCGCGGAAGCCGGGCTCGGTGAGCGAGCCGAACAGGTCGAGCCACCGCGACGGCTCGGTGCTGCTCGCCCAACCGCCGGGCAGGCTGTACGGCGTGAACAGCGCCTCCAGCGACAGCACGTGGCGGCCATCGGGGTCGAGGCCGGGGTCGGCCACTGTGGGCGTGTTCGCCAGTAAGCCCGGCTTCTCGAGCACCTGGCCGCGCGTGATCATTTCGTAGCCGCGATGCATGTCGGCCACTGACGGTGCGATCGCGTACGTGCACGCGAGATCGTCGGGCACGCCGGCGTCCGTCGCGGCGCGCAGGTGCGGCACCTTGGTGAGCACCGCATCGATCTTGCTCTCGTAGCCGTCGTCAGTGGGGATTGCGCGCCAGCGCTCGACGAGCGGCCGCGCCTGGGGCGGGGGATCGCGCAACCACTTCAGGAACGTGTCGTGCGGGTTGCACGCCGACACGACCACGCGGGCGGTGATCTCGGTGCCGTCCTCGAACACGACACCACGCACTCCCTTGCCCTCGCAGGTGATCGCCGCAACCTTGGTGGACGTGCGCAGGTGCCCGCCGGCCGCCTCGAACGCCTTCAGCACCGTGAGCGGCACCTGCCCTGCGCCGCCCACCGGGCGGCCTACGTGTCCGGCGTGGCGCATCGCGTAGGTGAGAGCCCCCAGCCCCGAGCCGGGGAACTCGGGGGAGATGCCCCACACCATCGGTCCGACGAGCAGGCCGGGGGCACACAGGGCTTCGGTGGAGAAATAGTTGCGCATCACGTCGGCCGCGCTGCGCCGGCTCCAGCGCAGCAGGGTGCTGACGCCGGCACCCTTCTTCTCCCACACCTTGCGGGTGAGACCGCCGAGCGACGGCGGCGCGTTCGCCGCGTCGAGAACGAGGCGCACCGCCGGCAGGGCGGCCTTGAGGTACCGGCGGTAACCCTTGACCTCCTGAGGGTACGAACGGGCGATCGACTCGATGGTCTGCTCGGCCGAGTGGTACGAGAGCCACGCCGACCCGCCCTCCCACGTCATGTTGACCTGAGCGGGATCCAACTCCGCGTACTGCAACCCATGCTCGGCGAGGCCCAACTCCTCGACGATCGGCGTGGTGCGGAACGTGACGTGGTCGCAGTTGCAGATGTTCACCATCGCGCCGGCCCAGCGTTCGCTCGCGGCGGTGCCGCCGACGGCGTCGCGGGCCTCGATCACGAGTGTGCGCAGACCGCCCCGCGCGAGGTAGGCGGCGCACGTCAGCCCGTTGTGCCCGCCGCCGATCACGATGGCATCGAAGTCGTGTCCCGTCATGGCGTTCATTCTGCCGGGCAGCCGGTGACACACAGGTAACGTTCCGGTGTGACCGCTCGACTCCGCCGTTTCGCCGATCTCACCGGTCCGCAGGTGAGCCAGCTGCTCACCGACCGCAGCATCCTCGTGCAGCCCCTTGGTGCCATCGAGCAGCACGGTCCACATCTGCCGCTCAGCACCGACAGCGTCGTGGCCACCGCCGTCGCCGAAGCCGCAGTCGCCGCCGTCGGTGAAGAGCTCGACGTGTGGCTGCTGCCCACGCTGGAGTACACCAAGAGCAATGAACACGCGTGGTCGGCCGGCACGGTGTGGCTGTCGCCCACGACCCTGCTCTCCGTGCTCGAGGACATCGGCCGATGCCTCGCCACCACGCCCGCCAAGCGGCTCGTGTTCCTCAATGGTCACGGCGGCAACAGCGCCCTGCTCAACGTGGCCAACCGCGAACTGCGCCTCAACCATGGGCTGATGACGTTCCTCACCCACCCCGGTGTGCCGGCCGACCAAGGTGGTGCCTCGCCCGCCGGCGAGTTGGGCATGGGCGTGCACGGCGGCACCGAGGAGACCTCGATCATGCTGCACCTCGCGCCCCATCTGGTCGACATGAGCAAGGCCGAACGACGCGTCCCCGAGACCCTCGCGCTCAACCAGTACGTGCGCTTCGGAGGCCGTGTCAGCTTCGGCTGGTTGAGCAACGACTTCTTCCCCGACGGCTACATCGGCGACCCCACCGCGGCCACCGCAGAGTTGGGCCGCACCCTGTTCGACGGCGCCGTGCGCGCCTTCTGCGAGTCGCTGCGCGAGGTGAAGGCCTTCAACTTCGGGCGGCCTTTGTGACCTGGAGCGAGCTGCGCGTCGATGGCGCGCGCCTCTGGCAGCGACTCGAAGCGCTCGGTGAGATCGGCGCCGTGCTCGGCCCGAACGGCGAGCGCGGCGTCGCCCGTCTCGCCCTCACCGATGCCGACCGCGCCGGGCGCGATCTCGTCGTGAGCTGGATGCGCGACCTCGGCCTCACGATCAGCATCGACGCGATCGGCAACGTCGTCGGCACCCGCGCCGGCACCGACCCCGGTGCGGCGGCAGTCATGATCGGCTCGCACATCGACACAGTGCGCACCGGCGGCCGCTTCGACGGCAACCTCGGCGTGCTCGGCGGGCTGGAAGTGATCGAGACGCTCGCACAGCACGGTGTGCGCACCGCCCACCCGATCAGCGTCGCGTTCTTCACCGACGAGGAGGGTGCCCGCTTCGCCCCCGACATGCTCGGCAGCCTGGTGTACGTCGGCGGCATGGCCGTGGAGGCAGCGCTCGACGTGCTCGCGGCGGACGACGGCGCGCGTCTCGGTGATGAACTCACCCGCATCGGCTACGCCGGTTCCACTCCCTGCCCGACTGCGTCGGCTCCGCAGGCGTACTTCGAGCTGCACATCGAGCAGGGCCCGATCCTGGAGGACGAGGGCGTCACGATCGGCGCCGTCACCGGCGTGCAGGGCATCTCGTGGACCGAGCTCACCATCACCGGCCAGTCCGCCCACGCGGGCACCACCCCGATGCGCCTGCGTCACGATCCGGGTTTCGTTGCCGCGGCGATCACCACCGGGGTGCGCGCGATGGCGGTGGAGGTGGGCGGCACCCAGGTGGCCACGGTCGGTCGCGTCCAGTTCACGCCCAACCTGGTGAACGTCGTCCCCGCTTCGGTGACGATGACGATCGACCTGCGCAACACCGACGAACTCACCTTGCGTCGTGCGGAGGAAGCGTTCGCCGAACTGTGCGCGCGATTGGCGGAGAGCGAGGGCGTCACCATCGAGCGCCGCGTCCTGGCCCGCTTCCAGCCGGTGGAGTTCGACGCGCAGATGGTGACGCTCGTGGAGGACACGGCCCGCCGCCTCGGCCACTCCACCAAACGCATGCCGAGCGGCGCCGGTCACGACGCGCAGATGCTCGCACGCGTGTGCCCCACGGCGATGGTGTTCGTTCCGAGCGTCAACGGCCTGTCGCACAACATTGCCGAGTACACCGCGCCGGCCGACATCACCGCCGGCGCGAACGTGCTGCTGCAGGTGGTGCTCGCGACGGCTGGCGTGCAGCCCTGATGGCCGCCTCGTTCGACGTCTGTGCCCACGGGCACCACTCCGTGGGCGCGTGGCGCTGATAGAAACGCCCCGTGGGCGTGTTCATCGACAACCCGCTGGTGGTGCTGTTCCTTGTCGTCGCCATCGGCGCCGCAGTGGGCAGCATTCGCGTGCGTGGCATCTCGCTCGGTCCGGCGGGCGCCCTGTTCGTGGGCCTCGCCGTGGCGGCCTTGGACGATCGCCTCGGCAACACGCCGGCGATCGTGCCCCAGATCGGCCTCGCCCTGTTCATCTACACGGTCGGCCTGGCCTCGGGCCCGTCGTTCCTCGCCGGCCTCCGTCACGGTGGAGCCAAGGTGCTCGCGGGCGCAGCCATGGTGATCGTTGCCGTCGCGTTGATGGTGTTGGCCGCCGCCTCTTTGCTCGATCTCGACCTCGGCGCTCGCGCCGGACTGTTCGCCGGGGTGCTCACCAACACCCCTGCGCTGTCGGCCGCGATCGAGGGACTCGGTTCGAAGATCGCCGACGGCACGGTCACCGATCCGGTGGTTGGCTACTCGCTGGCGTACCCGCTCGGCGTGCTCTGCATGCTGCTCGCGGCCGCCCGGGTGTTGCGCCGCGCGCGCCTGGAGGCTCCGCAGCCCGCCAGGGGCGACAGCCAGCCCGCCACGGCGTCGGCGACGAGCGCCACCGTGCTCGTCACCCGCCCCAACCTGGCGCCCCTGGGCGATCTGCGCCACTGGGAGGGGTGTGCCCTCGCCTTTTCCCGAGTCGAGCACGACGGAACTGTGCACATCGCGACGGCGGCCACCTTGCTCGTGCCCGGCGACCGCTGCACACTCATCGGCGCGCCCGACGAGGTCGAGCGCTTCATCGAGTGGGCGGGGGAACGCAGCAACCGCCACCTCGCACTCGATCGCAGCCGGCTCGACTTCCGGCGCATCTCGGTCTCCAACCGGGCACTGGCGGGCAAGCACATCGCCGAGCTCGACCTGGAGGCCAACCACGGCGTCACCATCACCCGGCTGCGCCGTGGCGACACCGACCTCGTGGCCGACGGCGAGATGGTGCTGCGCCTCGGCGACCGAGTGCGCGTGGTGGGAACGGCCTCCGGACTGGCGTCGGTGGCAGCGCTGCTCGGCGACTCCGATCGCGGCCTCGGTGAGGTGGATGCCCTCGGTTTCGCGTTCGGGCTGGCCGCGGGCCTCCTGTTTGGTCTGGTCGCGGTGCCCCTGCCCGGTGGCGGCACGCTCGAGCTCGGCGTCGGCGGCGGCCCGCTCATCGCCGGGCTGGTGCTCGGCACCCTGTCGCGCACCGGCCCGATCACGTGGCAGATCCCCCACGCGGCCAACCTCGCGCTGCGCCAGCTGGGCATCTTGATCTTCCTCGGCTCGATCGGCATTCGCTCCGGTGCCGCCTTCCAAGCCGCCGCCGGCACCGCCGTGGGCGCCCGCCTCGCGGCAGCGGCAGCGGTGATCGCCACGCTCACGGCCGTCTTGTCGCTGGTGCTCGTACGCCTGTTGCGGTCCGACGCAGCCACCTCGGCGGGGCATATTGCCGGCATCGAGACCCAACCCGCCGTGCAGGCCTACGCCGCCGAGGCCACCAAGGGCGACCCGCGAGTCGACGCTGGCTATGCATTGGTGCTGCCGCTGGCGATGATTGCCAAGCTCATCCTCGTGCAACTGTTGCTCTGACCTCACCCACGACGCGAAGAGGGCCGGCCCCCGAAGGAGCCGACCCTCTCACACTGTCAGTCGTTCAGTCGAACGATCTTTCGATCAGAGGTGGATCGAGGGATCGAGGAACTGGTTGGTGACGATGTCGTCGGCGGTGAGGCCGTCCTTCGGCGGGGTGCCGAGGGCGGTGTAGATGGGGATCGCCTTCTCGATCAGGCCGTTCACACGGTCTGCGTCGAAGCTGCCCATGACACCGTCGGTGCCGTTGGCCACGAGGCCATCGGCCTTGATCGTGGCCACGCCGAAGTCGGCGGCGGCCTGGTCGTACGTCCAGCCGAAGTCGTTGCCGAACTGCTCGACGGCGTCGAGGATGATGGCATTGGCGTGGGCCGGGTCATTGAGGTAGTCGACGCTGGCCTGCTGGATCATCGGAACCAGCGCGGTGAGGCAGTCGGCGTACTCGGTGATGTTCTCCGGCTTGGTGGCGATGCTCTCGGCGTAGTTCTCCCAGCCGGCGTCGTTGATGTACTGGTACTTGACCGGCTTCATCCAGTCGGTGAGCACCGACTCGTAGAGGTACGGCTCGGCCGAGCCGAAGCCCTGCTGAGCAGCCTTGCCCTCGTCGGCGATGAACAGCGAGGAGTCACCGTTGTACGAACCGTCGACCTGGTCGGTCTTGAGGATGCCCGAGGCGGTGAAGTACTCCATGTAGGCAGCGCCGCTGAAGTAACGCACCACGGCATCGGTCTGGCCGAGGTCGGCGATGGTGGCCACGTCGGGGTACGTCGCCGGATCCCACATGATCATCTGCGGGTTCTTCTCGAAGCCCGACTCGACGGCCACGGTGGGATAGTCGGTGGAGTACTGGATCGCCTCGTCGGTGTACACATAACCGAGGAACACGTCGTCGGAGTTGTACATGATCTGGCTGACGGGGGTGAACTGCTGGGCGGGACCACCGGAGCGGATCTGCACGTCGACGCCCGTGTCGGCGCCGGTGCTGTCGACGAGCGGGCCTGTGACGTAGGCCTTCTCCTTGTCGATCTCGTAGCCATCGCCCACGAGCTGATACAGGAAGCCGTGCTCGGCCTCCGGCATCCAGTCGAGCTGAATCGTCACGGTCTCCGGGCAGATGCCGGCCAACGCGCCGCCCTCGGCGGTGGTGCCGGCGGTGGTGCTGCCGGTGGTGGCGCCGGTGGTGGTCTCGGTGGTGCCGCCGGTGGTGGCGGTGGTCGAATCGGTCTTGTCGTCGTCACCGCACGCCACGAGGGCGATAGCGGTCACGAGCGAAAGAGCGATCAGCTTCTTGCGCTGCTGCATTGTGTGGGCTCCTTGGATTTGTTGTTCACGGGGTCGGGAGCCGGTGTGCCGGCTCGGGTGGATAGGGGATCGTGGTCAGCTGCCGCGACGGGTGGCCTCGTGCCAGTGCCCGACGACGAGGCGCCCGAGAAAGTCGAAGGCGAAGAACACGGCGACGCCGAGGATCGACGACAAGATGACGTCGGCGTAGAGCGCGGGCCATTGGCCCCGGCCACGGAACTGGTCGATGAACATTCCGAGGCCCGGCTTGGCGCCCTGACGGAAGAACTGCTCACCGACGATCGCTCCGATCACCGACAGGCCCGCCGAGATGCGGAAGCCGGTGAAGATCGCCGGCATTGCGGCGGGGAACTGCAGCTTGAACAGGCGGGTGAAGCCGCCCGCGCCGCGCAGGGTGAACAAGTCGTGCTGGGTGGAATCGACCGTGGTGAGGCCGAACAAGGTGTTGGTGACGATCGGGAACAGCGAGATCATCACGCAGACGAACAACCGCGAACCGACACCACCGCCGAACACGGTGTAGATGAGGGTGATCATCGCCAGGACCGGCATGGCCTGCAGTGCGACCAGGTAGGGGAACATCGAGCGCTCGATCCACAGCGCGCGGGCCATGACGACGGCGAGCGATATGCCGATGACGATCGCGATCGCCAGCCCGATGAACGAGGTGTACATCGTCCAGCCCAGCCCTGTCCAGAGCTTGGAGCGGAAGATCGGGTTGCCGAAACCCTCGTCGACCACGGTGGCCGGTGACGGCAGGAGCCGGCCGGGCTTGTCGAAGAAGCGGCGCAGGCCGTCGCGGTGCATGTACTCCCAGAGGCCCAGGAACACCGCGAACACGAAGAGCGGGCCGACGACCAGGCTGATGCGGAACCTCCCGCCGCGAGTGAGGGTGGGCGTCTCGTCGATCGTGGGCCGCACGCCGGCGGCGTGAGCTGCAGCCTCGGCGACCTGATGGTTGTCGTCTTCTCGGAGGCTCATGCGTGTGCTCCCCTCAGTGAATGGGAGATCGCGCCGGAGATGCGGGCGAACTCCGGCTCGAAGCGCAGATCGGGCACCCGCGGGTAGGCGAACGGGATGGGGAAGTCGGCGACGATCTTGCCCGGGCGGGCGCTCATCACCAGCACACGGGTGGAGAGGAACACCGCCTCGCTGATCGAGTGGGTGATGAACAGGCCGGCGAAGCGCTGACGCTCGAACAGGCTAATGACCTCGTCGTTGAGGCGCTCGCGGGTGATCTCGTCGACCGCGCCGAAGGGTTCGTCGAACAGGAACACGCTGGGGTCGAGCACCAGGGTGCGGGCCAACGAAGCGCGCATCTTCATTCCGCCCGAGAGCTGCTTGGGGTACTTGCGCTCGGCGCCGGACAGGCCGACCAACTCGATCGCCTTACGCGCCCGCTCATTGCGCTCTGCCTTGGGAACGCCCTCGAGCTCGGCGAGGAGCTCCACGTTTCGTTGCACATTGCGCCACTGCAGCAGGGTGGCGTCCTGGAACACGTAGCCGACCTGCTTGCGGTCCACTGCGACCGAGCCGGTGGTGGGCTTGTGGAGCCCCGAGGCGATCTTCAAAAGGGTGCTCTTGCCGCAGCCCGAGGGGCCGACGACGGTGACGAACTCGCCGGGGGAGACGTCGAAGCTGGTTTCACTCAGGGCATGGGTTCCGTCGGGGTACACCATGGAGACCCCGTTGAAACTCAGTGCCGGGGCGGACACGGAGTCGTTCATCCGGGCAACACTAGTGGGCGCGGCTTGCACGGCCGTTTCCGTCGTCGTCATCAGTGCATCACCATCCCGCCGCTCACGTTCATTGCCTGGCCGGTGCAGTAACGCGACTGGTCGGAGGCGAGGAACAGGGCCATGTCGGCGACTTCGTCGGGTTCCGCGCAACGGTTCAGCGGGGACAGCGACGACCACTTGGCGACCATTTCAGGTGTGCGCGTGGCGGCCCCCATTTCGGTCAGCACATACCCCGGGCAGATGCAGTTGACGCGGATGCCGTGGGCGCCAAGGTCCATCGCCGACACCCGGGTGAGGCTGATCACCCCAGCCTTGGACGCGGCGTAGTGGGCCTGGTTCGGGGAGCCGATCTTGCCGCCCATACTCGCCATATTGACGATCGCGCCGCGGGTGCCGGCCGCGATCATCGCCTTTGCGACCACCTGGGTGGTGAGCAGCATCGCCCGCAGGTTGACGTCGAACGTGCGATCCCAGTCCTCGACCGTGATCTCCAGCAGCGGCGAGAAGAGGAGGATGCCGGCGTTGTTGACCAGTACGTCGACGCCGCTGAGGGCGTCGATCGCCTGCTGGGTGACGGCCACGGCGGCCGCCGGATCGGCCAGATCGACCGCGAACGAAGCGGCGCCGACAGCTTCGGCGGTGGCACGGCAGCGGTCGCCGTCGCGATCCAGCAGGGCCAGTCGAGCGCCCTCGGCGGCGAACGTGGTAGCGATCGCGGCGCCGATGCCGCGCGCTGCGCCGGTGATGATCACCCTGCGCCCCGAAAGGCTTTTCGAGTTGAGAGAGGTGGGGGCGGACACCATCGCGGGGACAGAGTACGGCACCCGTTGGAGCTCTCCGCGCGCCTGCGTGTGAACACTCTGTTTCGTCGATCGGACGCGTGTCACCCCGCCACCACACGCCCCTCGCGCACCACTATGCGTCCACCCGGGGCGAACGCAATCGCCTCGCGGGCGCCTCGGGCGGGCACGAGCACCAGGTCGGCGACGGCACCCACGACCGGTCCGGCGAGGGGCAGGCCCATTGCTGCTCGAGTGGCGTTGCTGACCGTGTGGTAGGCGTCGTCGGGGAGCAGGTGCCCAGCCATCACCATCAGCGCCGCGGTCTCCAGGCAGTCGCCGCGGCCAACCGGGTTGAACGGGTCCTGCAGGTTGTCCCAGCCGGCGGCGAGGTTGACTCCCGCGGCGCGCAGGGGCCGGATCGCGGTGAGCGCACGCGGGGTGGACTCGAGGTGATCGCGGCCTTGTAGGTACAGGTTGCTGCTCGGGAGTGTGATCACGCTGATGCCCGCTGCGGCCACCTTCTCGGCGACGCGTTGCTGCACGGCCGGGCTCTGCACGCCGAGGCTCACACAATGACTAGCGGCCACCCGGTGCGGGAAGCCCGTCGCGAGCACGCGGTCGGCGAGATCCTCCAGCGCGAACCGGCGTGGGTCGAGTGTCTCGTCGGTGTGCAAGTCGATCGGCAGACCGTGTTCGCCGGCGACGGTGAGGAACAGGTCGTTGGCCGCGGCGGGATCGTCCTCCAGATGGGGGCACCCGCCGACGGCATCGACCCCGATGGCGATGGCGTCGTGCAGCAACGCGCGTTGCTGACCGCCGGCGGGGCCGAGGGACGGCCAGCCACAGAGGGCGACGATCTCGATGTGGACGAGATCGCGCAACGCGCGGCGTAACTCCACCAGGGCGTGCACTGACGTGAGGCCGCCCTCGGTGGTGACGTCGGCGTGGGTGCGGATCGCCGTGGCGCCGTTGGCCGCGATGAGACGGGCCGCACGCTCGGCACGGGTGTAGGTGTCGCGTACCGTGATCGAGCCGCGGGCCGCCTCCATCCCCAGGATCGCGCCCATCAGGTCGCCGGTCGGGTTGGGTACCCGTTCGGAGAGGAACGCCTTGTCGAGGTGGGCGTGGGCCTCGGCCATCGCCGGCAGCACCAGCCGGCCGACCGCGTCGAACAGGTCGTCACCAGGTCGTGCGCCACCGCCGAGTTCGCTCACCACGCCGTCGACGATGCGCACCGAGCTGGTGCAGCCGTCGGGGAGGAGGGCGTTCGTGATCGTCAGGGCTGCCATCGCCCCTGAGGGTAGGTCAGCCACCAGCGACGGAGCCGATCCTCGCTCGCGGGTCGGCGGCGCCGGCCCAGAACCCCGAGGCGTCGCGCACGATCGCGTGGGCGTGGCCGAAGCTGCTGTCGAGGTCGGGTCGCTCCTCCACCCGGTGGCCGCGGGCGCGCAACTCGGCCGCCCACCCCAGCTCACCGGCCTCCACGGTGACGGTGGGCCCCTCCGGCGCTGTCCACGTGTCGAAGCCGCTCAGCGGCCCGGCCAGCGCCCACCGGCGGGCGTGGATCGCCTCCGCCGGCGACTGGCCGTGGTGGAACAGCCGGGCGGCGACCTGCAACAGGATCTGTGGTTGGGCGTCGCCGCCCATCGTGCCGAACACGGCTGCCAGCGAGTCGCCCGAGGTGGCCAGGGCAGGGGACAGGGTGTGCGGAGGGCGGCTGTTGGGCCGCAGCTCGGCCGGGTGGCCGGACTGCAGGGAGAAGCCGAGGCCCCTGTTGTGCAGGTTGATCCCGGTGTTCGGCTCGGCTAGCCACGACCCGAAGCCAGATGCGTTCGACTGGATGAGCGACACTCCGTTGCCCGCCGCGTCGGCGGTGCAGAGATAGGTCGTGTCGCCCGAGGCCGCGACTATTGGCCACGGCGCGGCGCGCTCGGTGTCGACCATTGCCGCGCGACCGGCGATCGCGGCGAGCAACGCGGGGCCATCGGCGCGCTCGTGCAGCACCGCCGGGCGGTCGTGGCCGGCCACCTTCGCGATCTCGATGAGCGTGTGTGCCCAGCGGACATCGCCCGGGTCAGTGGGCAGCCCGATCGCGTCGGCCAATGCGGCCATCGCCAGCGTGAGGTAGCCCTGCGAGTTCGGCGGCACTGTGTGCAGGCGCACGCCGAACGCGTCGAGCGCGAGCGGTGCGACCCACTCGGCCTGGCTGCGGGCGAGGTCGTCGCTCGTGAACCAGCCGTCGCCGAGCGTGAGCAATCCCTCGCCGAACTCGCCGAGGTAGAAGCCGTGGCGGCCGCGCTCGACGATCGCCCGCAGTGTCCGCGCCGCGCCGGGGCGGCGCACGCGATCGCCCGGCCTGCGTGCGTGGTCGGTCAACTCGGACAGCGCCAGCCGCCCCTGCCCGTCGAGCATCGACGCCGAGCCGACCAACAACGGGCTGGCCGGGAACCCTTCCTCGGCGAGCGCGATGGCCGGCCCGAGCAACGTGGCCAGCGGGATCGTGCCGAAGCGTTGGTGCAGCGCGAGCCAACCGTCGACACAGCCGGGCACGGTGACCGAGCGGATGTCGTGGCGCAACGGCATCGCCGTCAGCCCGTCGCGGCGCATCGACTCCGGGTCGGCCATGCTGCCCGAGCGCCCGCTGGCGTTGAGGCAGAACACCTCACCCGCGTGATGGACGAGTGCGAACAGGTCGCCACCCATCCCGCACATGTGTGGGCCGGTGACCGCGATCGCCGCGTTGGCGGCGATCGCGGCGTCGATCGCGTTGCCCCCGAGAGCGAACGCCGTCAGTCCGGCCTGGGTGGCGAGGTGGTCGGCGGTGGCCACCATGTGGTGCGGCGCCCGGGTGGTGACCGGGTTCACCGCCAGATGCCCCGCGCCTCGAACACCCCGCGCAGCACGTGCGGCCGGTCGGTCATGATGCCGTCGACGCCCATTTCGAGCAAGCGGTCCATCTCGGCGGGCTCGTCGATCGTCCACACATGCACGTGCAGGCCGAGGCGGTGGGCCCGCTCGACGAACGCCTCGTTCACCACGGTGATCGGCCCCTGTTTCACGGGTACCTGCGCGGCCATGGCGGCGATGTGGCGCGGCCGGCCGTAGCGCAGCAGGGCGACACCGGCCGGCCCGAGCGAGGTGCACAGGCCATCGCCGAGGGCAGCTCGCAGGCGGCTCAGGCGGCGGTCGTCGAATGCTCCGACGCACACCCGATCGAGCGCCGCGCAGCGCTTCAGCACGGCGACCAGCGCCTCGATCGCGGCGTTGGACTTGCAGTCGATGTTGACCCGCAGCTCGGGCCATGTGCCGAGCATGTCCTCCAGCAGCGGGATCGGCGCCGCGCCATCGACGAGCGCGGTGCGCACCTCGCTCCACGGCAGGTCGCTGATGCGCGCCTGACGGCCGCACGTGCGGCTGAGGTCGTTGTCGTGGAACGCGACGAGCACCCCGTCAGCGGTGACCTGCACATCGGTCTCGACATAGCGGTAGCCGGCGTCGACCGCGTACTGGAATGCGGGCATCGTGTTCTCGGGCACGTCGCTGGCCCCGCCACGGTGGGCGAACGCGATCGGGCCATCCCACTGGAGATACGGGTGGAGCGGGGGGTTCATCCCGCCCAGTATCGTCCGCCTCATGACCGAAACGATCACCGTCCGCTCTCCCTACGACGACTCCGTGATCGGCGAGATCCCGGCGATGACTGCCTCCGATGTCGACCGGGCCGTCGCTATCTGCAAAGCCGCTCTCGCGAACCCGCTGCCGTTGTGGAAGCGGGCCGAGATCCTCGACAAGGCCGCGGCCCGGCTCACCGCGCGCCGCGAGGAGTTCGCGCACATCATCGCCCGCGAAGCAGCCAAGCCGATCAAGACCGCCCGCGCCGAGGCCGAGCGGGCGGTCGGCACGTTCCAGTTCGCCGCCGCCGAGACCCGCAAGCTGGGTGGCGAGATGATCCCGCTCGACGCGATCCCCGCGGGCGAGGGCAAGCTCGGTTTCACGCTGCGGGTGCCGATCGGGGTCGTGGGCGCCATCGCCCCATTCAACTTCCCGCTCAACCTGGTGGCCCACAAGGTCGGCCCGGCGATCGCTGCCGGCTGCCCGGTGGTGCTGAAGCCCGCCAGCCAGACGCCGTTCAGCAGCCTCGCACTGGCGCAGATGCTGGTGGAGGAGTGCGGCCTGCCGGCGGGTTACCTGCAGGTCGTCACCGGCAGCGGTGGCACGGTCGGCAATGCGTTGGTCGACCATCCCGATGTCGCGCTCATCACGTTCACCGGCTCGCCCGAGGTGGGGTGGGGCATTCGCGCTCGGGCGCCACGCAAGCGCGTCGGGCTGGAGCTGGGCAACAACGCGCCGTGCATCATCGAGCCCGATGGCGATTGGCAAGCCGCCGCGGCCAAGATCAAGGTGGCCGGCTTCAGTCATGCCGGCCAGAGCTGTATCTCCACTCAGCGGGTGCTCGTGCACCGCTCCCTGGCGGAGCAGTTCACGGCCGCGCTCGCCGCGCACGTGGAGACGCTCGTCGTCGGCGACCCGATGGACGAGGCCACCGATGTGTCGGCGCTGATCTCCACCGGCGAACGCGACCGTGTGGCCGCGTGGATCGCAGAGGCGACCGCCGCAGGTGCACGAGTTGCCGCCGGTGGCACGGTGCAGGCCGACGGGGTGCTGCGGCCCACCGTGCTTGCCGACGCCGCACCCGGTATGAAGGTGTGTAGCCAAGAAGTGTTCGGTCCGGTGGTGGCGATTACCTCCTACGAGACGCTCGACGAGGCGTTGGCGCTGGCGAACGACACCAAGTTCGGTCTGCAGGCCGCGATCTTCACTCGCGACATCGGCGTGGCGTTGAAGGCCGTGCATGCACTGGACTTCGGTGGGGTGCTGGTGAACGAGGTGCCCACGTGGCGTGCTGACCAGCAGCCATACGGCGGGCTGCGCGACAGCGGCAACACCCGCGAGGGCCCGGCCTACAGCGTGAAGGAGATGACCGAGATCCGGATGGTCGTGCTGTCGTAGCACCGGCGGCCGGCGCGCAGCGTCAGCCGGCGACTCGGATCAGGTTGCGGCCCTCGGCCTTCGCTTGGTAGAGCGCCAGGTCGGCGGCCGACACCGCCTCGTGGAAGCTGCTCGCGCCGTCGAGGTCCGCCACGCCGAACGATGCCGAGACGCGCAGCCCGTGCGGCCAGTCTTCGGCGGTGGATTCGGTGAGGGTGATCCGGTAGCGCTCGGCAATCGCCGCCGCGTCGGCGACGGTCGTGTCCGGAAGGAGCACGATGAACTCCTCGCCGCCCCACCGGGCGAACACGTCACCGGGGCGCATCTGGCCGCGCAGTGCTGTCGAACAATGGCCGAGCACCCGGTCGCCGACGGCATGACCATAGGTGTCATTGATCGCTTTGAAGCGGTCGAGGTCGATGAGCACGATCGCCGCCGGGCGCGCGTGGCGCTGCATTGCGGCCTTCTGTTCGAGGATGCGCTCCAGGAACGCGCGGCGGTTGAGAGCATTCGTCAGCGGGTCGTAGCTGGCGAGTTCGTTCGACTGTTCGAGCGCGACTTGCAGTTGAACGTTCAGCCGGGCGAGTTCGTCGCGGCTCTGGCGAACTCGCGAATGCAGCTGGGTGACCCGTTCGAGCAGGATGCGGTTCACGATCTCGGAGCGCACCTGATGAGTGGTCTGGCGCTGGATGTTGAATGCGTGCATCCCGAGCACGAGGTGGTACAGGGTGTTGCAGATGAGGAACGGCCACCGGGCGCTGGTGTTGTCGAGCACGACGCGCAGGCTGAGACAGGCCCAGAACACGAACAGCACGAGCAGGATCGATCGCCGGCTCACCGACGCGACGAGGACGACCACGCCTTCGACCGCGATCACCGCGAACATGCCGAGCACCGAGGTGGTGTGGTGTAACACGGGCGACTTGGCGAAGAAGACGACGCTCGCCCAACTGAGGGCGATGGTGGCCAGCCACAGATCCATGACCATCGTGTAGCCCTGCTCGGCGGCCACCGCGGGGCCGATGCGCTCGACCCGGCGTGACAGCACGTGGCTGCCGTAAGCGACCGCGAGGCGTCCCACGGTGAAGATGCCGACCTGCCACCAGCGCGCGCCCCAGGCGATCACACCGGCGATGACGAGCGTGCCGATGATGCCCGAGAGGATGATGTCGCGGTCGGTGTAGGTCAGGCGTTCGAGCATGCCCGCCTGTACTTGCTCCGGGGCGACCCGGATGAGTTCGCCGCTGGCGTCGACGGCGACGGCGTCGCCGTTGCTCGAATCACCCGCGTCATTGCGGGAAGCTGCCGCCGCCATGGCCACCTCCTTCCGGCGACGATACACGCATCGCTCAGGGTTCAGAGCAGCAGCCGATCCGGCGCTGTCAGTTTTCGCCGGGGATTCGCATGGAACGGTCAGATGGCGCGGCCGGCGGCAGCCCAGTACTCGTCCTTCAGCAGGCGTTTGTAGAGCTTGCCGGTCGGGTGACGGGGCAGTTCGGCGCGAAAATCAATGGAGCGTGGGCACTTGACGTCGGCCAGCTGCGACTTGCACCACGCGATCAGCTCGGCCGAGAGCGCGGCGGCTTCCTCCGGCGTGGCGGGCAATGTCACCGGCTGCACGACGGCCTTCACCTCTTCACCGAAGTCGTCGTTGGGCACGCCGAACACCGCCACGTCGATCACCTTCGGGTGGGTGACGAGGGCGTTCTCGGTCTCCTGCGGGTAGATGTTCACCCCGCCGGAAATGATCATGTAGGCCTTGCGGTCGGTGAGGTAGAGGAAGTTGTCGGCATCGACATGGCCGACGTCGCCGAGCGTGCTCCACGGCTGGCCGGGGTGGCGTGAACCCTTCGTCTTCTCCGGGTCGTTGTGGTACTCGAACTCGGTGCCGCCCTCGAAGTACACGGTGCCCGACTCGCCGAGGGGTACTTCCTCGCCATCGTCGCCACAGATGTGCAGCCTGCAGCCGATGGGCACACCGACCGTGCCCTTGTGGGCGATCCACATGTCGCTGTTGCAGTACACGAAGCCGTTGCCCTCGGTGCCCGCGTAGTACTCGTGGATGACGGGGCCGAACCACTCGATCATCTGCTCCTTCACCGGGATCGGGCACGGCGCGGCGGCATGGATCACATACTGCAGCGAGGACACGTCGTAGCGAGCGCGAACCTCAGGGGGCAGCTTCAGCAAGCGCACGAACATCGTCGGCACCACTTGGCTGTGGGTTGCGCGGAAGCGCTCGATCGTGGCGAGGTACTGCTCGGGATCGAAGTGCTCCATTGTGATCACCGTGCCGCCGAGCTGGTGGGTGGCGATGCAGAAGCGCAGCGGGGCGGCGTGGTACAGCGGCGCGGGGGAGACGTACATCGTGTCGGCGTTGGCGCCGAACAGCAGGCCCATCAGCCCGGTGACGCCCGTCGTGCTCGTCTCGATCGGCTCTTCCACGAACGCCTTGGAGACACCCTTCGGCTTGCCCGTGGTGCCCGAGGAATAGAGCATGTCGGTGCCCGCGAAACGATGCTCGGGCAGTGGGGTGGCGGGCTGGGCGACCACCGCCGCCTCGTAGCTCTCGTAGCCGGGGATCGTGCCGTCGAGCATCAGCCGCAGGCCGACGTTCGGCGTCTCGGACAGCACGTCGGCGGCCTGATCGGCCTTGTACTTCGAGGTGAAGAACACCTTCGCCTCGGAGTCGTTGAGGATGTACGCGAGCTCGCCGCTCGTGAGCCGGCTGGAGCAGTTCGTGTACACCGCCCCGGCGTAATAGCAGCCCCATGTGATCTCGAAGTAACGGTCGTGGTTCTCCATGCAGATCGCCACGTGATCGCCGGGTCGCACGCCCGCGGCGCGCAGCAGATGGCTCACCCGATTGGCTGCCGCATCGAGTTCGGCGAAGGTCTGGGTGAACCCGCTGCCGGCCATGATGACCGCCGGCTTGTCGGGGTGGGTGACTGCGTGCGCACCGGGATACATGCCGGCTGACGGTACACGGCGATACCTTGCCCGTGTGGAGTCGGCCGATCGTTTCGTACAGCTCGTCAACCGAGCGGCATCCGGCGACCACCTCGACCTGATGGCGGCGTTGATCGGGGCGTCGTTCGAAGCAGGCACCGACCCCGCCGAAGTGGTGCTCGGTCTCGACCGCCTGGCCGACCAGTGCGCGCCCCGGTTCGACTCGATCATGCGCACCTTGTTCGGCTCTGGTCGGCTGTGTGGCAACCGGGAGGACTACGGCGATCCACGTAACTCCTACCTGCACCAGGTGATCGACCGTGGCCTCGGCATTCCGATCACGCTGGCCGTGTGCGCCATCGAGGTCGGCCGCCGCCTCGACGTGGAGGTGCGCGGGGTGGGGCTGCCCGGGCATTTCATGGTGGTGTGCGGCGACGAGTACGGCGACCCGTTCAACGGCGGGCAGATCCACTCGGAGGACGAGATCGAGACCGTGTGGCGGCGCTACACGGGACTACGCGATCCGTTCGAGCGCCGATACCTGCAGACGGCACACACCCGTTCGATCCTGCTGAGGATCCTCAACAACCTCAAACAGACGCTGGTGGCGATGGACGACCCCGGCCAGTTGCGGGTGCTCGCCCGATTGCGTGGCGCGTTCCCCGAGCTCGCCGGTGAGGAGAAGGAGCACGCCCGATGGATGCGCCACTGGAACTGAGTGCAGGTCACCCCCTCGAGACGCAGCTCTACCCAATCGGGCGCCGCACCGTGCTCGTCACCGACCCGGCACGAGCCGGACGGTTGCTCGCGGTGGAGATCTGGTATCCGGCAGCGACGGACGAGCCGGCGCGCACAACGTACGAGTTGTTCCCCGGTATCGGCTTCGGCTCTGCCGGCGCACAGCACGAGCCGCCGGCTCGCCCCGGCCGCTACCCCCTCGTGGTGTTCTCTCACGGCAGCACCGGTATGCGCTTCGTCGCGGCGATGTTGTGCGAGGCGCTGGCCGCCCGTGGCGCGATCGTCGTGTCGAGCGATCACCCCGGCGATGCGCTGGTGGACTGGCTCACCGGGGCCAACAGCGAGGCCCGGGCGAACGAGATCGACCGTGTCGCCGACGCCCACCTCCTGCTCGACACGATGGTGCAGGGCCGCAGTGAGGTGCCCGTTGACATCGCCAACGCGATCGATCACGAGCGGATCGTGCTCGCCGGCCACTCGTACGGTGCGTACACGGCGTTCGCCACGGCCGCTGGCAGCCGCGGCGTGGCTGCCCATCCCCATGTGCGGGCGATCGTTGGCTACCAGCCCTACACGCGCACGATGAGCGACGCCCTGCTCGGCCGGATCGACGTGCCCACCTTGCTGGTGGTGGGCACCGCCGACACGACGACGCCCCCGGAGGTCGACGTCGATCGTCCGTGGGCCCTGCTGCGCGCCTCCCCGGTATGGCGCCTCGATCTGAAGGGGGCCGGCCACCAGGCGTGCACCGATGTTGCCCTCTATGCCGAGCTGGCGAAGCACATCAAGGGCTTGCCTCCGATCGTCACCGACTATCTCACCGCGACCGCGGAGGGCACTGCGGTGGTGGGCACCCGCACCTGGCGCCAACTGCTGGCGGTGCAGGTGGAGGCGACCTGGGCGTTCCTGCAGATCGTCCTGGGCATCGACCCCGACGTCGGTGCGGCCGCGGCCGATCGGCTGGAGGACGCCGTCGGACTCGTGTTGCGCAGGCGGTGATTCGGTAGCGTCCGCGCCATGAGCACCGCCACCGACGAACAACGGGTCACTGCACTGGTAAACGACCTGCTGGGGAAGTTCCCCCCCAACCGGGTGAGCACCATCGAGTTCCTCGGCGCCCAGTTCGACCTCGGTCTCGCCTGGGTGCACTTCGACGAGGGCCTCGGCGGCTTGGGCCTCAACCCGAAGATGCAGAAGGTCATCAACGAGCGGATCTACGCCGCCGGCGCCCCCAACCCGATGGCCCGCAATCCGATCGGCCACGGCATGTGCGGCCCGACGGTGCACGTGTGGGGCAGCGCCGAGCAGAAACGGCGCTACTTGCGCCCCCTGTTCACGGGCGAGGAGATCTGGTGCCAGCTGTTCAGCGAGCCGGGCGCCGGCAGCGACTTCGCCGGCCTCTCGTCGCGTGGGGTGCGCGACGGCGACGAGTGGATCGTCAACGGCCAGAAGGTGTGGACCACGCTGGCCCACCTCTCACGGTGGGGTCTGCTCGTGGTGCGCACCGACGCCGAAGCGGTGAAGCACGCCGGCCTCACCGCGTTCGTGGTCGACATGCAGGCGCCGGGCGTGGAGACGCGGCCCCTGCGGCAGATGACCGGCGAGGCTGAGTTCAACGAGGTGTACTTCACCGACGTCCGCATTCCCCAGACCGAGATGCTCGGCAAGCCCGGCGATGGCTGGCGCGTCTCGCTCACCACGCTGATGAACGAGCGCGTCTCTATCGGCGGCACCATCCCCCAGCGCGGCAGCGGTGCGATCTCCCCGCTCATCAAGGCGTGGGCCGCCGCGCCCGAGTGGCGCAAGGACGCCCCCACCCGCGACGAAGTGATGAAACTCTGGATCCGCGCCGAGGTGCTGCGGCTCACCAACATCCGCGCCAGCCAGAACCGCAAGATGGGCGATCCCGGGCCGGAGGGTTCGATCGGCAAGATGGCTTCGGCCAACCTCAACAAGGACATCTACGCGGGGTTGATGGGCATACTCGGCGCTGACGGGATGCTCTACGGCGAGTACACCATGGTGCGGCCGGAGACGGCGATGGAGTACCACTATCCGCAGAAGGCGTTCTTGCGCTCGCGCGCCAATTCGATCGAGGGCGGCACCACCGAGGTGATGCTCAACATCCTCGGTGAGCGCGTCCTCGGTCTGCCCGGCGATGTCCGCGTCGACCGCGAGATCCCCTGGAGCAAGGTCCCCCGCAACTAGGGGCCGCGCGGTCGGGCGGCGTCGACCGGCCTTGCGGATCTCGCCATCTCATCGTTCTTGTCACACACCGACCTCGGGAGTCCGTGGCCGGTGTGTGACCAAACCGGATGGGGGCCGATCCGAATGCCCTGATTGAGAATCGGATGCAAGGCGCTACGTGGCTTTCGTAGCGTCGGGGGTCTGGTCGGGTGTGTCTCATGAATGCCCTGCCGCCGCGAGGTTGGCTTCCGAGCGAAGCGACTGCCCGGCCAGATCCTGC
>JAYRWH010000039.1:0-5469 GCA_041918155.1 Ilumatobacteraceae bacterium | reverse complement strand
CGCGACGGCCTGTGGGCGACATCGCCTCGATGCGCGCGTCGAGCGCCAGCGCGACTGCGGGCACTTCCGCCGCCGGGTCGGCGTGGGCGATGGAGCCGCCGATCGTGCCCCGGTTGCGGATCTGGAAGTGACCGATGTGGGGCACGGCGCGGGCCAGCAACGGCACGGCCGCGGCCACCTCGGTGCTGCGTTCGACCGTGGTGTGGGTGGTGCCCGCACCGATCCACAGGCTGTCGCCGCGCCGCTCTATGCCGCGCAGCTCGCCGATGCGGCGCAGGTCGACGAGGTGCTCGACGGACGCCAGCCGCATGTTGAGCAGCGGCACGAGGCTCTGGCCACCGGCGATCACCTTCGCGTCGTCGAGTTCGGCGAGCAGGCTGACGGCCTCGGCGAGCGCGGCCGGTGCGTGGTAGTCGAACGGTGCCGGCTTCATGACGCGGCCCGTGCTTGGTCGATCAACGCCACGAGCGTCGCCGGGGTGAGCGGTAGGCGGGTGATGGTGACGCCCAATGGCGCGAGTGCGTCGGCGACGGCGTTGGCCACCGCCGCCGGCGCGGCGATCGCGCCGCCCTCCCCCACGCCCTTGTAGCCACCTGGCCCCGGGCCGGGTGAGCCCTCCATGTGGCCGTACTCGATCATTGGTACCTCGGTGGTGGTGGGCAGCAGGTAGTCGACGAATGTGGTCGCCAGCGGGGTGCCCTCCTCGTTCCACGAGAAGTCCTCCAGCAGGGCGCCGCCGATGCCCTGCACCGTGCCGCCCGCGATCTGGCCTTCCACGACGTTGGGGTTGATCATCGGGCCGCAGTCCTCGGCGACCACGTAGCGCAGCAGCTTCACCTGCCCGGTCTCGATGTCGACCTCGCACGTGCACGCATGGCTGGCGTTGGCCCACACGGTGAATGCCTCGGCGCGGTACCGGGCGCTCGCCTCCAGCCCGAGTGGGATCTCGCGGGGCAACTTGTCGTGGCCGAAGTAGGCGATGTTGGCCAGCTCGGCGAAGGAGAGCGACTTGGCCGGTACGCCCTTCACCGACACCTGCCCGTCGATTATCTGGATGTCCGCCGGTGCGGCCTCGAGCACATGGGCGGCGATGGTGGCGATGCGTTCGCGCAGGATCGCGGACGTCTCGCGGATCGCGCCGGCGACCATCGAGCCGCTGCGGCTGCCACCGGTGCCCGAGCCGAACGGGGTGAGCGCCGTGTCACCCTGGATCGTGCCCACCATCGAGATCGGCACACCGAGCGCATCGGCGGTCAACTGCACGGCCGTAGTCTCCAAGCTGTTGCCCGCGGAGCCGCCGGCGAGGTACACGTTGACCGCGCCACCCGGCTCGATGCGGATCGTGGCGCCCTCGCTGCCGTGGTGCGGCATCGCGCTGGCGGTGGGCTCGACATAGCTCGCCGTGCCGATACCGAGGTAGCGACCCTGCCCCCGGGCTTCGGCCTGCATGCGGCGGAAGCCGTCGTAGTCGATCATCTCGACGGCCATCTCGAGCGTCTCGAGCGGGGTCATGTCGGTGAGCTGCATGCCGATCGCGGTGTTGAACGGCAGTTCGTCCTGGCGGAGCATGTTGCGCCGACGTAGGTCGACTGGGTCGACACCGATCCGGCGGGCGGCGATGTCGAGCATCATCTCGCGGGCAACGGTCTCGAACTGCCACGGGCCGCGATAGGCGGTGCGGCCACCGGTGTTGGTGAACACGCATTTCGCGGTGAACGTGCCGCTGCTGTAGCGGTAGGGGCCGGGGAAGATCGCCCCGACCGCGGCGGCCACGAACACGGGCCACGGCACGGGGTAGGCCCCGACGTCCTGCACATGATCGATGGTGGCGGCGAGCAGAATGCCCGCGCCATCGAAGGCCATGCGCACGAGGCCGTGCTCGCGCCGCGACGAGCTGGCCATCAGGTTCTCGCGGCGGTCTTCGATGTACTTCAGCGCGGCGGGCACCTTGCGTGCCGCCAGCAACATGCACATGTCTTCGCGGTGGGCATTGATCTTCTGGCCGAACGCGCCGCCGGTGTCGCGGGCGATCACGCGGATACGGCTCTCTGGCAGGCCGAGCAGGCGCGACGTGAACAGCCGCAGGTCATGCGGTGCCTGGCTGGCGGCCCACACGGAGAGATTGCCGTCGGCGGCCGACCACTCGACGACGATGCCGCGGGTCTCCATTGGCGAGGCGACGTAGGCCTGCTGGTAGATCGTGTCCTCCACCACGTGGGCTGCGCCGTCGAACACCGGCGCCAGGCTCTCCGCAGGCAGGCCGCCGAGTTGGCCGCAGACATTGCCCGGGTAGGCCGCGAAGACGAGGTTGTCGTTCTGCTCCGCAGTGGCGTAATCGACCACCGCCGTGAGCGGCTCGTACTCGACATCCACCATGTCGGCCCCATCCTCGGCGATGTAGCGGTCATCAGCGACGACGAGAGCGACCAGGTCGCCGACGAAGCGCACCTCGTCCTCCGCCATCGGCGGGCGCGGGCTGTCGGGCACGTCCTTGCCGGCCTGGGAATACCACGCCTCGTGCACGCCCGGGTTGAGATCGGCCGCGGTGAATACCGCGTGCACGCCGGGCAGTTCGAGCGCCGCCGAGGCATCGATGCTCACGATGCGCGCCCGCGCGTACGGGCTGCGCACGAAGCAGGCGTGGAGCATGCCCGGGCGAACGATGTCGCCCACGTACGTACCGTGGCCGGTGAGCAAGCGCGGGTCTTCGATGCGGGCGACTCGCGCGCCCGCGTAGCGGGTGCTGCCGGCCGTCATGGCCGCGTTGCTGGACTCCCCCATGGTGACTCCCCTCGCGTCGTTCATGGTCAGGCCTGGGGCAGTGGATCGTTCCACCACGGCATCATCTTGGTCATCATGTCATCGGGGTCGGAGATCAGCTCGATGTAGAGCCCGAGCACGTCGATCGTGTCGAGGTAGCAGTAGCGCGACGTGCCCATCCCGCTCGACATGATCGGCGGGAACCCGTCCGCCGCCGCAGCCGCGGCCTCGGCGGCGAGATCGTCGATGTAGAAGCCGAGGTGGTGCGCGCCCGGGCCGCGGGCGCTGATGAGATCGAAGTGCAGCCCCTCGCCGGCGATCGGCTGGATGAGCTCGATCTGCATGTTGCCGCTGCGCCCGAACGCGAGCTTGAGGTCGCATTGCACCTCACGGCCGCGCAGCTCCCATGGCACCGTGGACTCGAACTCGAAGAACTTCGTGCAGCCGAACGACTGGCGCATCGAGGCCTTGGCCAGCTTCAGGTCGGTGACCACGAACGCCTGCTGCTTCAGTCGGCCGGCAATGCGGCCCAGCACGGCACCGAGGTCGCTCACCAGCGCTCCACGGGGCTGTCGGTCGTCATCGGCCGCGCATACGACGCGTCGGTGCGATCCCATGTGCCCTTGATGAAGCCCTTGAACGCACCGGATTCGATGATCGAGGTGTCGCCGCTCATCGTCCATTCCACCGTGCAGCGGCGCAGGGCGATGCCCCATACACCGTTGCGCTTCTCCAGCCGATCGAGGTAGCGGCCGCCGAGGAGCGTGATCGTTTTGTGGTCCTTCACGCGCATCGAGCCGATCACGTAACTCTCGGCGTGGGCGGTGTCGCCGTCGATCTCGCACGTGTGGGTGGTGATGTTGTGCAGGTGATCGATGAAGATCGACGTGTGCGCGGCGTTGGCGTACTCGCCGTACTCCGCGCCGGCCTTCGAGACTGGGCCGTGCTCATCGACACCTTCGTCGGTGTACACGCTCGTCATCAGGTCGAGATCGTGGCGGTCGTGACCGCGCGACTGGTGCATGATGCAGTCGAGGATCTCCATGCGATCCTTCAGGTGCTGCACATCGCGGCGCAGTTCGGCCATTTCGTCGTTCGTCATGGGAGGTTCATCCTTTCGTTTCGGGGTTGGTCGCGTTCGAGCGGCTGTCGGCGAGCATCTCCATCGCAACGGTGTCGAGCTCGAGGTTCACCGACCGCATCATGAAGCCGACGGTCTCGTAGCAGCCGACGGTGAAGATCACGTCGAGCATCTGGCGGTGGTCGAAGTCGGCCGACAACTCATTCCACGTGGCGTCGCTGATCACGCCATCCTCGATCAATTCGTCGACCGCGCGGATGAGTGCGGCGTCGAGCGGGTCGAGCGTGGGTGCGTTCGCGCCGAAGGCGACGTTGGCCATGTCTTCGTCGGTGAGGCCGAGCTCGCGGCCGGTGAGGAAGTGCTGCGACCACATGTAGGTGGACTGGCGCACCACGCCGACGCGCAGCACGAGGATGCCACGCTGGCGCGGGGCGAGCGTCGTGCCGTACTGCACATGACCGTTGAACGGGAAGAATGCCTTGGCCAGGTCGGGATGGTGGGCGAACGTCTCCAGCGTGGCCAGCCCGCGCGGCTTGCCGCTCGCGCCGGCGATCGGCGGCGCAGGGAAGCCCTCTGGGGCCCTGATCGCGCTGCTCGCCTCGAGTAGTTCGCGGGGCCATTGTTTGGGGGGCAGCGCGGGGATGCGACGCATGTGAGTGTTCCTTCCCTTCCTCGGACGATGACCCGCCGAACGGGCCGCGGTCGACGGCGAGCACCCGTCCCATGGATGCTGTACGAGTGCTTAGCACCTTGTCGGCGGCCGCGCGGACTCCGGCGCCCCCGTCTGGGCCATCGCCCCGGAGCGTCTACGCGGTCGGCGTCGCCGGGAGTTCGAACCAGAACGTGGTGGGGCCACCGCCGGGCGATTCCACGCCGTAGCGGCCGCCGTGGGCGGTCACGATTCCGGCGACGATGGCGAGGCCCAAGCCGTTGCCGCCGCTGGCACGGGCGCGCCCGCGGTCGACGCGGTAGAAGCGCTCGAACAGGTGGGGCAGGTGCTCGGTGGGGATACCCGGGCCCCGGTCGGTCACGGCCACGCGCACCCCGCCGCCGACGAGGGGGGTGCCCGACAGGGTGACCGGCGCGTTGTCGGGCGTGTGGCGCAGGGCGTTGGTGGCCAGTGCGGCGACGGCTTGCACGATGCGGTTGCGGTCGCCGGTGGCCATCGTCGGGCTGAGGCAGGTGACGGTGATCGGGCGGCCCGGCTGCACCACCTTGAGGTCGTTCACCAGATCGTGGAGCGCAGGGGCGAGGTCGAACGTGGTGGGTTCGGCGAGGCGCTGTTCATCCATCGCGGTGAGGTCGAGCAAATCGTCGACGATGTGGGTCATACGCGCCGCCTCCTGGTTGATGCGGCGCATCGCGTCGCTCACCTCGGCGAGCGCGGCGGGGTCCGTGGACAACTCGCCCGAGTGCAGCGACGAGTAGCCGCGCAGGGTGGTGAGCGGGGTGCGCAACTCGTGCGAGGCATCGGCGACGAAGCGGCGCGTCTTGGCCTCGGCCTCGCGGGTGGTGTCGATCATCGTTCTCAGCGCGTGGCTGAGGTGGGCCGCTTCGGTGTTGCCGGGAATGGCCTCGATGGTGACATCGTGGGCGCCGCCACTGATCGCGTCGGCGGCTTCGGTCAT
>JAYRWH010000038.1:0-28351 GCA_041918155.1 Ilumatobacteraceae bacterium | reverse complement strand
TTCAGCGCGGCCAGGTTGATCTCGCCGCGCAGGCGGCCGGCCATGGTGAGGCCGATGCCGGCGAAGGCCGCGGTGCCGAGCAGCACTGCGCCGATCGCGGCCGGCCAGTTGGTGGAGGCCGGCGACCAGCCGAGCAGGTAGGCGACGGGTACGAGCACGGCGAACTGCACGAGTTCGATGACGGCGACGCTCGTGATCTTCGCCGCCACCAGCCGCGGCCGGCCGAGGGGGGTCGCCCCGAGGCGCTTCAGCACGTGATAGCTGCGCTCGAAGCCGGTGCCGATGCCGAGGCTCACCATCGAGGTGCTCATCACCGCGAGCGCGAGCACCCCGGGGGCGAGGAAGTCGACGGGATCCTTCGTGCCGGTGGGCAGGACATCGACGAGGCTGAAGAAGACGAGCAGTAACACGGGGATACCGAGGGTCAGCAGCAGTTGCTCGCCGTTGCGGCGCACGACCTGCAACTCGGCGAGCACCTGGGCGCGGTAGCGGCTCATGCGCGCTCGCCCTTGCTGGTGTCGCTGGCGTCGTTCGCGGCCCGCTCGGCGGTGAGGCGGCGGAACACGTCCTCGAGTCGCTGCGACCCGGCACGCAGGTCGGTGAGCGGGTGCCCCTCGTCGGCCAGCCACTGGGTGAGGGTGGCCATCAGCCGCGGGTGTGGCGGGGCGTCGATCACGTATTCGTCGGGGCCGACCTGGCTGGCGATCATCCCGATCGACGCGGCGAGGCTGTGCAGGTCGAGCTTCGGCGAGCTGCGGAAGCGGATCTCGTCGTGGCCGCGGCGTAGCTCGGCGAGCGTGCCGTCGGCGATGATCTGGCCCTGGTCGAAGATGACGACGCGGTCGGCGAGGCGTTCGGCCTCGTCGAGCTCGTGGGTCGCGAGCACCACCGCGCAACCACCGGCGGCGAGGCCGCGCACGATGTCGCGGATCATGGCCCGTCCGTTGACGTCGACCCCCGAGGTGGGTTCGTCGAGGAAGGCGACCTCCGGTTTGGCCGCGAGGGCAAGGGCGAGCGACAGCCGCTGCTGCTCGCCGCCGCTGAGCCGTCGCCATGTCGACTTCGCCCGGTCGGAGAGGCCCACTTGGGCCACCAACTCCTCGGCCGCGGCGCCCTTGCCGTAGAGCGCGCAGTAGTGGCGCACCGTGTCGAGCACGCGGGCGCTGGGGTACACCCCACCGGCCTGCAGCATCACGCCCATGCGCTCCGCGAGTTGTTGCTGCTGGGTGGCCGGGTCGAGCCCGAGTACCCGCACCTCGCCGACGGACGCGCGGCGGTAGCCCTCGCACACTTCGATCGTGCTCGTCTTGCCGGCGCCGTTCGGGCCGAGTACCGCCGTCACCTCGCCCGCGGCCGCGGAGAACGACACCCCGTCGACCGCGACGAGGTCGCCGTAGTGCACCCGCAACCCGTTCACGTCGACCGCTGCCACGGTCAGCGACGCTACCGCCCCTCGCCGCGCCGCGGGCCCTTTGTGTCGCGGGGTGCATGTCCGAGGGTGGACGTCAGGCCGCGACACAAACGACCCGGGCAGGAGCGGAGGGGGAGCCTGGGGCAATCGGGGATCGTCCGAACTAGCGTTGGGGTGTGATCGATGTACGACTGCTCCGCACCGACCCCGACGGCGTGCGTGCCGCCCTGGCCCGCCGCGGCAAGTCCGATGTCCTCGAACAGCTCGCCCGGGCGATCGAGGTCGAGGGTGCCGTGCGCACCCTGCAGGCTCGCCGCGACACTCTGCGTGCGGAGGTCAACGAGCTCTCCAAGCAGGTCGGCCAGAAGCGCCGCGACGGCGACGCGGGTGGCGCGGAGGCGCTGCAGGCGCAGAGCCGGGCGCTCGGCGAGCAGGAAGCCGCGCTCAGCGGTGAGGCCGACGCCCTGCAGGCCGAACTGCGTGAACTGCTGCTGCGCATCCCCAACTTGCCCCACCCCGAGGCTCCCGACGGCAAGGACGATCACGACAACCCGATCGTGAAGGGGCCGTTCCTGCCGGCGTCGTTCCCCGAGCACCAGCGCGTGCCGCACTGGGAGACGGCGACCGCGCTCGGCATCCTCGACAACGAGCGGGCCACCAAGATCAGCGGGGCGATGTTCACGATGCAGCGCGGCCCGGGTGCCACGCTCTCGCGTGCGCTGTGCCAGTACGCGCTCGACATGAACAGCGACGCGTTCGAGGAAATCCGTCCGCCCTCGCTCGTCACCACCGCCACGCTCACTGCCACCGGCCAGCTGCCCAAGTTCGCCGACGACGCTTATGCGATCGAGCGCGACGACCTGTGGTGCATCCCCACTGCCGAGGTGCCGCTCACCAGCCTGTACGCGGGTGAGGTGCTCGACGCGGGGGTTCTCCCGCAACGACTGATGGCCTACACCTCGTGCTACCGCCGCGAAGCCGGCTCGGCGGGGCGGGACACGCGGGGCATGCTGCGCGCGCACGAGTTCGACAAGGTCGAGATCCTGGCGGTCACCACGCCCGAGCAGGCACCGGCAATGCTCATCGAGCTGCGCGATCGCGCCGAGGGGCTCATCAGCGGGCTCGGCCTGCCCTACCGCGTCATCGAGATCTGCACCGGCGACATGGGCCAGAGCCACCATCGCAGCTTCGACATCGAGGTCTACGCGCCGGGCTGCGACAACTGGCTGGAGGTCAGCTCGGTGAGCTGGTTCAGCGACTACCAGGCCCGCCGCGGCGACATCCGCTTCAAGGTGCCGGGCGAGAAGGGCACCACCGTGGCCAACACGTTGAACGGGTCGGCGCTCGCCGTGCCCCGCGTGTGGGCCGCGATCGTGGAGAACTACCGCCAGGCCGACGGCAGCGTCGTCGTTCCCGAGGTGCTGAAGAAGTACATGCGTGGTATCGAGGTGATCGGGCCGCGATGAGTAGCTCCGCCGAACCCGGGGCCGCCGCGCATTTGGCCCGGCACCGCTTCGACTACGAGACCGCGGGCCTCGACGTCGGCGATGTCGACGCGGATCCGATGGCGCAGTGGCAGCGTTGGTTCGACGACGCGGTCGCTGCCGAATGCACGGAGCCGAACGCGTTCGTGCTCGGCACGATCGACGAAGAGGGTTGGCCGCAGTCGCGCTACCTGTTGCTGCGCGCCGCCGACGAGCGCGGGTTCACGTTCTTCACCAACTACGACTCGGCCAAGAGCCACCAGCTTGCCGCCCTCGGCCGCGCCTCGATGCTGTTCACGTGGCTGCAGCTGCACCGCCAGGTGAGGGTGACGGTGACGGCCGAGCGGGTGCCCGACGAGGAAAGCGACGAGTACTTCGCATCGCGGCCACGGGGCTCGCAGGTGGGCGCGTGGGCGTCGCCGCAGAGCCAGCCGATCCCCGACCGAACATGGCTGGAGAACCGGGTCGAGCAGATGACGGCGACGTTCGGCGACGGCGAGGTGCCGCGCCCGGCGTTCTGGGGTGGCTGGCTGTTGCGGCCGCAGGCGTTCGAGTTCTGGCAGGGTCGTCCCAGCCGCCTCCACGACCGCCTGCGTTACACGCCCACGTCCGACGGCGAGGCCTGGCAGCTCGACCGCCTCTCCCCCTGACCCGAGTTGCGAGTGCCGGGTGACCAGTGCGAGTGCCAGGCGCGCGCCCGAGTGCCTGGTGACACCCGGGGTGCCATCGCTCACTCGAAAGCCAAGCGTGGTCGCCTAGCACTCGGACCGGTGACGAGGCACTCGCACCGGTGAGACCGGGTCAGGCGGGGTGGTGGCGGCGCTTGTTGAGGATCGCAAACCCGATCGCAGCGGCGATCACCAGCGACGACAGCAACACGACCATCGACTGGTTGCGGCGGATGAAGCCACTCAGCGACGTCTGCCACGACTCGGCACCGGAGATCACGCCGGGCGTGCCCGTGTCGTCCTTGATGCCGGTGTACCAGTAGTAGGCGAGGTACATGCCGGTGAGCAGCACGAACACGCCGGCCACGTACTCGAACCATTCCATGCCCTTGCGAAGGACCCGCAACAATGCGGTGTTGGCGACGGCGAGCGTGATCGTGAGCCCGCTCACCAACAGGGCCATGCCGAGGCCGTAGAGGGCGATGCCCGCCGCGCCGGCGAGCACACCGTTGGTGGTGACGCCGCCGAGCACGACGGAGATGAACCCGGGCAGCGTGCAGCCGAGCGAGGCGATCGCGTAGGCGATGCCGAAGACGTACATGCTGCGCACGGAGCGGTCGCGCTTGCCGACGTCGAGCTTGGGGGTGGTGAACGGCAGGCGGTAGCCGAAGAGCATCGCGATGCCGAGCACGACGAGCCCGAGCCCCATCACCAGCGAGAGGTAGGGCGCCTTGTCCATGAACCAGCGTGTACTCCACTTGGTGATCACGCCGATGACGATGAACACCGACATGAATCCGCCGGAGACGGAGAGGCTGACCGCCAGCGCGCGGGTGATGGAGGTCTTCTCCGCGCCGGGGCGCAGGTTCTCCATGCCGAGGAAGTAGAGGAGATACGTGGGCAGCAGCACGAAGCCGCACGGGTTGATCGCCGCGAGCAGGCCCTGGGTGAAGCCGTTCGCCAGCCGCGGGTCGAGGGCGATGATCACGTCAACAGCTCCTGGAGGTACACGTCGAGTTGTTCCGCGCTGAGCCGCCCGGTCTGGTGGATGATCACGCCGTTGTCGATGATGAGCGTGACAGGGAAGGCGTTGAGGCCGGTGGCCACGAGGAACTCGCCGTTGCCGTCGTAGTAGAGGTCGTACTTCACGCCGAGCGTGCGGGCGAAGGACTCTTCGGTGTCGATGGGCCCGAGGATGTCGACACCGACGAAGTGCACACGGTCGCCATAGGTCGTGTGTGCCGCCGCGAAATCGGGTAGTTCGTCCTTGCACGGGATGCACGTGGACGTCCACACATTGACGATGACCGGGCCGTCGCCGAGCGACGACAACGCGATGTCGTGGCCGTCGATGTCCTGCACCGTCACGTCCGGGAGCGGCTTGCCCTCGTTCTTCGCGTTCGTCTCGATGATGCCGACGTCCGCGGTGTCGCGGGTGCCGTTCGAAGGTGTGCCGCCCGAAGAGTCGTTCTGGGCGATGGCCCAACCGACGGCGACGGACACAACGGCCGACACGGCCAAGGAACCGAAGAGCAGCCGCTTGCGTACCTGCACGGCTGCCACGCTACCGGCCCCCTTCGCCGCCGGTGGGTCGCCGAAGCGTTGCCACCGACGGCGCTGTGGGGGGTCCGTCACGCCCGCCGGAGCGGGTCACCCGTTCAGGCGACCCGCTCCGACCGCGAGCGGTCGGCGAGGAGGTGCGGGGGGATCGGCACCTCTTCGATGACCACGACCGGGCGTGGGTTCTTGGGCGGGCGTCCACGCGGCCGCTTGACGGCCACGGCTCGCCCGTTCTCGACGAGCTCACCGCCCCACACACCCCACGGCTCGGCGCGGTCGAGCGCGCCGGCCAGGCAGTCGTCGGCCAGGGTGCACTTGCCACAGATGGCCTTGGCGCGGCTGGTGTCGAGTGCGTTGTCCGAGAAGAACAGGTGGGTGAGGGTGCCGTGGCCGTCGGCGCAGCGCGGCTTGGCGACGCGCACGGCGATCGGCTCGACGATCTCGTCGAAGCTGGTGATGTCGATTTGTTCGTTCAGGGTGTACATCGGGGTGTTCCTCTCGGGGAGACGGTGGAAGGGGGAAAACCAGAAAGGCCGCCGGGATCATGTGATCCCGACGGCCTCGAGGGCGCTGGCGACGTGGTGTTACGTCGTAGCGATCCCGAGGTGTCGGGCGGGGCGCTTGGTGGTCACTGCGTTGAACTTCATGTTCGACATGGACTGATTGCGCCACTGGTAGCCGTGACCGAACCCGGCAACGCACGGGCGCGCGTCAGCGACCACGAGGGTCGTGCTGAGGGCGAGTGCGGTGCGGATCATTGGTTCATGCCTTCCAAGGTCGTGACCGGTTGCGGTGACAACTGATCGCCATATAGGCAACCACGTCGCGCCGGGGAATGCAACCGATTTATTCGGTGGGGCTGGTGTCCGGCGCCAGGGGAGCCGGCTGAGCCGGTGGCGCGAAGGCCACGAACACCCGCTCGCGATAGTGGCGCAACTCGGCGATGCTCTCGCGGATGTCGTCGAGCGCGCGATGGCTGCCCTGCTTCTGGCGCAGGTCGCTCAACACGCTCGGGTACCAGCGGCGCACGAGTTCCTTGACGCTGCTGACATCCACGCAGCGGTAGTGCAGGTGGTTCTCGATGTCGGGCAGGTAGGCGGCCAGGAAGCGGCGGTCCATCCCGATCGAGTTGCCGCACAACGGCACCTTGCGCGCCTCGGGCACGTGCTGCTTGATGAACTCGAGGGTCAGCCGTCCGGCTTCCTCCAGCGTGACGGCGGAGGCGCGGATCTGGTCGAGCAGGCCGCTCTTGGTGTGCATCTCCACCACCACCGGCTCCATGATCGCGAGCTGTTCCTCGGTGGCCTGCACGACCAGGTCGGGACCTTCGGCGATCACGTTCAACTCGTCGTCGGTGACGATCGTGGCGATCTCGACGATGACGTTCACTGCCGGGTCGAGCCCGGTCATCTCCAGATCCATCCACACGAGCACGACCCGGAGGCTAGGCCACCGGGTACGGTGCCCCGGGTATGGCTGACTCCGATCGTTCTCTCCAACCCGTGGCGATCCGACCTGCGGCGACGGTGCTCGTCGTGCGCGACGGCGAGGCCGGGCTGGAGGTGCTGATGCAGCGCCGCAACCCGACGATGGTGTTCGCCTCGGGCAACCATGTGTTCCCCGGTGGCAGGGTCGACGACGCCGATGGTGAGGGCGAGGCCGCCTATGTGGCCGCCGCCGTGCGCGAGTGCCGCGAGGAGGCCGGGTTGACCGTGGATGCCGCCGACCTGGTGTGGATGGCGCACTGGATCACGCCCCGCGGCGAGCCGCGCCGGTTCGATACCCGCTTCTTCCTCGCCGTCGCCCCCGAGGGCCAGGACGCCTTCCACGACGGTGAGGAGGCCGTGGCCACCGAGTGGGTGCGGCCCGAGCACGGGCTGGCCCACTGGAAGGCGAGGGAGTGGACGATGATGCCGCCCACGGTGGTGTGTCTGCGGCAACTGAGCGAGCACGCCACGGTGGCCTCGGCGTTGGCCTGGGCGCGTGGCCTGGGCACCCCCGTGTGCGTGCGCCCCCGTGAGCGCCTCGACGCCGACGGCAAGCGCATCGGCCTGGCCCTCCCCTGGGACGCCGACTACGACGCCTGGCGCGACTGACCCATCGGGTCGGTTCAGTCAGGCTGGCTTGGCGTCCAGGGCGGCGGTCACCATTTGCAGCATGCGGGCGCTGCACCCGGCCATGTTGGCCGGCGGGGCGATGTCGTCGATCAGGCGGCGCGCGATGGCGCGGAACTCATCGGCCGCGGCACCCGTGCCGGCGATGGCCACGGGCGCTCCGGCGTCGCCACCGGCGGAGACGGCGGACTCGATCGGCACCCGGCCGAGCAGCGGCACGCCGATCTCGTCGGCGAGGGCCTGCCCGCCACCCGAACCGAACAACGCGTATGACTCGCCGTGCTCACACGTGAACGCGCTCATGTTCTCGACCACGCCGCAGACGCGAAGGAAGCTGCGCCGGGCCATGTCGGCGGCGCGGGCGGCCACCTTCTGCGCGGCCAGCGCGGGCGTGGTGACGATGAGCAGGTCGGTGCGCGGCAGCATGCGGGCCAGGCCCATCTGCACGTCGCCGGTGCCGGGGGGCATGTCGATGAACAGGTAGTCGAGCGCACCCCAGCGCACGTCGCGCAGGAACTGCTCGACGGCCTTGGCCAGCATCAGCCCCCGCCACATCAGGGCCGTGCCCTCCTCGACGAGGAAGCAGGTGCTCACGACCTCCAGACGGCCGCGGCCGACGGGTTGGGAGTTGGGGATGATCTGCGGCTTCTCGCTGCCCTCGACGTGCTCGGCCTCCAGCCGATCCTCGATGCCGAGCAGGCGGGGCACGGAGAAGCCCCAGATGTCGGCGTCGAGCACGCCGACGACGAACCCCTGCGCGGCCACTGCGGCGGCGACGTTCACCGTCACCGAACTCTTGCCGACGCCACCCTTGCCGCTGGCGACCGCGATCACCTTCGTGGTGAGCGGAACGTTCGTGTCCGGCGCGTGCTCGCGGGCGTTCCAGCGGGCCTTGCCCATCACCGCGCTGCGCTCGTCGGCGGTCATCTCGCCCCACTCGATGCGCACGTCGCTGACACCGGGGTGCACGGCGATGCGGCTCTCCACGTCCTTCTTTATCTGGGCGCGCAGCGGGCAGCCACCGATCGTCAGCTTGATGCCCACCGTCACCACGCCCTCGGCCGAGACAGCCACCGACGGCACCATCCCCAGGCTGACGATGTCCGCGCCGAGTTCCGGATCGATCACCGCCCGTAACAGGTCGGTGACGAGCTCCACGTCGGGAGGCGGCACGCCGGGCTGGTTCGCAATCACGAAGTGAAGCCTACGGTAATTCCGGGCTACACTCCTCCCCATGATCACGCTCACCGACACCGCCGCCCGCAAGGTGAAGGAACTGCTCGAGGCCGAAGGCGCCACCGATCTCGCCCTGCGCGTCGCAGTGCGTCCCGGTGGTTGCAGCGGCTTCTCGTACGAGATGTTCTTCGACGGCGACATCACGCCCGAGGACGAGCAGGCCCAGTTCGGCAACGACCAGGTGAAGGTGGTCGTCGATTCGGCGTCGGCCCAGCTGCTGCTCGGCGCCACCCTCGACTACAAGGACGGCCTCAACGAGGCCGGGTTCGCGATCACGAACCCCAACGCGAGCCGCTCGTGCGGCTGCGGCAAGTCATTCAGCTGAACCTCAGTTGAGTCCCAGCGCCTCGGCCAAGAACGCGATGGTCGGCGCCGTCTGAGTGTCGTCGACGGCTGTGGTCGGGTGCGGCTGTCCCGGCAGCACGATCAGTGTGACCGTCGCGCCGTTTGCGGCGAGCGCCGAGCGCAACTCCACCGACTGCAGGTACGGCACGACACAGTCCGCGTCGCCGTGGGCCAGGTACCACGTGGGCAGTGAACCGGCAGTGGCCACATAGGCCGTGAGGTTTGCGGTGGCGATCAGCGGCGACGTGGCCGAGTAGTCGCCCAGCCAGTACGACTCGAATGAGCGCAGGCCGATGTGCGGCACGAACACGGTGGCACATGCGGCGATCTGGGCGGCCTGTGCCGTCTCCGTCGCGAAGTCGTACACGCCGTACCACGCGGCGACGGCCTGGACGGCGCTCGACACCTCGGGGTTGCCGAGTGTCGGGTCGTCGAACACTGTTGTCTGGTCACCGGTCACGCCGAGCATCGCCACGAGCCAGCCCCCCGCTGATTGGCCCCATGCGCCGAAGCGATCGGGGTCGATCTGGTACGTCGCCGCGTTCGCGCGCAGCCAGCGCACCGCCGCCTTCACATCCTGTGCAGCCGCGGGGAAGCGGGCCTCGGCGGTGAGGCGGTAGTTCAGTGAAGCAACGGCGAACCCGGCATCGACCAACGCCTTGGCGGGGTCCGTCAACTCCTGCTTGTCGCCGCTGTAGAACCCCCCGCCGTGCACCAAGACGACCAACGGGACCGCTCGGGAACCGTCGGTGGTGGGTAGGAAAAGGTCGAGCGTCTGGCTCGGCGAGGCCGTGGCATATGCGACGTCGAGGAGCGTCACGGGGGCGACGAAGGTGCTGTTGGATGCCGCCCGGTTCGAAAGCGTGTCGGCGTCGCCTCGGCTGACCGCCCACCAAGTACCGCTGCCGGCCAGCACAACGACCGCGGCCCACCCACCGAGCACCTCTGGCCAGTGGTGGCCCTTGCGATGATGGATCGACACGAGTGATCTCTCTTCCGAACTGCCCGGCTGTCATGTTGATACCCGGCCGGGAGTTCGGCGAGACCTCCGCGCCGGCTCAGGCGAGGAACAGGTCGAGGCGGTCGCGTAGCTCGCTGCGATCCCACACCCCGTCGAGGCGGTCGACGATGGTCGCATCGGGCTTGCAGAAGTAGATGATCGGCTCGTATTCGATGTTCAGCGCGGTGACCGCGGGCGCCACCTCGGTGGCCTGATCGTCGGCGTACACGTCGGCGTGAACGATGACCACCTGGTCGCCGAGCCGGTCGTGCTCCTCGATGAGGAACTCGAGGCCGGGGCCGCAGGTGCCCGTGGTGCAGTGCGCCGGAGTGCCGACCATGTAGACCACCGGCTTGCCGGTCTCCAGCGCCTCGGCGAGCGTGATGTCATGGAACGGGCACGGCGTGGCTCGCGAGCAGTACGGCTCGACACCGCGGTGGTCGTCCTTGGTGGGCGTGTCGAAGGGCTGCATCGGCTCACCGAGCTTTGGGCTGTGCACGTTTTCCACATCCCACACCTCGAACGTGGCGCCGCCGTCGTCGCCGCCCTCGAAGTGGAGGCTGTAGATGATCGCCTTCGGCAGGGTGGCGCGCACTTCCCAGTAGGCGGCCGAGATGCCGTCGTTGCGCATCGTCGCGACGACATCGGTGACCTTGTTGCCGTCGAAGTCCTCGATCCAGCCATTGATCGTGGCCGGGCCGTTGTTGCGCAGGGTGCCGTCAGTGCCGCCGCGCGGGATCGACACCGGCAGGCGGCTCTCCTTGCCGGGCACGAAGAGGGGCTGGCTGGGGAACCGTTGCACGAGGTAGTAGCCCTTGTCGAGCACCGTCGCGTCGGAGGCCGCATTGTCGGTGGCGGTGGAGCCATCCTCGACCTTCTTGTCGTCGTTGCAGGCGGCGAGGAAAGCGGCACCCCCCATCGCACTGGCGGCGGCGAGGAGGAGTTGGCGGCGCGTCGGGTTCACGGCGCACCACGGTACTGCGGTTGCGCCGTCCGCACACGGCGTGGAAACCTCGCCGGCGATGTCACCCGTCACGTTCATTCTCAACGGCGCCCCGGTGGAAGTGCCCGGCGATGGGGCGTCGCTGCTGGAGGCGTTGCGCGACCGGCTCGGGATTCGCTCAGCGAAGGACGGGTGCAGCCCGCAGGGCCAGTGCGGGTGCTGCACGGTGTGGGTGGACGGCCAGCCGCGGGTCGCGTGCGTGACCCCCGTGGAGCGGGTGGCGGGTCGTGCGGTGACGACCGTCGAGGGCCTCCCCGCGGCCGAGTCGTGGGCCGCGCGGCTGTGCGCCACGGGTGGTAGCCAGTGCGGGTTCTGTACCCCGGGCATTGTGATGCGCCTTGACGCGCTCACGGCCGATGAGGACGGCCGCCGCGATGAGGGCGCCGTGCGCCAAGCCCTGCTCGCCCACATGTGCCGCTGCACAGGCTGGAACTCGGTGGTGGAGGCGGCATGCTCGTCCACGGTCGCTGACGGTGAGCGCGTTCTGGCCGCGGCGGTGCGACGGGCTGGGCTCGAGGGTGGCACTCCGCAGGCCGTGTCACCCGAGGTGGCGCTCGGCCGTGGCGGGTTCGCCGACGACACCGCGCCGCTCGACGCTTTGCACGCGGTCCGCACCGCGACCGGCGAATGGGTGGTCGCCGAGACGCGCACCGAGGCTCGCCGCCGGGCCGGCAAGGTTCAAGGTCGGCGTACAACGGAGTCGCTCGCGTGGCCGATCGACGTTCCCTCGGGCGAGTGGGTGCGCACGTTGCAGACGACGTGGGTGGAGCCCGCGTACCTCGAACCCGACGCGGCCTGGTGCGCGCCCGACGGTGAGCCGGTGGGCCCGCTGACCAACGGCGGCGCGTTCGGCGGCAAGCACCACGGCACGACGTCGGAGGTCGCGCACGCTGCCCGCCGGCTGGCCCGCGAGCACGGCCGTACCGTGATCGCCACGTACTCGCGCGAAGACGTCGTCCGCCTCGGCCCGAAGCGGCCCCCACTCGCCGCGGGCGTGCGCGCCGATGGCACTGGCGTGGTGCGGGTGGCGCGCACGCCCGGCATCGCCGCGGCAATCACCGCGGTCACCGCGGGCCTCCACGTGGAGGAGGTCGATGTGGTCGGCCCGCCCACGTCGGTGGCCCTGCGCGCCGCCGGTTGGGCCGAGGCCTCGGTGCTTCTGGCCCCGCCCGACGGTTGGGTCACCGCGCCGAACGGCGCACGCGCGCACGCAGAGGTCGCCGTTGACGGGGCGATCACCGTTGACGTGCACTGCGGTGCCGTGCTCGACGAGGTGGTGCTGCGCAGTTACTGCATCGGCGCGGCGCACATGGCGCTCGGGTGGGTACGCCACGAGGGCATCGCCGTCGGCGACGACGGGGTGCCGCGCGACCTCACCATACGCAGCTTCGGGGTGGTGCGCGCGGTCGACACTCCGCGCATCGAGGTGACCGTGCACGACGAGGTGTCGGAGCCGGTGAACGGCAGCGACGCGGTGTTCGCCGCGGTCGCGCTGGCCCTGTGGCGACACGACGGCTTCCCGCCGCGGTGGCCGACTTCGGGCTGGCCTACCATGCAGGTATGAGCAAACCCCTCGGGCCCTACACCCCCGCCGTGCGCGCCGGCGACTGGATCATCGTCAGCGGCCAGCTCGGCATGAAGGACGGCGCCGTCGTCGATGGTGGCGTCGCCGGTCAGACCACGCAGGCAATCGCCAACATGAAGACCCTCCTCGCGGCGCACGGCGCCGCGTTGGCCGACGTGGTGAAGACGACGTGCTTCCTCACCGACATCGACACGTTCGCCACCTTCAACGAGGCCTATGTCGCTGGATTCGAGGGCAGTCGTCCCGCGCGCAGCACCGTCGGCATCTCGTCGCTGTTCGGGGGAGCGGTCGTGGAGATTGAGGCCTGGGCGTACAAGCCACTAGGGTGAAGTCGTGCCCGGTGTCGTCGCCATCATCATCGCTCTCGTGGTCTTCCCCGTGATCGCCATCATGGGTTCGGCCACCATCGCGGTCGGCCTCGGCTTCCTGCTCAACCGTGACGCCGAACAGCGTCACGAAGGCAGCGAACTGCTCGACGTCAACGTCTGACGCAGCCCCGCCGGTCTGCGCTCGGTCGGCAAGCTCATCGAGAAAGTGCCAGGCGGGTTCCGTTCGTGTCTCTGGATGTCAACTCCAAAGAACGGACACTGTCATGCACACCAAACTCACACCCCGCCGCACCGCGCTCCGCCGGTTGACCATCGTCGGTCTGGCCGGCCTGCTCACCGGCGTCGGCGCTGGCGCGGCCCGCGTTGATGCCCAGGGCCTGGCCCCCGCCCCGCCGCCGCCGGCAGCCCCGGCGCCATTCGGCCTGGCGCCCGCCCCGTTGCCGTCCGCTCCCAGCCCGGAGCGACCGACCGGCCTGGCCGGCCTCGAGACGAGCGGGCTCACCATCACCGGGGTGAAGGTCGTGCCGCACGGCACCTACGCCCGGTTCGACTACACGACGAACGCCGCCGGCGTGACGATCCGAGTCACGCGCAACGTGCCGCGGCTCATCGGCGGCGTCTGGCGCGATCCGATCATGGACTCGATTGTCGGCCCCGAGCAGGTGAGTGGCACCGGCAAGATGCACTACTACGAGCAGTTCCTCTACCCGGCGACCACGTACTACTTCATCATCACTGCGCCGACGAAGGCCAACCAGGTGCCGGTGCAGGCCGTGGGCAGCTTCTCCACGCTGCACCGGACACTGACGATCACTCTCGACGCGATCCACGTCACTGACGACTCCGACCCTGGCGCCAAGGGCGCGGGCGACTTCACGTTCTGGGTGCGTGCCGACGGCAAGCCGGTGGTCTCGTTCGGCAAGGACATCTCCAGCGACAGCACCTACGTCATCGCCCTCGATGCGAATGGCAAGCCCAGCGCCGGCGGCAAGCCGCTGACGATCGTGATCCCCGAGGTGAAGGACAACGATGTGCCGCTCGATGTGCAGGTCTTCGAGAACGACGTGCAGAGCTGGGACGATTGCGGTGGCATGCTGCTCGGCGGCCACGCCTGGAACGGCGTCGCCATCGACGACGAGAACGAATGCGGAACCTGGCTGTCCTTGCACTCGATGTACGAGGCGGCGCCCGGCAGCTTCGGCCCAGGCTTCGGCTACCACGAGAACGATCCGATCCCGTTCGTGATGAACTGGTTCGACTCGTCGGTGCATCTGACGATCACTGGCACGATGACGGCCACCTGGGGCTGACCGCGTTTCGGGGGTCAGTCTGCCGGCACCACCAGGTGCTGGCAGACTGACCGCCATGCACTCGCACGACACCTCTGTCGAGGTGCTCACCCAGGCGATCGTGCGCTACGCCGTCGATCGGGTGCGCATGGAGCCACCGCTCGACGGGCCGCGCTCCCTGGTCGATCTGCAGGCGATGGCCGGCAACACGATCAGCGAGCGCGGCATGGGCGGGCTGGAAGCGTTGCGAGTGTTCGGCGACGTGCTTGCCCCGGCGTGTATTTCGGTCGATCACCCGAGGTTCCTGTCGTTCGTGCCGGCCGCACCCACCGAGGCATCGATCCTGTTCGACTTGGTGGTGGGCGCGTCGAGCATCTATGGCGGATCGTGGCTGGAGGGCGGCGGGGCCGTGTTCGCCGAGAACCAGGCGCTGCGCTGGATCGCCGATCTGGCGGGCCTGCCCGCCCAGGCTGGTGGAGTGTTCGTCAGTGGCGGTACTGCCGGCAACCTCAGCGCGCTGATCGCCGCCCGCTACCGCTGGCGCCGGCGTGCTGGTGGCCGCCACGACCGCACCCGCGGCCTGATCATCTCCTCCAAGGGCGCGCACAGCAGCATCGCCCAGGCGTGCCGGGCGATGGACACCGACGAGGTGTCGGTGACCTCCGACGCGGAGGGCCGCTTGCACGTGGAGAACCTGCGCGAGGCGATCGCCTCGCTCAGTGCGGAGGATCGGGAGCGGGTGTTTGCCGTGGTGGCCACGTGCGGCACCACCAACGCGGGCGTGATCGACGACCTGACCGCTGCCGCCGACTTCGCCGAGGAGTTGGGCGTGTGGTTCCACGTCGATGGCGCCTACGGTGGCGCCGGCCTGGCGGCCCCGAGTGTGCGCGCCCATTACCACGGCATCGAGCGGGCTGACAGCTTCATCGTCGACCCGCACAAGTGGCTGTTCGCCCCGTTCGACTGTTGCGCCCTGCTGTACCGCGAGCCGGCCGTGGCCAAGGCCGCGCACACACAGCACGCGGAGTACCTCGACGTACTGCACACCGGCGGCGAGCACGGCCGGGAGGAATGGAACCCGAGCGACTACGCGCACCACCTGTCGCGTCGCGCCCGCGGTCTGCCCTTCTGGTTCAGTCTTGCCGCGTACGGCACCACCGCCTACAGCGACGCGGTGGAGACCACGTTGCGCGTCGCCCACGAAGGTGCCCGCCTCATCGCCGTCGCGCCGCACCTCGAGCTCATCATGAAGCCCGAGCTGAGCGTCGTGCTGTTCAAGCGCAAGGGCTGGACGGCCGAGCAGTACGAGGCATGGAGCGACCGCCTCCTTGCCGAGCAGGTGGCCTTCGTCGTGCCCACCGCCTGGGCGGGCGAGACTGTCCTGCGCATCTGCGTGGTGAACCCACGCACCACCCTCGACGACATCTGCCTGCTGATCGATTCGCTGGAGTGAGCCCTATGAGTGACCTTCTCATCCGCAATGCCCGCCTCGTCGCTACCGTCGACGACCAGCGGCGCGAGCTCCCTGGCGGGTGGGTGGCGATCACGGGCAACCTCATCGAGGCGGTCGGTGCCAACACCGATGTCCCGCCGGTCGCGGACCAAACGATCGACGCCGGCGGCTGCCTCGTCACGCCGGGCCTGGTGAACAGCCACCACCACATCTACCAGAACCTCACCCGCGCCTATCCGGGCATGACCGACAAGCCGCTGTTCGGCTGGCTGCAGTCGCTCTACCCGCTGTGGCGGGCGATCGACGAAGAGGCCGTGTTCGCCTCCACGTTCGTCGGCCTCGCCGAACTCGCTTTGAGCGGGTGCACCACCAGCACCGACCACCTCTACCTGCACCCCAAGGGCGCGGGCGATCTGTTGTCGGCGGAGATCAGTGCCGCGCACGAGTTGGGGATGCGCTTCCATCCCACGCGCGGTTCGATGAGCCTCAGCGTGAAGGACGGTGGCCTGCCGCCCGACGACGTGGTGGGCGACGACGACGAGATCCTCGCCGCGAGCGAGGAGGCCGTGAGCCGCCACCACGATCGCAGCCACGGCGCGATGGTGCGCATCGCGCTCGCGCCGTGCAGCCCGTTCAGCGTCACCGAGCAGCTGATGGTGCGCAGCGCGGAGCTGGCCGAGCGCCTCGACGTGCGCCTGCACACCCACTTCGCCGAGAACGCGGAGGACGACGCCTACTCGCTGGAGAAGTTCGGGTGCCGCCCGATGGAGTACCTCGAGCGAACGGGTTGGTGCACCGACCGCACGTGGGTGGCGCACTGTGTGATGCCCAACCACGACGAGATCCACCGCCTCGGCGCGGCCGGCATCGGGGTCGCCCACTGCCCGAGCAGCAACCTGATCCTTGCGTCGGGCATCTCCCCGATCGTGCCGATGCGCGCCGCCGGCGTGAAGGTTGGGCTCGGCGTGGACGGCTCGTCGTCTGCCGACAGCGCGTCGGTGTGGATGGAGGCCCGCCAGGCGATGCTGCTCGCCAAGTTGCGCGACGGCGCCCACGCGGGCACGGCGCGTATGGCGTTGGAGATGGCCACGCTCGGCGGCGCCGGGTGCCTCGGCCGCGAGGGCGAGATCGGGGTGCTCGCCCCAGGGGCGGTGGCCGACCTTGCCGTGTGGCGGCTGGAAGGTCCGGCCTTCGCCGGTGCATTGGCCGACCCCGTGGAGGCGTGGTTACGGTGCGGCCCCGTGAGCGCATGGCACACCATCGTGAATGGGCGGTTCGTGGTGCGTGACGGCCAGCTCGTGCACCCCGACATCCACCGCGCGCTCGCCAGCCACGCACGGCACGCGGCGCGCATCCAGCAGCTCGCGTGAACCGTTGATGATGACCTGGGCTCGATGATCACGGCGTTCTTCGTGGCGTTCGGCACGGTCTTCCTCGCGGAGCTGCCCGACAAGACGATGGTCGCTTCGCTCGTGCTCACGACGAGGTTCCGTCGGCCGCTCGCCGTCTGGACGGGCGTGGCCGGCGCGTTCGTGCTGCATGTCGTGCTCGCCGTCAGCATCGGCTCGTTGTTGCGCCGCCTGCCCACTACACCGGTGCGCCTGGCGGTGGCGCTGTTGTTCCTCGTCGGTGGCGTGATCCTGCTGCGTGCCAAGGGCGAGGAGGAGGACGAGGACGGCCCGGTCGCCTCCGGCCTGCCCTTCCGCACCGTGGCGTTCACCGCGGCCTCGGTGGTGGGCCTCGCCGAGTTCGGCGACCTCACGCAGCTCGCCACCGCGGGCATCGCCTCCCGCTACTCGGCCCCGGCGGCAGTCGCGCTCGGCGCGTGGTGCGCCCTCGCCAGCGTGGCCGCGCTGGCGGTGACGGCTGGCCACTGGATCGTTCAGCACGTGCCGATGAAGGTCGTGCAGCGCGTGGCCGGCGTGGCGTTCTTGTGTTTTGGTGTGTTCACCGCCGTTTCGGCGTTCACCTGAACGGGTACCGTTCCCGCATGGACGAATCCGTTGATCAGTTCCTCGTCGGCGTCTCGCTGCCCGACGCCTTGCGTGCCCAGGAGTTCCTGCTCGCGGCGACGGGTCTGGCGGCCAAGGATTCGTTGAAGCTGCGCGACGCGGTGATCGTCTCCAAGAACGCCGACGGCCATACTGCGGTGCGCGAGACGATCGACCCGCAGCCCGGGCGCACCGCGCTCTCCAGCGGAGTGTGGATGGGCCTGCTCGGGCTGATGTTCGGCGGCCCCGTCGGGTGGCTCGTGGGTGGCGCCGTGGGTGCTGGTGTCGGTGCCGTCACTGCCAAGGTCGTCGACCTGGGTGTGCCCGACGAGTGGGTGAAGTGGTTCCGCGACGCGGTGCAGCCGAACACCACCACCGTCGTGCTGTTGCTGGAGGATCTCGACGTGGGCGCGCTCGCGGCCGAGCTGTCGCGCTTCCCGATGGCCCGGCTGGTGCACACCACCTTGCCGGCCGCGTCGCTGAACCGGCTGGAAGAGGCGCTCGGCCAGGCGCCGGAGCCGGCCACGGCCGACTGAGGTCAGCTGCCCCAGCGGCTCTGGCCGAAGCGGTAGCCCACCGAGCGCACCGTCTGGATGAGGTTGGCGTGCTCCTCGCCAAGCTTGGCGCGCAGGCGGCGGATGTGCACGTCGACGGTGCGGGCGCCGCCGTAGTACTCGTATCCCCACACGCGGCTCAGCAGGATTTCGCGGGTGAACACCTTGCCCGGGTTCTGGGCGAGGAACTTCAGCAGCTCGTACTCCATGTAGGTGAGGTCGAGCGGATGGCCCTCGATGGAGGCCTGATAGGTCTCGAGGTTGAGCGCGAGCCCGCTGTACTCCACCAACTCCGGCCGCGCCTCGGCGCCGCCACGGAAGAACACATGGCGCAGTCGCGCTTCGAGCTCCGCGGGGTGGAAGGGGGTGAGGCAGAAGTCGTCGAACAGCTCGTCGCGCAATTGCAGGTCGGCGAGCTGGCCGCCGTTGACCAACACGACGAGCGGACTGACGGGCGTGTCGCGCTTGCGCAGGGTGCGGCAGAACGCCCACGCGCCTTCGGGGTCGGCGTCGCAGACCACGACGGCACCGGCCCAGCCGGTGGGCGGCTCGGCACGAGCGGCATCGTCGGCGGACGACACCGCCTTCCAGCGGTAGCCGGCGAGGTCGAGCGTGCGGGCGAGATCAGGCGGCGGCGGCTCGGGATAGACGACCACGAGTTCCATGGTCGTTACCTCAGATCGCCCTCAGGTAGCGGTTGAACTCGAACTGGCTGATATGCGTCTTGTAGTCGCGCCACTCGACGCGCTTGTTGCGAAGGAACCATTCGAAGATGTGCTCGCCGAGTGCCTCGCGGACGAGTTCGCTGCCCTCCATCGCCTTCAGCGAGTCGCTGAGGGACTGCGGCAGGGTGTCGATACCGAGCTTGGCAAGGGCGTTGTCGTCCATCTCGAACAGGTTCGCGTCGGCCTCGACCGGCAGCTCGTAGCCCTCGGTGATGCCCCTCAGGCCGGCAGCGAGGATGACGCTGAACGCGAGGTACGGATTGCATGCCGGGTCGGGCGAGCGGTACTCGATGCGGGTGGCGCTGGGGTTGCCGCGCTTCGCAATCGGAACACGGATGAGGCCGCTGCGGTTGTTGCGCGCCCAGCTCACATGCACGGGAGCCTCGAAGCCGGGCACCAGCCGCTTGTAGCTGTTGACCGTCTGGTTCGTGATCGCGGTGATCTCGGCTGCGTGGCGCAGCAGGCCGGCCATGAACTGCTTGGCGACCGGTGACAGGTTGTACGGATCGTCGGCGCTGTAGAACGCGTTGTCGTCGCCGGCGAACAGGCTGAAGTGCATGTGCATGCCGCTGCCCTGCACACCTTCGAGCGGCTTGGGCATGAAGGTGGCGTGCACGCCCTGCTTGGCCGCGACCTCCTTCACCACGAGGCGGAACGTCATCACGCTGTCGGCCATCGCCAGGGCGTCGGTGTGGCGTAGGTCGATCTCCTGCTGGCTCGGCGCATCTTCGTGGAAGCTGTACTCCACGGGGATGCTCATCGTCTCCAGCGTGCGGATCGTCTCCTTGCGCAGGGTGCCGGCTACATCGGTGGTGGTGAGGTCGAAGAAGCCGCCTTCATCCAGCGGGAGTGGGGCCTGCCCTTTCTCCGGCGGGGCGAAGTAGAAGAACTCCATGTCGGGCGCGACATAGAGCGTGAAGCCCTTGTCGCGGGCGGCTTTCAGGTTGCGGCGCAGCACCTGGCGCGGGTCGCCCTCGAAGGGCTCGCCGTCGAGGCGGTGGATGTCGCAGAACACCCGCGCCTCCACGGACTTCGGATCGCCCCACGGGAGCACCTCGAAGGTGTTCGCGTCGGGCATCGCCAGCACGTCGGATTCCTGCACGCGGCTGAAGCCGTCGATGGCCGACCCGTCGAAGGTCATGCCCTCTTCGAGCGCGCTCTCCATCTCGGCCGGGCTGATCGCGAAGCTCTTGAGGTTGCCGAGCACGTCGGTGAACCACAGGCGCACGAGGCGCACGCCGCGCTCTTCCACCGTCCGCAGCACGTAATCGCGTTGTTGATCGAGCATGGTTGCGCTCCCTCAGGGGCTCAAGGGGACCCTGCCAGTGTGCCACGGGGTGCCCGCCGCGCCCCCATGGGTGTGTGAACGGCGTGTGAAACGCGCCGGTCAGAAAAGCGCCTGCAACACACTGGCGATCACCACGAACGCGACGGCGAGGCCGATGAACACCAGTGCGGGCCCGTATTCCCCCTCGTTTGTGTCCCACGGTGATCACGGAGCCCCGTGGTCGGCGTAGGACACAAACGCAACGGGCGGGGCGGGGCGGGGCGGGGCTCCGAAAACGGGACGAGGGGCCCGGGCGAACCCGGACCCCTCGTGTCGGATCTATCGATCCAGGCGGAGCGAACTCAGCCCTTCTCGGCGGCGCCGCAGACCGTCTCCATGATGAGGCGGGTGACGGTGTACGGATCCATGTTGGCGTTGGGGCGACGATCCTCGGCGTAGCCCTTGCCGACGCGGGACACCTGCCACGGGATACGGATCGAGGCGGCGCGGTTGGAGACGCCCCAGCTGAACTTGTTGTACGGCGCGGTCTCGTGGGCGCCGGTGAGGCGGCTCTGGATGTCGTGGCCGTAGTTGCTGACGTGGAGGTCGATCTTCTTCGACAGGGCCACACAGGCCGCGTCGATCGCCTTCATGTTCTTGTCCTCGCGCATCGCCTTCGTGCTGAAGTTGGTGTGCGCGCCGGCACCGTTCCAGTCGCCCTTCTGCGGCTTGGCGTCGAGGCTCACGACCACGTCGTAGTCCTCGGCGATGCGGTGGAGCAGCCAACGGGCCACGTACATGTGGTCGCTGACGGTCAGCGCGTCGGCGGCGCCGATCTGGAACTCCCACTGGCCGGGCATGACCTCGGCGTTGGTGCCCTCGATGAGCAGGCCGGCGTCGATGCACGCCTGGGTGTGCTCTTCGATGATCTCGCGGGCCATGACGCGACCGGTGCCGACGCCGCAGTAGTACGGGCCCTGCGGGCCGGGGAAGCCGCCGTTCGGGAAGCCGAGGGGCTCACCGTTGGGCTTGAGGAAGGTGTACTCCTGCTCGATGCCGTAGATCATCTCGTGCTTGGCGTACTTCTTGGCCACCTTGGCGCACGTGTAGCGGGTGTTGGTGGGGTGCGGCTTGTCGTCCTGGGCGAGGTGCACGTCGCACAGCACGAGGATGTTGTCGCCGCCGCGGATCGGGTCGGGACAGGAGAACACGGGCTGCAGTTCGCAGTCGCTCGACTCGCCAGTGGCCTGGTTGGTGGAGGAGCCGTCGAAACCCCAGATCGGAGGGGTCTTGCCGTCGGCGAGGATCTTGGTCTTCGAGCGGAGCAACGGCGTCGGCTCGGTGCCGTCGATCCAGATGTATTCAGCTTGGTACGCCACGGGAATCCTTTGCTGGTATTTGGGGAGGGGCGGGAACATCCTGGGGAAGGGGCATTTCCGACCCGTTGCCCGAATGTGAACGCTGTGTGAAGTTGGCCCGGAGCAGCGCTGATCCGGCGGAGGCCAGACTGGGCCGCCCACGCGCCCAACCATACCGAGCAGGTCAGCGCGGCACCCAATGTTGCGCATACCGCGACGGCGAGCCCGTCACCATGGATGAGCAGAGGCAACATTGCCGGAACGACGGTGGCGATGACGCCCAACCACCCCACCGCGGGCACCTGCAACGACCGCGCGAATGCGACGAGGAACAGGCCGATGGCGCTGCCGCGACAAGGCGCACGAGCCAGAACACGGCGAACGCGGCCTGGATCACTGCTGCGTTGCGCCGCAGCAAGGCGACACGCGCATTCATCGCCCACCGACCTGCTCGCGCCACCACGCCACGGTGGCCTGCGCCGCCTCGGCCAGTGGCGTCGCCCGCAGCCCGAACGTCTGCTCCGTGAGCGTGCTGTCGGCCACCCACGGGCCGTCGAACTGGTACCACGTCTCGGTGAGGCCACGCATCGCCGGCACCACCCAGCCGAGCGCCTTCACCATCGCCTTGGGCACCGTCCCCACCTTCACCGAGGTACCGGCCGCGGCAGCGAGGGCCTGCACCGCCTCGCGCTGGCTGACAGCCGGTGCATTCGGCACGTGCCACGGCTTGCCCCACGCCCGATCGTCACCGGCGATGGTGACGAGGGTGCGCACGACGTCGGGCATGTAGCTGAGTGCGTGCGGCACGTCGAGGCGTCCGAGCAGGCTGACCTTCTTGCCGGCGAGCACGCGCGGCACCACCCGCTCGCCCATCGCCGCGCCGCGGACGCCAGGCCCGTAGAAGTCGCTCGCTCGGGCGAACGTCGCCCGCAGGCGCCCGGCCGCATGGGCCGCGAGGAGATCGTCGGCCATCGTTCGTCGGGTCGCGCCCTTCGGACCCGTGGCGTTCATTGCCGCACCCTCGGTCATCGGCATCGGGGTGTCGGGTCCGAATGCGTAGAGGTTGTCCATCATCACCAGCACGGCCCCGGTGCGCTCCGCCGCGGTCATCAGCGAACGATGCACCGGCGGCCAGTCGGTGGGCCACCGGTGATACGGCGGGTTCACGCAGTTGAAGACCGTCGCCGCGCCGGTAGCGGCGTGGGTGATCGCCTCGGCATCTGCTGCGTCGGTGCGCACGCGTGTGACGCCGGGGTGCTCGGGCCCGCCGCCGCTGCGGGTGATGACGGTGACCGGCTCGCCGCGCTCAGCGAGGGTGAGGGCGACGCCCGAGCCGACTGGCCCGGCGCCGATGACGATGTGGTGGTTCACGATGACTCCTTGCTGATGGTCCGTCCGACTGGTGCGCTCAAGAGAGAGCACTGCTCACACAATGATGGTGCTCTTCCGAACCAATAGCAAGAGCACTGCTCTCGTTTGTGAGTGACGTTCGCTACACTGGCGCCATGGCAGGGATCAGGGAGCGTGTTCGCGTGGAGACCACCGCCGAGATCCTGCGCCTCGCCCGCGCCCAGGTGGCCGAGCAGGGCGCCGCGGCGCTCTCACTGCGCGCCATCGCCCGCGACATGGGCATGGTGAGCTCGGCGATCTACCGTTACTTCGCCAGCCGCGACGAACTGCTGACCCGGCTGATCGTCGAGTCATACGACCGCCTCGGCGAGGCCGCGCAGGCAGCCGACACCGCCGTGCGCAACCGCGCCGACCACGCAGCCCGCTGGCGGGCCGTGGCGCGCGCGATCCGCGCGTGGGCGCTGGCCAATCCCGCCGAGTACGCGCTCCTGTTCGGTACCCCGGTGCCCGGCTACGCCGCGCCGCAGGACACGATCGGCCCGGCGAGCCGCTACACGGCCGTCCTGTTGGGGCTGCTCGCGGAGATGCACGCGGCCGGCAATCGCCCGAAGGGCACGGTGCCCACCCGGATGCGCGCCGACATCGCCCGCCTGCGCGAGCTGCTCGGTCTGGACATCGGCGACGTGTTGCTCGCCCGCGGAATGGTCGCCTGGGCGAACCTGATGGGTGCGATCTCCCTTGAGCTGTTCGGTCACCTCCACAATGTGGTCGACACGCCCGGGGCGTTGTACGACGTCGTCGTGGAGGATCACACCGCCCGCCTGTTCGAGGGAACCGCACCGCCGCGGGCGGCGTCCAAACGAGCATGAACCGCCGCGCCTTTCTGTTCGCTCTTCTCGGTGCTCCCACCGTTGCCGCCCTGGTTGGGGCGTGCGGCAACGATCGCGACGATCCGGGCTCAGATCCCGGCTACTCGCTTCCCACAGGCCCGAACGATGTTGTGCTGAGCATCGCCTACGAGGGTGGCTTCGTTCCTGTCGATGTCTACTTCACCCGCCTGCCGAGCCTGTTGATCACCGGCGACGGACGGGTGTTCACGCCTGGCCCGATCACCGAGATCTACCCCGGCCCGCTGGTGCTGCCGATGATGGTGGGCACCATCAAGCCCGCTGGTCTGCAGCGGTTGATGAAGGCGGCCGACGACGCGCGTCTCATCGGCTTCGTTTCGGACTACGAGCTGTCGCCTGGCGTCGGCATCGCCGATGCCCCCGACACGGTCGTGGTCCTCACCGTCAACGGCAAGACCTACACCCACGTTGCCTACGCGCTCGGCATCGACGAGCCCACCACGACCAACCGTGAACGGTTGGCGAAGTTCGTCGAGTCGACCGGGGGCTTGGCCGCGCTCGTCGGCGCCGAGAACCTTGGCGCCGCGGCCGCGTACAGACCCGAGTCGTACCGCTTCCGTGCCACCCTCGTCGCACCCGACATGGCGAACGACCCGAAGCCGACGATCGTGCGGTGGCCGGACGCGACGGGTGTCACGCTCGCCAGCGCGTCCATGTGTACGACGGTGACTGCGGCCGCCGCGGGCGACGTGTTGACGTCCGCGAACCAGACCACTTACTTCCAGGAGGGCGACCTCGTGTACCAGGTGGCCGCCGTGATGCAATTGCCGGGCGACGCCGGCTGCCCCGTCATCTGATCGGGCCACCTGGGTGGTCACCCGCCGAGCTGATCGCGACCTTGCTCCTCGAGGCGCTTCAGTTCCAGCTGCAGCATCCGCTCGGTGAGCTTCGGGTCGAGCCCGGCGAGATCTTCGAGCGCGCCCACGTAACCGATCGTGTAGGACTCGGCGATGATCGCTCCGACCGCGGTGGTGAGCCGACCGAGTGCCTGTTGCAGCGCCCATGCCTCGGATGCGCCGAGATCGGCCCCGGCGCGGGTGACAACGTGTTCGGTCACCACCTGCAGCATGGACAGCATCATCGGGTTGGTGACCTTGCGACGAATGTGCACGATGCCGACTAGGCACATCCACCGGTAGTAGGTGAGATCGATCGGCGTGCCGACGGTGCGCTGCCACCAGTGACGCAGGGTCTGCTCACGCGCTGGGCGTTCGCCGGGCACGAACACCTCGGCGGTGGTGCTGTACGCGTAAAGGGTGTCGTAGAACAGTACGACCACCTCGTCCTCGATCCCGAGTAGCCACTCGCGATGGCGGGCGAGCGTCGCGACATCCTCGGCGCGGGGAAGCGCCTGGGGCACCAACGACTCGATGATGCCGTCGACCATCGCGACCATGTCGGCATTCGGCCGAGTGTTCACAGCACCTGAGCCATGCTCTGCGCGGCCCGCTTTGCGTCGAGGAAGATGAGGCCCAGCTTGGCCTGGGTCGACGCCAACACGGTGAGTACGGCGTCGTTGCCGGCCTGGAGCATCAGGACATAGCCGTTGTCACCCTTGACGAGCACCTGCTCGGGAATGCCCCGGTCAAGTTCGCGCGCAACGCGAGAGCCGAGCGAGAGCAGCGCTGCGCTCATGGCGCCCACACGATCCTCGTCGAGCCCCTGCGGAAGCAAGGCCGCCATCATCAGGCCGTCCGTGGAGATCACGGCCGAAGCCTGGATGTCGGCGGAAGTGGCGTTGAGTTGCCCGAGGATGTTCCTCAGCGCTTCTTCTCTCATGGCACGTCCTTTCGCTGAGGCGTTGCGAGCGATACCCGATCGAGTTCGCCGTAGCGGATCGTCAACGCCCAGACGATTTCCACCAACGCAGGGTGGTTGAGCACAGGGAGCCCACCGAGGGCGAGCACGAAGCGGTGCTCACCGACGAACAGCGGCCAGAAACCGACTCGGCTGTTGCCCGCCATGTCGACGAGCGCCCAGGCGCCGGTGGAGGTGCCGGAGGCGTCGGCAAGATAGCGGGCGTGCCGTTGGTGCATCGAAGCGATGTCCGCGCTGACGGCGGCGAGGAATTCGCTCGCGGTTGCGTCGAACCCCTCGCTGGCGATACAGAACCCCTGGGCGTCGGAGAGCAGCCCGTGGCCCGTGCTGGAGAGTGAGAGCAGGCAGCGGGTGGCGATCGGCTCGAGCGAGCCCGGGGGTGGGCCCTGCGGTTGACGGAAGCCCTCGACCCACCCGCGCTCCTGTGCGCGGTAGGCGACGGCGAGCGCTTCCTGCTCGGTCTGCTGCCCGGTCCAGCGCACGAGATCCTGGGCCGACGCCCGACGTGAGGCAGGGCTGCTCATCAAGTTCAGCAACAGGTACCGCTCGGGGTTGAGCTCCGGGTTGCCGACGGCGTAGTACGCACCGGCCGGGGTGGGCTGGAGGAAGAAGCCACCACCGACGAGTTCGTACATACCGGTGACGGGAACAGATGCCGTCGACGGCATCGAGAAGTCGGTCATCTCCGTGCTCCAGCTGTGGGGCGGACGATATCTGTCTCGCCGGTGACACCATTGCTCAACATCGAACCCGCGCACAAGGGCAAGCTCGTGCGCACGCCGAGGCCGGTGGCGACGAAGGGCTCGAGCAGGGCCGCACGTTGGGCCCCGATCTGGCGGCGGGCACCGTTCAGCAATCGTTCGCGCAAGCCCTTGCCCGAGGCACCGAACGCGAAGAACGCGTCGACGAGTGCGGCGTAGATCTGGTCGCCGTCTTCCGCGATTACATGGTGATTCACGCGGGCGACGTGGAGGCGGGCGTCAGTGGGATCTTGCGCGACGCGGCGGGCGAGCTGGTCGGCGACGCTGTCCTCGGACGGGAGCGCGGTGAAATGGATGTGCCCTGTGCCGGGGATCGCGAGGTATTCGGCGCGCCACTGTTGGCGCTGTTCCTCCGCGAGGTCGACAGGGCGTGTCGCTCCGAAGCAGCGCACGATGTCGCGGGATCCACCCTCGGTCTCCATCGCCCCCTCCGGACTAGTTCACGCGGTGCATCCGCATGTTCGCACGTAGTGATCATCGGATGGGAATCTTCAGCACTTTAGGGGCCAACGTCACAAGGTGACCACGGTCGGTGGTACTTCGGCCTCGCTGCGGCTGGATAGCCTGGCAGCGTGACCCGGCTGCGTATCGCACTCGCCCAGATCGACCCACAGGTGGGCGATCTCGACGGCAACGTCGCCAGGATCTGCGCGGCCTACGACGCGGCGGAGGCCGCCGGATGCGACATCGTCGCCTTCCCCGAGCTGGCGATCACCGGCTATCCGCCGGAAGATCTCGTGCTGAAGCCCGGCTTCGTCGCCGACAACCTTGCCGCGCTCTCCACGGTTGCGGCACGCACTCGTCGCTGCGCCGCGGTGGTGGGGTATGTCGCCTCCGATCGCGACCTCTACAACGCGGCCGCGGTGTGCGCGGGTGGCGAGGTGCTCGGCACGTACCGCAAGCGACTGCTGCCGAACTACGCAGTGTTCGACGAGGCCCGCTACTTCACACCCGGCGACGAGAGTGATCCGTACGAGCTGTACGTCATCGGTGGTGTGAAGGTGGGCATCAGCATCTGTGAAGACGTCTGGAGTCCCACCGGCCCGCTCGCCCAGCAGGCCGCCGGTGGCGCGGAGCTGAACATCAACATCAATGGCTCGCCGTTCCACGCCGGCAAGGCGCACACCCGCGAGCGCATGCTCGCCACCCGAGCGGCAGATGCCAGTTGCGCGCTCGTCTACGTGAACCAGGTGTGCGGGCAGGACGAGCTGGTGTTCGACGGAGGCAGCCTGGTGTTCGATGCCGAAGGCGAGCTGGTGGCGCGGGCGGCGATGTTCGTGGAGGAGTTGCTCATCACCGATCTCGTGATCGAGCCGGTGTACCGCAAGCGCCTGCTCGACCCGCGCGGCCGCCTTACCGAGGAGCCGATGCGGCTGGTGACGGTGAGCGAGCAGCCGGTCGCGCACGCGGCGGCCCTGCCCGCGCGAGTCGCGCCGCTGCCCGACGACGACGCCGAGCTCTACGACGCGCTCGTGCTCGGCACCCGCGACTATGTGCGCAAGAACGGCTTCACCGATGTCGTCATCGGGCTCTCCGGTGGCATCGACAGCACGCTCGTCGCGTGTGTCGCCGTCGACGCGCTCGGCGCCGATCATGTGCACGGCGTGTCGATGCCCTCGCGCTACAGCAGCGACCATTCGAAATCCGATGCGGCCGACCTCGCCGCGAAGTTGGGCATCGACTACCGCACGGTGGCGATCGAGCCGGCGTTCACCGCGTACCTCGAGATGACAGCGGAGTCGTTCGCCGGTCGTACTGCCGATCTCACCGAGGAGAACCTGCAGAGCCGCATCCGCGGCACCACGCTGATGGCGCTGTCCAACAAGTTCGGCTGGATGGTGCTCACCACCGGCAACAAGAGCGAGATGGCCGTCGGCTACTTCACCATCTACGGCGACTCCGTCGGCGGTTACGCGGTCATCAAGGACGTGTTGAAGACGCGGGTGTACGACCTGTGTCGTTATCTCAATCGCCGCGACGGCCGCGACACGATCAACGAGAGCGTGATCACCAAGCCGCCCTCGGCCGAGCTGCGCCCCGACCAGCGCGACGACCAGAGCCTGCCGCCCTACGAAGTGCTCGACCCGATCCTGCGTCTCTACGTCGAAGAGGATTGCACCGCGGCCGAAATCATCGAGCTGG
>JAYRWH010000037.1:0-61729 GCA_041918155.1 Ilumatobacteraceae bacterium | reverse complement strand
TGAAGCCCACCAATGCGTCGACAGGCATCGAACCGAAGTCGGCGCCGAACGGCTCGTGGGCGATCCGGTGCAGCGCGCCCTCGTGATCGAGGGTGGCCAGCGTCTGGTCACGCAGCTTGTCCCACTGTGCGATCGGGTCGGCGGCGATCTTCGGCTCACCCTTGGGGCCTTTGCCGGTGGTCGCGTAGCTCTTGATCATGGCGAGGTTGCCGAGCAGGTGCTGGAACACATTGGTGCCGGTCCAGCCGGCGCACGGGGCCTTCTTCGCCAGCACCTTCTCGATCGGGGTCTTGGCGGTGGCCGACTTCAGCACGTGATCGACGGCGTAGACGGCCTTGGTGTAGTTGCGCAGGTTCTCACTCATGGCCGCGAACCTACCGCAGCTACGACACTCGTCGTTCCGGCCGGCAGGCACCGCCCGGAAACGGCGAATCCCCTGGTCGGTGGGCTTTCGCCGACCTTCCAGGGGAACCGTTTGCGTGGGGCTAACAAGAATCGAACTTGTGACCTCATCCTTATCAGGGATGCGCTCTAACCGACTGAGCTATAGCCCCGCTAGCGGGAAGCAAGGCTAGCGGGCGCGCCCCGCTCCCTCAACCGCGATGACGCATGTGCTGCCAACGTTGCGCGAGGCCCGAACCCGCCCGCCCGCCGCCTGACGTGGCGTCGCGGGCGACGACCTCCTCTTCCAGCACGCTGACGCGGATACCGCCGACGAGGTCGGTGATGAGGTTGAACAGGGATGCGAGCAGTACGGCGAAGCCGGTCATCCCCACCACGAGGAACAGGCCGGCCACCCACGCGTTGTGGAATATCTCGCCGCCGTGAAGGGTGAACGACTTCCAGCCGAAGTTCTCGAAGAAGCGCTCGATGTTGTCGACCGTGCCCGTGTTCTGCGCGACCTGCCAGAGCAGCACGCCCGCCGTAAGGGTGACGACGTAGAGGAACAGGTTGAACACGACGGCGACCTTGAACACGCTCCACGCGTCGACATGGCGTACTACTCGGGTTACCCGCCGCACCCGAGGCGGCCGTGGCGCACCGAGTGCCTGGGCCTGCTGGGCGCGAGCGACGGGTGACCACGGCGTGGGTGCCGCCGCCGCCAGCACCGGGTTCGCCAAGGGCAGCACGGGCGTCCCCGTGGGGGCCGTGGCCGGCGGCTCGGGCGACTGGCGCTGCTCCGCTGGCACGATGGCCGGCAGGGTCACCGGGCCGCGATCGAGCAGTGCGTCGAGATCTTCGAGCCCGCGCAGCGCGGCCGACTCGCCGCGTGGATCCGCTTCCGGGTTGAGCCGTTGCTTGGCGCCGCGCCGGGCGGCCGGATGGGCGGCCCCCGCCGCCGGGCGTGGCGCGGCCGCGTCGTCGGTGCGAGGCAGGCCGTCGTCCACGCAGCGAGTGTAGGCAGGGGCTGCCCGCTCACGGGGCGCGCGCGGCACGCGCCTTGGCCAGGGCGCCTCGGCAGCTCACCGCCACCTCCACGGTGCCGCTCGCACGGTCGATGATGGTGAAGGCCACCAGCGTGGCCCCATTGGCCTCGGCCAGGCGCGCCGCCGCGGCGCGGCCATCCGTGGCCCCGGCCAGTGCTGCCGCATCGGCGGCCGCCTGAGCCTGCTCGCGGTTGACCACCGTGGCAGCCATGCGCGCCAGGCCCATCGCCAGGGCGACGGCCAACGCCACCGCTGCCAAGACGAGCATCAACGCATGGCCGCGGTCCAAGCCACGCGAGCGACGAACATCCATCACACACCTCCGAGAAGGTCGTTTCGTGTTGTCGGCGGCTGGGCCGCAATCGGCGCCGAAGCGCGATGTCAAAGCGACTATTCGTCCTCGTCGTCGCTGGCCAGGATAGGTGCGACCGAGGCCACCGTCTGGCCGTTGTCGAGGTTCATCACCCTCACGCCCGTGGCATCGCGACCCTGCGAGCTGATCTCGCGCACTGGCATGCGGATGGTGACACCACCGCTGGAGACGGCGACGATCTCGTCGTCGAGGCCCACCATGAAGGCGGCCACCACGAAACCCTTGCGGCCGGTGAGGCGGATACCGATGACGCCCTGGCCACCGCGACCCTGGACGTTGAACTTGTCGAGCTGGGTGCGCTTGCCGTAGCCGCCGTCGGTGAGCATCAGGATCGCGGTGTCATCGCGGCCGACATCGACGGACACGAGCTCGTCGCCCGGCTTCAGCTTGATGCCGCGCACACCCGACGCGGCACGGCCCATCGGGCGCACCTCGCTCTCGTTGAAGCGGATCGTGATGCCCTTGCGGGTGACGATGAAGATGTCGTCGGTGCCGGTGGTCTCGATCACCTTCACCAGCTCGTCACCATCGCGCAGGTTGAGCGCGATGAGGCCGTCGCGGCGGCCGTTGTCGTATTCGTTGAACGCGGTCTTCTTCACCACACCGAGGCGGGTGGCGAAGAACAGGTTGCGCTCGCCGGCGAAGTCGCGGGTGTCGATGATCGCCTGGATGTTCTCGCCCGCCTGCAGGGGCAGCAGGTTGACGATCGGCATGCCCTTGGCAGTGCGCTCGCGCTCGGGCAGGTCAAGTGCCCGCAAGCGGTACACCTTGCCGCGGTTGGAGAAGAACAGCAGGTAGGCGTGGGCCGTCGTGAAGATCACGTGGCGCACAATGTCGTCCGTCTTCAACTTGGCGCCGCTGACACCGCGGCCGCCGCGGCCCTGGGTCTTGAACGACGCAGCCGGCACGGCCTTGACGTATTGGGCCTCGGTCATCACGACGACCAGTTCCTTGTCATCGACGAGATCCTCGATGCTCATGTCGCCGGAGTCGAACGTGATCGGGCACACGCGCGGCGTGGCGAACTCTTCCTTGATCGCCAGCATCTCGCTCTTGATCACACCGCGCAGCTTGACGTCGCTGTCGAGGATGCTCTGCAACTCGATGATCCGCGCCTGTACATCAGCCAGCTCGGTCTGCAGGTCGATGCGGCTGAGGCGGGTGAGCTGCGAGAGGCGCATCTCGAGGATGTCGGTGGCCTGGATCTCGGTGAACTCGTAGGGCGCGGCCATGAGACCGGCCTTCGCCGCCGCCGGATCGTCGCTCGCTCGGATGAGCGCGATGATCTGATCGATGACGTTGAGCGCCTTGATGCGGCCCTCGAGGATGTGCTCGCGGCGCTTGGCCTTGTCGAGACGGAACTGGGTGCGCCGGGTGATGACGTCGATCTGGTGGCGCACATAGCCTTCGAGCGCCTGGGCCAGGTTGAGCGTGCGCGGCACACCATCGACCAGGGCCACCATGTTGACCGGGAAGCTGGTCTGCAACGACGTGAGCTTGAACAGGTTGTTGAGCACCACGTTGGCGTTGGCGTCACGCTTCAAAGTGATCACCAGGCTGGTGAGGGCGGAGGCCGACGCGTCGTTGACGTCGGCGATGCCATCGAGGTCGCCGGCGTCGACGAGCTCTTGGATGCGGCTGGCGATCGCATTGCAGCTGGTCTGATAGGGCAGCTCGGTGACGATGATCTGCATGCCACCGCGCTTGCCTTCTTCGATGGAGGCCTTGGCGCGCATCTTGATGCTGCCGCGCCCGGTGCGGTAGGCGTCGATGATGCCGGCCCGCCCGAGGATCGTGCCGCCGGTCGGGAAGTCGGGGCCTTTGACGAACTGCATGAGATCGTCGGGCGAGGCGCCTGGGTTGTCGATGAGGTGGATCGTGGCGTCGATCACCTCACCGAGGTTGTGCGGCGGGATGCTCGTGGCCATACCGACGGCGATGCCCTGGCTGCCGTTGACCAGCAGGTTCGGGAAGCGCGCCGGCAGCACCGCCGGCTCTTCGGTGGTGTTGTCGTAGTTGGCCAACATGTCGACGGTTTCCTCGTCGATGTCGGCCAACATCTGCATCGCCAACGGGTGGAGACGGCATTCGGTGTTGTGGTTGACGAAGCCGCCGGCGAGGAAGCTGTGGTCGTCGCTGTCCACGCGAACCGAGTAGACCGCCGAGGGTTCGTCGTCGATGACCGAGGCGACCGTCTCGAAGCGATACCCCGAATCCATGATCGGCAGGATCGTGGCGAGGATGTCGGGATCCTTGATCCGATCGATGATGCGCAGCCGTTCCGTCTCCCACCGCTCGACGCGATCGAAGTTGTGGCTGGTGAGCCACTTGCGGCCCGTGCCGCGCATGTCGAAGGGCAGTTCGGTGCGCACGAAGTCGGCGACGAACGGCACGTGATCTGCGCTCAATCGATGAGGACGCAGTGGCGCGCGACTGATGAGTTCGGTGAGCTTGGCCTGCTTGGTGCGCAAGAACCCCACCCGCTCGGCAAACGCCTTCACATTGCACAGGCCGGAGATGATGAGGCGCCACTCCACCGAGCCACTGGCGCGGGTGTAGCTGCGCCGCGAGGCGATGACCCCGAACTCGGCGAGCAGCTCCTGCAGCTCGCGGCCGAGGCGTTCGCTGTAGGTGCTGTAGTGGATCGTGAAGCCGTTGTCGGCGACTCGCGGGCCGCCATCGCCCTCGAAGCAGGCCATCAGGAACGCCCGCTTGAGGCCCCACCCGCCGCGCCACACGGTCTCGGGCACGAACTTGTCGCGCGACTTCTTGCCGATCAGTTCGGCCAACGGCGAGAGGCGCAGCGCATCGAGGTTCTGGATGTCGAGTTCGTAGATCGGGCGCCTGCCCTGGTGCGTCCGGCGCTGCGACACATCGCGCCTGCCACCCACGACATGGTCGTAGGCCCGTAGCACTTCTTCGAAGAAGTGCTCGTCGGTGTTGTTGAAGCCGGCCCGCTCCTCGGACGCCCACCCCTCGCTGACCCACCCTCCGAGCAGTACGCCGAGCATCGACTCGTACAGCGTGGGCATCACGTTCATCCACGCGTTGCGGGCGACGCACACCACCGTGCCCGGCGTGATCTCGTCGAGGCGCAGCCACTGGAACATCGGCACACCGGCGATCGGCACGAGGCACAACAGGGGGTGGTTGTGGCTGCCTCGCAGGGAGAAGCCCAGCTCTGTGGTGAGGCGCTTGGTGGGGTGGACCCCGGAGTTGAACGCCTTGACGGCGCGCACGGGCTTGCCATCGCGATCGAGCAGGTCGACGGCGATGTCGCGCTCGCTGTCATTGGGCAGCGCCACGAGCGCTTCCATGGTGATACTCGAGCCATCGGCCAGGCGGACGCGGGTGTCGCCGGTGACGCAATAGCGCTCCGCTGCCGCTCCGAAGTCGGGGCTGCCGTAGTTTCCGTGGAAGTCGATGAGCGGGTGGCGCAGGCTGAACGGCTGGGCCATGCGCACGAGTGCGTCGTAGATCGCCGAGTTGCCGTGAGGGTGGTACTTGGCCATCGTGTCGCCGGTGACGCGGGCCGACTTCACGTGGGCGCGGTTGGGCCGGAAGCCCTGCTGATCCATGTCCCAGATGATTCGGCGGTGCACCGGCTTGAGGCCGTCGCGCACGTCGGGCAAGGCGCGCGACATGATGACCGACATTGCGTAGTCGAGGAAGCTGCGCTCCATCTCGTCCTGCAGTTGGATCGGCTCGATGTGATCGTGACCGTGCTGGGGCTCGTCGTCGGGCGGCGGCTGGCTGGGGGGCTTCTTGGCCATGTGGTGTCAGGTCCTCTTGCGCTTCAGAAATCGAGGTTGCGAACGTCGCGGGCGTTGGTGGTGATGAACTGCTTGCGCAGATCGACGTCGTCGCCCATCAGCACACTCGTGACCTCATCGGCCAGCGCGGCCTCCTCCACCGTCACCTGCAGCAGCGTGCGCGTGCCGGGATCCATCGTGGTCGGCTTCAGTTCGTGCCAATCCATCTCGCCGAGGCCCTTCAACCGGTTGAAGTCGTTCTTGTGGTTTGGGTTCTCAGCGAGGAAGCGGGCCTTGGCGTGCTCGTCCTTCAGGTAGATCTTCTCCTTGCCGATCAGCGTGGAGAACAGCGGCGGCTGAGCGATGTAGCAGTAGCCGGCTTCGACCATCGTGCGCATCTGGCGGAAGAAGAACGTGAGCAGCAGGGTGCGGATGTGGCTGCCGTCGACATCGGCGTCGCACAGCGCGATCACCTTGTGGTAGCGGGCTTTGCTCACATCGAACTCGTCGCCCACGCCGCCGCCGATGGCGGTGATGAGGGCCTGGATCTCGTTGTTCTTCAGCATCTTGTCGAGCCGGGCGCGCTCGACGTTGAGGATCTTGCCGCGGATCGGCAGCAGCGCCTGGGTGCGTGGGTCGCGGGCGTTGAGCGCCGAGCCGCCAGCCGAGTCGCCCTCGACGATGAACAGCTCGCTCTCTTCGGGGTTGCCGCTGCTGCAGTCCTTCAACTTGTCGGGCATGCCCGCACCGGCGAGCGCGGTCTTGCGCCGGATCGCGTTGCGAGCATTCTTCGCCGCGACGCGGGCCTGGGCGGCCGACAGCGCCTTCTTGACGATCTTGTTGGCCTCGGTGGGGTTCTCCTCCAACCACTCGGCCAGCTTCTCGTTGGTGGCCTTCTGCACGAAGCTGCGCATCGGCACGTTGCCGAGCTTGGCCTTGGTCTGCCCCTCGAACTGGGGATCGCGCAGTTTCACCGAAATGATGGCGGTGATGCCCTCACGGATGTCTTCGCCGAGGAGGTTGTCGTCCTTCTCCTTCAGCAGGTTCTTGTTGCGCGCGTACTTGTTGAGCACGCTGGTGAGCGCCGTCTTGAAACCTTCGACATGCATGCCACCCTCGATGGTGGAGATGCCGTTGGCGTAGCCATGGATGCCCTCGTGGTAACCGGTGTTCCACTGCACGGCGATATCGAGCGTCTGCCCGCCATCGTCGTCTTCATCCTCGAAGTGGGCGACCTTGGAGAACAGGGCCTCCTTCGACGCATTGAGGTGCTTGACGAAGTCGACGATGCCGCCCTTGTACTGGAACGTGACATCCTGCTCTTTGCCGGGCCGTTCGTCGCGGAACACGATTTCGAGGCCGCGGTTGAGGAACGCCATCGTCTGCAGGCGCTCGAGCACCGTGCGCGAGACGAACTCGGTGCCCTCGGCCATGAAGATCACCGGATCGGGCCAGAACGTGACCGTGGTGCCGCTCGTGCGGCCGCGCGCCGGCGTGTCGCCGACCTTGGCGAGCTTGCCCTGGGGCTTGCCGCCCTTGGCGTACTCCTGCTGGTAGCGGCCGCCGTCCTTGTCGATCTCGATGAACAGGCGCTCGCTGAGCGCATTGACCACGCTGACGCCCACGCCGTGGAGACCGCCGGACACCTTGTAGCCCTCGCCGCCGAACTTGCCGCCGGCGTGCAGCACAGTGAGCACGACCTCGGCCGCGCTCTTGCCCTTGTGCGGGCCGGAGGGGTACGGATCGACCGGGACGCCGCGACCGTTGTCGTCGACGCGGCACCCGCCATCGGCCAGCAGGGTGACGCCGATGCGGGTGCAGAAGCCCGCCATCGCCTCGTCGACCGAGTTGTCGACGACCTCCCAGATGAGGTGGTGGAGACCCGCCAGACCGGTGGAACCGATGTACATACCGGGCCGTTTGCGGACCGGATCGAGGCCCTCAAGGACCTGGATGTCCTTGGCACCGTAATCGGCACTCGGTTGTTTCGTGTCGGACGCCACGCGCACCTCGATCGTTCAGGGAAAACAGGCCGTGACCTGCGGCTTCATGGGGCGGACGACAGCAACCTCCCTGCCCGGGAACCGGCGTCGCGAATAGACCACAGCCTACCCGCGGGGTGTGACGAAGAGGTGGAGGGGCGCGCCCCTCCGCGAGGCTCAGGTGTTGCGCCCGCCGCTGATCGGGAGGATCTGGCCGGTGATGTAGTCCGACTCGTCCTTCACCAGGAACGCGCAGGCGTTGGCGAGGTCTTCGGGGCGGCCCGGACGGCGCACCGGAGTGCGCAAGGTGTGTTCCTCGACGGTGCCCCCGAGGAAGCCCTTGGCCTCCGCATCGCGCAGCATCGGGGTGTCGACGAACCCTGGTGGCAGGGCATTGACGGTGATGCCTTTCGGGCCGTACTCGAGCGCGAGCGCCTTCGTGAGACCGTTGACGCCCGACTTGGCGGCAACGTAGTGCACCATGAACGGCTGCCCGCCAAGGGTGCTGGAGGACGAGATGTTGACGATGCGCCCCCACTTCGCGGCCAGCATGTCGGGCAGCGCGGCCTGGCAGCAGTAGTACACGCTGTTCAAGTTGACCGCGATCACCTTGTCCCACAGCTCGTCGTCGGTCTTCATGAACGAGGTGGTGGTGCTGTAGCCGGCGTTGTTGACGAGCACGAGCACCGGCCCGAGCGCCTCGCGGACCTGCTGCATCGCGGCATTCACCTTTGCTCGGTCGCTGACATCGACGTACGCGGCGACGGCCTCGCCGCCGACAGCGAGGATCTCCGCGGCCACCGCCTCGGCGGCCTCAAGGTTGAGGTCGAGTACCCCGACGGCATGACCCTCGGCGGCCAGGCGGATGGCACAGGCGCGGCCGATCCCCGATCCTGCCCCGGTGACGACAGCGACTTTGCGGCTCATGCCGGCCCCCTCCCATTGTGGGTGACATCGCCGTCGTCCACCCGGGAGAACGGCGTTTTCACGTTACACGACTGCCGGGACAGCGAACCTAGCGAGGGCCGCGACTCACTCTGACCTCGATCCGCTCGACCGTCGCACCCGCCACCTCGGCGAGGCGCCGGCGCAGGGTCGATTCGAGGAACTTCAGTTGGGTGGCCCATGCCGGGTCGTCGACGGTGACCACCAGCAGGGTGCCGTCGAGCTTCACCGGTTGTACATGCGCGGCAACGGCCGCACCGACGGCTTGCTCCCACCGGCCGAAGAGACCCCCAAGGCTGGCCGCGGACGCTGACGGTGATGTCGCGGTCGCCTCCGGGCGCAGGCCACGCACGACGGAGTGCATGCTGTCACCCAGCCGGATCGGTTCGTCACGCGCCACGGCCATCACTCTGCCACTCCGCTGCTCGGACGAGGCATCAACTGGTGACGACCGCGCCCGAGTCGATGTGCACGATCGCATCGGGGTGCGCGGCCTCGGGCAGCACCCCCGCGGTGGTGAGCACCACCTGGCCGACAGGCAGGTGGTGCAACAGCGCGGCCGATCGCCGCGGATCGAGTTCGCTCAGCACATCGTCGAGTACGAGCACGGGAGTAGTGCCCACTTTGTCGGCCACCAGCCGGTGCGACGCGAGGCGCAACGCGAGCGCGAGCGTGCGCTGCTCGCCTTGCGACGCGTGGGTGCGCGCCGGCAGCCCGCCGATGAACAACTCCACCTCGTCGCGGTGTGGCCCCACCGTGCTGACGCCGCGGCGCACATCGTCGCGGCGCGACTCGGCGAGGGCCTGCATCAACCCGCGGTGGCGCCACCCGGGTTCGTAGCGCAACTCGATCGCACTCGGGCGGTCGGCGAGCTGTTCGTAGGCCTCGGCCACCATCGGCGTGAGGCGGGCAACGAGAGTCGCGCGGGCGAGCCCGAACTGGTCGCCGACCTCGGCGAACTTCGCGTCCCACACGTCGAGGGTCACCTCGGCCTCGGTGTCGAGGCGGCCGTTGGCCTGCTTCAGCAGTGTGTTGCGCTGCTTGAGGATGCGGTCGAGCTCCAGGCGGGCAGCGTCGTACTTCAACGCGAGCGCGACAAGGGTGTCGTCGAGGAAGCGGCGCCGTTCGCTCGGCGCGCCCTTCACCAACGCGAGGTCGTCGGGCGAGAACACCGTCACGCGCATCACACCGAGCAACTCGCGCGTGCGGCCGAGTCGTTGCTTGTTGACCTGCACACGGTTGCGGCCGTGGCGGCTCAGCTCGAGCTCCACCAGCACCTCGCGGCCGTCGGGGTGCAACACCGTGGCACGCACGATCGCAGTGTCGGCACCGACGCGGATCAGCGCGTCCGTGGGCGCGCCGCGAAAGCTGTCGAGCGTGGCGAGGTAGGCCAACGCCTCGGCGAGGTTCGTCTTGCCCTGCCCGTTGAGCCCGACGACCGCGGTGATCCCGTGATGGAACTCGAACGATGCCGTCGCGTAGTTGCGGAAGTCGACCAGCTCGAGCTTGGTGACGATCATTTGCGCAGCCCGACGGCGTCCGCGCGCCAGAACGCGTCGGCGTACACGAGTGCTCCGCGCAGCGACGGGTCGAAGCGCGGGTAGTAGCTCGGGTGCCCCTCGAGCAACTCGGCGACGGACGACGCGGGCATCACGACATCTGTCGTGACTACGGCACCCGCACGGGCATGAGCAGGTAGAGGTAGTCCTCGATGCCCACGCCACGCACGACCGCCGGCTTCAACGCGTCGAGCGTGGAGAGCGTGACCGAGTCGCCCTGGCAGGCCTCGACACCGGCCATCAGGTAGTCCGGGTTGAAGGCGACCGTGAGGTCGGTGCCCTTGTACTGCGCGTCGAGCTCTTCGGACGCATTGCCCACGTCTTGCGTGATCGCAGTGAGGCGCAGCGTGTCGCCGCCCATCTGCAGCTTCACCGGGGTGGCATCCTTGGCGAGGATCTTCACACGCCTGATTGCCTCGAGAAGGGGCTCGCGCTCGACGGTGAGTGCGTTCGGGTGGCTCGGCGGGATGAGCTGGCGGTAATTGGGGAACTCGCCCTCGATGAGACGCGTGGTGAGACGCGTGGACCCGACCTCGAACGTCGCGTCACGGTCGCCGAGCCGCATGATGAGTTCGTCACCACCACCGACGAGGCGCTGCAGTTCGTTGAGCGCACGGCCGGGCACGAGCACCTTCTGGTCGGCAGCGAGCACCTGCTGGCCGACGAGGTCGCGCACCGCGAGACGGTACGAGTCCGTGGCCACCATGCGCAGGCCATCGCCCTCGGCGGTCATCATCACCCCGGTGAGGATCGGACGTGCTTCGTCGGTACTCGCGGCGCGGACGACTTGGCGGAGAGCGTCCCCGAACTGGCCGGCGGGCAGGGTGACGGACGTGTTCACCGGCGAGGCCAGCTTCGGGTAGTCGTCGAAGCTGAGCGGCCGCACGGTGAAGTGCGAGCGACCGTTGTCGATGCTCACGTCGTCCCCGTCGACCCGCACTTCGACGGCACCGGCACCCAGCGAGCGAACGATGTCGGCCGCGAGACGTGCCGGCAGCACCACGCCGCCATCGGTTTCGCCCCCGACCTCGATCGAGAGTTGGATCGTGAGATCGAGGTCGGTGCCGGTGACCGACAACTGGTTGCCTCGGAGTTCGAGACGCAGACCGGACAGCACCGGCAGCGCGCCGGTTCGACCGGTGGCCGCACGGCCAGCGGTGGCAAGAGCATCGGCCAGCGCTTCACGTTCACAGCGGAACTTCACAGCGTTCCCTTTCGCGTCATGAGGGTGATGTAAATCTAATAGTGGTAATAAGGGCTGTGGATTGTGTACAACCCACTGTTCGCCCAGCGTAGGTGGCAGAAGTCTGTGCACACCGTCTTCCCCACGCGCGCACAGGGGAAAAACGACACGCGTGTGGTTCGGGGGACAACTTCGCGTTGTCCCCTGCGCGACGAGGCGTTGTCCACATGCGGTGCACAGGGCGGGGCGACATGTTTTCAGGCCTTCTTCAGCCGAGCGATGAGTTCGGTGACCTGGTCGTAGATCTGCTTGCGTTCCTTCATCAGCCGTTGGATCTTGTCGACCGCGTGGATCACCGTGGTGTGGTCGCGGCCGCCGAACAGGCGAGCGATGGCCGGATAGGAAAGGTCGGTGAGCTCGCGGAAGACGTACATCGCCGTCTGGCGGGCGGTGACGAGCGGGCGCTGGCGGCTCTTGCCGCGCAGCGATTCCACGCTGAAGCCGAGGATGATCGCGATCTCGTTGAGCAGTTCCTCGTCGGTACGCGGCTTCACATACGTGTCGGTGAGCAGATCGCCGAGGAGTTGCTCGGCCATGTGGTTGCTGATCGGCACCTGGTTGAGGCTTGCGTACGCGGTGACGCGTATGAGCGCGCCTTCGAGCTCGCGGATGTTGGTGGTGATGCGTGAGGCGATGAGCTCGAGGGTGTCCGTGGGCACCGGGCTGTGGTCGCGCTCGGCCTTGTTGCGCAAGATGGCAAGGCGGGTCTCGAGGTCGGGCGGTTGGATGTCGGTGATGAGGCCCCAGCGGAAGCGGCCGCGCAGGCGCTCCTCGAGCGTGGGGATGGCATCGGGCATGCGGTCGCTGGAGATCACGATCTGCTTGTTGGCGCCGTGCAGCGAGTTGAACGTGTGGAAGAACTCCTCCTGGAGCCCTTCCTTGCCCTCCATGAATTGGATGTCGTCGATGAGCAGTACGTCGATGTCGCGGTAGCGGCGCTTGAAGTTCGCCGTGGAGTTGGTGCGGATTGCGTCGACGTACTCGTTGAGGAAGGTTTCGGTGGTGACATAGCGGACGACATCGTGCTGGTAGTGGTTGTGCACGTAGTGGCCGATCGCGTGCAGCAGGTGGGTCTTGCCGAGGCCGGCGGCGCCGTAGATGAACAGCGGGTTGTAGCTGCGGCCCGGCGTCTCGGCGACGCGCAAGGCGGCCGCGAGGGCGAATTGGTTGGAGGCGCCCTTCACGAACGTGTCGAAGGTGTAGCGCGGGTTCATCCCGCTGGCCTCGGGGCTGGCCGAGGTGCCCAGGCGTGGGGGCGGCTGGCCGTCGCTGCCCTGTTCGCGCGACGTGATCGTGTCGTTGCTCCAGTCGGTCAGCGGCTCAGCCTCGGCGACCTGCACCTCGACGGTGAACTGGCGGTTGGCGGCACCGATCTCTTCGAGAGCATCCCGCACCATGCCGAGGTAACGCGACAGGATGCGATCGCGCGAATGCGCGTTCGGTGCGCTGACGCGCAAGGTCGTCGCGTCCGCTTCGAGCGGTAGAACGTCTTGGAAGGTGGAGAACCACACCGCCTCGGACACCTGTGCGCGGAGGATCTGGGCTACGGCCGTCCACAACTGGTCGTCGTCGCTCACCTGCACCTCCTTCTCGCCGGCGTTAAGATATCCACATTGTTGTCCACACGATGTGGACAACGGAAATGCCGGAGCGCGCACGCTAGCAGGAACTCGCAGGGCCCCGGCACGGAGGCCGGGAACTGCACGTCCGGTTGCCTCTCGGGCCGCGCGACCGTAGTCTTGGCGCCTGGCCCATTTCGTTTGCCGGTTTTTTGCGGCGCGCCGTGGCTGTGATGTCGACCTGCTGATCAGGCCACCGTGGTGTGGCTCGAGGAGGGCTGCGTGAAGCGCACCTACCAACCGAACAACCGTCGCCGTGCGAAGAAGCACGGCTTCCGCAACCGCATGAGCACCCGTGCCGGGCGAGCCGTTCTCAAGGCTCGTCGCGACAAGGGTCGTCACCGCCTGTCGGCTTGATCTGGCGCATCCGAGAGCGCAGCGAATTCGCGCGTCTCTGCTCGGAGGGGCGGCGCGCTCGGGCCGGAGTGCTGTGGTGCACGTTCATTCTCGACCCTCCCGGCACCGCCACACCACCGCGTGTGGCGTTCGCCCTGGGTCGCGCGCTCGGTCCCGCCGTCGTACGCAACCGTGTGCGACGCCGGCTGCGGGCCATGCTGCGGCGCGCCTCGTGCGCGTCCACCCTCGGCCCGGGGTGCTACCTGTTCGGCGCCAGCCCAGCCGCCGCGTCGCGGTCGTTCACCGAACTCCAGTTCGATCTCGACCTTCTGCTCAACCGACTTCACGGCTGATGCGCTGGGTATTGGCGTATCAGCGGGCCATGGAGGGCCGGCCGTCGCCGTGTCGTTTCACTCCGTCGTGCAGCAGTTACGCCCTGGAAGCCCTGGAGGTGCACGGCTCGCGTCGTGGCCTGTGGCTCACCGTGCGTCGTCTGCTGCGCTGTCGGCCATTCGGTCCCTCCGGCTGGGATCCCGTGCCGCTCCCCCGTCCCACCGACCGCTCCTCGCGGTCCGAACACCCTGAGAGAACTGTCCCATGATCGCACTCGAGCTGTTCGAGTACCCGGCCAAGCTGCTCGCCTGGTTCTACAGCTTCACCCACAACTACATCATCGCCATCTCGATGATTGCCCTCGTGGTGATGCTCATCACCGCCCCGCTCGTGCTGAAGAGCACGAAGGGCATGCTGGAGATGCAGAAGCTCCAGCCGGAGATGAAGAAGCTGCAGAACCTGTACCGCAGCGACCGGCAGAAGCTCAACGAAGAGATGATGAAGCTCTATCAGGAGCACAAGGTCAATCCGTTGGCCTCGTGCCTGCCGCTGCTGCTGCAGATGCCGGTGTTCATCATCATGTTCCGGGTGCTGCACGGCCTCTCCACGAAGGGTCCCGACGGTACCTTTGCCCCCCAGTACCTCGACCATGGCTCCGAGCTCTACAAGTCGCTCGTCGGCGACAAAGAGATGCTGGCCTGGGGCCTCGATCTCTCCGAGCGCCCGTGGCACGTGATCAGCGAATCGTTCGGCAAGGGCATGATCTACGCCCTGCTGGTGGTGTTCCTCGGCGTGCTGTACTTCGTACAGCAGCGCATGGTGGCCTCCCGCGCGGCGGTGTCCCCCTCCGTGTCGCCGGCCCAGCAGAAGTTGATGCAGTACCTGCCGGTGGTGTTCGCCGTGTTCCTGGTGTTCTACCTCACCGGTCTGGTGATCTACTACATGGCGCAGGCCGTGTTCCGCATCGGGCTGAACTACTACATCACGCACCGCTTCTACAAGGGTGACGAGTCGCTCGGGCGCCAGGCCCAGCGCGCCGGCGAGCATGCCCGCGAGTTGGCCAGCAAGGATGGCAAGGGTGGCGGGATGTTCGCGCAGATGAAGCGCGAGGCCGCCGCCGCCAAGGAGGCCGCGGCCAAGGAGGCCGCGTCGCCAACCACGAGCAAGCGGGTGACCGCGCCGAAGAACAAGCCGACGTCGTCCGCGGGGGGAACGGCCCGCACCTCCGGGCGCCCACCATCTACCGGTAAGGCAGCTCGTCCCAACACGCCTCCGAAGAAGAGGAAGTGACGGCGTCCATGGAATGGGTAGAGACCACCGGTAAGACGATTGCCGAAGCGAAGGAGAAGGCCCTCGATCAGCTGGGCGTCCACGAGTCCGACGCAGAGTTCGAGTTGCTCGATGAGCCCAAACAGGGCTTGTTCGGTCGTGTCCGCGGCGAGGCGCGTGTGCGGGCGCGTGTGCGGCCCACCCAGGCGCGACAGAAGGTCGAGCGCCGGGACCGGCGCAAGAGCGAGCGTGGCGGCGAGCGCCCGGAGCGCTCGGGCCGTGGCGGCCAGAACGGTCAGAGCGCCCAGAGCGCCCAGAACGGCAATGAGAAGAGTGGGCGACCGCCCGCCGACGGGGCCACGACCGGTGTGGCGCGCGTGCCCAAGCCGGCCGTGCAGCCCCGCCAGAAGAACCCCGTGCCGCCCAAGAACGGCCAGCAGAAGGAGCAACAAGTGGACCCACGTCAGGTCGGTGAGGAAGCGCAGCGGTTCCTGGAGGCGCTGGTCGGAGCATTCGGCCTGGAAGGCACGGTGGAACTCGTCGAGGCCGGCGAAGACCTCGAGTTGAGGGTGCACGGCCAGGAGTTGGGCCTGCTGGTAGGTCCGCGGGGCACGACGCTGCAGGCGATCCAGGATCTCGCCCGGGTGGCGTCGCAGCGCCGGCTCGGCGACCATGACACCCGCCTGCGGGTGGACGTGGGTGGCTACCGTGAGCGCCGCCGGGCCGCGCTCGGCCGCTTCGCCGAGCAGATGGCCGACGAGGTCAAGACCTCCGGCGTGGCCCGGGTGCTCGAGCCGATGTCGTCTGCCGATCGCAAGATCATCCACGACACGCTGGCCACGGTCGAAGGGATCGCCACCCGGTCCGAGGGCGACGACCCGTACCGTCGGGTGGTCATCGCGCCCGCGAATGACTGACGAGCAAGAGCTGCTGGCGGCACTGACCGCCATTGCGGAACGGGGAGCGATCGGCGAACGATCGCTCCCCGTTGCCGTTGCCCACGCCGATCGGTTCGCTCGGGCGGTGCCTGGTACGGCGACGCGGCTGGCCGACCTTGGTTCCGGTGGTGGCCTGCCTGGGCTGGTGGTCGCGGTGCGCTGTCCGTGGCTGATGGTGACGCTGGTGGAACGGCGCACGCGCCGGGCCGACCTGCTGCGCCGGGCGGTGCGCTCCCTCCGGCTCGACGAGCGGGTCGTGGTGGTCGGTGACGACGTGCGGGTGGTCGCCGAGACCGCCCCGCACTCCTTCGACGTGGTCACCGCGCGGAGCTTCGCCGCCCCTCCGATTACCGTGCGCTGGGCCGGGGAGTTGCTCGTAGGTGGGGGGTTGCTGATCGTCAGCGAGCCACCGGACGACGTGGGGAACCGGTGGCCGGCGGAGTTGGTGGCAGCCGCCGGCCTCGTCGATCTGGGTCGTGAGCAGGGGATTCGCCGTTTTCGGCGATGCTGACGCACTCCATGGCCGCCCGGCGGTGTTTCACGTGAAACATCCACGGGCGCTACCAAGGAGCACTTGTCGAGGTTCCACGTGAAACCATGCGGCGTCGGCTAGCCTGCGCCTGTCCATCCAACGAGTGGTCCTCGCGACGAGCGAGCAGGAGAACTGCATGACCGCACCCGATAGTGGTACACGCCCACTTCCCCGCGTGATTGCCGTTGCCAACCAAAAGGGTGGCGTCGGCAAGACCACCACCACCATCAACCTCGGTGCTTGCTTGGCCGAACTCGGCTACCGCACGCTGATCATCGATCTCGACCCGCAGGGCAATGCCTCGACGGGCCTCGGACTCGACAACCGCGGCCTGGAGAACTCGATGTATCAGGTGATCATGCACGAGGCGCCGCTCGAGCATTGCATCGAGCCGACCGCCGTGAAGAACCTGTTCGTCGCGCCTGCGAGCCTCGATCTCGCCGGTGCCGAGATTGAGTTGGTGCCGGCCTTCAGCCGGGAGAATCGCCTTCGTCGGGCGATCGAGGGCATTCTCGAGGATTACGACTATGTCCTCATCGACTGCCCGCCGTCGCTCGGCCTGCTGACGGTCAACGGCCTGACGGCGGCCGCCGAAGTGCTCGTCCCGATCCAGTGCGAGTACTACGCCCTCGAGGGGCTGGGGCAGCTGCTGCGCAACGTCGATCTCGTCAAGCGCAACCTCAATCCCACGCTGGAAGTCAGCACAATCGTGTGCGTCATGTACGACGCCCGCACCAAGTTGGCCGACCAGGTCGTGCACGAGGTGCGCGAGCACTTCGGCGAGAAGGTGTGCAAGGCCGTCGTGCCGCGCACCGTGCGCCTCTCGGAGGCCCCCTCGTTCGGGCAGCCGATCATCACGTTCGATTCGTCGTCTCGCGGGGCAACCGCCTATCGCAGCGTCGCCAAGGAGGTCAGCGGTGGCCCGGCTCAGCGGACTCGGTAAAGGACTCGGGGCACTGATCCCCGCCGACGCCTCCGGCAGTGCGGCGGGGGATCAGCCGCACCTGGAGGAGATCCCGGTCGGGAACATCGTTCCCAATCCCAATCAGCCCCGGGTGCACTTCGACGAGGAGGCGCTCTCCGAGCTCACCGCGTCGGTGCGCGAGATCGGTGTCCTGCAGCCGATCCAGGTCCGCCCCCTCGGCGATGGCCAATTCGAGCTGATCGCCGGTGAGCGCCGCTGGCGCGCCGCGCGCCGGGCCGGCCTGGCGGTGGTGCCGGCGATCGTCACCGACATCGACGATGTCGCCTCGGTCGAGCGAGCGCTGGTGGAGAACCTCCACCGCGAGGATCTGACACCCCTCGAGGAGGCCTCTGGCTACCAGCAGTTGGCCGAGGACTTCGCGATGACCCATGAGCAGATTGCCGTGCGGATGGGCAAGAGCCGCTCGACGATCACCAACTCCCTGCGCCTGCTCTCCCTGCCGGCCGCGATTCAGCACCTGCTCGCCGATGGCCGCCTGTCGGCAGGCCACGCCCGCGCCCTACTCGGCACGCCCGATCGGGCGTTCCAGGAGCAGCTCGCCAAGAAGGCCTCGGGAGACGGCTGGTCGGTGCGCATGCTGGAAGACGCCGTGCGCGAGCGCAACCAGGCCCCAGTGGCACCGGCCCACCAGGCTGCCTCACCGCGTGAACTGCCGGACGGTGCCGGGCTGACGCCGGCGACCCGCCTGCGCCCCCCGGGCTTGCTCGAACTGGAGCAACTGCTCGCCGATCACTTGTCCACACGCGTGAGTGTCACCATGGGGACGAAGAAGGGCAAGATCGTGGTCGAGTTCGCCGATCTGGAAGACCTTGAGCGCATCTATCACCGTATGACCACGCAGGGTATCGAGGGATGAAAGTCTGACCACTGAGCGTGGTACTGCGGTCGGACCCTACGCGTGAGGGTTACGCACAAGGGTGGACAACCTTGTGGATAAAGCATCACTGCGCGCGTGAGATCCACAGCTGTAGGGCACGCATGATCGCCGAGGCCAGCTGAGGAACGACGTCGGCCGCTGCCCGCGCCGGCCCGACAGCGAGCACCACGGCCGGCATCCGCGTCTCGCGCAGAACCGGCAGCCGCATCCCGACCGCACACGATGAATGGCTGGCGAGCACGGTGATCTCTCCGAGCTCTTCGGCGATCGCCTCGGCGAGCGCACGGCCACCGACGGACTCGAACGTTGGCACCTTGTAGAAGTGGGCGACCGCCGAGGCCTCGGCTCGTGATTCCACGCCGATGTACACATCCGCGCCGAAGTGGTTGGCCGCGAGGGCCTGAGCGACTGCATCCGGCTCGTCGAGTGCCATGACCGTCGCCCCCTGCTGGCGCAGCTCACGAGCCAGGGTGCGAGTGAGGGCGCTGAGGCCGCCGAACTGGCCGACCACCACGCGGCAGTGGGCCACGGATCCGGGCCCGGAGCGCATCCGCTCGCGCTCGCGCACGGTGGAGACGCCGGGGCCGGTTCCGGTGTGGGTGCTCACCCGCTCGAGGGCGCGGATGGTCTCTGCTCCGCACATCGCGTCGGCCACTAGGCCGCAGTTGGACTGGAAGTCGGCGATGGCCCCCGCCGTGCGCGGCCCGAGGATGCCATCCACCCGACCGCAGTCGAAGCCGAGGCGAGCCATGCGCGACTGGAGGTCGGCGACGTCGTCGCCACGCTGATTGGGGAGGGTGAGGAACAGTTGGCGGTCGCCGAGCCTCCAGGAGGCCTCGACGAGGGCAGTCCAGGTGGTGTCGTCGCACACTCCGTCGGCGCGCAGCCCGCGGGCCTGCTGGAAGGCCCGTACAGCCTCCTCCGTGTGCGCGCAATAGCTGCCCGCCTCGGAACCCGCGGCGAGCGGGAACCCGGCGGCGCCGAGGCGGCGTTGCAGATCGCGAATGGCCTCGCCGCGCTGACCGGGAGTCAGCGGGAAGTAGGCAGGAATTCGTTCAGCTCCTGGAGGAGTTGGCCCTTGCCCTTGGCACCGACGATGCGCTTGCGCACCTCGCCCTTGTCGAACACGAGCAGGGTGGGGATGCTCATCACGTTGAACCGCATGGCGATGTCGGGGTTCTCGTCGACGTTCAGCTTGGCGATGGTGATGTCGGGCTGCTCCGTGGCGATCTCGCCGAGGATCGGGGCGATCATCTTGCACGGGCCGCACCACTCGGCCCAGAAGTCGACGAGGATCGGCTTGGCGCTGGCCCGCACGGTCTCGTCGAACGTGGAAGTGGTGAGGGTGACGATGCCATCAGCCATGGAGGGGTCCTTTCGCTCGGAATCGCGATGCTATCGCCGCCGCCTGCCCGGCAAGAGCTGGGCGGGCACAGCGGTTCGGAGGGACGGGTCAGTGGGCGTGGCCGACGGCTTCGAGCCAGCGTTCGCAGTCGATGGCCGCCATGCAACCCGAGCCCGCAGCGGTGATCGCCTGCCGGTAGGTGTGATCCTGCACGTCACCGCAGGCGAACACGCCCTCGATGTTGGTGTACGAGGAGCCCGCACGGGTGATGAGGTAGCCGTTGTCCTCCATGTCGAGCACACCCGTGAACAGGGCGGTGTTCGGGCGGTGCCCAATGGCGACGAACAAGCCGGTGACCGGCATCGTCTCCACCGCTCCGGTCTTCACGTCGCGCACGATCGCACCCTCGAGCTTGTCGGTGCCGACGAGATCGTCGACCAGGGTGTTCCAGCGGATCTCGATCTTGGGATTGCTGTGCGCACGCTCCTGCATGACCTTCGAGGCGCGCAGAACGTCGCGGCGCACGATGAGGGTGACCTTGGCGGCGAACTTGGTGAGGAACGTCGCCTCTTCGATCGCGCTGTCGCCGCCGCCGACGACTGCGATCTCGTGACCGCGAAAGAAGAACCCGTCGCACGTGGCGCAGGTGGACAGGCCGTGGCCGAGGAGGCGCTTCTCGGCCTCGAGCCCGAGCATCACGCTCTGGGCGCCGGTAGAGACGATGATCGCGTCGGCGGTGTAGAGGTCGTCGCGGACCCAGACCTTGAACGGGCGGGCGCTGAAATCGACGGCGGTGGCCTTGGCGGTGAGGAACTGGGCGCCGAAGCGGCCGGCCTGCTCGCGGCAGCGCATCATCAGCTCGGGGCCCATGATGCCCTCGGGGAAGCCGGGGAAGTTCTCGACCTCGGTCGTGAGCATCAGCTGGCCGCCGGGCTGGTCGCTCGTGCTACTCGGTTCGCCCTCGATGACGAGGGGAGCGAGGTTGGCGCGGGCGGTGTAGATCGCAGCCGTCAACCCGGCAGGGCCCGAGCCGATGATGAGAACAGGATGGTGGCTCACGCGGCGTCTGCCGGCTTGCTGTGGCGCAGGCGCAGCACGACGAAGCCAACGATCATCATCAGCCCGCCGGTGACGAGGTAGGACAACCACACCGTGGTGGTGTGGTCGGTGCGTGTCATCCGGCTGAGCACGACCTGGGCGAAGCGCACGAACAGGATGGTGCCGAGCGGCGCGGCCACGAGCAGGCAGATCGTGACGAGTAGACCGAACACCAGTGCGCGTGACACCTTGACGGCGTTGTCGGTGGCGACGTTGCGCACCCTGCCGACTGCACGCTCGACGGTGTCGGCGAGATCGGGGGCCCAGTTGGGATCGGTGAACGGATTACCCGGCATGAGCAGGAGCCTACCCCGGCCGCCCCAACTGACGATCAGGGCGCGCCTACCAGAGGCTGAGGGCGAGCAGCCCGATGGCACCGTGGTAGGTGACCATCACGGCCAGGGACATCCAGGCCTGTGCGCGCACGAAGCGTTCCCAGCCGAGGATCGAGTCGCTCACCACGAACAACAAGGTGCCGAGCACCACGATCCAGCGGCCCGTCGCCCACCCGGCGACGGTCATCGCGCAGATCACCGTGAGGTAGGCAGTGACGGGGAGGCGCAGCCCTTCGGCGTGTTCGGCCGCGCCGACGACGATGCGGCGCCCGACCGTGGCGGCCATCAGCCCGGCGGCGACCACCGCGAGCGCACCCAGCGCGGGGGAATCGAGCCCATAGCGAGCGAAGAGGGCGATGAACACCAAGTGGCCGAGCAGGAATGCCCCGAGGCCGACCACGAAGTGATCGAACATCGGCATCAGCGCGACATCGCCGATGAGGCAGAACATCAACGCGGCGACGGCGAACGACGTCTGCACACCATTGGCCGAGCCGGCGATCGCCAGGAGGATGAGGAGAAAGGTGGTCAGCGGCTTGGTGGCGGACTGCAGGCCCTCGTCCCGACGCAGGCGGCCGCCCCAGTTGAGCGAGGCGCTGACGATCGTTGCCAACAGCAACGCAACTTTCACGGCTACCTCAGGGCGCGGCCTCGGCGAGCACCGTGCACTGCTCGTCGATCGCCTGCGTCACACCCGTGACCGTATCGCGCGCGGCGATCGCGAGGCGACCGTTGTAGAGGATGTCGGCCACGAACACCTGCGAGTCGGTGAGGCATCTCAAGGCGGGGGAAACACTGCTGGCGTCCTCGGCCGCGACACGACCACTGACGACGGTGGTGGCCGGCGCGCTTCCGGCGGCGGGGGCCACCTTGGCCTCGGCGAGCGCGAGCAACTCCTCGGGCGAGTGCACCGCGATCGCCGGGCTGGCCGCGACGTTGAACACGCCCATGGTGCCCGGCGCGCTGTCGGCGCCGGCGGGCAGCACCGACCTGGCCGCGTCGGTGGCCATCGAGCCCGAACTCTTGTCGTTGTCCGGCGAACGGAACACCGACACGCCGATCACGCCGAGCACCACCACGGCCGCGGCCGCAGCCAGCACCCGGGCCGGCCAGCGGCGCCGGTCGGCGAGGTGCACCACGGCTGCCGCTCGTTCAGCAGGAGCATCTGCGCCGCGTTCGTCGAACGCCGCGAGTGCGGCGGCCAATGCTCGGTCGCGGGCCTCGGCGGGAGCCGGGGCGACATCGCCCAAGAGCGTGCGCACGGTGGCGAACGTCGCCGCCAGCGCGGCGGTGTCGGGCGACGCTTCCACCTGCGCTGCCTCGTCGGCCGTGAGGGTGCCGTCGACGAATCCACTGGCGATCAACTCGGTGTCATCGTGTTCGGGGTGCAGGTGATCTGTCATCGGGGGCTCTGTCCGGTCGTGCGCGTTGGACGTTCCGAGAGGTCGTCCGGGTTCCCGGACGGGTACGAATCCGTGCGGGAGAGTGCCGCGGCGAGTTGGCCGCGGCCGCGAGCGATGCGGCTCTTGACGGTACCGATCGGAACATGGAGCACCTCCGCGATCTCGGCGTACTCGAGGTCGGCGACGTCGCGCAGCACCACCGGCACACGGAACTCCTCGGGGAGGGTGAGCAGGGCGGCCTCGAGCGCCAGCCGATCGGCGAGGCGATCAGCTGGGGCGTCAGCGTTGAGGTCGGGGTGACGGTCGGCGATGTCGCTGTGAGATCCCGGGCCGTCGGGGCCCGAACCGTGCCCGTTCGGCCGAGTGTCGGGGCCGGCAGGAATCGGGCGGCGCCGGCGCCGGCGCAGTTCGTCAAGGCTGGCGTTCGTGGCGATGCGGTACACCCACGTCGCGAACGAGGACCGCCCGTCGAAACGCGCCAGGCCGCGCACGACGGCAATCAGCGCCTCTTGGGCGGCGTCGTTGGCGTCGGACTCGTTGCCCGTGATCCGCCGGCACACGGCATGGATACGGTCGTAGTGACGGCGCAACAACCGATCCAGCGCCTCACGGTCGCCCCCTTGGGCTGCCGCCACGAGCGCGTGGTCGTCGAGCGGCGCAGGCATGTGGTGAGGCTAGTTCGCGGGGCGCTGCTCGCGTGAGCGCCGCCGAGTCAGGAAAAGGACACTTCCTGGATGGCCCCGCGGTAGCGGTTGCCGGTGCAGCTGGCGTCGGGGGCGAGTTCGTTGAACGACACGAGCACGTACCGCACCGGGGTCGAGAACGTCACCGACTCGGTGGCGGGATCGCCGCCGGAGAACTTCTTGACGGCGCTACCCCAGCCGTCGTAGGTCGCCGGCTCGGTGCCGTCGGGCGCGCCGAACACCTTCACCTGGTACGGGGCGCTGCCGACGTTGAACGTGAACGTGCCGGTGTGCGCGGCGCCGAGGTCGAGCACAAGGCCGACGCCGTTCGTCTTGGAGCCCAGGTAGCGGTCGTCGTAGCAGACGGTCTTCCATGCGCTGGTGAGATCACCGTCCGTGGCGTTCACGACGAGATCGTTGTTCTCTTCGCCGTCGCCCGGCGGCGGGTCGAAGGTGCGGGCCACCGCCGCGGAAACCGGCGGGATCGTGGATTGCGCGGGAACGGCCGTGGCCGCGATCTGGAGGGCTGTGGTGGTGGCGGTACTTCCTTGCTTGCCACCGTCGTTGCTCATCGTCACCCACAGGACGAGGCCGACGACGAACGCGATGAGCAGTAGGCCGCCGACCACCACCAGCGAGGGCTTGCTGCTCTGCTCGAACTTGCGGTTCGGTCGTTGCCGCGGGCGCGAGGTGGCCGGTGGCGTGCGATCGACGCGTACCGGGGTTCCCGCCGGCCGACCGGCGCGCACGGGCTGGTAGCCGCTGACCGGCGTAGGGGTGCGGGTGGCGCTGACCGGCCGTGGGTCCGGCATAGTGCGGCCCCGCGACGGTGTCTGCTGGCGTGTGGCGTCGCGTGACCCACCACGGCTGGTGTCGCGCGGCCCGGTCTCGTCGTAGTCGCGGCGCGGCTGGGCGGCGATGCGCTGCAACTCGGAGCGCACCGCTTCGCCCGACGCGTACCGGTCCTCCGGGCGGCGGGCGAGCAGGCGGTGGATGAGCTGGGCCAGGCCATGGGGCAGTGTGGGTCGCAGCCGGGAGAGGTCGGTTGGGTCGCGGTTGAGGCGCGCCAACGCGGTGTCGGCATCGGTCTCGCCGAGGAAGGGAACCCGCCCGGCGAGGCATTCGTAGAGCACGAGTCCGAGCGAGTAGAGATCCGCGCGACCGTCGAGCTTGCGGCCCCGCACCTGCTCGGGGGAGAGGTACTTGGCCGTCCCCATCATCACGTTGGGGCTCGTGAGGTCGTCGTTCTCGTTGCCGTACAGGCCCTTGGCGATGCCGAAGTCGGTGAGCAGCACGCGGCCGTCGGAGGTGATGAGGATGTTGCCGGGCTTGATGTCGCGGTGCACGAGGTTGGCCTTGTGCGCGCACTCGAGCGCGGCGGCGACGCACTGGCCGATGTGCATGGTGAGGTCGGGGCTCAATCGCTTCTGCTCGTCGAGCAGTTGCCGCAGGCTCTTGCCGTTGATCAACTGCATCACCACCGCCTGGCGGTGTTCGCCCCCGATGACGTCCTCGATCGTGTCGTACACGGCGACGATGTTGGGGTGACTGAGCAGGGCCACGGCGATGGCCTCGCGGCGGAACCGTTCGGCCACCACCGGGTCCGCGGCGAGAGCTGGTTTCAGTAGCTTGACGGCCACCTGCCGCGTGAGGAGCAGGTCGGTGCCGAGCCACACCTCGGCCATGCCTCCTTGCGCGAGACGTCGCTCCAGCCGGTAGCGCTGGGCGAGGATCGCGGGGGGCAGCGAGGCAGTGTTCGCGCCGGGCGGTGAGGCAGACATGTCCGAGGCTCGACGTTAGTTGGGCACGCGACACGAAGCCCGGCAATCACCGGGCAAATCGGCTTGATCGTCCGCCGCGTGGATCAGCGCTTGACGGAGAAGGCGATGCCGAGCGTGCCGCGGCCGGCGTGGGTGCCGACGACCGGGCCGATGTCGCTGACGACGATCTCGCCCTTCCAGTAGGGCCGCAGCATGGCCACGAACGCGTCGACGTCCGAGCAGTCGGCCTGCAGCACCATCAGGTGCTCAATTGTGCCGGCGGCAGCCAGGGTGTCGACGATGAACGCCAGGGCCTTGCTGCGCGTACGCTGCTTACCGCCCTGTTCCACTTTGCCGTCGCGCACCTCGATGATCGGCTTGATCGCCAGCGCGGAGGCGAGCAGCGCCTTGGCCCCGCCGATGCGGCCGCCCTTCTTCAGGTTCTCGAGCGTGTCGAGCGCGCCCCACACCTTGGTGCGTGAGGCCAGGTCGGTGGCCCGGGCCACGACCGTCTCGTGGTCGGCGCCGCTCTGCGCGAGGCGAGCGCAGTCCATCACGATGAGGCCGAGGCCGCAGGTGACCTGCTGGCTGTCGACGACGGTGACCCGGAAGTCGTCAGCCACGGAACGAGCGGCGAGCTCTGCCGACTGCATCGTGGCCGAGAGCGCGGCGCTGAGGTTGATCGCCACCACGCTCGTGGCGCCCTCGGTGGCCAGCTTGCGGTACGCGGCCTCGAACTGACCGGGTGCTGGTGCGGCTGTCTCGGGCAGTGTGGGCGACGCCTTGCACTTGGCCCAGAACTCCGACGGGGTGAGGTCGGCGCGGTCGACGTACTCGTGGCCGTCGATGCGGATGGTGAGGGGAACGATCTCGATTCCCAACTCGTCGGCCACGGCCTGGGGCAGGTCGCATGCTGAGTCGGTGACGATACGGACGCGATTGGTGCTCACGAGGGTGGCAGGGTACTCGCTTCCGCGTCGGGCGAGAGCGCCGGAGCGTCGGGGCGAGTGCCATTGACCGGATGCCGTTCGGCCGCGGTGGTGTTGGCGCGGTTCCGGCGGTTCTGGCGGACATGGCGCATCCACCAGGTGAGCAGTACGAGCGCGAGGGCCCCGGTGACGAGATTGCCGAGGCCGCTGAGGGCGTTGACGCTCACCGCGAGGGGTACTGGGGGGCCGAGGCGCAGCCCGCCGTCGGCGGTGTAGACCTCGAGTGTCACGGCGGACGTGCCATTCGTGCGGGCCTCGACCCGCACCCGCACTTCGGTGAACTGACCCGGTTCGAGCACCACCGTCTGCGGGCCGTCGGGGAACAGCAGCTTGGGTGAACCGAGCCGAACTTGCACGGTGAGCGGGGTGGTGCCGCTGTTGCCAATCTTCACCCTTACCGTCGAGGAGCGGCCGGTGAGAGTGAACTTGAAGCCAGCCGGCACCTGCACCTGCACCGCGGCGCGGATGGAGGAGAACTCCGCACGCAATCCGGCGGCGATGGTGGCCACCTGTGTGTCGGTGAGGCCGTCGCTGGGGAGGCGGCCGATGAGGTGTGCCCACTCCGCCGGGCGGGACGCGCCCTCGGGCAGCATGCTGCCCGTGCTGGCAGCATCCTCGGCCAACGACGCGGTGAGCTGCATGCGCTCGGCGATACTGCCTTCCACCGAATCGGGCAGGGTGACCGTGATCGGCGTGCCGTTGGTGCCCTCCACCAGATCGGTGTCCCGCCCCAGGGTGTCGAGGTGCACGGGGGTGATGCCCTCGATGGTGGCGAGCAGGGTGGTGACTGCGCCCAAGGTTGCGGTGTCGGGCAGGCCGAGCGTGGCGGTGCCGATGGTGATGCCGTGCCGCGACGGATCCTCGCCGGCCGCGTCGAGGCCCTCGCGCACGGCGAGCAGCTCCGCGGCCACCACCACGGCGGTGAGCGCGGGCTCGGAGGCACCCTGTTGGAGGATGTCGGCGATCCCGCTGTCCACGACGGTGGCCGGTACCGTCGCCCCGCCGGCGACGCGTACGTCGATGAGCCCGGTGGTGTCCGTGAACGCGCCGGGCGAGTCGAGCAATCCGGCGAACAGCTCCGGTGTGAGTACGAACAGCCTGGCGCCCATGTCGCGGGCGAGGGCACCCCCGTCGGCGCTGATCGGGCGATCCACCAGCGTCACCGTCCGCACGGCCGGGCCGCTGGCGATGGCGGCCAACCCGTCCTCGCCGTCGCGCAGCCACTGCGTGTAGAGGCTCTGCTGGCCCGCAGCCGCGGCGGCCGATGGGTCGAGTGGCAGCAATGGCGACGACAACAGGTCGTCGCCGTCGAGCACGGCCGTGAGGCGTGCGGCGAGATCGCCGCCGCTGGCGTCGTCGAACCCGAGGCCGGCCACGACCGCAGGCGGCACGCGCACGGCGACCGGTAGTGGCGAGGCTTCGAGCACGTCGGCGAGATGAGTGAGTTCGGCAATCGAGGCCTCGTCGATCACCGGATCGGTGGCGTCATCCAGCACGACCGGCGAGGACGTGCTCATCGCAAAGGCCACCTGCAGTGGACGCTCGGCTACCTCCTCCGGGCCGGGGATCCGGTGCAGGAACGTGGTGAGGTCGGCGAACACCTCGCCGTCGACGGTGAGCTCGATCACGATCGGGTACAGCCCGGCGCGGGTGAGTTGGAGCGCTCCCGGTGTACGGGTGGTGGTCTCGACCGGCACCACGACTTCGATGTCGGCGGTGGCATTGCTTGGCATGCCGGCAACGGGAAGCTCGACGCTGTCGACGGCGCGCGGCAGCTCGCCCGACAACGCGTTCGTGACCCCGGAGCGATCGGTGACCCGGCCGTACGCGGTGACGACGAGTATCGCGGTAGCCAGTTCGGTGGGGGCGATTCCGTCGGGCAGGCTGAGGTCGACGACGAACACGCCCGTCGGGTCGACATCGAACTGCTGCGACACCAGGCCGAACTGGACGTCCGATGCGCGGGCCGGGGCACTCGGCGCGGCCCCGGCCGGGGCGGCGGCGAGAGCGACGGTGACGGTGGTGAGGGCAGTCACGACGCGGGCGGCGCGCGTGATGTGGCGAAGTCTCACACGAGGCTCCGCTCGTAGACGCTCAGCGCATCGGGCAGCCGGAGGTACCCAGCGCGTTCGTAGAGGGCCAACGCACCCTCGTTGCCGGAGGGGGTGTTCACCAATGCCCGCTCCACGCGCCAGCGAGCCATCCAGGTGAGTGAGTCGGCGACGAGCGCGAGGCCGAGCCCGTGGCGCTGCGCCTCGGGGTGCACTGCGAGGCGCTGCAGGAACCCTTGGCGGCCATCGCGCCCGGTGATCGCGTAGCCGGCGAGCGGGTCGCCGGCAGCCCGAGCGCGGTACCGCGGGGTGGCCGCGCACACGTCGTGGAGGGCGAAATCGTCGAGTGCCCACTCGCGGCCGAACGCAGCGTCGTCGATCCGGCTCGCGGCCCGCCGTTGGGTGGCGAGCAAGCGGCTGGTCGAGGGAACGTCCATGGTGGCGGTGAAGGCCGTGGCCGCGCGGCGTACGTTCGTGTGTTCGAGCAGCACCAACTCCTGCATCACCGTGAAGCCGGCGGCCTCGAGTGCGGAAGCGGTGCCACCGGCGACTGCGGAGGTGCGCACCTGGACGTAGCCGAGCGCGGCGAGCCGTTGGCACCACTCGGCGAGGTCGGTCGGCGACGGCCGAGACCGCTGCTGGTAGAGCACGAGGTGGGCCGTGTCGGGGCGGTACGACCACCGTTGGACGCGGCAGGTCGTGGACGTTCCGTGCAGGAGGAACGGTGCCCGGGGTCGGGCCGGGGGTCTGTTGCGCGCATCGGCCACCTGGATCACCGCGATGAACGGTAGCGGGTGACCCGACTGCGGGACGGCCGCGGGACGGCTGCGGGACGGCTGCGCACGGTGCCGCCCGATAGCGTCGCGAGGCGTGACCGTGTTGTTCACCACCCATGCCGCGTACCTGGAGCACCTCGCCGGTCCGCGCCATCCGGAGCGGCCGGAGCGGCTGAACGCGGTCTGGGAAGGGGTGCAGCTGGCGGGCCTCGGTGAGGCCGTGGAGATGCTCGCGCCGCAGGCCGCAGGCCGGCCCGACCTGGAACGGGTGCATCCGATGCACTATCTCGACCGCATCGAGGGCATCTGCGCCGCGGGAGGTGGTCGGCTCGACGCCGACACCTTTGCCAGTGAGGGTTCGTGGCGCGCCGCGTCGTTGGCGGCCGGCGCCGGCCTCACCGCGATCGCGGCCCTGCAGCAGGGCACGGCCGACGCCGCGTTCTGCGCCGTGCGCCCCCCGGGCCATCACGCGACAGCGAGCGAGTCGATGGGCTTCTGCTTCGTCAACAATGTCGCCGTGGCCGCCGCCGCGCTCGCCGAGCAGGGCGAGCGGGTGATGGTGTTCGACTTCGACGCGCACCACGGCAACGGCACGCAGGCGATCTTCTACCACGACCCGCGGGTGCTGTTCGTCAGCCTCCACCAGTGGCCGCTGTACCCGGGCACGGGCCGCCACATCGAGGTCGGCGATGGTGCCGCGCGGGGCACGACGTTGAACATCCCGCTTCCGCCAGGGTGCACCGGTGATGTCTACCTCTACGCGTTCGACGAGCTGGTGGCGCCCGTCGCCGCCCGCTTCGCGCCCACGTGGGTGCTGGTGTCGGCCGGGTTCGACGGCCACCGCGACGACCCGATCACCGAACTCGGGTTATCGGCGGGCGATTACGGCCCGCTCACCCGCCGGGTCCTCGCCCTCGTGCCCGCCGGCCGGCGGCTGGTGATGCTGGAGGGCGGCTACGACCTCGGTGCACTCACTCACTCCTCGGCCGCAGTCATGAGCGAACTCGTCGGCGTGGTGAGCGAACCGTTCGAGGCCTCCACGTCGGGCGGGCCCGGGCACGGCGCGGTGCGCAAGGCTCGCGACTACTGGGAACTCGAAGGGCTGCTGTGATTCCTGCCCGGTTCCAACCGGTGCTGCAGGAATTGGCACCGCTCGCTGCTCGCTTTCGCGACGCCGACCACCGGCTGTACCTCGTGGGTGGCACGGTGCGCGATCTGCTCGCCGGCACCGTCAACGACGGGGCGGACTACGACGCCACCACCGACGCCCGCCCCGACGAGATCAAGCGGTTGCTGCGCGGCTGGGCCGACGCGATCTGGACACAGGGCGAGCGCTTCGGCACGATCGCGGCAAAGAAGAACACATCGTCAGGTGAGCGGGTGGTGGAGATCACGACCCACCGCGCCGAGGCCTACCACCGCGATTCGCGCAAGCCGGACGTCGAATTCAGCGATCGGGTCGAGGCCGACCTCTCGCGTCGCGACTTCACGGTCAACGCGATGGCCCTGGAGCTCACCACCGATTCTCCGGTGCTCGTCGACCCCTTCGGCGGCGCGGCCGACCTCGTCACGCGCACCTTGCGCACTCCGCTCGCGCCGGAATTGAGCTTCAGCGACGACCCGCTGCGCATGCTGCGTGCGGCGCGCTTCATCGCCGCACTGCAGGCCACACCGGTACCCGAGCTGGTGGAGGCGGTCCGGTCGATGGCGGGCCGGCTCGAGATCGTGTCCGCCGAACGCGTCCGCGACGAACTCGACAAGCTCGTGTCGCTGCCCCATCCCGCGGCGGGGTTGTGGTTCGCGATCGACACGGGGCTCGCCGAGCAGTTCCTGCCCGAGCTGCCCGCGATGCGCCTTGAGCAGGATCCGATCCATCGCCACAAGGACGTGCTCACCCACACTCTCGCGGTGATGGAGAACGTGCGGCCACCGGCCGAGCAGGCACCCGAGCGGCCACCGTTCGACTTCCGCCGTACACGGTTGGCGGCCCTGTTCCACGACGTCGGCAAGCCGCGCACCCGCGGCTACGAGAAGGGGCGGGGCGTCACCTTCCACCACCACGACGCGGTGGGTGCACGGATGACGCGCAAGCGGCTCGAAGCCCTGCGCTACAGCAACGACGACATCGAGGCGATCACCGAGTTGGTCGCGCTCCACCTGCGCTTCCACACCTACTCGATGGGCTGGACCGACTCGGCGGTGCGGCGCTACGTCCGTGATGCCGGTCCGTACCTACGCGAGCTGAACGTGCTCACCCGTTGCGACTGCACCACGCGCAACGAGAAGAAGGCGCTGGTGCTCTCGCGGCGGATGGACGATCTCGAGGCCCGCATCGACGAACTCGCCGAGAAGGAGGAGTTGGCCGCGATCCGCCCCGAGCTGAACGGCGGCCAGGTGATGGCGCAACTCGGCCTCAACCCGGGGCCCGACATCGGCAAGGCGCTCGCCTTTCTTCTCGAGATCCGGTTGGAGGAGGGCCTGCTCGGCGAGGAAGCGATCCGCGCCCGGCTCGACACCTGGTGGCGGTCCGTTCGCGAGCAGTGATACCTTCGGGGCCCTGTTCGCCGATCCGGGGGGTGACGGAGATGACCGATCGCTCGGCTGAAGCAGCTGGGGAGCGCACATGGCGGCCAAGCGCCGGCCTCGGGACGCGCGTGGCATCGGTCGTCGTCGCCATCAGCGGCGTCGCCGCAGTCCTGGCCGCGCTCACTGGTGCCTCGGGCGCTCGCGATGTCGGCACGTGGGTGAGCGGAACCCTGTTCGCGCTGTCGCTGCTCGGCGCTGCCGTTGCCCGTTGGCGGTCGCGGGTGGAGTTGCGGCGGCATTGGGGCCTGCTGGTCGTGGCCTTCGCGCTGTCGGCGGTTGGTGAAGGCCTGCTGAGCATTCGTGCAGCCTCGTGGCTCGATGAGCAGTGGCCGTCGGTCGCTGACGCGTTGGTGATCGGCTTCTACCTGCTGCTGGTGTGGTTCTTCGTCCGTCATCTGTTCGTGGGTGACCGACGGAACGCGTACGTCCACCTCGCGGACTCGCTGATCGTCACCCTGTCGGTCACGTTCGTGCTCTGGGAGTTCGTGATCCATCCGGGCCTCGGGGAACTCTCCCGCTACTCGGCCACCACCCAGGTGCTGGTGGTGCTCTATCCGCTCATCGATGCCTTCGTCGCCGCGATCCTGCTGTTCTTGTTGCTCGTTGCCCGCTCGCCGGCCCGCGTCGCGGCCTTCGTGGCGATGGTGGCGATGACGGTGGCCGACACCCTCGCCTCGGCCAACTGGCTGGTCTCCGCGGGTCGGATGGCGATCGGCGGCGTCGTCTGGGTGGTGGCGTACGGCGGCCTTGCTGTGTCGATGTCGCTGCCCGCCGGCGCCGAGATCGCGCCGCGGCGGCCCACCGTGTGGCGCTTGTTGGCGGTGCAGGGCTCGCTCACCATCGGGCTGTGGCTCGCCACGTGGCAGTACATCCTCCACGACACGAAGGCCACCGTCGTCAGCGTCGTGATAGCCACGCTCGCGGGCGTGAGCTTCACCGCCTCGCAGCTCGCCGGCCAACGGCAGTCGAGCCGCTGGGCCGACCAGCTCGGCGAGAACATCGTGCAACTGAAAGCCACCGAGGAAGAACTGCGCGGCCTGCTCAACGACCTGCCGAATGCCGTCGTCGTGCTCGACTCCAACGGCCGCATGGTGGAGGTGAACGACTCCGCCCTCGCTCTCACTGGCCGCTCGCGCGATGACCTGCTCGGGCGGTTCTTCATCGAGATCTTCGACGAAGCTCACCACCCTGTCTTGATGGAGCTGTGGCAGCGCCTCGCCGAAGGCGGGCCGATGGAGCGGCCGACGTTGCGTGTCGAGCGTCCCGACGGCAGTGAGGTGCTGCTCGAGGCCGACGCCAACCTCCCCATCCGCGACAAGCGGCGGATGACGATTGCCCTGCGCGACGTCACCGAAGGCGTCGCCGCGGCCGATCGCCTGAACCGGGCCCGCGAGCGCTTCCGCCTCGCCTTCCACGGTGCGCCGACGGGCATGGCGCTGTCGTCGGTGCCCGATCGCGTGATCCTCGATGTCAACGTGTCCCTCGAGCGGATGCTCGGGCGCGACCGCGACGACCTCATCGGGCGGACGATCGACGACATCACCCACCCCGACGACAGCGGCGACCTGCCCGAGCTGATGCGGGCGATGACCTCCCACGATGTCGAGCACTACCGCTTGGAGAAGCGCTATCTGCGTGGTGACGGCGGGGTGGTTTGGGCGCGCACCTGGGTGTCGGTGATGGACGACGGTGAGGGCGGGTCGCTGGCGATCGCCCATATCGAGGACGTCACCGAGCGTCGGCACAATGAGGAGCGGTTGGAGTGGGCAGCCTCGCACGACGGGCTCACCGGGTTACCGAACCGCTTTCGGTTCCTCGAGCGGCTGGGGATGTACCTCGACACGACGGCGACCGGCTCGATCGCCGTGCTGTTCATCGACCTCGACAACTTCAAGGTGATCAACGACAGCCTCGGGCACGATGCCGGCGATCATCTGCTGCAAGCGATGGCCGAGCGGCTCCGCTCGGTGGTGCGCGATCGCGACATGCTCGGCCGCTTCGGCGGGGACGAGTTCATCGTCATGCTGCGCGACGTCAGTGGCGCCGACGACCCGCTCGACATCGCCGATCGCCTACGCCGCGAGATCGCCCGCCCCGTGATCGTCGACGGTGCCGAGTTGTTCGTGACCGCCAGCATCGGCATCACCCTCGCCGATCGCGACGGGGTCACGACCTCCGAACTGCTCCGCGACGCGGACGCGGCGATGTACCGGGCCAAGGCTCGCGGCCGCGACTGTGTGGAGGTGTTCTCACCCGACAGCCACGACGAGACGGTGCTCACGCTGCGCACCACGAACGAGTTGCGCCGCGGCCTCGAGCGCGGCGAGATCGTGCCGTACTACCAACCGATCGTCGACCTGCCGAGTGGGCAACTCGTCGGCTTCGAGGTGCTCGCCCGTTGGCGGCACCCCGACCGCGGCCTGCTCGGCCCCGATCAGTTCCTGCCGATGGCGGAAGAGACCGGTCTGATCGGCGAGGTCGGCGCGGCAGTACTGCGCTCGTCGCTCGTGCACCTCGGCCAGTGGCGCAACGGCAACCGCCGCTTCGCCGATCTGACGGTGTCGGTCAACGTCAGCGTCCGCCAGTTGATGAGCAACGAATTGGTGGGCATCGTCTCGCAGGCGTTGGCCGAGGCCGGTGTTCCGGCCAACGGACTGTGGCTGGAGATCACCGAGACCGCCCTCATGGCCGACGTGAAAGCAGCCACCGTGGCCCTGCGCGACCTGCGCAGCCTCGGACTGCACCTTGCTGTCGACGACTTCGGCACCGGCTACTCGTCGCTGACCTACCTGAAGCGCTTCCCCGTGGAGGCGATCAAGGTCGATCGCACGTTCGTCAACGGCTTGGGCATCGATGCCGAGGACTCGACGATCGTCGAGGCGGTGATCAACCTCGGTCACTCACTCGGGTTGTCGGTGGTGGCCGAGGGTGTGGAGACCCCGCTGCAGCTCACCCGTCTGCGCGAGCTGGGGTGCGATCGTGGCCAGGGTTACCTGCTCGGCAGGCCGCGCCCGGCGGAATTGATCGAGGCCGAGTACTCGCTGGTGTGACGCGGGTGTCTCAGACACCGAGCTTGCGGGCGCGCACGAGGAGCACCGACGGGCACAGCGGGTCGCGCACTCGGTGGTCGTTCAGCTCGGCGACCATGTCGAGGTGGAAGTTGGCCCGCTCGAAGGCCATGTAGAGCTCGCCGAAGCTGTGCACGCCATGGGCGTACACATGGTTCGCCGTGCGGTTCTGCTCGAACATCACGGCCACCGGGTGGATGGTTGCGACGACGAACGACGATCCCGGCTTCAGGACGCGGTGCACCTGGCGTAGCAGGCGGGGGATGTCGTCGGTGGCGCTCAGCGAGTGCGAGGCGACCACGAGATCGACCGAGGCGCTGGTGGCGAAACCGAGGTCGGCGAGATCACCCTCGTGGCACTCGACGCTCACTTCCGCCCGCTCGGCCGCGGCGCGCAGGCCGGTGATGGCTTTCGGGTCGGAGTCGACGGCGATCGCCTTCGCTCCCTGGAGGGCCATCACCACGGCGTTCGCCGGTGACGAGACGCCGAGTTCGATGGCGCGTTTTCCGTTGAGGTCGCCGCACAGCCGCAGTTCGCCGTCGTCGGCCACATTGGCGCCATACGAGATTTCCATATCCCACAAGTGTGCCCCGCCGGGAACGGCGCGTGGGGGATGACGCCGGTGCCAGGACGACGGCTAGCCTGGCCGCCCATGGCATTCGGCATGAGCGCAATGCGCGGCACGCCCGGTGTGGTCGATCACCGGCTGTCCCGCCGACACCTCATCAACGAGTACAAGCGCGGGCGCCTGCGCCAGGATCAGGTGTGCGATGCCCACCCCGAGCTCATCCGCGCGGCGCGCAACATCGGTTCGCCGGCCTCGCTGCCGTGCCCGATCTGCGCAGACCACGAGCTGCGCCTGGTCACCTATGTGTTCGGGCCGCGCCTGCCGTCGCACGGCCGTTGTGTGTCCACGGCGGAGGAACTGGCCAAGCTGAACGCGCGCCCCGACGAGCTGACGGCCTACGTGGTGGAGGCGTGCATCGGCTGCAAGTGGCACCACCTGCTGCGGGTGCTCCCCGTCGGCCGCAGCGCACCGCGCGCTCGCGCGCTGTAGCCGCTCTCGCCTTCTCAGCGTTCTTGTCATACGTGGGCCACGAGGTCTCGTGGACGTCGTATGTCACGAACCGGAGGAGCAGTCGGGGTCGATGTCAGGCTCGACGAATTCCGCGAGTTCCTGAGTCGCCTGGACCCCAACACCGTCGCGATGTTCGATGAGCCGCGACCTTGTACGCCAGGGATCGGGCCGCTGCCAACGCATTCGGGGCCGATCACGTCCGGGGCCGGGCCCCTGGCCCACCGCTAGAACGGGCTGAGGCCCATGCGGTTGCGGATGGAGATGGCCTCGCCAGTGTGGGCGTGGCCGTGGCCGAGCACCGGCCACTGGGCGAACCACCAGATCGGCTTGGCGCCCCACATGGCGTAGAGCCACGGCAGCTCGGCCTGGTCGAGGCCGGCGCGGTGGGTGAGGCGGTAGTCGGTGTGCGGCACGGCATCGAGCACCAACGACCCGATCGCATCGAGCCACGCGGCGGTGCGGTCGAACACGGCGGTGAGGTAATGCACGACGGCCGCTGGCTCTACCACGCCGGTGGCCACCCGGTCTTCGCGCTCGGAGAGGCCGACCGCGGCGCCGGCGTCGGCGAGGCCGAGGGAGTTGCGATGCGTGAGGAACAGCGGCTCGTGGTCGCGAACGACGGCGTTGACCGCGAGGTCTTGGTGACGGGCGACGTGCAGCAGTAGCCCGGCCAGCGTGGCCCCGCCCCCGTCAGCGGGTTCGTGCCAGCGATCGTGCGGCACGAGCGCGATCACCGTGTCGAACAACTTCGTGCGCACCGACGCCAGGTCGGCGATCATCCATTGGTGCAGGTCCACGGGCGCAACCGTAGCCCCGTCGCGTCAGACCCAGGCTGCCGGCGCGTGCACATCGCCGGGTGCGTCGGTCCACACGAACGCCGGCACGGCCACGGGTGTCGGTCGCGCCGCGGCGGATTCCTCCGTGAGCCGGTAGTCGCCCTGCGCGGGGTCGCGCAGCTGAGGCTGCCAGGTGTTGATCTGGTTGTCCGCCAGCAGTTGGGTCTCGTTGCAGGTGAGGTTCGTCGGTTGGCACCCGCTGTCGTCGCCGAGGCCCAACGGCATGTCGGCAGGGCCGTTCCAGATGACGTTGCCCATGATGCGCAGGTCGTCGTCGGCCGGCGACGGTGAGGGTGCGCCGCTGTCCGCCGGCGCGGTGGAGGGGCCGTGGACGGCGAGGTGCTGCCATTGCGATTGCACCCCGTCCGGGTTCATCACGATGTTGTTCACGAAGTACACGTGGCGGTTCGGGATCGGGACGTCGCCGCCGACCGGCGGGCCCCATCCGCCGGCAGCGCGGTGCGCGGCGCAGGTCGCGGTGTCGCCGTCGCAACTGCGGGCCCCGTGCACGAACTCGACGACATGGCTGCGCGTGCCGACGTGATAGATGGTGTTGCCGGCGAGGAGGATGTTGTAGCCGCCGTTGACCCCGAGCCCGGCGCCCTCGGTGTCGTGCACGACGTTGTCGAGGATGCGGATGCCGTACGCTTCGTAGTGCAACCAGGGCTCGACCAGGTACTCGAAGCCGCTGCCCTGGCCGGCGGTGATGCCACCGGTGCCGCAGTCGTACACCTCGTTGGCCGACATCGTCAGGTAGGCGCTGCCGCCTTTGGCGTACATGCACCAGTCGCCGGCGTCGTGAATGCGCGACCCGATGACATGCCCGTACTGCACGGCGACGAAGTCGATCGCGTTGTCGTAGGCGCCGTGGATGTCGGAGCTCTCCACGAAGAAGTACTGCGACTGGTTGACCTTGATCGTCTCCTGCGCCGCGCCGCCACCGGACATCTCGCTGTCGCGGATCAGGACATGGTCACAGCGTTCGCAGTGAAAGGCGTCGCCCTCGCGGTCGATGTCGACACCGATCAGCGCGAAGTGGCTGACCTGGAACATGTTGATGTCGCCCTCGAACACGGCGGTGTGTGCACCGTCGACGGCTTCGAGGATGATCGGTGCGTCGCTGCTCCCGTGGCGGTCCTCCCAATAGTTCACGAGCGCGGCCACCGGGTAGCGCCCCGCCACGAGGCGCACGCGATAACCGGTCGTGAGCGTCGCTCCAGCCGGAATGCGCTGCCACGCCTCGTCGACCGTGCGCAGCGCGCTGGCGCGGTCGGTGCCATCGTTGGCGTCGTCGCCGGCGACGGGGTCGACCCACAGGTCGGTGCCGTGGAACGTGGCCAACGAGCCGGGGAACTCGTCCAGGTCGCTGCCCACCGCTGGTTGGGTGACCGTGACCGGCGGGGTATCCACCGTCGTGGTGATGTCGGCCGTGGTGCCGTCCGTCCGCACCGCGTCGTGATCGTCGGTGCAGCCGGCCAACCCGGACACCAACCCGATCATCAACCCGATCATCAACCCGATCATCAACAGGGCCGCCGCCCGTACCGCCGCCGTCGCTCTCATCGTCAGAAACCTTATGACACCCCTTTGCCATGCTGCTCGCATGCCTGCTCATGCGTTCCACCCGCTTCACCTGCCCGTCGCGCTCCGGTTCTGCTCGGCCGCAAAGCCCGGTACACTCCGCGGGTCATATTGGCCCTGCCCCATGGAGGGGCCCCGGGTAACCCCCGGGTCCGAAGGGAGGTAACACGCAGATGCGTGCGTACGAGTTCATGATCATCCTCAGCGGTGATCTCGAAGAGCCTGCTGCCCAGGCGTGGGTGAAGTCGGTCACCGACTCCATCGCCAAGGCCGGCGGCAGTGTTCACGGCAAGCCCGATTGGTGGGGCCGGCGCCAGTTCGCCTACCCCATCAACAAGAAGGAGTACGGCTACTACGCCGTCATGAACGTCCTGGCCCCCGGTGGCGCCCTCGACGACTTCGAGCGTTCCCTCCGTATCGCCGACGACGTCGTTCGCCACAAGCTGCTGCGTCTCCCTGATGCCGAGGCGGCCCGCCGCGGCTTCCCGGTCGCGGCCTGATCCTCCCCGGCGACCCGCCAATACTTCCGTAAGGAGCCATCACCATGGCCGACAGCACCGTCACCCTCGTGGGCAACCTCACCCGCGATCCCGAGATTCGATTCACCACCGGCGGCAAAGGTGTTGCCAGCTTCGGCATCGCCGTCAACCGCCGCTACCAGCAGAACGGTGAGTGGCAGGAGAAGGTGTCGTTCTTCAACGTCACCGCCTGGGATGCGCTCGCCGAGAACGTCGCCGCCTCGCTCAACAAGGGCCATCGCATCATCGTCACCGGCCGCCTCGAGCAGCGCGAGTACGAGACGAAGGAAGGCGAGAAGCGGAGCATCGTCGAGGTCATCGCCGACGAGATCGGCCCGTCCTTGCGGTGGGCCCGTGCCGAGATCGAGAAGATCGCTCGCGACGGCGGCAATTCCGGTGGTGGCAATTCCGGTGGCGGCGGTGGCGCCAGCGCGAACCGCGCTCCTGATCCCGTGTACGGCGACGAAGAGCCGTTCTGATCCCTTTCGAGATTTCGCAGAAAGCATTGACCTATGGCCAGTAACAACAACAACAAGAAGGCAAAGCCGAGGGCGCCCAAAGATGGGGCGAACCCGAAGAAGTTCAAGAAGAAGACGAGCGTGCTCGTCACTGACAAGGTCGAGTACGTCGATTACAAGGACGTCAACCTTCTCACCCGCTTCGTGAGCGACCGGTCCAAGATCCGTAACCGTCGCGTGACGGGCAACTCGGTGCAGCAGCAGCGCGAGATCGCCAACGCGGTCAAGAACGCCCGCGAGATGGCTCTGTTGCCCTACACCAAGCGCGTTGCCCAGACCCGCACGTCGCGCCCGCCCCGCGATGGCGAAGGCCGTCGCGAGCGCGGCGACGACCAGGTTCGCGAGAGCCAGGTCGAGGCTGCCGAGTTGGAGACCACCGACGTCGACGAAGAGGTCGGCACGGACGAGGTGGAGGTCTGATATGAAGCTCATCCTCCGTTCCGACCGCAAGGGTCTCGGCAAGCGTGGCGACATCGTCGAGGTGGCCGAGGGTTATGCCCGCAACTTCCTGCTGCCCCACGGGCACGCCATCCCGGCCAGCGAGGGTGCGGTCTCCCAGGCCGGCGCGATGCGCCGTGCTCGCGACCTGCGCGATGCGCAGGATCGGGAGAGCGCCCAGACGGTGGCCAAGGCACTCGTCGCCCGCACCTTCACCATCGCGGTGAAGGCCGGCGCCGAAGGTCGCCTGTTCGGGTCGGTCACCGCCGCCGACGTCGCCAGTGCCGTGGAGACCCAGGCCAACGTGGCCCTCGACCGCAAGAAGCTGCACATCGATCACGTCAAGACGGTGGGCACCTATACGGCCACCGCCCGTCTGCACCACGACGTCGAGTTCCCGATCACCTTCGAGGTCGTCGCCAAGTAGTGCTCGGGGCTTCGGGTCCCGATCCTCACAGGGTTGTCCACAGCCCCGGTGTCGCCGCTCGTCGGTAGCCACCGGGGCTGTGCTGTCGCCGGTCTCGGAGAGTTGTCCACAGGCTGTCCACAATGTTGACCCCCCTAGCGATCCACAGGGTCACTCGTGCAAGGTAGGGATCCCATGTCCGATGTACGCAGTTCTCGTGACGGCGGGCGAGATCGATCCGCACCGCGTCAGATCCAAGGGCGCGTGCCACCGCACAACCTCGCCGCCGAAGAGAGCCTGCTCGGTGCGTTGTTGTTGTCGCGCGAGGTTGTCGGCCAGGTCGCCGAACTCGGCCTCCACGTCGAGCACTTCTACAAGCCCTCGCACCAGCACGTCTACACCGCTATCCGCGGGCTGATGGCCGCCGGCCAACCGGTCGACATCGTCACCGTCGCCGACGAGTTGCGGCGCAACGGCCTGCTCGACGAGATCGGCGGCGCGCAGATCCTGTTCGAGCTGCAGAACGCCACGCCGGCGATCTCCAACGCCTCGCGCTACGCCAAGATCGTGCAGGACACCGCCCTGCTGCGGCGGCTCATCAGCGTCGCCGGCGAGATCACCGAACTCGCGTACATGGAGCCCGACGACGTCACCAAGGCGCTCGATGAGGCCGAGACCAAGGTGTTCGAGGTTGCCGAAGATCGCGTCGTCGACTCCACCCGGCCCCTCGGCGACCTCCTGCCGGTGGCGATGGACCGCCTGCAGGAGACCTTCGAGCGCGGCGACACCATCACCGGCACCGCCACCGGCTTCAACGACCTCGACGAGATTCTCTCGGGCCTCCAGCCGAGCACGCTCAACATCATCGGCGCCCGGCCGGCGATGGGAAAGTGCGTCGCCTGGGACACGCCGATCATCAACCCGCGCACCGGAGAGGTGCTGACGGCCTCGGAGGTGTTCGACGGCGCATTCGGCCCTGACGCGGTGCCCTTGCTGTCGCTCGCTGACGACGGCTCGCTGGTCGAGACCGAGGCCAGTCACCTCCTCGATGATGGGCACAAGCCGGTGTACTTGGTGGAGACCCGCGCCGGCCGCCGCATCCGTGTCACGGCGGCGCACCCACTGCTCAGTCAACACGGCTGGCGCCCGCTCGAGCAGTTGGTGGTGGGCGATCACCTCGCCGCCCCGGCGACCATCCCCGTGTTCGGCGACCGCGTGATGTCGGAAGCCGAGATCGACCTGCTCGCGCTCTTGCTCGGGGACGGTTCGATCGGCCCGGGGGCGGCTACGCCCGCTCTCACCACGGCCAGCGCGGAGGTGCTGGAGGTGGCGCGTGCTGCGGCACGCCAAATGGGCACAGACTTGGTGTTCAACGCCGCTGCCGGCTCGGCCACGACCTACCGCATCTCGTCAGGGCGCACGGGGGGCAAGCCCAATCCTGTGACGGAGATGTTGCGCCGCCACGGCGCGTGGGGATGCTCCGCACACGACAAGCGAGTGCCGGCGGCGGTGTTCGTTGCTCCGCGCGAGCAGGTGTCCCGGTTCCTGCACCGCCTGTTCGCCACCGACGGCACGGCGTGGGTGGCTGCCGCGGGGTATGCCCGCATCGGGTACGCGACCGTCAGTGAACAGTTGTCGCTCGACGTGATGCACCTGCTGCTGCGCTTCGGGGTGCGTTCGAAGCGGCGCACGCGGTGGGTCGCCTACAAGGGCACTCGTCGTCGTGCGTTCGAGGTCGAGGTCATGGACGGGGTGTCGCTCGCCACGTTCTGCCGCGAGATCGGCATCCTCGGCAAGCACGAAGCGCTCGCTCGAGTGGCTGCCAAGGCTGCCTTCGCACCTGCTGGGCAGTACACGATCGACACGCTTCCGATGGAGGTGTGGGACGACGTGCTGAAGGCCAAGGGCGAGCGCGCCTGGGTCTCTATTAGCGAGGCCGCCGGCAAGCCACGGTCGCACAACTGGCACGCCTATCGGCGGCGGCCGCGCCGGGAGACGATCGCCCTCCTGGCGGACGTGCTCGACGACGACCGGCTGCGCTGGTGGGCGTCGCCGGCCATCACGTGGGACCGGATCACCGCCATCACACCCGCCGGGGTCGACCGGGTGATCGACTTCTCGGTGCCCGAACTGCACAATTTCGTGGCCGCCGACCTGTTCGTCCACAACACCGCGCTGGGCTTGGGCATCGCCACCCATGTGGCGAAGACGACGCACAAGCCGGTGCTCGTGTTCTCGCTCGAAATGGGCCACGCCGAGCTCACCCAGCGCGTGCTCTCCAGCGAGGCCGAGGTGGAGTCGCAGAAGCTGCGCACCGGCCGGCTCGCGGAGAGCGACTGGACCAAGATCGGCAAGGCGATCAACCGGCTCGACACAGTGCCGCTGTTCCTCGACGACAACCCGCGCGTGACGGTGATGGAGATCCGCGCCAAGGCTCGGCGGCTGAAAGCGCGCCACGGCGGGTTGGCGATGATCCTCATCGACTACCTCCAGCTCATGTCCGGCGGTACGAACTCCGAGAACCGCCAGTTGGAGGTCAGCGAGATCAGCCGTGGCCTGAAGATCCTCGCCCGTGAACTCGAGGTGCCGATCGTCGCCCTCAGCCAGCTCAGTCGTGCGTTGGAGAACCGCCAGGACAAGCGCCCGATGCTCGCCGACCTGCGCGAATCGGGCTCGCTCGAACAGGACGCCGACGTCGTGATGTTCCTGTACCGCGACGAGGTCTACAACCGCGATTCGCCCGACAAGGCCAGCGCCGAGCTCATCATCGCCAAGCACCGTTCCGGCCCGACCGGCCTCGCCCGGCTGGTGTTTCGCGGCCAGTACACCAAGTTCGGCAATGCGGCGCGCAGCGTCTGAGCGGAGGCCTCCCGCGCCCGGCAGACTGTCGGGATGTTCCTCGGCAAAGACCTCATCGTCTGGCTGTTGCTCGCGCTCGGCGGAGCGCTCTTTGCGGGCAATGTGATGGCCCTCGTGCGGCCGCCGTCGGGGCCGCGCAACGAGGGTGATCTTCCACAAGCACCGCGCAGCCGGAGCATCGGCATGGCTGCGATCGGCTTGATCGTGGCGGTCGCTGCGCTCGGCGCGTTGATCGCCAAGTAGCCGTTTCGCGTCGCCAGAACCCCTGGTCGCGCACTGTGTGGTGGGGTCGCCGCACTCGGTGACACCGTCGCGGAGAACCTGAACAACTTGCTGTTGCCCTCGGCCAGACGCCCTTCTTAACCTGGAGTTCGACTCACCGTGGCCGGGTCAGTGCCGGAGGTGAGTGCGGAGGGAGCCAGAGAATGAGCGGGCGAATGGGTGCTGAACCGACCGTGCCGACGCGCAGGTGGATGGGGTTGCGTGCCCTGTTGACGGGCGCACTGCTGGCCACGACCGTCGTGGTCTCCGGACCCGTGACGCCCGTGAGCGCGGTCGCCGAGGGAGTGACGCTCGATGCCATCACCGTGTCGCCGGCCACGACGCCCGAGTCGTGGCTTCCCGCGGGCACCGAGTTCACCTACACCGTCAGCTACTCGTGCAGTGGCATCATCCTTCCGGATTGCGCCAGCGCGTCCATCTCAGTGCCATTGCCCACCTTCGTCGACATCTACGACGACAACCTGCATGAGCTGGAGTTCGTCGGCGCGAGCACCATTTTCCCGAACGACTGGGTCCTCGTCGGCGTGGTCGGCAACGCTGTCGTGTGGAACGCCGCGCCGGCCGTGGCCTGCAATGTGCCCCTCGGCGACCCGAACAACGGGCTGTGCACGGGCGACACCGGTTCGCTGAACTTCGTGTTGCGTGTGCCCGCCGGCCTGGTTCCAGTGACCCAGGACCCCCAGATGGTGATTGTGACGGCCACCGCGAGCAGCCCGGACCAGGACGACAGCCCCGTCGGCCCGGCGCAGAGCTACATCAACGCCGCCGGGGCCCTGACCGAACTGTCGAAGTCGGGCCCGTCGTCGGTGCTGCTGAATTCCGCCGGCACCGACTCGGTCACCTACACCATCAACGTCTGCCCGGCTGCGGGCAAGGCGCTGCATCCCGCGTACACGGTCACCGACACCCTTCCCGTCGGCTTCGTGGTCGATTCCCTGCCGACCCCGCCGACCGTGTTCAGCCAGACCCCAGGAACTCCGAGCACCGAAGATCCCCCGCCTCTGTCGACATTGCACGAGGGCACGGGCGACGTGCTGGTGTGGGAGATCGACGAGGCCAATCTCCCGCCGCGCAACCCGGCGACCGGCTGTCTCCAGATCACGGTTGTCGGCCACTTCCCCAATCGCTATGCCGGCGGCGACCTGTCGAACGTGATCCTCGCAACGAAGACGAACTCCGTGTCGGCGGTCGGCCACCCCGCTGGTGGTGGCGATGTCGGCATCGGCACGGCCACCACCGCGCTGACGCTCACCGGCCCGGTCACGCGCTTTTCGCCAGTGAAGAACACCGACGGTAACTACTACGTCGACGACGCCTCGCCCGACAATGTGGTCACGTACTTCCTCGGGGCGCACAACGGAAGCGATGCCCAGGCCACGCCGTTCTCCACGGCGACCCTCACCGACGAGTTCCCGGCCGGGTTCACACTCACCGAGATCCGCACCGGCACGTGGGCGGGAACCGTCACCGCGTCGATCTGGACGTCGACCGACGGCGGCGCCACCTGGAGCCAGGTGTCCTCGGCGCAGAACGCCACCATTGTCACAGCTCCCGGCGTCACCCACGTGAAGTGGGTGTTCACCTCGCCGCCGGGTGCGCCCGAGATCGGCCCCGGCTGGGATGCCTCCGGGCAGCAGTTGATCGGCACTGTCAGCGGCGCCCCCACCCAGACACTCACCAACTGCGCGGCCCTCACCGGCGTGCAGGCCGAGGTGGAGCAGAACCGGGGCAAGGCGTGCGCCAACGTGAGGCTGGAAGGACCGCAGCCGCACCCGTCGGTGACGAAGAGCGCGCCGGGCACCCTCGAGCCGGGCGACACGATCACCTACAGCATCGAGGTCGAGAACAACAGTGACGCCACTGCCGTGCTGGAGAATCCCCAGATCATCGACTGTGTGCCGTTCAGCTCGCACCTGGTGGTCGACAACATCCGCGCCGACGGTGCATTGCTGGATGCCAACGATTGGTCGGTCGAGGAGCTCTCCACCAGCCCCGCCGGCGGCTGCACCCCCACCAGCCCGAACACGCCCGGCTCGGGCACCCTCATCCGGCTGCAGTACACCGGCATCCTCAACCCCGGCCAGTCGGCCCCGACGATCACGTACGACGTCACGGCCGACGGGTTCTTGTTCCCCACCGAAGACGACACACCGACCCCTCCGGGTCACTACACGAACACCGTCAAGGTCACCGAGGAGGGCGGCACGGACTTCGGTCACTGTGTGCAGGTCGGCTGCTCCACCAGCCATACCACCACCGTGCCCGTCGGGGCGCAGCTCCAATCGGAGAAGCTGGTCATGGGCGCGCTCGACCGGGAGTTCAACAAGGCCGGCACCACCACGCCCGGTGGCCAGGTGACATGGAAGCTGAGGGTGCAGAACGTCGGCAATGTTCCCGTGTACAACACCCAGATCGTCGACATCTTCAGCTTCGTCGGTGATCGCGGTGTGCGCGTCTCAACCCTGCGGGGCTCGGAGTACGCGCCCTACCTCGTCTCGCCGATCACCGCCGGGCTGGGCTGGACCGTGGAGTACTCCACCGCGACGAACCCGTGCCGGTCGGAGGTGCTCGGTCCGAGCTCAGGCTGCACGCCGCCGGTCTGGGGCCCGCCGAACCTGGCCGCGCTGTCGACCTACAAGTCCATCCGGCTCACCTACAGCGGGCGACTCGGCATCGGCGAGGTGCTGGACTTCACCTACGACCAGGTCACACCGGTGTTCGACCCGACCTATGACGACGACCCGGACTTCCCCACCGAAGGCCCGTACGACGCCCTCGACAACTGCTCGATCCCCAACTCACAGCACCCGTGGGACCCGGTGGACCTGGTCAACTTCCCGGGCGACTCGACACTCGACACGTCGCGCGGCCAGGAGGATGCGTGGGTCGACACCAACGCCGACGGCATTCAGGGATCGGACGAGGGCGGGCCCACCTGCCCGCGCGCTTCCAACAGCTTCGCCTACGGCGTCTCGCTCGACGACAACGACCTCGGTGGCCTGCTCAACCCTGGCCGGCTCGGCGCCGAGCCGCGCAAGGGCGATCTGCACGTCGCCGCGCCCGCGCGGCTGAACGTGTTCGGTAATCGGGTGTGGGAGGACTACGACAACGACGGCATCCAGGAGAACGGTGAGGTCGGCATCGCCAACGTGCGCGTCGAGTTGTACGACGGCCAGAACCTGATCGACACCACGTTCACCGATGCCAACGGGTGGTATCTGTTCGAAGACCTGCCCGACAGCACCGGCTACTTCGTGCGTTTCTACATGCCCGACAACCGCGGCTATGTCTCGCCGCGCGACCAGAGTGGCAGCGACACCGATCAGGGCGCCTCCAACACCGACAACGACTCCGACATCCCGCGCACCCCGTCGGGCAGCAACGGCATCGGCAACTACTACGACACCACCACGATCACGTTGGGCAACAACCCCGGCTCACTCTCGGAGAACGACCCGACGTGGGATGCCGGCATCTGGATTCCCCACCCTGCGATCGACGTGAAGAAGAAGGTCAACGGTCTCGACGCCGACACACCGACCGGCCCTCAGATCCCCCGTGGCGACACGGTGACGTGGACGTATGTGCTCACCAACACGGGCAACTCGTACCTGAAGACGGTGACGCTCACCGACCACGTCAACATCCCCAGCAGCGGCCAGCCCGACCCCACCCCGCAGTGCGACTGGCCGCTCAGCACCAACCCGGATACCGACGCGGGCGTGCTCGCCATCGGCGAGAAAGTCACCTGCACCGCCACCGGAACGGCGATCCGCGACCAGTACAAGAACACCGCGAACGTCACCGGAGTGCCCGCGCTCAACGACGGCACCACCACGATTCACAAGGAAGGTGTACCGCCTTTCGTGAGCGACACCGACCCGGCCCACTACTTCGGCGTGGAGTACGACCTCGCGCTGGCCAAGGTCGCCACCCCGGCATCGGTGCAGCAGGACGGCACCGTCACCTGGACCGTCCGAGTGATCAACCAGGGCAACGTGAACTCCGGCGCGTTCTCCGTCACCGACGTGATCCCGGCCGGCATGTCGTTCGAGTCGGCGGCTCCGGTCCCGTCCGCGAACCCGGCCACACGTACCTACCGATGGGACGTCGCAGCCGTCGATGAGCTGGCACCGAACGAGTACATCGACATCGTGATCGTCACCCGGGTCACCGACATGCGTATGCGGCCGTTCCGCAACTGGGCGGAGATCTCCTCGGACTCGGCGCAGCCGCTGTACGGCACCCACGACTTCGACTCCACCCCGGACACGAATGTCGGCAACGACGACGGTGCCGGCACCGGCTCGGGCCCGAGCGCGAACCCGAACGACCCGTTCGTCGACATCACCTCGTTGGCCAACATCCCTGACGACCAGCGACCCACCGACGAGGACGACAACGACCTCGCCGAGGTCACCGGCGACCTGGTCTATGACTTGGCGCTGGCCAAGATCACCGATGCGCCTACCGCCACTGCCGGCGACAACATCACCTGGCGGGTGCGTGTGTACAACCAGGGCAATGTGCGCTCGGGCATCGCGCAGGTCACCGACAAATTGCCCACGGGGCTGACCTACCTGTCGGGAACCGTCTACACCTCGGCGAACGCACCGCTCGTCAACTCCTCCTGCGCGGTCGCGGTCGACGGCTTCATCGTCACCTGCGAGATCGCCAACATCGGCGCGGGCGACTACATCACCATCGTGATCGTCACCGACATCACCAACGACAACCTGTCCACCGCGCCATGGCGCAACTGGGCGGAGATCTCCGCCGACTCTGCGCAGGCGTTGTACGACGTCGACGATCAGGACTCGACCCCCGACACCGACACCGGCCGCAACAACACGATCCCGAACGACGCCTACGTCGGCATCGACACCATCGAGCCGATGTACGCGGGTGGGCCGGGCAACAACGACCGGCAGGTCGATCAGGACGACAACGACGACGCCGTGGTCACCAACTCGGGCGAGTACGACCTAGCCCTCATCAAGACGGCGTCGCCGACACCGATTGCCTACGACGGCTCGGTCACGTTCACGATCACGGTGCGCAACCAGGGCAATCTGCCATCGGGTGACTACCAAGTCACCGACAACGTGCCGCTCGGCCTCACGCCCGTGCTGCCGATCCCGGGTGCCACTTGGAGTTCCTTGAACCACACGATCACCTGGAACGTCACGTTAAGCCTGGCCGCATCCACTGAGACAACGTTCACTTACTCGGCCACGATCAGCGACATCAAACTGCGGCCGTTCCGCAACATCGCCGAGATCAGCGATGACTCGTCCGAGCTGTACGGCCTCTCCGACATCGACTCCACGCCGGACACTCTCACCACCAACGACGGTGTCTACCCGGCGGTGGGCGCCGAGGCGGGCAGTGGCATCGACAACCTGCTCATCGGCGAGGCGGGCAACGACAACAACGACCCGCAGGACGACGCCGACATCGCCGACGTGAACGTGAACGTCACCTACGATCTCGCGCTGGTGAAGGTGGTGGACGCCACCTCGCTCGCCAACAACGGCCTGTACAACGGCACCGCGACGTTCACGGTCACCGTGCAGAACCAGGGCAGTGTGCCGAGCAACGACTTCGTGGTCACGGACTGGGTGCCGGAGGGCCTCACTCCGGTGCAGCCGATCCCGAACTCGGGTGTGTGGAACTCGGGCACGATCACCTGGACGATTGCGAACCTCGCGCCGAATGCGACGACGGAACTCTCCTACCAGGTGCACGTCACCGACTTCACCAAGCGGCCGTACCGCAACGTCGCCGAGATCAGCGAGGACTCGGCGGTCGACTACGGCGTGCTCGATGTCGACTCCACCCCTGACACGAACATCGCCAATGACGGCAACTACCCGGCCGTCAGCGCCGACCCGGGTACCGGGATCGACAACATGAACGTCGGCGAGGCCGGCATCGACAACGGTGACCCGCAGGACGACGCCGACATCGCCGACCTCTCGTTCCCGCTGACCTACGACCTCGCGCTCATCAAGGTCAACGACGGCCCGGCCGTCGTTCAGTACAACGGCACGATCCAGTTCACGATCACCGTGCAGAACCAGGGGACGGTGAACTCCAACGACTTCACTGTCTTCGACACCCCGCCCGCCGGGTTGTCCGTGCTGAGTGCCGGCGGTGGCACCGTCAGCGGCAACGCCGTAGACGGCTACACGCTCACGTGGACGATCAGCAACCTCGCACCTGGCGCGAGCACGACGCGTACGGTCACGATGACGATCGCCGACATCAAGAAGCGGCCGTTCCGAAACATCGCGGAGATCAGCATCGACTCGGCCGACGACTATGACGCCCCGCTGATCGACGTGTTCGACATCGACTCGACGCCGGATCAGGTCACCACCAACGACGGTCCGTACCCGCCGCTGCTCGACGTGCCCGTGCCCGGCGCTGCTTCGGACAACCTGTTCATCAGCGAAGCCGGTGAGGAGACCGACGACCAGCCGAACCCGACCCAGCTCGATGGCCAAGACGACGCCGACATCGCCGATGTGGGCGTGCAGGTGGTGTACGACCTCGCGCTCGCCAAGTTGGCCAGTGCGACGACGATCCAGCCGGATGGCTCGGTGGTGTTCACGATCACCGTCGCCAACCAGGGCACCGTGCCGAGTGGCAACTTCACCGTCACCGACACACTGCCCGTGGGCATGCACGCCACGGCCGCCAGTAACAGCGGCAACCTGGCAACTCCGGGATTCGTCACGTGGTCGCTCACCGGGCTGAATCCGGGCCAGTCGCTCTCCGTGACCCTGACGGCCGTGATCGACGACATCAAGAAGCGGCCGTACAAGAACATCGCCGAGATCAGCACCGATTCGGCCGGTACGTACTCCACCGTGTCGGTGACGGTCACCGACGCCGACTCGGCGCCTGATTCCATCACGACCAACGACAGCAGGGAGTCCGGAACCGGCCCCGACGGATACGGCACCTACGAGCACCCCACCAACGACGTTACGAACACCAGCGGCGCCGAGGGCCCGGGTGCTGGTGGTCAGGACGACGCCGATGTGGCCTTCGTGAATGTCCAGGTGATCTACGACCTCGCGCTCGTCAAGACCGGCCCCGTCGAGTTCGACGGATCGGCGCCGGCCACCTTCACGATCACGGTGAAGAACCAGGGCAATGTCGCGTCGGGTGCGTTCACCGTCCAGGACGGCGTGCCCGCCGGACTCACCGCCACTGCTGCGGGGAGTGGCGGCGTCATCTCCGGCGGCGGCTCGCTGGTGACTTGGGCGCTGGCATCCCTCGCTCCCGGCGCCACAGTGGCGCTCACCGTCAACGCGGAGATCACCGACTTCGCGAAGCGGCCGTGGGTGAACGTCGCCGAGATCACCACTGACGGTGCCGACCTGTACGACTCCACCGGCTACGAGTCCGCGCCCAACGGCAATGTCGAGGATGCGGATTCGGTGCCCGACACCAATCTCGCCAACGACGTGCTCGTCGACCAGACGCAACTGCCGGCGAGCCAGCTCAACGACCGGTCGATCGACGAGGACGATCACGATGTCGCGCCCATCAACGTGAACATCGACTACGACCTTTCGCTGGTGAAGTCGTTGGTCGACGGTCAGTCGTACAAGAAGGGCAACGACATCGTCTTTCACGTGCTGGTGATGAACCAGGGCAATGTCAACTCCGGCCCGATCACGGTGATCGACCATCTGCCCGCGGGGCTGACGTTCGTGTTTGCCGACCAGGGTGGCCTGGCGGCCGCAGGCGTGGTCTCGTGGAAGCTGGAGGACCTTGCGCCGGGTGAGATCGTCACCCTGACGGTGACGGCGAAGATGACCGACACGACCAAGACGTCGTACATCAACGTCGCCGAGATCGGCGGCGACGGCGCCGACGTGTACGACCAGTACGTGAACCAGGTGCTCGTCGATGATGTGGAGGATGACGACTCGGTGCCCGACGCCGACCCCGGCAACGACGCGATCGTCGAAACCGACGATGTCGCCGCCGACAACGTCCCGGGCGACGAGGACGACGAAGACATCGCCGCCCTCGACATGTCGAAGGTCGCCAGCGACAACCCCGTACCGCCCGCACTGCCCGTACCGGAGGCGAGTGCCATCCTGCCGGCTTCCGGCTCGGACCCCACACCGATCACGAGCTGGGCGCTGCTGTTGCTCTCCGCTGGTGCCTTCGTCACCGTGTTCACCCGCCGCCGCAGGGCGCGCCGGGCCTGATCGGCCCGGCGCTCCGCGGGCGCCGCGTCAACCGGCGCGGCGCAGGGTGTTGCGGTCGGTGTGCGCGAACGGCTCGGGCATCTCCTTCATCTGCAACGTGGTGCACTCCTCGTAACCCCAGTTGCCGTCGCCGAGGGTGATCGTCACCTCGTAGCTGATGGTGCTGGCGTTGGCCGTGAGGTACTGGTTCTCGGCGATGGAGTACTGGCTGCCGCCGAGGGCGGCCTTCATCGTGAAGCTCTTCGCATCGGCCGCGGCCGTGCCGCCGGCGAGGATGGTGATGCCGCGGGGCACCACGAAGCCGCGTAGCACTTCGCCCGTCGCCGCGTCCCACAACCAGTAGCCGACCTCCGTGTGGAACGGGTTTTCCTCGCTCTCGCGCCACATCGATGTCTTGTAGTCGAGGCCGTACAGATGCTGCCGGCCGTTGTCGACCGGCCCGAACGGCTTCATCGACACCTTCTCCCGATACGGCGTGCCCAGCACCTTGCCCTGCGAGTGCGAGTAGGCCGTGTCGAGACCGCCTTCGCCTTCCCACTCGCCGATCATCCCTGCCAACGGGCCCCATTCGCTGCTCATCGCCGATCCTCCTTGGTGTTGCACGTGTGTTCCCGACTCTACCGACGTGACATGTGGCGGCCGTTTTGGTGCGGGCCGAAAGGCGTCCGTAGCGTCACAGCCATGGGTCCCGATCTGGCCACGAGTGTGCTCGCGCCGCCTGCCGCCCGGACCCTGCCGCCCGCACCCACGGGTGATCGCCAGCGCTCGCTGTCGTGCTGGCTGGCGTGGGTGCAGCAAGCGTTCCGCGACCATCCCGACCGCGGGTGGCACTCGCGTGTGGTGTGGCAGCGGGTGGTGTCCTGGCGCCTCGGCGATGTGTCGGGGCTCGACGCTGAGCAGCGCAAGACGTTGGAGCTGGCTGCGGTTCTGCACGATGTCGGCCGGGCCCTCGATCCTCTCAATTCCGAGCCGCACGGCTTCGTCGGCGCTCGCTTCCTCGATGACCACGGCCTGCACGACGTGGCCCCGCTTGTCGCCCATCACTCGGGGGCGCGGCTGGAAGCGCTCGAACGCGACCTGGACCACCTCGACCGGTGGGAGGCCGCGGACCATCGCTTGCAGGCACTGCTCGACCTCGCCGATCGCACGGTCGATTCGAGAGGCACGATGGTGACCACTGGCGAGCGCCGCCGCGATCTCGTCGAGCACTACGGCGGGGGCGCCCCCGAAGTGGAGCGCTTCGACCTGTTGCTGCCCGAAGCGCTGCGCACCGAGGAGTGGCTCCGGGCGATCCGGCGCTGCTGAGCTCCCCTCCTCCCGTTCTTGTCACACACGGACCACGGAAGCCCGATGTGAGCGTGTGACACGAACGTGTCTGGTCATCGCCGCGAGACTCTGATCGCCGCCAGCGTGAAGGCCACGGGCGGCACCCTACCGAGCGACGTTGGCCCTCCGCCGCGATAGAGCCGCCGCCCTCAGGCGCGGGTGAGTTCGACGAAGGTGGTACCCGGCGCCAGCAGGATCGGGGTGCCGTCGGCGGCGGTGAACGTCCACGGGTCGGTGTCGGTGGCGCGCGTCCAGGTGCCCGTGCGGGCCATCCCTCCGCTGTGCACGACCGCACTGCCGGAACCGACGGTGACGGGCACCTTGGAGCGTGCGTCGGCCGGGCTGGGGATGTGCTGACAGGAGACGATGACGACATTGGTGACCGTCACGGGCACACCGCCGGCAGACGTATGCACCTTGCCGTCCTGGTAACGCACGTAGATGCCGTTGCCGGCGTCGAACGCCCAGTGCACGCGCACGCCGTCCATCTTCACGTCGAACTCGTTGGTGAGCGTGCCGGTGGCCGGCGTATCCGCGGGGGCGAACTCCCACAGCGGGCGAGCCGAGCCGGCGTCCGCGCTGTGGGTTCTGGCGCAGGCGGTGTCGAGCACGAGGTTGTGCGGCTTGGCCCGCGACGAGTCGCGGCGATAGCAGTGCACCTTCAGCGCACTGACGTTGACGAGGCGGCCTGCTGACGCGGCCGACTCCACCCACGCGGTGACGCCGGCGTTGCCGCCGCTCCAGGCGAGGATCGGGCGGTTCATTCCCGAGAGCAGGTACAGATCACCCGTGCGCGCGCTGCGCACCGGGCCGATCTCTGCTGGTTGGCGTGACTGGAACAGGGCGACGAAACGGGTGATCGACTCGACGTTCTCCTCGAAGATCACGTCCGCGCCGTCGAGGCCCCACTGGCCGCGAGCGGCGGTGGTGTTGTCGATCTTCACGGCGATGATCGGTACGGCGGCACTGGCATCGTCGATCGCCAACCCGGTGAGCGCGGCTGTGCCGGTCACCCCGGGCAGGGGCTGGTACGGCGGCCACGACACCGAGGGCACCGGCACCCGCTGTGTGCGTGGCTGGGGCGCAGTGGTCACCGGCACCGTGGTGGTGGTGCTCGTCGTCGCCGTGGTGGGTGGGAAGGTCTGCGGCGTCGGGCGGCGCGTCTGGTATTCGGGCCGAGTGGTGGAGATCGCCGTGTTGTCCACGGACAGGGCGTCGCGCTGGGCCGAGCCGCAGCCAGCGAGCAGCGCGAGCGCGACCACGATCGCGGCACACCGGCCACGGCTGCGGGATCGGGTTTCGGTCGTGCTCACTCGCCCGGAAGTGTACGGAAGGTCATACGTGGCGGGCGTGCAAGGCCGCCGTCAGCTGGGGGAGCACGTCGGTCACGTCGCCGACGATGCCGAAGTGGGCGAGCTTGAAGATGACGGCGTCGGGGTCGCGGTTGATCGCCACGATCGTCGCCGAATCCTGCATGCCGACCGCGTGCTGCAGCGCACCGGAGATGCCGCATGCGACGTACAACGTCGGGCGCACGGTTACGCCGGTCTGGCCCACCTGTTGCGCCCGTTCGGCGAGGCCGGCCTCGACGGCGCCGCGGGATGCGGCCACCCGCCCGCCGACAGCCGCCGCGAGCGCCTCCACCAGGTGCCAACTCTCGGCCGAGCAACCAGCGCCGCCCGCGATCACCACGTCGGCATCGGGCAGGCTGACATCGGCCGCGCTGATCCGCCGTTCGAGCACCACCACGCGCAGGTCCTGAGGCTGCAGGTGCACGTCCAGCTGCACTGCCCGTACCGCCCGCGGCGACAACACCGGGGCGAACACGCCGGGCCGCACCGTCGCCATCTGTGGGCGCGCCTCGGGGCACAGGCAGGTGGCCAGCACCCCCCCGGCCATGGCAGGGCGCACCATGTGCACGAGTCCTTCGTAGGTGGTGCCCTGGCGCGACCAGGAGTCGACATAGAGGTCGGTGCAATCCGCGGCCAGGCCAGTGCTGAGCGCGCTCGCCACCCGTGGCGCCAGGTCGCGCCCGGAGGTCGTGGCCGCGAACAGCACAGCTTCGGGGTGATGCGTGCCGACGGCCTCGGTGATCACCCTGGCCCATGGCTCAGCGCGATAGTCGGTCAGCGCCGGGTCGAGTGCGGTGTAGACCACGTCGGCACCGTGCGCGGCGGCGGCCGCGCCCGCGACCTGCAGCGTGGTCTCGTCGCCGGCGAGCACAACCGCGCCAACCCCACCGCCGAGTGCCGGTGCCAGCTCGACCGCCTTCGACAGGAGCTCCAGCGAGGCCCGATCGAGCGTTCCCTCCTTGAGCCCGCACACGATCCACACACGCGCCGCGCCCTGGTGGGGCGGTGAGGCATCGGCTTCGGCCGTCAGGGCCGGTACGTGAACGGGTTCGTCGCGGGGAGTGAACGCGCCGCGGTCCATCAGCGCGCGCACGAAGTCGTCGTACTCGAAGCCGTCCCGGCCGATGTAACGGCAACCACGGTCCGGCCACGGCGCCGGCGTCATCCGCGCCACCTTGGTCGGCGAGGCGGCGAGGCCCACCTCGCTCGGGCCTGCGCCGATGTCGGCCGCGGTCGCCACCTCGATCGTGGCGTTCGTGGACCGACGGCGCTGGATCATCGTCGGGTAGCGCGGTGCGAAGCCGGTCTCACCCACTGTCACGACCGCGGGCAGCGGCAGGCTGAGGCGCTCGTAGCCACCCTCGACGACGCGCCGGGCGATGAGATCGCCGCCCTGGATCTCGAGGGCCTCGCAGGCGGTGGCCTGTGACCAGCCGAGGCGCTGCGCCACCGATGGCCCCACCTGGCCCGTCTCGCCGTCGAGCGCGGACGTGCCGCACAGGACGAGGTCCGCTCCACCCAGCCAACGCACCGCCGCGGCGAGCGCGTTGGCCGTGGCCCACGTGTCGCTACCGGCGAACGCGTGGTCACAGAGCAACACACCTCGGGTCGCGCCGCCGGCGATGGCTTCACGCAACGCCTGCTCGGCCGCGGCCGGGCCCATCGAGAGCGCGATCACCTCGTCGGCCAACTGCACCGCCGCCTCCAGCGCGTGCAGGTCCGCCGGGTTGGTGATCGGCGGCGCGGCACTGCGGTCGATGGTTCCGTCGGGGTGCACGCCGACACTGCCGACTCGTAGGTCGGGCACCTGCTTGACCAGCACGATCGCTTTCATTGCGATCACCTTCTGGGTTCAGTGTTGCCCTCTTGACCGTGGGCTGACTAGGGCCTTGCGCCGTTGTTGCGCAGGCGTACCAGCGAGGGATCGAGCTCCGCGATCGAGGTGGCCCCGAGCAGCTGCATCGTGCGCCGCACGTCACCCTTGAACAGGTCGACCACCCGTTGCACCCCGGCCTCGCCGCCGGCCATCAGCCCGTACAGGTAAGGGCGGCCCACCATCACGGCCTTGGCCCCCATTGCCACGGCCGCCACCACGTCGGCGCCGTTGCGTACCCCGGTGTCGATCATGACCTCGAGCGTGCTGCCGACCTCGCGCACCACCTCGGGTAGCAACTCCAACGGCGTGACGGCCCGGTCGAGTTGGCGGCCACCGTGGTTGCTGAGCACCACGCCGTCCACCCCGAACTCGGGCAGGCGTACGGCGTCGTCGATGCGCTGCACCCCCTTGACGATGAGCCGGTGCGGCCACACCTTGCGGAACCAGTGCAGGTCGTCCCACGCGACCGACGCGTCGAACATCGCCTTCGCCTGATCCTCCAGGCTCTTGTTCTCCTCGGTCATCGAGGCGAACACCGGTGGGGGCGTGGTGAGGAAGTCGAACAGCCACCGCGGGTGCAGCGCGCCATCGATGAACGTGCGCAGGTTGAGCGTCGGCGGGATGGTGAGCCCGTGGCGCACATCGCGCAGGCGGTCGCCGGTGACCGGCACGTCGACAGTGAGCACGAGCGCTTCGAAGCCGGCGCGCTCGGCGCGCTGAATGAGCGCCAGGCTGCGCTCGCGGTCGCGCCAGACGTAGAGCTGGAACCAACGGCGCCCGTCACCCGACGCGGCCGCGACATCCTCGGGGGTGGTGGTGCCCACGGTGGAGAGCGAGTACGGGATGCCGGCCTTGGCGGCGACACGGGCTACGGCGACCTCCCCCTCGGTGCGCATCATGCGCGTGTAGCCGGTGGGCGCGAATACGAGGGGCATCGCGATCGGCGCGCCGAAGAGGGTGGTCTTGACACTCACCTTGCTGACGTCGCGCAGCACGTGGGGCAGGAACTCGACGCGGTCGAAGGTGCCGCGGGCGCGGCTCATCGCGATCTCGTCGCCCGCACCGCCGTCGACATAGTCGAACACCGAGCGGGGCGTGCGCCGCCGGGCGAGTGTGCGCAGCTCGGCGACGTTGGTGGCCCGCGCCACCTGGCGCTGCTCGCGGTTACCGCGCTGCTTGGCGATCTTCAGCAGCGGTGCGAGCTCACTCCAGCGGGGTGCGTGGCGGTCGATCTTCGGCGAGCCGGTCATGCGGGCGAGACTAGCCAGGTGATTTGCGTGGGGGGTGAGGGCACTCCGCACGCGCACGACCCCGACCCGGGGGGGAGGGGGTCGGGGTCGTCCACCTGCCGCGCTGCTTGCATGCGTCGGACAGCGTTGACCGGGCGTGCCGGCCGATCTTGCCACGGCCCTGGCGTACGAGCCGTGGCGGTGCGATCAACGTACGCTCGGCGTGTGTCGGGCAGTTGGCGCGCGTGAAAACGCACGGCGAATCGTGGTCGAACCCTCGTCTCGTCAGCCGTGCCAGAACTCGGAGCGGTGGTCGGGTTCGCTCGGGGCAGTGACCGGGCTGGCCGCGGACGCTGGCTCGGGCTGTTCGTCGCTCGGCCGCGGTATCTCGGAGTCGCCGTGGAAGTCCTGCGCAGACCACCGCGGGAGTGCCGTCCTGGTGGGTGTTGCTCTGCCGTGCATCGCACACCTCCTTCATCCGCCTGACTTCATGGTGCGGCGACGCATGCCACGTGTCAATGGATCGCAGATGACGGTTAGCTGAAGAATGGGGGCCGGTGCCGAGTCGCCGTGCCACCCCTCAGGGCCGGCGGTGCAGGACCAGGGGCATCGCCACGTCGCAGCCGGCCTCGCGCAACAAGGCGGCCGCGACGGTGAGCGACCAACCGGTGCGCATGCTGGTGGCACACAACAGCACCGGGCCGGGTGGCAACTGCGCGGCAGGGTTGAGCCCGATCGCACTCTCCAGATGGACCACGACCGGCCCGCTCGAGGAGTCGGTGGGCGCGGCTGCGCCACTCCACGTGAAGCAGTCGACCAATGGCAGCTTGCCGACCGCGGCGATGTGTTCGGCGAGCAGGCGGTTGGCGCCCATCTCGGCGCCATGCGCGGGCGCGGGTACGACCACCACCGGCCGGGCGGGCCAGGTGCTGCGCCAGCGACCGAGCGTGGCGACTGCGCCGGTGAGCATGTCGCCGGGGATCACCGACCAGGCGGAGCGGGTGAGTACGCCCACCTCGTCGCCCCAGCCGGGATCGTCGGCGAACGCGACCGCGCGGCCCTCGCCGATGCCGGCGATGGCACCCTTGCGCGCCGCGCCGCTGGGCCAGCGCTTGCGCGGCTCGATGATCTGATCGACCCCGCGCAGGAAGGCGCGCGCCGCGTCGAGGTGCTGCGCGCCCGGGCGGGCACCCGGCCCGGGCAGCTCGCCGGTGCAGACCGAACACTTGCCGCACGGAGCGGGGTTGGGGTCGTCGAGCGCGGTCTGCAGGTAGGCCATCAAGCAGCCCTCACCGTGGGCGTAGCGGCGCATCAGGTTGGCCTCGGCGCGGCGGCTGCGGGCGAGCTCTCGCCACTTGGCATGGTCGTGGATGTAGGGGGTGCCGGTGGCCTCCCACTGGTTGCCGTTCTTGGCGAGCACGCCATCGACGGCGAGGATCTTCAACAGCGCTTCCAGCCGGCCGCGGCGTAGGCCGGTGCTGGACTCGATGTCGAGCAGGCTTGCCGGGCCGCGCTCGAGCATGCCCAACACCCGGGCCGCGGCATCGGGGTCGGGGATAGAGGCGGTGGCGAAGTACTCCCAGATCTGCTCGTCATTGGCGGCCGGCAGCAGCACCGCGTCGGCGTGCGCGACGGCCCGGCCGGCGCGGCCCACCTGTTGGTAGTACGCCACCGGCGTGGACGGTGAGCCCACGTGCAGGCAGAACCCGAGGTCGGGCTTGTCGTAGCCCATGCCGAGCGCGGAGGTGGCGACGACGGCCTTCACTTCGTTGGTGCGCAACAGCTCTTCGATGCGCACCCGCTCGTCGCCCTCGAGCTGGCCGGTGTAGGCGGGCGCGGAGTAGCCGACGTGCTGGAGGAAGCCGGAGAGCCGCTCGGCCTCGGCGACGGTGAGCACATAGATGATCCCCGAGCCCTCGACCGTGGCGAGCGCGTCGGCCACCCACGCGTAGCGCTCGATCGCCGACAGGCCGGGCACCACCGACAGGCGCAGCGACGTGCGCGCGAGCGTGCCGCGGAACGTGACCGCACTCGCCCCCAGCTGGTGCTCGACATCGGCGGTGACGCGCTGGTTCGCGGTCGCGGTGGTGGCGAGCACCGACGCGTTGGGCGTGCTGAGCAGCGCCCGGGCGAGACGCTGGTAGTCGGGCCGGAAGTCGAACCCCCAGTCGCTGATGCAGTGCGCTTCATCGATCACCACCAGGCCGACACGCCGCATGAGGTCGTCGAGCCGGGCGGCGAAGCGCGGGTTGCCCAACCGCTCGGGCGACACGAGCAGCACGTCAAGGCGGTCGTGATCGAGCGCTTCGAACACGGGATCCCACTCGTCGATGTTGGTGCTGTTGACGGTGGCTGCGCGCAGGCCGGCCCGCTCGGCCGCGGACACTTGATCGCGCATGAGCGCCAGCAGCGGCGAGATCACCAACGTCGGCCCGGCGCCGCCCGCGCGCAACGCGGACGTGGCTGCCCAGTACACGGCCGACTTGCCCCACCCCGTCGCCTGCACCACCAGCACTCGGGCCGCGGGTTGCACGATGGCCTGCACGGCCGCGACCTGGTCGCCGCGCGGGGTGGCCGCCGGGCCGGCCAGGCGGTGCAGCACCATCGTGAGCTGCTGGGTGGCCAGGTCGCCGGCCGGGTCGTGAGTGAGGGGCATGTCGGCAGCCTGTCACGGGGGTGCGCGATTGTCCGGTGGCGAGCGTCCGACACGGATACCGATCACGCTCCGGGTGCGTCGAGCATGCTGTCCGGCAGCACGAGTTGTTCGCGTGGTTGCCGCCAGCCGCGCCCTGCTCGGCGTGCACTGGGTGAGCGACGTGATCGCTGGCCTGCTCATCGGCTGGGGCTGGTTCACCGTCGTGGCCGTCCTCTTCGGGGGCCGGGCGGCCCGCCTGGGCGACCCCGTCAGCGACCGTCCCGCGGGCGCGGCAGCCAGCGCGATCAGCGTTCCGCCGGGACACAGATCGTCAGTGCCCGAGGGTGGATGACGAACTCGAGTCGCTTCGTCCGCTGCTTGACCCCGCCGTCGAGTTCGTAGCGCTGACGCTTGCGGAACTCGACGACGATCGTGGAGCCGTCCGCGAGGCGGGCGTGACTCGACCAGCGCTGCCGGCGCAGCACGGTACTGATGGCGAGGCCGCCCCACTGCCGGATGCCGACTGCCGTGAGGACTGCGACGTGGGCGCGGCCATCGGTGGGGGTCGCGTCGGGGAACGCTTCGACACCACCCTTCAGCCGCCCGCCGTTGCCCACCAGCACACAACTGGCGCGGCCGGAGTGGAACCGCTTGCCATCGACGGTGACGGTGACCTGGAACCGCTGCCGGCTCCGTGCTTCACGAACGGCCGACACCACGTAGGCCATGAAGCCAAGGCGCTCCTTGGTCGCTTCCGCGCCACCGAGCATGGCGACATCGAACCCGACGCCGGCCATCACGTTGAACGTGCGCCCGTTGCACTCCGCGCTGTCGATGCGCCGACGACTTCCGCCGACGATGGCAGCGACGACGTCCTCGATGTCGGTCGGTAGACCGAGGCCCGACACGAGAAGGTTGGCCGTCCCGCACGGAACGACGGCCAGGGCCACGGGTGTACCCACGACCGCCTCGGCCGCGGCACGCACCGTTCCGTCACCGCCGCAGACCACAATGGTGCGCGCCCCGCGCTTGACCGCCTTCTTGGTCGCCGCCGTCGCGTCCGAGCCGCCACCCACGTCGTACCACTTCACGTCGTCGCACCCTGCTTCCGGAAGGGCGAGGCGCAGCTGCCGTCGGTCGCGTTTGGTGAGCTTCTCTGAGTTGGCCACGACGGCGATGTCGGTCGTCGGATGGAGTGCCTCGCGGCGGGGTGCTTCGGTGAGAGTCATCAATCGCTGATTCCCGCCTGGCGCCCCGTCTAACCGCGCCCCGGTTTCGGTGCGACAGACCGATCAGGCCGACCGATGGCAAATGGGGTCTCAAGCCCGCCGATACGGGGTACTGACGAGGTGATCGGCGAGTGCGGATCGGACCGTCGGCGCCGCCGCTGGCCATCGCACGCCGTCTCTAGTGAGAAGGAACCCATCATGGACAACAAGGATCAGGCCAAAGGCAAGGTCAAGCAAGCCATCGGTGACCTCACGGGCAACAAGGATCTGAAGAAGCGGGGCGAGGCCGACGAGAAGGCCGGCCGCGTGAAGGAGTTCATCCAGGACGCCAAGGAGAAGGCCGACCACTTGGTCGACTCGGTGAAGGACAAGGTCACACACCACTGACCACGATCACGGGCGGGGTCGGCCGGCGTCGCCGAGACGTTGGGCCGGCCCCGCCCTTCGTCGTTACCGCGACTGGTTTGACGGGTCCCGCGACGGGGAACCAACGGGCATAGATCCGAAGGAAGGGAAGGACCATGTTAACGATCCTCTTGGTTGTCGTTCTCGTACTGCTACTCACTGGAGGCGGCTACGGATACAGCCGTCGCCGTCGCTGAGTCCACCTCGGGCGCGGTTTGTGCCACACGGTGGCGCGAACCGCACCCGTGGGGGCTGAGTCGGTCAGAAACGGCGCGAATCGCGCCCGACTGACGTGGCACGACCCGCTGGGGCGGCTACGCCGCGAGAGCGGGTGACGGGAATCGAACCCGCGTTCTCAGCTTGGGAAATCGTTCTGGCCGAGTCCGTGACCAGGTGATTCGCGCGAAGAACCTGCTCAGAGGATCCATGTGGTTCAGGTGGGTCCGGGTGATGTCGCCTTGTGCCGCTCAGTCGTGGCACGGATATGGCACGCCGAGGGAACCGACTTCGTTGTGCGTCAGGCGTCGATGACCTGGAAGACCCGGCGGTTCCAGAACATGCGGTCGTACCGGGCGTCGGTGTACGGCTCGAGGATGCCGATCTCGACGAGTTGCTGGATCGCGTTTCGGTTGGCTTCATTCGTGCGTCCGTGCATGGCATGTG
>JAYRWH010000036.1:0-25091 GCA_041918155.1 Ilumatobacteraceae bacterium | reverse complement strand
TACATCGCGCGGATGATGAAGCCGCTCGGGATCAAGGTGACGCGCATCGCCAGCGGTCTGCCCGTGGGCGGCGATCTCGAGTATGCCGACGAGCTGACACTCGGCCGAGCCCTCGAGGGCCGCCGCGACGTCAACGGCTGAAAAAGCACCTGGGGTACCACTCCTGGACCTGGTAGCGGGCGGACGGGCCAGCTCCAGAGGTGGTACCCCAGATCTTGTTCACAAATCGCTCATCTCGGGAGGGAGAATCACGACGGTGTATGTTGCGGTCACGTTACAACGGTGACGACTGGATGTCAAGCATCCGTCGGGTCGCGACGCGGGTCAACGGTCACACGGTGCGCAGGATGATCGCGTCGCCCTGGCCTCCACCGCCGCACAGCGCGGCGGCACCCATGCCGCCACCGCGGCGGCGCAGCTCGTGCAGCAGGGTGAGTGCGACGCGGTTGCCGCTCATGCCGATCGGGTGGCCGAGCGCGATCGCGCCGCCATTGACGTTGACGATCTCGTCGGTGATGCCGAGGTCCGCCATCGACGCCACGCCGACGGTGGCGAACGCTTCGTTGATCTCGAACAGGCTGAGGTCGCTGACCTGCTTGCCGGCGCGGGCGAGGGCCTTGCGGATCGCGAGGCTCGGCTGGAGCAGCAGCGAGGCGTTGTCGGGGCCGGCCACCATGCCGTACGACACGAACTGGCCGAGCGGGCTGACGCCGCGGGCCTTGACCGCCTTCTCGCTCATGACGATCACGGCCGAGCCGCCGTCGCTGATCTGCGAGGCGTTGGCCGCGGTGATCGTGCCGTCCTTGGTGAACGCCGGCTTCATCGAGCCGAGCGTCTCCATCGTCGTGCTCGCGCGCACGCCCTCGTCGGTGGTGACCATCAGCGGGTCGCCCTTGCGTTGGGCGACGGCCACCGGCACGATCTCGTCGGCAAGGCGGCCCTCGGCGATTGCCGCAGCAGCGCGCAGGTTGCTCTTCAGCGCCAACTCGTCCTGCTGCTGGCGGCTGATCGCGCCGGCGTTGTACTGCTCGGTGCCGGTGCCCATCAGGCACGCGTCGAACGCGCAGGTGAGGCCGTCCTTGATGATCGCGTCGGCGAGTTCGGTGTTGCCGTAGCGGAAGCCGCCGCGGGCGCCGTTGGCGATGTACGGGGCATTCGTCATGCTCTCCATGCCGCCGGCAACCACGATGTCGGCCTCGCCAGCCATGATCATCTGGTTGGCGAGGTAGATCGCGTTGAGGCCGCTGAGGCACACCTTGTTGATGTTGATCGACGGCACGCTCATCGGGATGCCGGCTTTCACCGCGGCCTGGCGGGCGGGTACCTGGCCCTGACCGGCCATCAGCACCTGGCCGATGATGACGTGATCGACCTCGTGCGGGGCGACACCGGCACGCTCGAGTGCGGCCTTGATGGCGAAACCGCCGAGGTCGGCGGCGCTGAACGAGGCGAGAGCGCCGCTCATCTTGCCGATAGGAGTGCGGGCGCCGGCGACGATGTACGAACCAGACATGGGAGGACCTCTCGATGGGCAGGCCGACCGCCGACGAACGCCGGGGCGGCTGGGAGCGTGCATCCAGCGTATTCGGGCGGGTCGTATCGCGTTGCACCGGGTGCAGAAGGCGAGGGAGATCGGTGTCCGCAGGCGCGGTAGCGTGTCGCCCCGATGCCGCTGTGACCGACGTGCCCGCCTCGTCGTCGACGCCCCAAGGGCGCGGTCTGGGCGTCGTCGCGGTGCTGTCGGCCTCGGCGATCTGGTCGTTCGGCGGGGTGCTCGGCAAGTCCACGGGCGCGGGTGGCGTGGTGCTCTCGTTCTGGCGTCTGGTGATGGCATCGCTGGTGGTGCTCGCCGTCGCCGTGTGGCGCGGTGTCCGCCCGACCCGGGCCGAGTTGCGCGCCAGTGCCGTGGCGGGCGTGTTGTTCGGCCTCAACCTGTGCGCCTTCTTCATCACGTTGCAGTACACGACGGTGTCGGTCGCGCTGATCATCGGCGCGTTGAGTCCCGTCGTCGCCCTGCCGATCTCGGGCCTCTTCATGGGCGAGCGGGTCACGGCGGTGAAGGTGGGGTGCGCCCTCGCCGCAGTGGCCGGGGTCATCGTCGCGGTGCTGACGGCCCCCAACGCCGACGACGACACACCGACGCGCGCCATCGGCTACGTGTGGGCGCTGGTGGCGCTCTTCGTGTGGGTGCTGTACCTGCTGCAGACCAAGCGGGTGAGGGCAGCGGTGGGCACCGTCGCCTACATGACGTCGGTGACGTGGATCGCGCTCGCAACCGTTGCCGTACTGGCTGCGTTCATGTGGCGCGATCTCGGCGACGTGCACGGCGCGGGGTGGGCGTGGGTGGGTCTGCTCGCGCTCGGGCCAGGCCTCGCCGGGCACGGTCTTGTCGCGTGGGCCCAACCGCGCGTCGATGCCTCGGTGACCTCGGTGCTCATCCAATTCGAGCCGGTCGGGGCGTCGGTCGCGGCGTGGGTGTTCCTCGGTGAGCGGATGTCGCTGGCGCAGTCGTTGGCGATGGTCGTGGTCGTGGCCGCGCTGTCGACGCTGGCGTGGAGCGAGACGCGCGAGGGCCATGTCGCCCTCGACGAGGGTCTCGGCTGATCGCCTCAGTGTTCGTCGACGGTGATCTTGATGATGTCGATCGGCTGGAGGGGCGGCCCGTCGGCCGGGTTGGCGATCGCGTCCATCGCCAGCACCACCGCGATGTCGTCGTCGATCACCTGGCCGAACAGGGTGTAGTCCTGCGGCAGGAAGGTGCCGTTCTCGCCGGTGATGATGAACCACTGGCTGCCCCCGCTGTCGGGCGCAGGGGTGTGCGCCATGGCGATCGAGCCGAAGCGGTAGGGCTCGATGAGCTCGAGCTCGTCGGGGATCGTGTAGCCGGGGCCGCCCGTGCCGGTGGCGGTGGGGTCGCCGCACTGGACGACGAAGTTCTGGATGGCCCGGTGGCAGGTGGTGCCGTCGAAGTAGTGGAAGCGCGCCAGGTTGACGAAGCTGTTCACCGTGATCGGCGCGATGTCGGCGCGCAGGTTCACGTGCAGGGTGCCGAAGTTGGTCTCGATCGTGGCGACGTACGCCTTGCCGGGCACCAGGCACTCGGGTGGGATGTTGAGGAAGTGGTCCTGGCGCGGTGAGCTGCCGTCGTCGGCCGCACACGTGGTGGGCCCGATCGAAGTGGGCGTGGTGGAGCCGGAGTCGCCGCACGCGGCGATCGCGACCGCGCCGGCGAGCGCCAGCGCGAGGAGGGGTGCTCGTCTCATGGGGCGCGACTCTGCCACGCCGGCGCGTCACTCGGGCGTCAAAGCGCTTTTCGGGGGCTAGCTACCGGTCGGTAACCTTGCTGCATGCAGCAGTTCCTCGACGCCATCCAATCCGGCGCCAGCGCCGCGGAGATCGAACACCTCCCGATCCCGGAGGAATACCGGGCGGTCCATGTGCTGAAGGCCGAACAGGACATGTGGAAGGGCGTGCCGTCCAAGGAGAAGGATCCGCGCCAGAGCCTTCACGTCGGCGAGGTGCCGACCCCCGAGCTGGCCCCCGACGAGGTGTACCTGGCGGTGATGGCCAGCAGCATCAACTTCAACACGGTGTGGAGCAGCATCTTCGAGCCGGTCAGCACGTTCGGGCCGCTCGCCCGCCTCGCCCGCGAGAGCGAATGGGCCGTGCGCCACGACCGGCCGTACCAGGTGGTGGGCAGCGACGCCGCGGGCGTGGTCATGCGCGTGGGCACCGCGGTGCGCAACTGGAAGCCCGGCGATCGTGTCACCGTGCACTGCAACCATGTCGACGACCAGGACCAGAGCGCGCACAACGACTCGATGATGGCCGCCAACCAGCGGATCTGGGGCTATGAGACGAACTTCGGCGGCCTCGCCGACCTCGCCGTGGTGAAGGCCAACCAACTGATGCCCAAGCCCGCCCACCTCACGTGGGAGGAAGCCGCGGTCAATGCGCTCTGCAACTCCACCAGTTACCGCATGCTCGTGGGTCGCAATGGCGCGCAGATGAAGCAGGGCGATGTCGTGCTCATCTGGGGCGCGACCGGCGGGATCGGCGCCTACGCCACCCAGTACGTGCTGAACGGCGGCGGTATCCCTGTGTGCGTGGTCAGCTCGGCCGACAAGGCCGACATCCTGCGCAAGATGGGCGTCGAGCACATCATCGACCGCGCCTCGGCCGGTTACCAGTTCTGGAAGGACGCGAACACCCACGACGAATCGGAGTGGAGGCGCCTCGGCAAGGACATCCGTGACCTGTGCGGCGAGGATCCCGACATCGTGTTCGAGCACCCCGGCCGCAGCACGTTCGGCGCGTCGATGTACGTCGTGAAGCGCGGCGGCACCGTGGTCACGTGCGCGGCCACCAGCGGCTTCATGATGGAGTTCGACAACCGCCACTTCTGGATGCGCCTGAAGAAGCTCGTCGGCAGCCACTTCGCCAACTACAAGGAAGCGTGGGAGGCCAACCGGCTGATCAGCAAGGGCATGGTGCACCCGGTGCTCAGCCAGGTGTTCGACCTCGCCCACACCGGCGAGGCCGCCTACCAGGTGCACCACAACATGCACGAGGGCAAGATCGCCGTGCTCGCGCTGGCCCCCGAGGAGGGCTTGGGTGTCACCGACGAGGCGTTGCGAGCCAAGGTCGCCGACCAGCTCACCTGGTTCCGCCGCTAACTCACGCGGCGGGCGGTCACCATCAGCCAGCCCTGGGTGGTGTAGTCCGGATCCTGGGTGAGCAGCACGAGTTGATCCTGCGTGGACGCCGGCGGGCAGTCGGCAATGGCGGCGACACAGGTCGTGGTGGCAACCACCTCGAACGTCGCAGTGCCGGACACATCGGTCCAGACGATGCGATCGCCGGCCTTCAGCTCGCCGACCCGCAGGAACGGCGAGCCGTAGATCGCGCGATGCCCGAAAATCGTGACGGACACCGGGTCGGTCACGGACCCTGACCGCAACGTCGTCGGCAGCGCCGAACCGACGAGCACCGGCCCTAAGCGGGCAGCTTGGTCCGGAGCGCTGCTGCCGTCGACGACGAATGCGCTCACACCGATCGTCGGGATCTCCAGCCCGCCAGCAGCCGGCGGCGCTTCGCTAGGGCCGCCGATGTCGGTGAGGGTGACGAGGTCCGCGACCGGTTGCTCGCCCACCGCCCGCCCCGCCACGTTGCCGTCGACCATCACGAGATAGGGAAACCCGGTTGCGCCGAAGTAGCTCGCCATCAGGCCAGGGGCTCGATCGCCGGAAGACGTGTCGTACAGCACGTCGCCCGTCCAGCCGTGTTCTGCGAGCCACGCGGCCTGCTGCGCCTGGTCGATGTCGGCGGCCGTCGACACCAACACGACGTGCACGCCGGCGAGCGTGCCGGCGTCGATCGCTTGCTGCAGCACGGGGATCTCCGCGCTGCAGTGCGGGCACCAGTGAGCGACGAACACGAACAGGGTGGGGGTTTCGACCGTGAGCGCGGCGCCGTCGGTGAGCCGGATGGGCGGCATCGGCTGGCCGACGGCGGGGTCGAGTGTGCTCGGGTCATACGGCGCCAAGGCGTACGACGACACCGCGGTCTCCATGGACACGTCACCGACCCACGGGGTGGGCGTGGGCACGGTGGAGGCCGACGAACTCTCGCCGGCGGGCACGACGGCAGCGATCAGCGCATCGACCCGGTCGGCGAGGTCGGCGGGAATGGTCATGCGCACCCATGTGCCGTCAGCTGGGTTGCGCCAGAACACCCGCGTCGTCGATCCAGCATCCGCGCCGTAGGCGGCGACCCAAGCGGGCTGTCCCGCTACCTCGGTCGCCCGCACGCTCGTCGCGGTCGTGAGCTCCAGCAGGATCCCGGCGCCGAAGTGGGCGTCCAGCAACACGGTGCCGCCGAAGGTCTGGTGGTACCACAGCGCCCGATCGGCGTAGGTCTCCATGCCCATCCACTCCCAGCCGTCCGCCGGCAAGATCCATGGCAGGCCCGAGCCGGGCACGATCTGCGCCGCCAGCGCGTCCCGCCCCTCGGCGGTGAGCCCGTAGGAATCGATGACGAGCGTCGTGCCGTCGATGGCGACATCCGTGGCGGATGGGGTGCTGGTGGCCGGCACACCCTCTTGCGGGTATCCGCCGTGCGCGATCAACAGCCCTTGTGACGGGTCACCAGCGAAGGCCCAGGCGATCACGGACTCCCCTTCCCCGAGGCAGCACTCGTCGGCTCCGACGGGCCCGGGGGCGAGGTCGGCGGCCGCGAGGAAGTACGGCAGCGCTGCCGGGGTATTGCTGGAGGAGTTGGGCGGTGCGGTGGTGTCCGAGGGTCCAGCTGGGCGGACCGAGTGGCGGTCGCCGCGGTTCACCGCGATCGCCGTGACGGCACCGGCGACGAGCACGACGCTGGCGGCGACGGCGAGCCAGCGGCGGCCCGACCAGCCGACGGTCGGCAGTGGAGCCACGGCGACGGCCGGGGCCGCGGCCACCTCGTCGAGGGCGGTACGCAGGCGGGCGATGACCTGCGGATGGTGGTCGGCGTTCATCGGTCGATCTCCTTCTTCAGCGTGGCGATGCCGCGGTGCAGCAGGACGCGCACGGTGGCCGGCGCGCAGCCGAGCGCGTCGGCGATCTGCTCGTCGGTCCAGTCGGCCCAGTAGCGCAGCGTCACGGCAGCGCGCTGCTGGTAGGGCAGCGTGGCCAGCGCGCCGAGCATGTCGTTGGTCGGCTCGGTGTACGCCGTCGGCTGGGCGGCCGTGGCGCGCGCCACCCGTCGTCGCTCACGGATGTGCCAGCGGTGCCACGAAGCAGCGCGGTTCACCACCGTGCGGCGCAGGTAGCCGGCCGGGTTGTCGAGCGTGTCGAGCCGACCACGCATGGCCTCCAGCGAGTCCTGCGCCAACTCCTCGGCGACCTCGCGCGACCCCACCAGGGCGATCGCCCAGCGCACGGCCAAGCCGTGGTGGGTCCGGTAGAACTCGTCGAAGGGTGTGCTGGTCATCGTCCCCGCCTGCAGGCCCAGTGTGCTCGCGTGCATACCTACTTTGACGCCACCGGGCGGCGATCTGTTTCACTTGGATCATGCTCCTCACCGAGATCGATCACATCGCCATCGCCGTCAAGGATCTGGAGGCCGCGGTGGAGTACTACAAAGCCGCCTTCGGTGCCGAGGTGCACCACCGCGAGTTCGTGGAGAAGGACGGCGTGGAGGAGGCGCTGGTGAAGGTGGCCGACAGCTACATCCAGCTCACCCGCGCCACCCGCCCGGACAGCCCGATCGCGAAGACGATCGACAAGCGCGGCGAGGGTCTGCACCATGTCGGCTACCGGGTGGCCAATTGCCAGGAGGCATACGACGCGATGGTCGCGGCCGGTGCGGTCCCGCTCGATCCCGCTCCGCGGCCGGGCTCGCGTGGCACGACCGTGGCCTTCTTCCACCCCAAGTCCAGCTTCGGCACGCTCATCGAGCTGGTGCAGGAGAACCCCGGCTCCGGCCACTGAAGCGGTCCTCTCACCCTTGTGTGGGCGCGATCCGTGGCCCACGCCGGCACGAATCGCGCCCGTGGGGGCCGAACCGGTCACGAGCGGGAGGAATCGCGCCCAACCGGGGTACCGGTCCGGCGGCCTGCCGGCGGGGTCACTGAGCCTGGAGGAGGAGGCCTTTGAGGTACTCGGCCTCGGGGAAGCTCAAGGGCACGGGGTGGTCGGCCGGTTGGTGGAAGCGGCCGATGATGCGCAACTCTCGCCGGGCGTCGAGCGCGGCGCCGGCCACGACCTTCTGGAACAGGTCCATCGTCATCGCCCCGCTGCAACTCCAGGTCATCAGCACCCCGCCCGGGGCGAGCAGCTTGGCGGCGAGCAGGTTGAGGTCCTTGTACGCCCGGGTGGCCTTGTCGAGCTGGGCCTCGCTCGCCGCCAGCTTCGGCGGGTCGAGCAGGATCAGGTCGTACTGGCGGGCGCGGTCGCGCTGGCCGCGCAAGACGGTGAACGCATCGCCCTCGAGCAGTTCGCCGACATCGACCGTGTTCAGCAACCCGTTGCGGGCGGCGACCGCCAGCGCCGGCCCCGACGAGTCGATCGAGGTCACCGACGCGGCGCCACGAGCGGCCGCGATCACGCTGAACGCGCCCGTGTAGGAGAATACGTTGAGCACCCGCCGACCCGGCGCCCACGCCGCCACCGCAGCGCGGGCGTCGCGCTGGTCGAGATAGAAGCCGGTCTTGTGCCCGCCCTCCACCTCGACGGCGAACTGGAACCCGGCCTCGTGGGCCACGAGGTCGGCGGACGGCGCCCGACCGCGCAACAGCCCGACGCGCTCACCCAGCCCTTCGCGCGAACGCACATCGGCGTCGCTGCGCTCGTACACGCACTCCACGCCCGGCAGGGCGGCCAGCGCGTCGGCCAGCACGTCGCGCCAGGCATCGGCGCCGGCCGTGGTGAGCTGGCACACGACGGTGTCGCCATAACGGTCGGCGGTGAGGCCGGGCACGCCGTCGGCCTCGCTGAACACGACACGGGCGGAGTCGGTGAACCCGCCCGACAACAGCGCGGCACGCCGCACCGCGGCGGCAGCCACCCGCGCCACGACGAACTCGGCGGTCACCGCCTCGTCGGAATCGAACGTCCACATCCGCGCCCGGATGCGCGACTCGGGGCTGTATGCCGCCCACCCGAGCGGCGCGCCGTCGGCGGCGCGCACGAGCACGGTGGAACCCGGCGCGGGCGAGCCATCCACTCGCGTGACGCCACCGCTGAACACCCATGGGTGCCGCCGCACGACGGAACGCTCGGCGGCGGCCTTCAGCCAGATCGACGCGGGGGAGGCCATCAGCGAGGCACCGAACGGATCAGTGCAGCGACAGGTCGGAGGGGCCGCCGTCGCTCGCCAGCCAGCCGTCTTGCTGCATCACTTTGCGCTGCAGATCGGCGATCTGCTGGCGCAGCACCATGTTCTCGTGCACCGAGCCCTCCAGCGCACGCATGAGGCCGCCGATGCGCTCCTCCATCGCGACCAACCGGGCGGTGACATCGGCCGATGGCTCGCCGCCGGCGAAGGCCCGCCCGGTCTCCAGCGCATCGAGGCGGTTGCCGATCTCGGCGCGCAGCCGGTCGAGCAGGTCGATGATCGTGGACTGCGAGCGGTCGAGATCGGCGCGCGACTCAGCTCGGGCCTCATCGAGCCCCTGCTGGGCGAGCGTGGCGTAGGTCGCCGTGGCGGTGTACTGGGCGAGCACCTGCTGTTCGAGCGTGCCGAGACGGTCGCGCAACTCGGCCGTGACGGTGATGGCGGACTCGTCGGTCTCCTCCGGCAGGAACGGCGTCGGCGCTTCTTCGAACTCTTTCCAGCGCTTGTTGCTGCGGCGCATCGGACCTCCCTTGCACTACAGCCTGTCACGGCGCTGGAGTATCGGCAGCGACGAGGCCAACTTTTCCTCAAGAAATCTCTACAGGTGCCTGGTGGAGGTGCCGACATTGGTTGTGCGTCCGCACCGCTCTAGCGGCCTGGCGTTGTCACTGGGACACCACTACAAGCGGGAGGAACCCCCACCATGAACCAGCAGAAGCACGACAAGGGCTTCACCCTCGTTGAGTTGCTCATCGTCATCGTCATCCTCGGCATCCTTGCCACCGTGACGGTGTTCGCTGTTCGCGGCATCACCAACAAGGCCAACACGAATAGCTGCAACGCCGAGCAGCGCACGATCGAGACGGCCATCGAGGCCTTCTACGCCGACAACAACGATGAGCCCACCGCCCTCGCCGACCTGATTCCGGACTACCTGAAGCAGAACCCGTTCGAGGACAACCTGGACATCAACGCCGATGGCGACACGGTTGACGCTGGCGAGACCGGCACAGACCACTTCGCCATTGTCTTCGCGCCGGCGGTAGCGCTCGATGACGGCACCTGCACGATGATGACCTGATCAGTCCTTCGGACTGCTGGAAAGAGGGGTTGGGGCATGCGCCCCAGCCCCTCTTTCGCGTTCTCGGGAATTCCAAGAAGCCTGTTCAGTTCGGGGTCGTCGCCGCCGATACATGGGTGTCGGCTGAACCGCCGGAGTCCGTCCATGCCCATGACAACGCTCCCCCTCCCCAACGACCACGACGGCGCCGAACCATCGCGCGACGCCGGGTTCAGCCTTGTCGAGGCAGTGGTCGCGATCGTGCTCATCTCTATCGCGATCATTCCGCTGATGTTCGCCGGCATCACCTCGATCAAGGTCTCGACGCAGACGCGCACGGTGGCGGAGGTGGAAACGGTGCTGGTGAACGCGGCCGACCGTGTCAACCGCGCCGGCGAGGGCTGCAACTACGACGTGTACGTCGAGGCGGCGGCGCTGGAGGCCGGGTGGCAACCCGACCGGGCGACGGCCTCCTACGAGTACTTCGTGCCCGCTGATGGCTCGCCGGTGACCGCCGGCTCCTGGGTCAGCGGCGTCTGCCCGAATTCGCAACGGCCTGATGGCCTCGTACAGCGAGTGACAATCACAGTGATCAGCCCTGACGGGAAGATCCAACGGAGTGTGGTGGTGGTGAAGAGTGATGTCTGAGAATCGACGAAACCAACGAGATCGCGGCATGTCGCTGCCCGAGGTGCTGATCGGTGTGGTGGTCACGGGCTTGCTCGTGGCCGGCATGGCGGCCGCGACTCGTGTGGTGCTGCGCCAGAACGACAACACCGGTGGTCGTCTCACCAACGCGCGGTCCGAGCAGAGCATCGGCTCGTGGTTGCCGGGTGATCTGTCGTCGGCGGAGTTCGTCGACGACGACCCTGCCGCGTCTCCGTGTGGCACCCAGTGCCCTCCCGGGCTCGACACCGGCGGCACGAACACGCTCCTATTGCGCTGGTCTGGCGCGATCCCGAACCCGAACTACGGCAACGGCACCGACCTGCGCACCACGCTGGTCACCGTGACCACGGTGTCGTACCGCTACATCTCCCGCGGTGGCGACCGCTACGACATCGTGCGCATCGAGTGCGTGTCCGTCGACAGCGCGGCGCCAACGTGCCGGCAGAACACCGTGCTGCACAATGTGGAACCGCCGCCCCCGGGTGAGGAGTACTTCGAGGGCATCACCAAGCCCCTGTGGGTGATGCTCGTGACCCTCGCCGTCGACCCAGCGGCGCCTGGCGATGGCTCGGACCTCAACCTCAACCCCAACGGCGACACGATCGACCCCACGTACTACTACCGTGAAGGCCGTCGTGTGTCGGTGACGATCAACGGTGGCGGCGACATCGACGAAGCCGGTGGTGGTCGCGACCACATCACGGTGACGGCCGGTGGTACCCGCCGCGACCCGAACCTCAGCACCACCAACCTCAGTGCCACCCCAACCTTCGCGGCCACCCGCTCGCGCTGTGGTGGCAACTTCGGCCTCCTCGTCGACACGTCCGGCTCGATCGGCGGCAACATGTCGTACGTGCGCAGCGGCGTGAACGCGTTCATCGACGCGTTCGCCGGCACCCCGATCAAGCTGCAGATCGTGTCGTTCTCCTCGACGGCCACCACCCTTGGGGCGGGTGCCGCGTGGAGCAAGTACTACGACATGCTCGTCGACGCGGATGTCGCCGCGCTGAAGGCGCTGGTGACACCGCTCGCCTCGACCGGTTCCACGAACTGGGAGGATGCGCTGTTCCGCATGTTCCTCAACAGCGACGGCACGGTGCAACAGGTGCTTCCGGACACGGTGATCTTCTTCACCGACGGTATGCCGACCTACAACCGCCTCAATGCCACGTCGGCCACTGCGCCGGCGACGATGGCCAATGACGACATCGGCCTTCCGGCTGCGGCGGGCAGCTCCTATAACCAGATGTCGTGGAACCGCGCCAATCGCCTCATCCGTGTCTACGAAGCGGACATGGAGAAGTTCATCGGCGTGTTCGTGGGTACCGACATCAACGGCTCGTCGACCTGGCTCGACCAGGGGCCCGGCTACCACCTCGAGAACTTCCTGCGCGGCTATCACGAGATCTACGAGCAGGGCCACCACCTCGTCAACCCGCAGCGCGGTTCGCACACCACGTACGAATACGCGGCCAGTGGCCTCACCTACCAGTACGCCGGCAGTGGCCTCACCTACCAGTACGCGGCCAGTGGCCAGACCTGGGAGTACGCGACCACGGGCATGGTGCTCGAGAGGAAGGTCAGCGGCACCTGGGGCCCGGTCAGCGCGGCGACGTACTTCGCCGGCAACACCAACAACGGCACCGGTGACAACTACCGCGCACGCATCACCGGCACGCCGGGCGGCTGGACGCTCATCAACAGCAACCTCGTTACCGCCAAGACGCAGTACGACAAGAGCAATGCCTCCGCCGGCCAGGCCGAGGGCTTCCGTAACACCGCCGGTGGCACGCCCGGAACGTGGACGAACACCACCAAGTCGCTGTTCGACCTCTCCAACACCACCAACGGCTCCACCGATGGCTACCGCGTGGTGGTGGGCACGCCCGCCAGCTGGGTCAACACGACCAAGGCGTACTACGACCTCAACAATGTGGCTCCCGGGGGCACGATCGACGGCTACCAGGCAGTGGTCACCGGCACGCTGAACAACTGGACCGCGACCACCCAGGCGTACTACGACCTCAGCAACACCACCCCTACCACGTCCACGGACGGCTATCGCACGACGGTGTTCTACTCGGCGCCGTTCGACACATGGGAGAACGTCACCGACGCGGCCTATCTGGCCGGGAACACGACCGCCGACAACACCGACGGTTGGTACGCCACCACGTCGTACACGGCCCCGTTCACCTATTGGTCGACGGTCAGTTCGGGCACCTACAACTCGAACAACACCACCCCCGACTCGTCCGACGGCTGGCGTGTGTCGCGGACTTATACCACGCCGTACTCCGCGTGGGAGGCCTCGACGAAGTCGGCCTACACCACCGGCAACACGGTATGGGGCAACACCGACGGGTGGGACGCCACCAAGGTGTACGTCGAACCGTACGAGTTCCATGAGGGCTATACGACGGTCAGCCGCAAGAACACGGCGATCCTCAAGCAGATCATCAACCCCGGCGGCGTCGTGCCGGCGCTGAAGACCGGCGGCATCTATACGAACTCCAAGGAGGCGACGTACTACGAGCTGCCCACCTGGGACCAGTTCGCCGGGGCGATGACGAGCATGGCCCTCGCCGAGTGCGGTGGCACCGTGACGCTGCAGACCAAGATCGGCACGGCCAATGCCGCCGACCCGTTCACCTACCAGAGTTCGGTCGACATGTCGACGGCGACCACGAGCGCCCAGTTCCGCAGTGGCACCTTCGACTTCGATCTCGCCGGTGGCATCAGCCAGTCCGTCACGATCACCCCGCTGATCACCTCCGACCTCAGCATCTACGACCCGGTCGGCTGGACGTGCAAGGCGGGTGGCGCGGCCTACCCGTTCACCACCAACCCGATCGCCGGCGGTCCGTGGTCGAGCATCACGCTCTCGGTGACACCCAACCAAGCCATCTCCTGCGTCAACTCGGTGACCCTGAAGTGACCTGGATCCGCCGCCAGCGGGGGGCTGTTCGGGCCCCTGAGGCACCGGCGGATGCGCCGCGCGACGAAGGCATGGCCCTCGTGTTCGCGCTCGTCTTCATCGTCCTCGCCTCCATGCTGATCCTTCCGATGCTCAGCTACTCGCGCACGGTCATGGTGGCGGCCGGCGACGAGCACCGCAAGATTGAGCACATCTCGGCGGCGACGGGAGGGATGCGCGTCGCGCTCGCCGATCCGATCGCGCTCTACAAGGCCTGTGCCGAGAGCGGTCTCCACGACGAGTTCGCCGTCCAGCTCGCTGTGCCCGACGTGGGCATCCCCGTGGGGGTCCAATGCACCACGCTCTCCTCGGCCAATGAGCTGTCCGGCTCCGACGTGCGGATCGCGATGACCACGACGTCCGCCGGGTCGATGCCCCCCGCCGTCACAGAAGACCACGGCGACGTGTACGTCAACTCCGGGGCGGCCGATCCGCACGCCTGGTGGGCCGACACCACGACCACCAGCACGGGCGGCAAGGTGTTCCTGCCCTACTTGCCCACCCACAACCTCAGCCACCCGGCATCCAGCGGCTACATGATGCCCGGCTGGGCCGGCACCTGCCGGGTGTTCTTCCCGGGCACCTACCTCGACCCGGTGACGATCAACGATGCGACTCCCACGTACTTCAGCTCCGGGGTGTACTACTTCGAGAACACGGTCACGTTCGGGGCGAACGCCAACGTCGTCATCGGCGCCGGCGCAGTGGAGGGTTGCACCGACGATGCCCAGGCCGCCTACTACGCGGTGAACGCACCGGCGTCGGTGAGCGTCTCGGGCATCGGTGGCACCTTCATCTTCGGTGGTGCTGGGCGCCTGGTGGTCACTGACGGTGGCACCGACAACGCGCCGACGGTGCAGTTCAACCCGCGCCTGGTCGACCCCACCGACGTCGGCAATGCGGTATCGGCCGGCGTGTCGATCATCTCGGTGAATGGGGCCTTCCTCACCTCCACCTCCAGCTCCGACCTCGTCGAGCCGGACTACCTCGACGTGCCCAAGTCGCTGACCGAGACCAACCCCACCGACACTGCTGACCCGGTCGACGCCGCGTCCACCGGCTACAAGCCGTCCACGCTCGTGCAGGCCTCGACGGCCGACCCGACACCGATCGTCTCGGTGAACTTCACCGGCCTCGGTTCGGCGACCTTCTTCGTGCCCGGCTACATCGCCGTGCCCCAGGGGCGAATCGACATCAACGTCGGCGCCGGCGCGGGCGCCGGGAAGTCGATCCAGTTGGTCGGCGCCATCCTCGCGGCGAAGGCCACGGAGGTCGGCGATCCCCCAGCGCTGCGGGAGTTGGGCTTCGCGAACCGAACCGTGCAGAAGACGTTCAAGATCACGTCGAAGACGTTGGAGAGCGCGGGCTCGCCGTTCATCGTGTCGGTGGCGATCGTCCAGGTGAACGACTACGGCGAGTACGCGGTCAACTCCTGGGTCACCAACGCCTGAGCCGGCGGGTGCCGACGGGTCTCAGCGCACGAGTTCCATGCGCATGCCCGCGCTGTCCCACTCGGGGTCGGCGGGGAGGCGGTTCATGGCTCGACCGGCGGCTCGCCGCGCCGTCCAGATCAGCCCGGTGGCATGCAACAGGTGCACCTGCGCGGCACCCGGGGGCGGGGTGCGCGTCACCATCTCCTCCAGGCCGGGCAGCTTCTCGCTGATGAGGTTCAACCGCTCGAGCACCCCGGCCTGTTGGTAGGGCGAGCTGTGCAGGGGTTTGTCGTCGTTCAGCTGCGTGAACGTCAGATCGGGGTGGGCAGCGAAGTAGTTGCGCTGGTGGAACGGCTGGAATTCGCGCTCGCATTCGCGGACCCACTTGAATCGGCGGAAGTCATCGCGGGTGAGCCATGGTTCGAGCTCGAGGGCCTCCTGGCGGGTGGCTGCGTGGAGCGCCTTGCGTGAAGGGGTAGGGCGGATCGCCACCTTGCGCGGCCAGCCCACCATCTCGCGGGCTTCCTCATCGCACGGGCGGTACGGCCCGGCCGGCTCTTCGTTGAAACCGATCGTCGCGTAGATCGCGGCGGCGTCGAACTTCGGCTTGTACTCCAGCACGTCGAGCAGGGTGCGCACGACTTCGGGGTCGTCGGCCACGACGGTGACGCCTGCCAGCCGCGCGGGCACGATCAGCCAGCCACCGGGGCAGGGCACGACGCCCCCGAGGATCTTGTACGGCAGCTTCGCGGCGGCCATGGAGCGCTCCTCAGCCCACCAGCGACGCCGGGGAGACGCCCGAGCCGGTGGTGGCCATCTGGCCCGACTCGATGGTGGCCTGGGCCTGCAACTGGGAGCGCATGGTCGCGGCCTGGGCGAGGATCTCCTTGGGGAACTGGCTGATCTCGGTAGCGGTCTCGATGCTGATCATGCCGCTGGCGACGAGGCGGGCGAGATCCATCTCCAGTGTCTGCATACCCTCCTGCTGGGCCGACAACATCGCGTTGCGCAGCTGGCGGGTCTTGCCCTCACGCACCAGGTTGCGCACGGCCTCGTTGGCCATCAGCACCTCGTACGCGCCGACGCGGCCGCCGCCGATCGCGGGTAGCAGTCGTTGGCTGATGACGCCCTGCAACGTGCCCGCGAGCTGCACCTGGATCTGGTCGCGACGCTCGGCGGGGAAGACGTCGACGATGCGGTCGAGGGCCTGCGGCGCGTCGTTGGTGTGCAGGGTGGCGAACACGAGGTGACCGGTCTCGGCGAGGGTGAGTGTGATCGAGATCGAGTCGAGGTCGCGCATTTCGCCGAGGAGGATGACATCGGGGTCTTCACGCAGGGCGCTGCGCAGACCCTCGGTGAAGCCCACCACGTCGGTGCCAACTTCGCGCTGGTTCACCATCGCCACCTTGTGGTGATGCAGGTATTCGATCGGATCCTCGATGGTGAGGATGTGCAGGGGACGGCTCTGGTTGATGCGGTCGATCATCGCCGCCAGCGTGGTGCTCTTACCCGAGCCGGTGGGGCCGGTGACGAGCACCAGGCCGTAGGGGCGCTGCAGCAGGTCGTGGGCCGCCGGCGGAGCGCCGAGCTCTTCCAACGAGCGCACGCGGAAGGGGATGACGCGCAACGCGAGCGCATAGCTGTGGCGCTGCTTGTAGGCATTGGCGCGGAAACGGCCGATGTTCTCGATGCCGAAGGAGAAGTCGACCTGGGAGTTGACGTCGAGTTCATCATGCTGGTGATCGTCGAGCAGCGACATCACCATGCGCTCGGTCTCACTCGGCTGCAACAGCGGCACACCCTCGAACGGCACGAGCACGCCGTCGCGGCGCGCCGTTGCCGGGCGACCGACAGTGAGGTGCAAGTCGCTGGCGCCCGCGGCCACGGTTGCCTGGAGCAATGTGACCAGCATCGGATCGGGGTTGAACATGCGACTAGCCTCCGGTGTCACCGCTCTGGAGCGGACCCTCGTATGACGATTGCTTTCTCGGCCGCCTTCGGCCTTCTCATCGGTTCGTTCCTCACCGTGGTGGTCGACCGTGTGCCGCGTGGCGCATCGATCGTCCAGCCCGGATCGGCGTGCGGGAACTGTGGCCTGCGCCTCGGTGCCCGCGATCTGGTACCTGTCTTCAGTTGGCTGTTCCTGCGCGGTAGGTGCCGACAGTGCCATACGAGTATCGGCATCGAACCACTCGTTCTTGAGGTGTCAACGTCGTTTCTGTTCGGCCTCATGGCCTGGCACTTCGGGTGGTCGTGGCGGCTTCCCGCGTATTGCGTGTTGATGGCCGGCCTGGTGGCGCTGACCTGGATCGATCTGCGCCTCAAGCGCTTGCCGAGGGAGATCACGTACACGACCGGGGCGATGATGGTGCCACTACTCTGCGTGGCCGCGATGGTCGAGCACGCCCCGCGAAGGATGTGGATGATGGCACTCGGCGCCGGGGTGGCGCTCGCACTGATGGGGCTCATCTATCTCGCCAGCCGTGGCGGGATGGGCGACGGCGACGTGCGCTTGTCACCCCTGCTCGGGGCGGCGCTCGGCTTCGTCAACCCGGGTCTGGCCCCCATCGGGCTGTTCTTCGGATTCCTCGCCGGCGCGGTTGTTGGCGTCGTGGTCCTTGTCGGCCATCACGGTGATCGCCGCACCGCCGTGCCCTTTGGCCCGTTCCTTGCGCTCGGCACGGTGGTGGCTCTGTTCGTCGGCCAGCGCTACATCGACATCCTGCTCGTGCGCTGATCCGGTTACTGGTTCTTCATGTTGCCCATCACGCCGTACATGGCCTGCACGAGCGCGACGGCGACGAAGCCGACGACCACACCGACGAACACGATCATCAACGGCTCGAACATCGCCGTGAACTTCTTGATGCGGGCCTCGAGCTCACGATCGAAGTAGATGCTGGCCACGTGGAGTTGGTTGTCGAGCGTGCCCGTCTCCTCGCCCACCTTGAACATCTGCTTGGCGGCGCCGGGGAACAGCTGGGTGCGAGCCAGCGGCACGGCGAAGCCGCCGCCTTCCATCATCTCCACTTGAGCCTCCGCGAGACGGGTGCGGTAGAGCGAGTTGTTGGTCGACTCGGTGGTGGTACGCATCGCGTCCGGGAGCGGGACGCCGGCCTGCACCATCGCCCCGAGGATGCGGCAGAAGCGCTCGAGGATGGCGTACTCGATGATCCCGCTGAGCACCGGGATCTTCAACACCATCCGGTCGCGGAACTCGTGGCCCTTCACGGACTTCGACGTCCACATGAAGAAGCTGATGATCCCGATGACGAAGCTGAGTGGGAAGTACCAGTAGATGGTGAAGATGTCGGCCACGAACAACAGCGCCCGCGTCGCGAACGGTAGGTCGGCATTGAGCTCTTCGAACAGCGGCTTGAACTGGGGCAGCACATACCCGGCGAGCAGCGACACCGTGCCGAGCGCCATGATCATGACGATGCCCGGGTAGGAAAGCGCGGCCACCACCTTGGAGCGCGTGTCGAGCTCGCGTTCGAGGTACTGGGCCAGGTTCTCCAGCACATCGTCGAGCTTGCCGGTGAGTTCGGCCGAACCGAGGATGCCGATGTAGTAGTTCGGGAAGGCCTCGGGGTGCTTGGCCGCCGCTCCGGACAGCGTGCCACCGTTGCGCAACTCCTCGACCATGTCGGTGATCGTGCGCTGCAGGGCGACGTCGGACGTCTCGTCGCCGATCACTTCCATTGCCTCGGTGAGCGGGATGCCGGCCTGCACGAACACGGCGAGCTGGCGGGTGAAGTTCATCAACTCCTTCTTCTTCACCTTCACCGACGTCAGCTCGATCTGCATCGCGCCGCGCTTCTCTTCGATCTTGACCGGGTAGAGGTTGTCGGCGATGAGCTTGTTGCGCGCCTCGCCGAGGGTGCTGGCCTTGGTGACGCCGTCGACGGAGCTGCCCAGGGCATCGATTGCGGTGTAGGCGAAGCGGGGCATAGGGAGTCCTAACTCGCGAAGAGGGTCTTGACGACTTCGGGGATCGTGGTGACGTCGTTCTCCACGAGCGCCATGGCCTCGCGGAGCATCGTGCGCATGCCTTGGGCAACGGCGAGCCGGCGGAGTTCCTCGGTGGTGGCCCAGCCGACGATGAGTCGGCGCAGTTCGGGGGTGATGCGCAGCAACTCGTACACACCGATGCGATCGCGGTAGCCGGTGCCGGCGCAGAAGTTGCAGCCGACGCCGTGGTAGAACACCGACTTCTCACTGCCGCCGCTGTGCTGGCGATACACGGCCAGCTCTTCGGCGCCCGGCGTGTACTGCTCCTGGCAGGAGTCGCAGATGCGTCGCAGGAGGCGCTGGCCGATGACGCCCACCACGGAGGACGCGATGAGGAAGGCCTCGATGCCCATGTCGAGGAAGCGGTGCAGCGCGGCCACGCTGTCGGTGCCGTGCAATGACGACAGCACCAAGTGGCCGGTGAGGGCAGACTGGACCGCGATACGCGCCGTGTCGGCGTCACGGATCTCACCGACGAGGATCACGTCGGGGTCTTGACGGAGGATGGCTTTGAGACCCGTGGCGAATGTGAGGCCGGCTTGGTCGTTCGTCTGGATCTGGTTGATGCCGGGGAACACGTATTCCACCGGGTCTTCGACCGTGGTGATGTTCTTGCCCGCCGAGTTCACCTCGAGCAGCGAGGCGTACAGCGTCGTGGTCTTACCGGCACCGGTGGGGCCCGCGCAGATCACCATGCCGAAGGGCGAGTGGATCATCTTCGAGTAATGCAGGTAGGTCTCGCGGGGGAAGCCCAACTCGGCGAGGCCGATCATCGACCGGCCTTTGTCGAGGATTCGCATGACGATCTTCTCGCCGAACACGGTGGCCACTGACGCGACACGAACGTCGACGTCCTTGCCGTCGATGTTCGTGGAGAACTGACCGTCTTGCGGGCGACGCTTCTCGACGATGTTCATGCCGCTCATGATCTTGAGGCGACTGATCAGCGCGGCGTGGGCGCCCATGGGCAGCCTGAACGCCTCGACGAGGTGACCGTCGATGCGGAACCGCACGCGCACCTCTTCATCCATCGGCTCGATGTGGATGTCGCTCGCGCGGTCGCGCAATGCCTGGCTGACAACGCGGTTGACGAGCTGGATCACCGGCGCCTGGTCGTCGAGGCTGACCTCGGCGGCGATCGCGGCGATCTTGGCCTGATCGTCCTGCAGGTCGAGGGACTTCACCAACCGATCGATGTCGGCGTCCGCGCGGTAGACGGTATCGATGAACGTGCGCACCGTCATCGGGTCGGAGATGAAGAGCTTCACCTGCCGGCCCGCTGCAGCCTCGATCGCCTGACGGCGCGAGGGCGCTGGGTCGACACAGAGCACGACGAGCGCGCCCCCTTCCTCGGCGACCGCCACCGCGCAGTTGCGGCGCACCACCTGCTCGTCGAGGAGGCCCTTCAGCTCCTCGGCGATGACGATGCCCTTGGTGTCGACGGCGGGCACACCGGTGGCCTGTGAGATGGCCAGCGCCAGTTCGGTGCGGCCCACTCCGTGGCGCGCCAGCAGGCCGTCGGCGAAGGCGAGCAGATCGCCGTTGGCCTGCGCGAGCGCGCCGGCGAAGTTCTCCGCAGTGACCTGGTTGGCCTCGACGAGGGTCTGGCCGACGCGCAGGCACTCCGCGCTCGACTCACCCTCGGCCGCGGACGGCGCTTCTTTGGTCGCTTTGAACAGAGCCATGGTTCCAGCTGTCGTTCCCGACGGTTCGCGAGGTCGTCAGAACGACGACAGGCTCGGCTCCGTGGGGCTGGTCGGGCCGCTGGCGGGCGGCGTGGGCGGGGTGGTGTTGGCCGCTGCGAGCGTGCTGCCGAGCGAGGTGGACGGCAACGTCTGTCGGGGCGGGATCGGGTTGAGGCCGGGAACCGCTGCGGTGGGAGTCATGTTGCCCGCCGCGGTCGTGATGGTCCCGGTGACAGGGGCCCCACCGGCACCTTCGCCACGGCGCACGAACTGACCGGGGTCGAGTTCGGCCATCGCCCGCTCGAGTTCGTCGAGCCGCTCGAGCTGCACGGACGCGCTCACGTCCATCTGGTCGGTGAGCAGCGCCTCGATCTCCGCCATGCGCAGCGAGGCCTTGTCGACCTTCTCGTCGGTGTTGGCGACGACGCGGTCGAGTTCGATGCGCACGAGCATCACTTCACCGACCGCCGCCGACAGCTGGTCCCTCACCTTGTTGATCGCGTCCTCATCGACCGTGGCGACCTTCTCGTTGAGGATGTTGACCTGCAAGAACGCCTCGTGGAGGCGATTCTCCAGCTCCAGCATGCGCTGGGAGAGAGCCCCCATCGCGTCGTCGAAGCCCGAGCCGATCCGGCCGACAGTGGCCTCGATCGTGGCGATCTTGGTGCCGTTCTGCTCGTTGACCCGCTCCTCCATCGCGAGCATGCGGTCGGTGACCTTGTGCTCGGTGAAGTCGAGCCGCTGGGTCAGCAGTTGGGCGTGCTCGGTGAGCTGGCGCTGCACCTCCGGCCCGACGGTTTCGAGGGTGTCGCGCACGAGGCCGAGCCGTTCCTCGACGGCCGTGGCGAGGGCCTGGTTGCCTTCGTCCATTCGCTGCGACAGGGCGATGGTGGTGTCGTTGACGTGCTGCACCAACGCCGACGTCTGCTCGTCGAAGCGGCGGGCGCTGCGCTGCAGGTCATCGATGCGGGCGTGTGCGGCGGCGCTCTGGGCATCGATGTGTTCGCGCACGGCGATGAGTTCTCCGGCGTCGATCGATCCGCCACCCGTCGGCCCGTCGGCGGCCAGTCCGGCGGCCGTCGCCTCGATGGTTTGCAGGCGCGACTGTTGATGCTCGGCGAACTCGCCGAGGCGGCCCTCGAGCGCGTTCTGCAAGGAAAGGTGGGCGGCGTGGAACTCGGCGCGCAGTTCCTCCCGGCTGTCGGCGACGGACTTGCGGGCGGCGTCCACCTGCTGGGCCATGGCCGACACGTACTGTGTGAGCTGCCGCTCGACCGCAGCGGCGATGGTTGCCGCCAGCACCTCGGTCGTGTTCGCGGGAATGCCCTTGCCGGGCTCGGGCGTGGTCATCGCGCCACTGCTTCCAGGGAGTGCGTCACCAACAAGGGGCGGAATTGCCGTGCCATGCTGGAGTTATCGGAGCCTCTTGCCCAAGTCTTGAGGAATTGTCCACTCGGCTTCGTCAAAGGGCCCGCGGACGGTGAGGTGAGCGTACCCCTCCGAGGGTTTCCGGCGAGAACATCGTTCTCCGAGTCTCTCCGGCGGTACAGGGTCGTCGGAAACCCTCGGAGGAAGGGCCGGCGGTAGGAAAGCCTCGGAGGGGGTCCGGCGCGCAGGCCAGAATGGCCGGATGGATATCCACCTCGTCGACGGCACCTACGAGCTGTTCCGCCAGCACTACGGGCAGGTGTCACGCCACGGCAGTGCCGGCCCCTTCGACGCCGCAGTAGGGGTGGTGAACAGCACCCTGCAACTTGTCGCCAACGGGGCCACCCATGTGGGCGTGGCCAGCGACCATGTCATCGAGAGCTTCCGCAACGACCTCTACGCGGGCTACAAGACCAGCGCCGGGATGGATCCGGTGCTGCTCGACCAGATCCCGGTGATGGAGGAAGCGCTGGTGGCGTGCGGGTTCACCACTTGGGCGATGGTGGAGTGGGAGGCCGACGACGCGCTCGGCGCCGCGGCCGCCGTGGCCGACGCGGATCTGCGGGTGGGCCAGGTGCTCATCGTCACGCCCGACAAGGATCTCGGCCAGTGCGTGCGCGGCACGCGGGTGGTTCAGTTCGACCGGCGCAAGAACGAGATCGTCGATGAGGCCGGTGTGGTGGCCAAGTTCGGCGTCGGGCCGGCCAGCATCGCCGACTACCTGGCCCTCGTCGGCGACGCCGCGGACGGCTTTCCTGGCCTGCCCGGCTGGGGCGCGAAGAGCGCGTCGACGGTGCTCGCCAAGTTCGGCTCGATCGACGCGATCCCGCCCTCGTGCGGCGACTGGGGTCTGCCCGGTCTGCGCGGGGCGGAGAAGCTGGCGCGCACCCTGCAGGACCAGATGGCCGACGCCCTGCTGTTCCGAACGATCGCCACGGTCGCGCTCGACGTGCCAGTGGGCGTGGTCGACGACTGGCGCTGGCAGGGGCCCACGGGCGAGTTCGCCGCGGTGGCCGCCCGCCTGGGGGCGCCCGAGCTGGCCGGCCGGGCCAAGCGCTTGGCGGAGACGCTGGACACCCGCTGAGTGTGGTGACGGCCAGGTTGCCTGCGGCACACGAGCGGCACCGTTGAAGGCTGCTCCATTCCTGGCCTGACCTGGTTCGCGGACGCCCGTCGCACAGGGCCCGACCATCACCACACCCAGCGGGTGTGCCCAGCACGTTACCGAGCTTTCCCCCGGCGACAACCGGCCGCGCGGCCGCTACCCTTCGTGCCCACCCGGGAGGGGTGCGAGAGCGGCCGAATCGGCACGCTTGGAAAGCGTGTGAAGGGCAACCTTCCGTGGGTTCGAATCCCACCCCCTCCGCTCATGGCCACCAGCCCCGATCCGGCGCTGCAGGCAGCGGTCGACGCCGCGTGCATGCAGTTGGCGCTCGCAGCAGCGCGAGCCGCCGAGGCCCACGGCGACGTGCCGATCGGGGCGATCATCGTGCGCGACACCGCCGATGGCCCTGTGGTGGTCGCGGCCCGACACAACGAGCGCGAGCTGACCGGCGACCCGACCGCTCACGCCGAGGTGCTCGCCTTGCGCGATGCGTCCCAGCAGGTGGGCCACTGGCGCCTGCTCGACTGCACGTTGTACGTCACGCTCGAGCCGTGTGTGATGTGCGCGGGTGCGCTGGTGAACTCGCGGATCGGGAGGGTTGTCTACGGCGCCACCGACCCGAAGGCCGGCGCCATGGCCAGCCTCTACGAGGTGTGCGCGGACGAACGGCTCAACCACCGCCCACCGGTGGAAGCGGGCGTCCTCGCGGACGAGTGCGGGGCGTTGCTGAAGGCGTTCTTCGCCGCCCGCCGCGGCTGACGGGTCAGAGGGCCTGCGCTCGCGCCATCAGCGGCGCGAAGGCGGGCTTGGCCTCGGTGATGTCGCTCGGCAGCAGCGGGATCTCCGGCTGGGCCGCGGCCTCGATTGCCAGCAGCGCGTTCCGGATCGCCTCGGCGACCTCGTTGGCGAGGCCGCTCGTCGCGATCGCGTCGACCATCGAGGCGGCGCTGTCGGCCGGTGCCGACCACACGGGTTCGGGCACCGCGAACAGGGGCGCGACCGGCGCCACCAGGCCCATGTCGTGGCTGTGGTCGGTGGGGTCTTCGATGGGGCCTTCGATGGGGTCCTCGGTGGCGTCGTCGGGCGCTGCGATGGGCCCGGCGGGCTGCCAGCGGTCGATGCCCGACGGATGACGGCGGTACATGGTCATCCGGTAGCCGGCGACGGTTTCGTGGGCGGCGGTGACGAGGGCCTCGTCGGTCATCGTCTCGACGGCCAGTTCCACGGTCGCGCGGTCGATCGAGGGATCGCGGTCGAACAGCCGGCCGAGGTGTTCCACCCCGCTGAGGAGGATCGCGCCCTTGCTCAACTGCTGGCGGTCGAGCGCCCCGGCAACGAGCAGGCGCACCCCGAGGGCGCTGTCCGTGGCGCGCTCGGCGAAGTACACGTTGCCGTCGCGGAGGAACACCGTGGTGGTGGGTGCCGTCGCCAACGCCAGCTCGCCGGTGACACCTTGACGCCGGGCGGCCTCGATCACTTGCCAGGCCGGGCGCGGGCTGAACCCGCCTTCCTGGGCGAAAAGGTCTGCGTGCACGTCGTTTCTTCGGCATTCGGGCGACCCAGCTTGAGGCGAACTCGGTGGGCCGAGGGCCGCGCGCCCGATAACCTGCCGCCCCGGAAGGGTGCCCGAGTGGCCAAAGGGACACGCCTCGAAAGCGTGCGAGGTGCAAGCCTCCGTGGGTTCAAATCCCACCCCTTCCGCCATGTGATGTCGCGAGACATCCCGGACAGCCCGAACCCACAACGGGTTCGGGCTGTTGCCGCTTTCCGGGTCCGTTCAGGGTCCGTTCAGGGTCCGTTCAGGTTGAGGGGTCGAGGGCCGGTTGCTGGGCTGCGGCCATGAACCGATCGAGGCGCTGCTGCATCTCCGGCCCAGCCAGGCTGTGGCTCATCGCTTCGTACGCGG